>CAZLHC010000011.1:0-84829 GCA_964559265.1 uncultured Paludibacter sp. | reverse complement strand
AATCAGCTAAATGTCTAAATTATAAGAATTTAGCTGAAGTGCGAAACATTAGTTATTTACTTTCAACGGTCGTGTTCGTTATATTGATATTAGTCGTTCCAACCCTAAGATTATATATGCCGATGTGGAAGGGGCTACCAATGGTTTGTATCGTACGATTGATGGTGGTAAAACCTGGTCACGCCGGAGCCAGGTTGATAACTGGAATGGTAAGGTTGCTTTTGCTATTTCGCCCTACAATGCCAACGTAATTTATGCTGCAAAACAAGTAGGAGCATGGGATAATTACAATTCGGAGATGTTTAAGTCGACTAATGGAGGCGCTACCTGGTCTTCCTATTCGTCATTGGGGCGATCGGTGAAATGGATTACTATACAGCCAACCAAAGAGGGGAAAGACCTGGTTTATGCTATTATCAGCTCAGTGAGTGGAAATCCGGGAACAGTGATGATTCGTAAAGACGGTGAAACAAGCTGGCGCGAATTTGACAATGGTTATCCTTCCGGTATGCGTCCAATTGCCGGAGCTATCTTCTTTCGCGATAGTAAATTAAGGGTTGCTGGTAATGGTGGTGTGTGGGAGTCGCCGTTGGCAGAACCTCAATTTACACCAATATTGACTCCCTGGGTCGATAAAGCAGTTTATGGTTGTACCGAGGATACTGTTTACCTCGACGATCACTCCATGATCAATCACAACGGAGTAAGCTGGAATTGGGAAATTACACCGGCACCACGGTATATCTCGAATCCGAATATCCGGAATCCAAAAGCGGTGTTCGAAAATCCGGGAAAATACACGGTGAAAATGACGGTTACCACTCCCGATACGACCATGAGTGTAACCATGGAAGATTTATTTGAAATAAAATCCTGTCCTTCTATCGACGATTGTTCCAATCCGGGTATAGTACCACAAAAAGCCTGGAAATTGGTTTATGCCGATAGTTATCAGTATGGTAATGAGCCCGCTAAAGCATTCGATGGAAATCCAACCACTATTTGGCACACGGCCTGGGGTGCCAGTGAACCACAGCCTCCTCACGAAATCCAGATCGACATGGGTGAACAGTTTTTGTTAAGTAAGCTCACCTATGTGCCCCGTACCGATCAATCGAACGGACGAATCAAGGAATACGAATTGTATGTATCCGACGATAAAACCAATTGGGGTACAGCGGTTGCCACCGGAAGCTGGGAAAATTCTGCAGCTCCAAAAACGATTCAGTTTACTCCCACTACGGGTCGTTATTTCCGCTTACGAGCACTTAGCGAGGTGAATGGTAGTGCCTGGACTTCGGCTGCCGAAATTAATGTGGTTGGCTGCCGGGTTGTGTCGTCGGTTGAAGAGCTTGACTGGGCGGGCGATTTGAAGGCATTTCCGGTTCCGGCAACAACTCAGCTCAACATTCAACTGCCTTTCAATGATGGTATTCATCCGTATTCGTATGAAATAATTGCTGTGAATGGTGCCCGGGTTGCACAAGGTCATACTTCGGCAGGCGAACGTACGTTGCAGCTCAATTTATCGGACATGGATAATGGGTATTATCTGGTAAAAATTACCAACCACCAGGGCATTGTTTTTCGTTCACGTTTCTTGAAACAATAAGCATTAAAAAATACAATAGTATTTCAATCCAGGGAAGCGCCGGCAGTTATGCGGCGCTTCCTTTTTTATAGGCATTATTCACAATCATGCTCATTTTTGTCAATTATTCCATGAATTCCGACAATTTATCCTCTTATTCTGTTTTTTAGGCTCGTATCTTTGTAGTCGGTAAAAAAACACGTATTAGCGTACGAAATGAGCATGATTGCAGGCAATCGCCAGATTGGATGAAATTCTGATATGCGATTTCCATGTGATCATTTTAAAAACAAATTAATTACACATGAAATTCCTGAAATTGACCGTTGTACTCTTACTTATGTTGCCCATAATGGTAGTTGCTCAACAAATTCCTGCCTTTCCCGGTGCTGCGGGAGGTGGAATGTATACTACCGGAGGCCGTGGTGGAAAAGTATTGTACGTTACCACCCTCGATGACAATACTTCCACCGGTTCACTCCGTTGGGCCATCAGTCAGTCGGGAGCGCGAATAATTGTTTTTAAAGTTTCAGGGATTATTGAATTGAAAAGTGCCCTCCGTATCAATAATGGAAGTGTAACTATTGCCGGACAAACCGCTCCGGGTGACGGTATTTGCCTGAAAAATTACGAGCTGAATATCAGCGCCGACAATGTAATCATACGCTACATGCGTTTTCGCCTTGGAAACAAGGATGTTAACAACGAGAGTGATGCCATTTGGGGCAGATACCGAAAAAACATCATCATCGACCATTGTTCGATGAGCTGGAGTATCGACGAATGTGCTTCGTTTTACAGTAACGCCGATTTTACCCTTCAGTGGAGCGTAATTGCTGAGTCGCTCAATAATGCCGGTCACAGC
Source organism: uncultured Paludibacter sp. (assembly GCA_964559265.1). Classification (GTDB taxonomy): domain Bacteria; phylum Bacteroidota; class Bacteroidia; order Bacteroidales; family Paludibacteraceae; genus Paludibacter. The sequence goes on along the minus strand of CAZLHC010000011.1, from coordinate 82,373 downwards.
AAAGGGGCGCATGGTTATGGTGGTTTGTGGGGAGGTAAAAACGCCTCTTTTCACCACAATCTGATTGCGCATCACAACAGCCGTAATCCCCGTTTCAATGGTTGGAAACGTTCGGGGCTCAGCTATACTAATCCTCAGGATGAGGAACGACTCGATTTTCGCAATAATGTGATCTACAATTGGGGCGATAATAGTTCCTACGGAGGAGAAGCTGTCGGAAAATACAATATCGTCGGCAATTACTTTAAATACGGACCGGCCACGAAATCTACGATTCGTTACAAAATTACTCAGGTTGATATTGATGGCGGTTCCACCTATCAGCCCCGTTTCGGAACCTATTATATTACCGATAATTATGTATTCGGAAGTACCACCAATACACAAAACAACTGGTCGGGTGTGACTTATGCTTCGGGGGTAAATACTACGACCTGTAAGGCATCGGCTCCATTTGCCTATGAGTCGACTCCTACTCACACCGCCGAAATAGCATTCGAAAAAGTACTCGCTTATGCCGGTGCATCATTGGTGCGCGATGCTGTCGATACGCGTATTGTGACCGAAACCCGCAATGGAACTGCTACATTCTCGGGTTCGATTACCAAACGTCCGGGGTTGGTGGATAAACCCGAAGATGTGGGAGGCTATCCGGTGTACAATCAGGGAGTTGCTCCTCAGGATTCGGATAGCGATGGAATTCCTGATGGATGGCTTGATCAGTATTTTCCGGGTAAAAAAGCGAATGAATTTCACGAAAGTGGCTATAGCTTTTTGGAAATGTACCTTAATAGTCTGGTCGAAGAAATTACCTTTCAGCAATACCAAAACATATTGAATACTTCGGTGGATGATGTAGTGATTTCGGACGAAGAAGTGCGCTACACCGTAAACCATCTGTCCAATGAGCTTCTTATTGAAGCTGAGGTGCCGGTGCTTTCCGTTCGTATCTTCGATATTTCGGGGCGTAAACTGTTGGAAAAAACCGTACAATCGACCTCTGTACAGATCTCTACCCGGGAAATTCAATCGCAGGTTGTGCTCATTCAGGTTCATCTGCAGAATCAATCGCAAAAAAGATTAAAAGTGATGCTGTGAAACCTGTTGATGTTGAACTTTGCAAGCTGTTTTCATGGAATGAAATTCAGCCATGGCAACGCTTCAGGATTACAGTTTTCTTATTTGAAATAAACACTTTGGTTACTTCGCACAAATAAGGCGCTCACAATGAACGCCTTATTAATCAAAAGTGATTGAAAATCATTACGCTCAGCAAGATGCCGATATTGCCTATCAGCACCATATTGATAAATTTAACCTCCGAAGTTTTGATACCCGATGGAAGGGCATAGAGTTTTTCTTTAGTTGTGAAGTTGAATTCAATCTTCGTAGCGTAGTGTTTTTTCTATTCTACACCAATACTTATTCAATTGTTTTTTTGCTCTATCCGTGTAAAAAGAACAGATGTGAGCCTTTCTACTGTTAGTTCTATTTCTCATAAATATGAGATTTTAAAATTAATAAATTGATATCTCAGGTCAATTAACAGTCTGCTATATAGGCATTTATAGAAAACAACTATTTCCTCTAAATGCTGTTATCGGACACCTACTCTTTTATATAGCCTCCATCAATGTTCACTCCATCATAAAAATACTCAAAAGCAATTTTCATCGCTTTCATTTCTTTAGGATAAGAATCTACATTCAATTTTAACAACCGATTATACTCTGTTTCAATTTGCTTACTTTTCACAGGGTTTGACCAGTAAAATTGCCAAAACTGCATTTGGTGTCCTTTACGAAGTTTAGAGATAGCTTCTAACATTCCATCCATTCTAAGCCACATAATTTTGTGTAATAATGCCTTATAGTAATTTGGTGCATCTGCCTCAATTTCTCCTCCTACAGCAATGTTTACTAGTTTTTTGCAATATATGCTGTCTTTTATCAAGGTAACTCTTCCACCTAAGGCATCTATTTGCTTTTGAGCAAGATTATACATAGTTAAGTCATAATTGTTTTTCGAACTATACTGATATGTCATTATAAACTCAGTCCAAGTGTTTGGATAAGCCTCAAAAAAAGCTTTTTGACGCTCTAAAGTGTTCGGATTACTGACTAACTCTCTAAAAGAGGTATTTAATTTTGCTGTATCTACAGAAAAAGTTTGGGACGCTGCATTAGCGGTAACTGATAATACAAGGATTATCAGGATTAACATTTTATTTCTCATAATAAACTCCTTTAAGCTGATATTTGTATTGTTATTCCACTATCTCCATATTTATTTAGAAAATCTGTAAGTTCATTCAATTTATTTCGACTTCCAGATACTGTAGACTCTCCTGTTTCTGAGTTGTAAGTTCCTGATGTTCCCGGCAGCAAACACCCCTCAGTATCATCGCCATTATTTCCGGCGTGTATTTTAATTCCTGTACGTCCTTCCACTCCACTAACTTCATCCTTTTCTCTGAGCTTAACGGGTTCCTTTTGAATTTTAGATTTATTTGTTTTCACTTCCCAATACAAAACTTGCTGAAAATATTCCCCAGTATTTCATCGTTGGATATCTGACCGGTAATGGATCCTAAATGGAACATGCATTCGCGGATATCCTGCGACAGAAAATCGCTGCTGAGACCGCTCTCCAGTCCTTCCGAAACCCGCTGAATAGCCCACAATGCTTTTTGCAAGGCTTCGAAATGCCGAAGATTACTAACCACTAAATCGCCGGGATGTATTTCGGGAAGTTGCGAAGCACGAATCAGCGCATCTTCGAGCAAGTGTGTGTTTTCGCGGTTTTTTGCTGAAATATAAATTCGTTCTCCCTCGTAACCGGCAAATAAATGATCCAGTACTTCCTGTTCTTCGTTAGTTATCTTGTCAATTTTATTAAATACAAGAAGGATCTTTTTGCCATCCGACTTTTTGTAAATTTTGTCGGTAAGCCATTCCATGTGTTCGCTTAGCGATGTTGCATCCACAATCCAAAGCACAATGGCTGCCTGTTCAATTTTTTTGAAGGTTCGCTCGATACCCATACTTTCGATGGTATCGGTTGTTTTACGAATTCCGGCAGTGTCGATAAAACGGAAATCGATCCCTCTTAGTGAAATGGTATCTTCTATTACATCGCGGGTAGTTCCGTGGATGTCGGAAACAATTGCTTTATCGTCGTTAAGTAAAACATTTAGTAATGTTGATTTGCCTACATTTGTTTCACCCACAAGAGCTACCGGAATCCCGTTTTTTAGCGCATTACCCACCCTGAACGAATCGGCCAGCCGGGTGATATGTTGTTCGATTTTCACCACCAGCTCTTTTAGTTGCGAGCGGTCGGCAAACTCAACATCCTCTTCCGAAAAGTCCAGTTCCAGTTCGATCAACGATACGAAATCGAGCAATTGCGTACGCAATATACTCAGTTGATCCGAAAAACCACCCCGCATCTGATGCATGGCCATACGATGGGTCGATGCCGATTGAGAAGCAATCAGGTCGGCCACAGCTTCGGCCTGAGAAAGATCCATTTTGCCGTTGAGAAATGCACGTTGTGTAAATTCGCCGGGATGAGCCATCGATCCGCCATTTTCCAACACCAATTCAAGCAGTTTTTGTTGGATATATACCGAACCGTGGCACGAAATTTCAACCACATCTTCGCCGGTATAGCTATGAGGTGCCCGAAAAATGCTTATTAAAACATCATCAATCGTCTCGTTGGCGTTCGAATAGATATTTCCATACGAAATAGTGTAAGCCTCTTGTTGTAAAAAGTCAACTGAAGTGCGCGCCGGTTTATAGTTCCGACTCACTATTTCAATTGCTTGCGGGCCGGATAACCGAAGTACTGCGATTCCTCCTGTTCCGGGTGCCGTTGCAATAGCACAAATGGTTGATGATGTTGTTGACATGGCACAAATTTAAATACGGTCCAGTACTTTTTGAATCAATTCGTCAATGTAAGGCTGATAGTTGGTATTAGCAGCTTCTACACGACGATTGGCAATAACACAGCAAACGGTCATCGCTTTATGACCCATCATTTTCGATAAACCGGCTATTGCAGAACCTTCCATTTCGTAGTTGGTAATTTTATACTGTTTGTAACGGAAAGCTTCAATTTTATCGTTAATAAGCGGGTCGGCCAGTCCGATACGTAATACACGCCCCTGCGGACCATAAAAGCCATTCGCCGAAATAGTTACTCCACGAATCATGTCGTCCTTTCCGATTTGTTCAACCAATTCAGCATCGGCATCGACTACATAGGGAGCAGCTAATTGCGGATTCCATCCCAACTGTTTTTTGAGCGCCTCTTCAAATTCGAGATCGCTTACCCCATCGCGTCCTTCGTAAAAATTGAGCATGCCATCGAATCCTATCGACTTTTCGGAAACCAGGAAACTACCCAGTGAAAGGTCGGGTTGCATCCCCCCCGAAGTGCCAATACGCACTATGGTCAGCTGTTTGAATTCCGGTTTTTCCATGCGGGTCGATAAGTCAATATTGGCCAGGGCATCGAGTTCGTTAACTACTATATCGATGTTATCGGTACCTATGCCGGTGGAAATTACCGTTATACGTTTGCCTTTGTATGATCCTGTAATGGTTTTAAATTCCCGGTTGGAGAGGTCACATTCGATAGTTTCGAAATGGCTGGCCACATTGGCCACACGTCCGGGGTCGCCTACTAAAATTACCCTTTCGGCCAGTTGATCGGGTTTCACGTGCAGGTGAAATATACTGCCATCCGCATTGATTATTAATTCGGAAGGCGGAAAATAGCGTGTACTCATAGTTGTTGTATTAAATATGAAAAGCACAAAGATAATGATTTTATTTTCTTACAGCAAGAATTAGTTATCTTTGCAGTCATCAATTAATTTGTTGTAGAAACCAAGCAGAAGAAGCATTCTTGTATATGAAGGAACACCCCTTGCCCTCGCCCCTGATAGCCATTTTACCCGTGGTGATGTTAATTATACTGGTAGTGCTATCGTTGATCCTGTTTGGAGCCGATGCCCTTAGTGGTGCCAGTCAGATGTCGCTGCTCCTGGCTGCCGGATTTACCTTGTTACTGGGGCGGGTTACGATTCGTTTTCATTGGAGCGAATTTGAAAATCAGCTTCACCGGAATTTCAAAAATATTTCAAGTGCACTGATAATATTGCTCATCATAGGGGCTTTGTCGGCAACCTGGATGTTGAGTGGTGTTGTACCCTTGTTTATTGTATACGGAATGAAATTGATTCATCCTGCTGTTTTTTTGTTGGCAGCATGTGTTATAAGCGCAGTGGTATCGGTGCTTACCGGAAGTTCGTGGACCACGATAGCCACCATCGGATTGGCCTTATTGGGGATTGGAAAGGCGCAGGGTTTTGCCGAGGGCTGGATTGCCGGTGCCATTGTGTCGGGGGCTTATTTTGGCGATAAAATTTCGCCTTTGTCGGATACGACGGTACTTGCCTCCTCGGTTTCGGGTACACCTTTGTTTACCCATATTCGCTATATGCTCAATACAACCATTCCGTCTTTTGCTATTACGCTGGGAGTATATGCCCTTGCAGGTTGGATGGTGCCAACATCCGGAACAGGAGCAGCCACGCAATACGAAGCAATTCTTACCAATCGTTTTGAGCTTTCTCCCTGGTTGTTGATGGTGCCCCTGCTCACTACTGTTATGATAATCAGACGATGGCCGGCTCTGGTAACGCTTTTTTTGTCGATGTTGCTGGCGCTTGGAGCTGCTGTTGTGTTTCAGCCTGAATTAGTACGGGAAATCGGGAGTAAAGGGGGGAGTGCCGATTTGGCTTTAATCAGGGGAGCAATTTATTCGACTTTTGGAAGTACCTCACCTGAAAGCGGTAATATTGAAGTAAACGAGCTGATAGCTACCCGCGGAATGCAGGGGATGCTGAATACGGTATGGATTATACTTTGCGCTACTACCTATGGTGCAGCTATGGCAGCCACGCGAATGGTCGAAAGCCTTACGCAGTTTTTGATTCATCGTATTCATTCGGTAACCGGATTGGTGGGATCAACCGTAACAACCGGGGTTTTGGCCAACCTTACCATGGGAGATCAATACCTGGGATTAATTCTTACCGGAAATATTTATAAGGGTTTGTACGAAAAACGGGGGTTGGAAAGTAAGTTACTAAGCCGCAGTATGGAGGACAGTGTAACAGTGACCTCGGCCCTGATACCCTGGAATTCGTGTGGTATGACTCAAAGTACGGTGTTGGGTGTTTCAACCCTGGTTTATGCACCGTATGCGTTATTCAATTACCTGAGCCCGGTTATGAGTGTTGTGGTTGCTGAATTAATCAGAAGGCGTAAGCTTCGTCAGACTTTATAAAAAGGTTTGTCTTTTACCTGATCGATACAGGTGCGTACAAAATCCCAGCGTTCGTAATCGTTGCGCATGGCATTGTTGTTCCAGAAAAAAAAATCGATATCAATCGGGATAAGGCCTGCTTTTTTACCGCTATCGGTGCGTCCGAGTTCTTTTTCAATTTGCTTGAAAAATTTAACGGTATCGGCATAATACTCGTCGGACAATATTATGATTGCCTGGTTTAAAAAGTAGTTTTTGTAGTTCGTGTTGCGGGGCATGGTGATAAGCAGGGTGCTTTCAGCAACAATTTCGTACTTGTCGTTGATTTTTTCTTTGGCCATCCGGATGTTTTCTTCCGAATTGACATTACTTCCGAGCATTATAATACCTTCGTTCATATTTGGTTTTTTCTGACTATTTCTTAAACAAAAAAAAACCGCAGAATGTTCCGCGGTTTTTAGTATTGTTGATCTACCTTAGTACCGGTAGTCTCTTAATTGTTCCTGTAACCGCTTTCTGGCTAAGAAAATGCGGCTCTTTACAGTTCCGATGGGTAAGCTCATGTGTTCGGCTATTTCTTCATATTTGAAGCCCTGAACGTGCATCGAGAACGGAATGCGGTACTCGTCGGCAAACGATTGAATACTATTGTTGATTTCACCAATGGCATACGAACCTTCCGGACTGTCGAAGCCGGAGTTTTGCGGCAAATTCAAATGATGAAGATCTTCGGTTCGGTCAACAACCGTTTGATTACGGACAATTTTCCGATAATTGTTGATGAAGATATTCTTCATGATGGTGAGTACCCATCCCTTGAAATTAACATTGTCAGTAAATTTCTCCTGATTGTCCAAAACTTTCAGGGTAGTGTCCTGTAATAAGTCTTCTGCTTCTTCTCTGTTCAACGTAAGTGAAAAGGCGAAATTTCTCATATTACTTTGCAACGCTACCAGCTCATTTTCAATGTGTACATTTTTCATTTTCTGTAAATTTTAGTGTGATTAAATACAGATATTACAAGCAAGTAATTGACGGTCAGTTATCTATACTGAACAATGTGCTATAAAGAGCGCTTGGAAAAAGATTTTTTTAATCTTATCCGCTACAAATATAGGGATATATTTTTGAATAATGATTATATTTGTGCAAAAATATTTCAAAAAATGGAGAAAAAGTTAGTTTTTTTAACGCTTATCATGCTATATGTTAGCATGTGTTTGGTTTATTCGGCTGACAATGTGATTTTTAAGATTGATATTAAACGCGACATTGGCAGCACCACCTGGTTGTATGTTCAGAAAGGATTTGAGGAGGCTCGTGAGAAGAACGCCGATGCCGTGCTTATCCATATGAATACCTATGGGGGAGAAGTAGTTTATGCTGATTCCATTCGTACAAAAATTCTTAATTCGGATCTGCCGGTATATGTGTTTATCGATAATAATGCTGCATCGGCAGGAGCATTGATATCCATTGCGTGCGATAAAATTTTCATGCGTCCGGGTGGAAGCATGGGAGCAGCCACAGTAGTAAATCAGACCGGAGCTGAAATGCCCGATAAGTATCAGTCGTACATGCGTGCCACCATGCGTGCCACGGCCGAAGCACAGGGGAAAGATACCTTGATCAACGGTACCGATACCACCTATCGCTGGAAGCGCGATCCGCTCATTGCTGAAGCGATGGTGGATGAGCGGACGGTGGTTCCCAATCTTATTGATTCGGGTAAAACACTCACATTTACTTCTCTCGAAGCTCAGAAATACGGCTATTGTGAAGGCCTGGCCAACAATGTGGATGAGGTAATTACGAAGCATCTGCAACTTACCGATTACGAGTTAATAACGTTTCAACCCACTGCGATGGACAATATTCGCGGTTTTTTGATGAGTTCGGTATTTCAGGGTATTTTGATAATGCTAATAATTGGCGGAATTTATTTTGAATTACAAACACCCGGAATTGGCTTCCCACTGGCTGTTTCGGTGGCAGCAGCGTTGCTTTATTTCGCACCTTTATATCTCGAGGGCCTGGCTGCCAATTGGGAAATTATCGTATTTGTTATCGGGTTGGTGCTTATTGCCATCGAAATATTTGTTATACCCGGTTTCGGTGTAGCCGGAATTTCGGGAATCGTATTGGTGATAGCAGGTCTTACGTTGAGCATGCTCGAAAATGTAGATTTCAATTTCGAGGGAGTGGAAACGGGAGGTGTGGGAAAAGCGCTGATGACGGTCATCCTGGGTGTTGGTCTTGGATTCGCGTTGGTGTTGTACCTCAGTTCCCGAATTGGTAGCAAAGGAATTTTCCGGAATATTGCCCTCAACACTAACCTTGAAAATAGCGAAGGGTATATAAGCGTGGAAATGAAATTAAAGGATTTGGTAGGACAGGAGGGCGTTGCTCATTCCGACCTTCGACCATCGGGTAAAATACGAATCAACGGTCAATTGTTTGATGCTGTCTCCGAAGGCGATTTTATCGGAGCTTCTACCCCAATTCGGGTTATCAGGTTCGAAATGGGCCAATTGTATGTTACAAATTTAGCCCGGGAATAGAATTTCCGGGCTTTGTGCTCGTTTTACTATCGGATACTTTAACCCCTGATCAGCTGCTGCAGGGTAGCTACAAAATGGTGAACTTCCTCTTCGGTGGTGTCAAAAGAGCACATCCAGCGAAGTTCCAGAGTCGATTCGTCCCACACATAAAAGCGGTATTTTTCCTGTAGCGGTGCAATGGCATAGTCGGGAATTATGGCAAACACTCCATTGGCATCGGTGGATCGGGTTACAGTTACGCCCTCAATTTTGCTTACTTCAGCGGCCAGCAGGGCGGCCATAGCATTGGCGTGGAGTGCCATACGTTTCCAAAGCTCGTTGCTTAACAGGGCCTTAAACTGTGCTGCGATAAATCTGGTTTTCGAAAATAGTTGTGCCGATTGCTTGTGGTAAAAGTCAGCGTGCTTCTTTAATTCATCGTTGAATATTAACACAGCTTCGCCCACCATTAACCCGTTTTTGGTGCCCCCAAAGCTCATAATATCTATTCCGCAATCCACCGTTGCCTCTTTTAGTGAAACCCCTAACGAAGCAACGGCATTGGAAATGCGGGCGCCATCGAGATGAACGTACATATCGTTAGCATGCGCAAAATCGCAAAGAGCCCGTAGTTCTTCGAGAGTATAAACAGTTCCCAGTTCAGTACTCTGGCTGATAGAAATGACTTTTGGTTGATTGTGGTGTACGTTTCCTTTGGCCGAAAGTACCGGCTGTATCATTTCCGGAGTCAGTTTTCCATCGGAAGTAGCAAGAGGAACCAGTGTACAGCCAATGCCCTGTACCGGTGCACCACATTCGTCGACATGAATGTGCGCGAACTGAGTGCAGACGACCGACTGAAAGGGCAGGGTAGCACATTTTAAAGCCACCACATTGGCACCTGTACCATTAAACGTATACACTACCTTTACGGGTCCAAACAGATTTTCGAAAAGTTGATTGGTTGCCGAAGTCAATTGGTCGTCGCCATAGGAAATGGCATGAGAAGAATTGGCATGAGTAATCGCCTCAAGTATTTCGGGATGAATACCTGAATAGTTGTCGCTTGCAAAAGCTTTCATTAATTTTTCAGAATTTAAATTTGTCGAAGAATCCTTTTTTAACTTCAGGAGCCGGTTCTTCAGTAGTTGGAACTTTAGCAGGCAGCTCATCAGCTACCTCATTGCGTTGCACTACCTCGCCCTGTTCGCGCTTTATAAAACCAATTACATCGTCGAGTCCTTCCATAAATTTGGTAAAATCTTCCTTGTACAGAAAAATTTTATGCTTCTCGTAGGTTACCGGGGCATCCTGTTCTAAGCTGTTGACTTTTTTCTTGCTTTCGGTGATTGCTAAAAATAAATCGTCGTTTCTGCTCTTTTTTACATCCAGATAATAGATCCTTTTTCCAGCCTTTATTGACTTTGAATAGATGATCTCGTTGTCTTTTTTCTCAAAATCCACTTTTTTTTTCTCTGCTTCCATGTCGAGTTTTTTCTATAATACTGATATTAAGAACTTTAACAGCTTGCGCGAACTTCATGCTCTGAAGAGCTCAAATTTCAGTATTTTTTTTGAAATTTACAAACATTAAGCGGTTTTTTCTTTAAAATAGATTATCTTTGTGGCAAATTTGAAAACGTTCACATTACTTTATGATCAATCGTGCTTTATTGCGGATCAAGATAATCCAAATCTTGTATTCTTATTACAAAAGTGGTGGCAAAACCGCTTTAATGGTGGAGAAAGAGTTGTTTTACAGTATCGAAAAAACGTACGACCTTTACTATCATCTGTTAAATTTATCAGTGGCTATAACCGATTTGGCACTCCAGAAAATCGAATCCCGCAAATCCAAGCTTCGACCTTCGGCCGAAGATTTGAATCCCAACACCCGTTTTGTTGAGAATGCTTTCTTGAAACAACTGCGCACCAACGTGCATTTAAAAAGTTATCTTTCGGAGCATAAATTGAGTTGGGTGAACTATCCCGAAGTAATAAAAGAATTGTACGAAGAAATTCAAAGTACCGACTTTTATGCTGAATATATGGCAGCCGGTACTTCCGATTACGATACTGACAAAGAGCTTTGGAAGAAAATTTTCCGGAAGGTATTTCTGGTAAACGAGTCGCTCGACGAGTCGATCGAAGAACAAAGTATTTATTGGACCGATGATGTGGAAATAGTAATCAGCTTTATTTTGAAGACTATCAAACGATTCGACGCTTCTGAAGGGATTGGTCAGCCGCTGCTTCCGATGTTTAAAGACGAAGAAGATATGGAGTTTGCCAAAAAGTTAATTCAGGGTGTTTTACGCAATGGAGCTTCGTATCGTGAAACGATTGATCAGAATACCCGAAACTGGGAATTGGAGCGCATCGCTTTTATGGATACGCTAATCATGGAGGTAGCCTTGTCGGAGTTAATGGATTTTCCTACAATTCCGGTGAACGTTACCCTGAACGAATACATTGAAATTGCTAAAAACTATAGTACCGACAAGAGTGGGACCTTTATCAACGGGGTTCTCGATAATATTGTCGGACAACTAAAAGAGCAAAACAAATTGATAAAAGTAGTGATGTTTTCGAAATAATAACCGAAAAATCGCTATATTTGCCAACGAATAAAAAAACAAGAATTCTCAAAAAAAAATGTACGCAATGAATTTATTCTTACTACAGGCTGCAGCTCCCGCACCTCAGGGTGGTGGTCTTTCCGGTATCTTAATGATGGTGCTTATTTTTGTTGTTTTTTACTTCTTTATGATTCGCCCTCAGCAAAAACGTCAGAAAGAAATTAAAAAACAGCGCGACAGTATGCAGGTTGGTGATAAGGTAATTACATCGGGTGGAATTTACGGAAAGATCCGCGAAATGAAAGACGATAATACTGTAATTATTGAAATTGCTGAAAACGTACGCATTAAGGTAGATAAAACTTCGGTTTTCCTTTCGGTGCAGGATGCACAGCAGGGTCAGCAAAAGTAATTGTTCAACTGAATGCCTGACGACAGTGTAAAAAGGTATTTAACGTATCACCTCGTAAAGCTTAAATCATTCTTTTTATCAAAAGATGTTTTGAGCTTTTTGGTGTTTTTGTTCCTTTCAGCAACGTTTTGGTTTCTCAATGCGTTGAACGAGGAGCGCGAACTTACTGTGAACTTTCAATTGGTTTACAAAGGTATCCCTGCCGATATCAGTTTCGACGATAATCTACCGGTTGAAATGTCGGTAAAAATGAAGGACCAGGGGGTAAATTTATGGTCGTATGTGGTCAACCGTCGCCGAATGGTGGAAGTAGAGCTTAATCATACGTTCCGCGAACAGGGTATTTTAGGAATAAATACTTCGATGTTACGGAAAGCAGTTTCGGATTTGATTCTTCCATCGACTCAGATACAGATAATTGCGCCCGAAAATTCAGCAGTTAAGTATAATCGATTACATGCCCGTAAAGTACCGGTTAAGTTGCAGGCAACTATTACACCGGCCAATCAGTTTATGCTCAACAGTATACTCCGGGTTATACCCGATAGTCTGGTTGTTTACGGATCGCGGGCTAAGCTTACAGGGCTTGTTGAAATACGTACAGAACCCTGGGTTGTAAACGAGCTGAAGGACACCCTGAGTGCCGAGTTGGCCCTGATAGCCGACGACTCGCTACGGTTTTCGATCAGCAAAGTGAAGGTGGTAGCCAGTGCCGAGATGTTTACCGAGAAAGTGGTAAATATTCCGATTCAGATTATTAATCAACCTGATGAATTAACCGTACGCTCGTTTCCGGCCGAAGTTCGGGCGGTTTTTAATATTGCCATGAGTCAGTTTAAAAATTTTCGTTCAGGCGATATTCAGGTGTTTATCGATTACAACGATTTAGCAAATTCAACAGTCGAAAAACGTCGGCTGAGAGTGGTGTCACATCAACCTTATATTTCAAATGTCCGGATTAAACCGGAAGAAGTTGAATTCTTATTAGAAGAAGTAAAGTAATGCAAACGATCCAGATGGTGGACCTGAAAGGTCAGTATGAGAAAATAAAGTCGGAGGTGAACGCCGGTATTCAGGAGGTTATAGATTCTACCACTTTTATTAAAGGAGGGAAGGTGACTGAATTTCAGCAACATTTGGAAGAATACCTGCACCTGAGTCACGTTATTCCGGTAGGAAATGGTACCGATGCATTGCAAATTGCCCTTATGGCCCTCGGGCTTCAACCCGGCGATGAAGTAATCGCACCTACTTTTACGTTTATAGCTACAGCTGAGGTAATTGCACTTCTACAACTAACTCCGGTATTGGTGGATGTCGATCCCCAAACCTTTAATATTACTCCTGAAGCTTTTCGTAATGCCATTACAGCGAAAACAAAAGCTGTAATTCCGGTTCACCTGTTCGGACAAAATGCAGCTATGGAAGAAATACTTCAGATTGCTGCTGAGAACAATATCTATGTAATCGAAGATGCCTGCCAGTCGATTGGTGCCAAATATACCTTTTCCGACGGTCGGGTAGTGCAATCGGGTTGCATGGGGCACATCGGCTGTACTTCTTTTTTTCCTTCCAAAAACCTCGGTTGTTACGGCGATGGCGGAGCCTTGTTTACCAACGACGATAACCTGGCCAAACGAATTCGTTCCATTGCTAATCACGGCATGGAAACCCGCTATTATCACGATCATATAGGCGTAAATTCGCGGCTCGACAGTATGCAGGCAGCTGTTCTGGATGTAAAGCTTCATCACCTGGATACGTATATTGCCGCCCGTCAACAAGCTGCAGATTTTTACGATAAGGCTTTTGCAGGGCATCCTTCCCTGATTATTCCTGCTCGTCAGGCTGGTTCCGACCATGTTTTTCATCAGTATACCCTCCAACTCAAAAATGTGGATCGTAACCAACTGATCGAACATCTAAAATCGAAAGGCATACCTGCCATGGTGTATTATCCGGTGCCGGTGCACCAGCAGAAAGCCTACCGCAGCGACCGTTACCGCGATGGCGATTTTCCGGTAGCAGAGCAATTGAGCGCATCGGTACTTTCATTACCTATGCACACCGAACTTAGCTCCGGTCAGTTAGAACATATTACACAAACGGTTTTAAATTTCTTTTAATGGATTATTTTGTACACGAAACAGCAGTTGTTGATCCGGGCTGCGAAATTGGCGCCGGCACGAAAATATGGCATTTCAGTCATATCATGACGGGGAGTAGGCTGGGTGAATCCTGTAATATTGGCCAAAATGTTGTAATTTCGCCACAAGTGGTGTTGGGTCGCAACGTGAAAATTCAGAATAATGTATCGGTTTACACCGGCGTTATTTGCGAAGATGATGTGTTTTTAGGACCCTCAGCCGTATTTACGAATGTGATCAATCCGCGTAGTCATGTCAACCGTCGATCAGAATATTCTACGACCAGGGTGCGTAAAGGTGCTAGTATAGGAGCCAACGCCACCATAATCTGTGGCAATGAAATTGGCGCCTATGCCTTGATTGGTGCGGGCGCTGTGGTGACTAAACCCGTGAAAGCATATGCCCTGGTTATTGGAAATCCGGCACGGCAGGTGGGGTGGGTGAGCGAATACGGTCATAAACTGGCATTCGACTACGAAGGCCTGGCAGTATGCCCTGAAACCGGTCAGACCTATCGATTTGAAAATGGTGAAGTAACACGTATAAGTTAAATAATAGAATGATAAAATTTGCAGTTATAGGTCAGGGGCATATCGGGAAACGCCATGCCGAAATGATTCGTCGTAATCCGGAGGCAGAACTGGTGGCCGTGTGTGATGTTCTGTCGAAAGAAGAGTTGGGGTTGCAAAATATTGAAGAACGTTTTTACACTTCTATCGATGAATTGCTTGCGGCAGAAACGGAAGTAGAGGTTGTAAATATCTGTACTCCGAACGGATCGCATGCCGAATATGCTATCAAAGCCTTACAGGCCCGCAAGCATGTAGTGCTCGAAAAGCCAATTGCCCTTACAAAAAACGATGCCGAAAAGGTGTTGTTTAAATCGCTTGAAATGTCGAAACACGTATTTGCGGTGATGCAAAACCGGTATTCACCACCTTCGGTTTGGCTCAAAGAGCTGATGGATACCAAAACCCTGGGTGAGATTTTTATGGTGAAGCTCGACTGTTACTGGAACCGCGACGAGCGCTATTATAAAAAAGGAAACTGGCACGGCGATGCGCAACTCGATGGAGGAACATTGTTTACTCAGTTTTCGCATTTTATCGATATTATGTATTGGTTGTTTGGTGATATAAAAAATATTACCGGCAATTTTGCCGATTTTAATCACGCTTCACTAACCGATTTTGAAGATAGTGGGGTGGTGACTTTTAACTTTATCAACGGAGGGATGGGGTGCCTGAATTATTCTACTTCGGTGTGGGATACCAATCTGGAGAGCTCTATCACCATCATTGGCTCCAACGGAACCGTAAAAGTTGCCGGGCAGTATATGAACGATGTGGTGTATTGCCATGTTAAAGACTATGTGATGCCCGAACTGGCCCCTTCTAATCCGCCCAACGATTACGGTGCCTATAAGGGATCGGCACAGAATCACCACTATGTAATTCAGAATGTGGTCGATAAGTTGAAAGAAAGTGGAAGTATTCATACTAATATTCTGGAAGGATTAAAAGTAGTGGATATGATAGAAAGAATTTACGAAGTGCGCGATCAGCGCTGGAAAAAAGCGAAAAAAGAATAGTGGATATGTGGCAGAGAATTCAGACTTTTTATTTGTTTACAGTGACGGTGCTTGCTGTAATGATGTTTTTGTTTCCGGTGGCCGGTCTACAGAGCAGCGGCGACAATATTGTATACGAATTGGGTGTAAAGGGACTTTACCAGATTTCTCCTGAAGGAGTCTCGTTCCTCAGTGGGGCATGGGTACTGACCGCCATTACGGTGTTGATTCCCGTTTTGTCGGCACTTACCATCTTCTTGTTTAAGAAACGAATCTTACAGATACGGCTTATTATTATCACCATTGTTTTACTGGCAGGATACTACGGGCTGTTGTTCATCTACCTCTGGCAATTTGGCAAATCGCTCGATGCCACGATGTATGTTGAAGTGATTGCTTCCTTTCCCCTGATTTCCATCATTCTGGAAATTCTGGCGATGCGGGCCATCGGTCGCGACGAAGCGCTGGTGAAATCGCTCAACCGAATCCGATGAAACCACTTGTCATTTTACTAATTGTATTATTAAAAACGTGTACATCAAGCTCTCAGGAAAACGGTATGAAATTTAATCCACTTACACTAGAAGAGCAAAAAGTTATCCTGCAAAAAGGAACTGAACGACCCTATACGGGGAAGTGGCTCGAAAACAAGCAGGCTGGTACCTACGTGTGCCGGCAATGCAATCAGCCTTTATATCATTCGGCAGATAAATTCGACTCGCATTGTGGCTGGCCTTCGTTCGACGACGAGATTCCCGGTGCAGTGAAACGGGTACGCGATGCCGACGGGCACCGTACCGAAATTGTTTGCTCCAACTGTGGCGGACATTTAGGACATGTGTTTGAAGGAGAGGGTTTTACGGAGAAAAATACCCGTCATTGCGTTAATTCAATATCAATGGATTTTATACCAACAATGGAAAAAGCGTATTTTGCATCGGGATGCTTTTGGGGCACCGAGTATCATTTTATGAAAGCCAAAGGAGTGAAAGCTACTACCGTAGGCTATATGGGTGGGCATACACAGGCACCAACCTACAAAGAAGTTTGTACCGGAACCACCGGGCACGTGGAAGTGGTGGAAGTGGAATACGACCCTTCGTTAACCTCCTTTGAAGAAATGCTGAAGTTGTATTACGAAACCCACGACTTTGAGCAGGTAGGCGGCCAGGGACCCGACATTGGCGAACAATACCAATCGGTGGTGTTTTACATGAACGATGAACAGAAGGCTATGGTTGAAAAATACATCCAATTGCTCAATAACAAAGGATATAAAGTAGCTACTGAACTGAGACCGGCACCCGAATTCTGGGAAGCAGAGGATTATCATCAGGAATATTACGACAAGAAAAACGGTACGCCTTATTGCCACGCTTATCGTAAAATTTTTTAATCGATGACGCTTCAACAACTGGAATACATCCTGGCACTCGACAAGACCCGGCATTTTGTCAGGGCAGCTGAATTATGCGGAGTTACACAGCCCACGCTGAGTGCCATGGTTCAAAAGCTGGAAGACGAGCTCGATTGCAAGATTTTCGATCGTTCGGCTCATCCACTCGCACCTACCGAAGTTGGTCAACAGATTCTGAACCAGGCTCAAATTGTGCTTTTTCATGTCAATCAACTCAAAGAAAATCTGAAAATTCAGAAAGGCACTGTTGATGGTAATTTATCGTTGGCCATGATTCCTACCGTAGCTCCCTATCTTCTACCGGGATTTATTGCTGTGATGCGCGATTCTTTTCCGGGTATTCACCTGAAAGTTACCGAGATGCGTACCGAAACCATCATCGAAAAACTGCATACGGCCGAAATCGATATGGCTATTTTATCGACACCGCTCGACGACCCGAAAATTCTGGAAGTGCCCTTGTATTACGAGAAATTCGTGGCTTATGTGTCGCCCGATCATCCCCTGTTCCCGGGTGATGAAATCGCCAGCAAAGATATGCCTACCGACAATCTGTGGGTGCTCGAAGAAGGACATTGTCTTCGTAGTCAGGTGTTTAACTTCTGTAATCAGGCGGTGCATCAATCGTCGGTGTACGAAGCCGGAAGTATCGATACCCTGGTCAAAATTGTGGATTACAACGGCGGCTATACCGTAATTCCTGAATTACACATCGATTTACTTAGCGACGTGCAGAAAAGGAATCTGAAGAAACTTACCGAGCCTGAGGCTATCCGCGAAATTGCGCTGGTAATTCGTCACGATTACGTCAAAGAAGGTCTTGTAAATGCTGTGGCCGATAGTATTAAAAAAATTATACCTCAGCATATGCTGGATTCACGTTTGAAAAAATTTGCCATTAAGCTTTGAACTTAGCCGATTTTCAATACATCTATCATCAACACCCGCAGGTAAATGCGCTCTCCGGGAGCCTTACCGAGGGTCTTTCGTCGATACAGCTGAGTGGATTAAATGGTTCAGCTTTGTCGGTGGTGTTATCTGCCATCTTTACCAAAGGCGATTTTAACCGTTCGATGTTGCTGGTACTCGACGATGCCGATGCAGCTGCGTATGCCTTCAACGACCTGAAACACCTGCTTTCGGTCGAACAGGTGTATTATTTTCCGTCCTCCTACAAGAAGGCAATAAAACTGAGCCAACTCGATGCTTCCAACGAAATTCTCCGTACCGAGGTACTCAACCGTATTGCCAATCATCCAGCACCGCTTATAGTGGTAACTTATCCCGAAGCTATCGTGCAAAAAGTGGTTTCGGCCTATGGTATGAAAACCCGGATGTTGAAACTCAAAACCGGCGAAAGTATTTCCATCGATTTTCTGGCCGAAATGCTTCGCGAATATGGTTTTCAACGGGTCGATTTTGTATACGAACCCGGGCAGTATTCGGTTCGCGGGGGTATCGTTGATATTTTTTCGTTTGCTTACGAACTACCGTATCGCTGCGATTTTTTTGGCGACGAGCTCGAAAGCATCCGTGTGTTCGACATCGAATCGCAACTATCGAAAGAAAATGTGGTCGAAGTAGAGATTATTCCTGATCTTCATAAGGAAAAGGAACTGGCTATGGAAGCGATTTTTAGTTTTATTGAAAAGGATACGGTGCTTATCTTTAATGATGTGAGATTTGTTAAAGAAAAGTTGAATCTGCTTTACGACGAAGCACTTGTAAAAGCCAATTCGGGCGAACAGGTGGTAGCCGATTTGCATGTTTCCATGATAACCGGCGAAGAGTTTATTCCGTATATTGAGCCCTATACTAAGCTTGAAACCGGTGAAAAAACTTTTTTTAAAGCCAATTCCCGTGTCGAATTCAGAACTTCTCCACAACCCATCTTCCACAAAAATTTCGATCTGGTAGCCGAGAACCTGAAAAAAGGGTTACAAGAGGAATACCGACTCATGATCATGAGCGATAGTACCAAACAAACCGATCGTATTCAGGCCATTTTTCAGGACAGGGGCGATGCTATTGTATTTACTGCCGTTAAAGGAACGCTGCACAAAGGGTTTATCGATCACGACCTGAAAATGTATTGCTATACCGATCACCAGATTTTCGACAGGTTTCACAAATTTTCGCTTCGCACCGACAAAACCCGTCAGGGCAAGGTGGTGATGACACTCAAGGAACTCAATCAGTTCCAGATTGGCGACTATATGGTGCATGTGGATCATGGAATTGGTACTTTTGGAGGATTGGTGAAAACCAATGTAAATGGCACCCTGCAGGAAATGGTGAAGCTTATTTACCGCGACGATGATATTATTTTTGTGAGTATTCACTCTCTGCACCGTATCTCCAAGTACAAAGGAAAAGAAGGGGAAGCACCGAAAATCAATAAATTAGGCACCGGAGCCTGGGAACGTCTCAAGGAACGCACCAAGTCGAAGGTAAAAGACATTGCCCGCGAGCTTATTAAGTTATACGCTAAACGAAAGGCAGAACAGGGTTTTCAGTATTCGCCGGATAGTTACCTGCAACAGGAGCTTGAAGCTTCGTTTATTTACGAAGATACGCCCGACCAGGTGAAATCGACTGCCGATGTAAAAAAAGATATGGAATCGCCCATGCCGATGGACCGACTGGTATGCGGGGATGTGGGCTTTGGGAAAACAGAAATTGCAGTGCGTGCTGCTTTTAAAGCTGCAACCGATGGAAAACAGGTGGCAGTGCTGGTTCCTACCACTGTGCTGGCATTGCAGCATTACAATACCTTCCGGAACCGGCTCGAAGATTTTCCGGTGACGGTGGAGTACCTGAGCCGGGCAAGGGGGGCGCAGGCAACTAAGGAAGTGCTTCGGAAACTGGAAGCCGGCGAAGTGGAAATTGTTATTGGAACTCATAAACTGGTTGGAAAATCGGTGAAGTTCAAGGACCTCGGACTGTTGATTATCGACGAAGAACAGCGCTTTGGAGTCGCTGTGAAGGAAAAGTTGAAGGAGCTGAAAGTCAATGTAGATACCCTTACTATGACGGCCACCCCCATTCCGCGAACCTTGCAGTTTTCGTTGCTCGGCGCCCGCGATTTATCAATTATTAATACGCCACCGCCCAATCGTTTCCCGGTTCAGACCGAGATACATACCTTTGACGAAGAAGTGATTCGTGAGGCTATTCTGCTGGAAATGAACCGGAACGGCCAGGTGTTTTTCATCAATAACCGCATTCAGAATATTTACAATATTGAGGCAATGCTGAAAAGGCTGATCCCGGGTATTCGGGTTTGTGTGGGCCACGGGCAAATGCCTCCCGACCAGTTGGAGCAGATTATTGTCGATTTTATTGAATACGAGTACGATGTGTTGGTAGCAACCACTATTATCGAGTCGGGTATTGATATTCCGAATGTTAACACCATTATAATTAACTCGGCACATAAATTCGGATTAAGCGATTTGCACCAGTTACGGGGCAGGGTAGGGCGCAGCAACCGCAAGGCATACTGTTACCTGATGGCGCCGGAGCTCAGTTCGCTTACAGCCGATGCACGCCGACGCTTATCGGCCCTCGAAACCTTTGCCGAACTTGGGAGTGGGTTTAATATTGCCATGCAGGATCTCGATATCCGGGGTGCCGGAAATATGCTGGGTGCCGAACAAAGCGGATTTATTGCCGATTTGGGCTACGAAACCTATCAGAAAATTCTTAACGAAGCGGTTCATGAACTGAAGGATGAGGAATTCAGTGAGTTGTATGCCGAAGAAATCGAACGGCAGGATTCCACGAGTGCCTATGTTACCGATTGTCAGATTGATACCGATATGGAACTGATGTTTGGTTCCGATTATATTGAAAATGTATCAGAGCGAATTTCGTTGTATCGGGAATTGGATACGATGGAAAATGAGGAGCAACTGGAAGTGTTCCGTTTGCAGTTGGAGGATAGGTTTGGAAAAATGCCGGAGCAAAGTATGCAATTGCTTATCGTGGTACGTTTGCGCTGGTTTGCCATTCGCTATGGGATCGAAAAACTGGTGCTGAAAAACGGAAAAATGATTGCTTTTTTAGTCTCCAATCCGATGTCGATGTACTACCAATCGGAGTATTTTGGAAAAATACTTCGCTATATGGCCAACAACCCCCGTAAGTGCCAGCTTCGGGAACAAAACCAGCGCAGGTCGGTGGTGTTTGAAGGTGTTCGTACGGTAGAAGAAGCGTATAAAGTACTCGGCTCATTTTAAAAGTTAAGGCTGATGCCTGTTTTTAAAGTTGTGTTTTTACCGTGAAGAATTTTCGGAGTGTACCGGTTGATTGCTTCCTGAGCTGTCATTCGTTGTTCGCCGAACACCACGGCTGATTTCGCATCGCGTCCCTGAATGGTTGATTGCATAAGGTTTACCACTGCATACACATTTCTGAAAATCTCATAATTTATATTCAGGCCCATACTTTGGTTGGTCCATATTACATCACCGGGCGATGGATTACTGATGATATCCATTACAGTGTACCGTTTATTGTTAAAAATACCTCTGCGAATGTATTCATATTCGTTTCCCTTCATCGCATCCAGGAAATACAGTTTGATATCAAGTCCACTGATAGGCTTAAACATCAGTTCAAGGTATAGTTCCCGGGCATTGTCGCCCAGATAATGCCCCAGGTTATAACTGTTCGACGACCAACTCAAAACCGGAATCGAGTGTTTGTAGTTCAGAATGTTACTGCAGGTGTATTCTCCGCCAATGGAAAGATTGGTGAACGGAAAATTGCTTAATTGTGCTCCTAATTTGTAGGATATCGGATTCCTTTCGCGACTATCGGGAAGAAAACGCCGCCATTGAACATCGTCGATATACACCGAACTAAAAAGATGGAGATGTTTAATATTTCGGGAACTTATATTAAAAAGTAGTTGTGAATTTTGATTTTCAAGCCTGGCTTCTTTTGTAGTGGCATGATCGATTGATTTATAGAAAGCCAGAGGGATAAAAAATCCCGGATAGGGCTGATTTTCAGCATAAACTACCGCATTGCCAACCGAAATCTTTAATCCTCTCAGTGGGGTAAAAGTAAGAAAATTTGAGGCCATATACTTTTTATGTGGTCGGTAATGCTTTTGCTTCAGATTATCCACATAATACCGGGTACTGTCGGTTAAGTTGGAAACCAACCATCCGTGAAAATAAGTAAATTCAAACCAATCGGCAGGTTTTAACCGTAGGTTTAAGGAAGGGAAAGTGGGTGCCCGTCCCGATAGGAGGTTTGATCCGTTAAGGTTATCGCCCCTGATAATTTCATCTTTGGTCAACGAAAGCGAATACCGATGGTTTCCTACTACAATTCCTCCTTTCGATTCACTATATTCTGTTCCCTTTGTATATACAACTCCGGGCTCATTGGTAAGATAACCAGCTTTCGAAAGCAGTCCATCTCCACGGTTCGAAAGGGTTGATATACTTCCGTACACCCCAAGATGTTTTCCTGTATAACTGAAAAAAGACACACCCATTTTTTCCTGATGAAGGGTTCCCTTCCCGTTGGTTATCAGGTGTCGTTCCATGACAGGACGAATCGAGGCTTGAAATTCATCCTCTGTGTAGTTAAATTCCGGTGGCCAAAATCTAATTACGCCGGATAAGTTTTTCCGGGGGGGGACTTGCAACTGTGTGTTTTTTGGGGTCTCAGCAGTAAATTTTTGAAGTTGAAACTCCAGTTCCTGCCGAATTCGAGCCGGCAATCTATTCGTAACCGAATCTATCGAATTTGCCAGTAATTGTAGGGAAATCCATTTTTTACCATATGGCTTTACTGCCGAATTAAGATCAATCAATCCATAGGATGCAAGTTCATCCAGTAGTTGATATAAACGGTAATCGGATAGAGGATGAGCTATATCGGCCGAAAATGCAGTTTCCCCAACAATCACCAGGATGACAATCAGGTATATACGTAAGTTAAGCGCTTTTTGCATGGTTGAAAAGTAAATTACGAATGATTTTGAAAAAGTAGTGAATGTCGGTAATCAGTATGCCCTTCGTCATACATGCCTGCAAATATCTTAGCTCCGATTGTTGGATTTCGTCGAGCGTTCCTGGTAAGTCGGCATAAAAGGGAGGCAGCAATCCCGGTGTGAATTGTGTTCGTAGCGACCTGACTTCTTCCGAATACAAACTCATATAATGCGGACTCAACGGACGGACTCCTACTAATTTCATTTCTCCTTTCACAACATTCCAGAGCATAGGGAGCTCATCCAGAAAATAGGTACGCAAAAACCTGCCCCAGCTGCAAATCCGGATGTCATTTTTAATTTTACCTCCTCCCTGAAGTTGATGGGTTAAATACATATATTCCTGTAAAAATTCTGAATAGGCATACATCGTCCTGATTTTACACACACAAATACGGGTACCCTGTTTCCCGATTCGGTATAATTTGATGAGGGGTCCGTAAACCTGCTCAGGAGGCATTTTTTCCAGGTGGCGTTGTTTGATTGCTAATACATAGGTTAATCCATTCATTTTTTTAGTTTCTACTACGCTGAACCCCATGTAATACAAACGTCCCAATACTTCCGTTTTGGGCAAAATGGTATAAGTGCTGCTGTAGTTAACGAGTCCCTCCGGAAGAATCGAGGGTAAAAAGCGGCAAACTATAAAATCGTACATAACTACCAACCATCGAAAAGGTAAGCGATAACTCTTTGCTATTCGCTCGCTTCGGGTGCTTTTTGACTCGAAGTAGCAGGTCAGTAATCCCTTGTCGGAACTTAAATGGGTATTTGCGTGATAAAGAAAGTTGTTTATTTCTTTTACAGAATTAAGCGGAGTGCTCAAAACAAGGTGGTGAATGTTTTTCTGTACTACTGTGAATACCTTTTTTGCAGGTTCGATAAGGCTCACTATACATACCGATCTGTTTGTTGGTGAAGAATTTCGCTTTACCCAATCGGCTACTTGCTTACCCAATATCGAACATACATATTTATAGGACGACATAACTGGAAAAGCCACGGGTTGATTGTGGTACGCAGTCGATGAATGAGGTTGAACAACTCCGGATTCGAATTTGTTAACCGCATGCTGAAAAGGCAGGTAAGGCAGGTTTAGTGTTTTCATTCATTAAAGCTTAGGTTGAGCAAAGATAAATTGAATTTTGTTTCGTTCGATGTGCTATTGAAAGATTTATACTTTATGGTTCAACTTTTTTACGTTTTTGTGGTTTCAGGTATTTTTCCTACTTTTGGTAGCTTTTTTAAAAAACAATTTTTCAAGTGAATACATGACGTATCGTTTGCTTTCGATTGCCGTTCTGATTGAACTTCTCACCTTGTCGCCGGTAAGGATATACGCGCAGCCTGTTGTGCGTCAGCTGACGGTTAGCGATGCGAATCAGACGCAGTTTTTACTTTACAGTTACGATACCGATGGTCGTTTGCTCTTCGAACGGACTCAGGTTGAAGAGGATGGAGTACGTACCAATTACCGACAAACAGAATGGGTAAACAGTGGCGATACACTTCGTCTGCAACGACAGTGGAGTTGGCGAAATGGAAAGTGGATGCCTGAGAGCATGATTCGTACCCGATTTACAAATCAAAGATTGATTTCCGAAGAATATATTCTTCTCGAAAAGGAGGAAGAAAAGTTAAAGGAACTACGCAAAACAGATCTTAAAAACGGTGTTGAAACAGAAGAATTCTTTCTGTTAGAGAATAATGTGTTGAAGTTAAAGCAAACAACTTCCAGGTGGCTCGAGCGTAATCTTATTTCACATACTAACCATACCTATTATACGGCCGATACAGTATCGGGTTGGCTCATTTCCCGAACTGTTCGCGATTCAATTGGTCGTATTGATAGTATTACTACCGATTTACAGTTACTTCCTGATTCGACTCGCGAAATCCTGCTAAGCTGTTTTTATTACGATCAGGGAAGTCCGCGATTAGTTTCACAGGTAACACGAAAGTGGCATCCTAAGGCTCAGGTATGGGAAAATATTCAACAGGTAGAATATAGCTACCGTAATGACGGTTTGATTGCCGACGAAATCTATTCTTACTTCACCGAATTGCGTTGGCTGGCTACACACCGGTATGCCTATGAATACTATCCGGAGGGGGTTCTTAAAGCAAAAATTCTTTATGGTTCCATTTACCGACAGTGGCGAAAATTATCTACTGTTAGTTATGCCGATCTTTCGCAAGGTTATCCACGCTCGGTGCGCTCATCTTATAATTTTTGGGGTGGTGAAACCGGAGCAAATGCCTCTGCCGATTTAACGTATTATTTTAATGGAAATCAGCATATTAAACGTGCGCATACAATCGATATTGAATACCAGGATCCATCTTCACTGGAGGCACCCGAATTCGACAGTCGAATCAGAGAACTGGTTTATCCGAATCCTACCAATGGCATGTTGTTTTTGCGGGCTACAGGAACTTTACTGGTACGATGGGAAGTTTACGATTTACAAGGCAGAAAGGTATTAGCACACGAACCCCGGTATTCGTCCAGCCGAATCGATCTTACTCCCTTACCTGCAGGTGTATATCTCGTAAGGGTTACCGATAACCAACAGCAAACTGCTATGCAGAAAATCACAAAATATTAATTTATTTATAAACGATGAAAACAAAACTCCTACTTTTTATGACTGTTATCGCCACGGCCATGATGGCCAATCCGTTGTTGTCGCGTTACAAAACGCCACATCAAACCATTCCGTTCAACGAAATAAAGATTGAACATTACCTGCCGGCCTTCAAACAGGCCATGGCCGAACATTTGGTTGAGATTGACAAAATTGTAAACAATAAGCAGAAACCTTCGTTCGAAAATACGATAGTTGCTCTCGAAAATGCTGGGGGATTACTCGACCAGGTGGGTGCTCCGTTTTATAATCTGCTTAGTTCGGAAACTTCCGACGAACTTCAGGCTATTGCCGAGGAATTGTCGCCCCTGATGACCGAACACTCCAACAGCATTCGGTTGAACGAGAAATTGTTTCTACGCATAAAAGCGGTATATGAGCAACGCGATAAACTTACGTTGAACGCCGAGCAATCGACTTTGCTGAAAAATACCTACGATGGTTTTGCCAACAACGGAGCCAACCTTTCCGAAGCCGATAAAGCGGTATATCGTTCGCTTTCGAAGGAATTGAGCTTACTAACTCTTCAGTTTGGCCAAAATGTATTGAAAGAAACCAACCAGTGGAATTTGCTTATTCAGGACGAAAACCTGTTGGCCGGATTGCCTCAGGACGTGAAAGACATGCTGGCCATGAATGCTAAACGGGCTGACAAAACCGGATGGATGCTCGATTTAAAAGCCACCACCTATGTTCCTTTTATGAAATATGCCGAAAATCGTGACCTTCGTCGTGAATTATACATGGCATATACAACACGTAATATGCGGGGAGGCGAATACGATAACCGCGAAATTATTGCTAAGATAGCCAACACACGTCTGAAAATTGCCAATCTTCTCGGACATAAATCCTATGCCGATCAGGTGCTGGTACGCCGCATGGCCGAAAATAAAGACAATGTATATAAATTACTTAACGATTTGTTGGTTGCATATCGTCCTGCTGCCGAAAAAGAATATGCCGATGTGCAGGCTTATGCCAACAGCAAAGGTGCTTACTTCAAGGTTCAGTCCTGGGATTGGTCGTTCTATTCCGAAAAACTGAAAGATGAAAAGTATGCCGTAAATGATGAATTGCTAAAACCCTATTTTGAGCTGGAACGGGTAAAAAAAGGTGTTTTCGGTCTTGCCACCAGGCTATGGGGACTACAATTTGTAAAGAACGATAAAATTCAAACCTACAACAAAGAAGTAGATGTATACGAAGTGAAAGATAAAAACGGGAAATTTCTTTCGGTGCTGTATACCGATTTTCACCCACGCGATAGCAAACGTCCCGGTGCATGGATGAGCGAATTCAAAGGACAGTTTATCGAAAAAGGAAAAGATAGCCGTCCGCACATTACTATTGTGATGAACTTTACCCGTCCTACCGAAACAAAACCAGCCTTACTTACCTTCGACGAAGTAACCACTTTCCTGCACGAATTCGGTCATGCCCTCCACGGAATGATGGCCAAAAGTACTTACGAATCGCTATCGGGAACCAACGTATACCGCGATTTCGTAGAATTGCCTTCACAAATAATGGAAAACTGGGCATCGGAGAAAGCATTTCTCGATGAGTTTGCCGTACATTACGAAACCGGAGAACCAATTCCTTCCAGTTTAATTCAAAAAATTAAAGACTCCGAAAATTTCAACACCGGCAATTTCTGCCTTCGTCAGTTGAATTTCGGGATGCTCGATATGGCCTGGCATACCCTCGAACAACCTTTCGAAGGGGATGTGATGAAAATGGAATACGAAGCGATGGAGCCTACGCGAATTTTGCCCCTGGTGAGCGATGCCGGAATGAGTCCTACCTTTAGCCATATATTTGCGGGTGGATATGCAGCCGGATACTACAGTTACAAATGGGCAGAAGTGCTCGATGCCGATGCTTATTCCGTTTTTGCCGATAAAGGAATTTTCGATACAGCTACGGCACAATCGTTTGCCCAAAACATCCTCGAAAAAGGAGGAACCGAACATCCGATGGTGCTTTACAAACGTTTTCGCGGTCATGAGCCTACAATCGATGCCTTACTGAAACGAAACGGAATAAAATAAGCCCTGTCTACATAGCTTTTACCATCAATCCGCAAACCAGAGCTCCTGCTTCAGTTTGCGGATTGAACATATTTAGTTACCTTTGTGTGCCAAAATTGAAACCTCTATGTCTTTCATCAAAAAGATAGACGCATATATACTCAAACGCTTCCTGGGAACGTTTATAATGACATTCCTGATTGTGATTTTCATATTGCTGATGCAGTTTTTATGGAAGCATTTTGCCGATATGGTAGGTAAAGGAATAGGCTGGGATGTGTTGGCCGAATTCTTTTTGTACGCCATTACTACCCTGGTGCCTTTAGCTTTGCCGTTGGCAGTGTTGCTGGCATCGCTTATGACTTTCGGAAACATGGGCGAGAATTTTGAGCTCACTGCCATGAAATCGGCCGGAGTTTCTTTATTCCGGATTATCCGACCCTTAATTGTATTCATCGCGATGGTAGTCGTGGGCGCCTTTTTCTTTTCCAACAATGTACTTCCTATCACCAATAACAATTTATACACGCTTGTAATTTCGATACGGCATAAATCGCCGGAACTCGATATTCCGGTGGGTGAATTTTATTCGGGAATCAATGGTGTAAACCTGTACGTTAGGAGTAAAGATGAACGGATGTTGAAAGACCTGATGATTTATGACTTTTCGGGAGGTTTTAATAATGCGTCGGTTATGGTGGCCGATTCAGGGTTTATCGAACTTACTGCCGACCGTAAATACTTGTTGCTAACACTTTTTCAGGGCGAAAGTTTTGAGAATTTTAAGAAGCAAAACATGAGTTATTCCAACAACATTCCCTATAGCCGCGAAACATTTGGCTACAAAGAACTGTTGTATGAATTCGATTCCGATTTTAACCGCTACGATGAGTCGCTGCTTCAGGATCAGCACATAAGTAAAGACATAAATGCCCTCCAGCATTCAATCGATTCGGTACAGCAACTTATCGATGTGCGAAGTGTTGAACAAGTAAAGGAAATGGTACAAACCAAGTTTTTTGGAAGAGAATACCGTCCGGATATAGCTCTGGAAGTTGGCCCCGAGGTAGATCTTACGCGATACAATCCCGACTCCTTGTTTTTGACGATGGACAAAATGAGTATGGAGCAGGCCGTAACGACAGCCCGTCAGCGTGCCCAAACCATGCGCGATCACCTGCAATACAACAAGGTATTGCTGGGAGAACCACAGATGTACCTCAACCGTCATAAGAGCGAATGGCACCGCCGGTTTGCCCTTTCGTTTGCCTGTCTGATTTTCTTCTTTATAGGGGCTCCGTTGGGTGCCATCATCCGGAAAGGAGGATTGGGTTTCCCGATGGTGGTATCGGTGGTTATGTTCGTTATTTATTACATAATCGATCTCACGGGATTGAAAATGGCACGCGAAGGAATTTGGGAAGCTTACCAGGGCATGTGGCTCAGTTCGGCTATTTTGTTTCCTATCGGCGTGTTCCTTACCTATAAAGCAGCTGTCGATGCCAGTTTGTTTAACCGGGAATTATACGATCGGTTCTTTAGGAGACTGAAATTACATATTTATAAACTGATACGCCTGACCCCTTCGGCTGAAGAAGAGGAAGAATATAATACATAACTAGTATGGAAAAAGTGTTAAATACAATTGAAGAGGCTATTGCCGATATTAAAGAGGGGAAATTAATAATTGTAGTCGACGATGAAGATCGTGAAAACGAAGGCGACTTTATTGGTGCAGCCGAAAAAATCACCCCTGAGATGGTAAATTTCATGATCACTCACGGTCGTGGGTTGCTTTGTGCACCATTGACCGAAGAACGATGCGACGAACTGGATCTGGAAATGCAGGTGGTTCGTAATACCTCTGTACATGCTACTCCGTTTACTGTAAGTATCGATAAGTTAGAAGGTTGTACTACCGGAGTTTCGGCAAGCGATCGTGCAGCTACCTTACGTGCGCTTTGCGATCCCGCTTCCCGTCCCGATACCTTTGGTCGTCCGGGGCATGTTTTCCCTTTACGAGCTAAGTCAAGGGGGGTAATTCGCCGTGCAGGACATACCGAAGCAGCCGTCGACCTGGCCCGAATGGCAGGTTTATATCCGGCCGGTGTGTTGATTGAAATTATGAATGAAGACGGTTCGATGGCCCGAATGCCGCAACTAATTGAGATTTCGCAAAAATTCGGAATAAAAATTATAAGTATAGCCGACCTTATTGCTTACCGCCTACAGAGTGAATCGTTGGTGGAAGAAGGAGTGGAAGTGAATATGCCCACCGCCTGGGGAAGTTTCAGGTTGATTCCGTTTCGCCAGCTTTCGAACGGGCAGGAGCATGTAGCACTTATTAAAGGTACCTGGGCGAAAGATGAGCCTGTACTGGTAAGGGTTCATTCGTCGTGCATTACCGGCGATATATTTGGTTCTATGCGTTGCGAGTGTGGCGATCAGCTTCACAAAGCTATGCAATTAATCGAAGAAGCCGGCAAGGGAGTTATTGTATACATGAATCAGGAAGGGCGCGGTATCGGATTGATGAATAAAATTAAAGCGTATAAATTACAGGAAGAAGGCATGGATACGGTGGATGCTAATTTGCATCTTGGTTTTAATGCCGATGAACGCGACTACGGGGTGGGTGCTCAGATTTTACGCAGTTTGGGTGTAACCAAAATTAAACTGATGAGCAACAATCCGGTAAAACGAATTGGATTGGAAGCCTACAACCTCGAAATAGTTGAGAATGTTCCAATAATAATAGAGCCTAATCAGCACAATAAATTCTATATGGAAACGAAGAAAAACCGCATGGGGCACAACCTGAGCTATTGATTTTTGAGGAAATATAGATGAAATTCAGTTTTATTAGAAAAAAATTTTTATTTTTGTAAAAAATCTATCCGGTAGGCAACAATCGGGTAGAATGCGAATGAACTAATCACCGTTATAAATGACACTGAACATGGACCCACTTGAACTGAACAAGGACACTGAACAAAGCAATGACTACACGGCTTCGACGCGCGAAGAGTTGCTGGCTGCTCTTAAACTTCTGGTATCACAAGAAATTGAAGATAGTAAAGATGAGATAGAGCAGATAAAGCAGATTTTTTACCGGAAAGTAAAAACAGAGCTGGAAGAAAAGAAACGTAAGTTCCTGGAAGAGGGTGGGGAAGAAATCGATTTCAAACCCGAAAAGGATGAACTCGATGATCAAATGAAGGAGCTGCTTAGCGAGTATAAAGCCCGTAAATCGGCCTATACCGCTAAATTGGAAGCCGAACGCGAGAATAATCTGTTGCAGAAACAACACATTCTGGAACGTATGAAGTTGCTCGTTGATAGCAATGACGATGTTTCGACTCACGTGAACGAGTTTCGCGAGCTTCAGAAAAAATGGAAAACTATAGGTCAGGTACCACAGGCACAGGTAAATGAGCTCTGGAAGTTATATTCATCGTACCAGGACTCATTTTGGGACCTGATAAAGATTAATAACGAACTTCGGGAATACGATTTTCGTAAAAATCTGGAAATAAAACAACAACTTTGCGATACTGCCGAGAAACTGGCCGACGAAGAAGATGTGGTTTCAGCATTTCATCAATTACAAAAGCTACACGAAGAGTGGCACGAAACAGGGCCTGTATCGCGTGAATTCCGCGAGGAGATTTGGAATCGCTTTAAAGCTGCTTCCTCGGTTATAAATAAAAAGCACCAGGGTCATTTCGAATCGATTCGTAAGTTAGAAGATGATAACCTGGAATTGAAACAGGCACTGTGTGAAAAACTGGAGGCTCTTGATTTCAGTTCGCTTACCAGTTATAAAGCCTGGGATGATGCAACCAAAACGGTTATTACGTTGCAGGAAGAATGGCGTGCTATCGGCTTTGCTCCCCGTAAAATGAATCACCGGATTTTCGATCGTTACCGTGCTGCCTGCGATAAATTTTTCAACGCAAAGGCTGAGTTTTATAAAGCATCGAAAAGTGTTCTAACTGTAAATCTGGATAAAAAACGTCAGTTGTGCGAACAGGCTGAAGCACTTAAAGACAATACCGATTGGAAACCGACTTCCGATAAGTTGATTCAATTGCAAAAGGAATGGAAAACGGTAGGTCCGGTGGCAAAAAAATATTCCGACGAACTTTGGAAGCGCTTTATTGGCGCCTGCGATTATTTCTTTGAACAAAAGCAAAAGAATACTACGGATGTTCGCTCGGTGGAAACCGAAAATATGGCTAAAAAGAAGGAAATTATTGCAGCCATACAAGCTCTGGATACGGTTGCCGATAAAGAAGCTCCTGAAATTTTAACACAACTCCGGGAGTATATTGCCGCTTTTAATGAAGTTGGTCATGTTCCCTTCCGCGATAAAGATAAAATATATAAGGAATACCGTACTGCTGTTGATCTAATGTTCGAAAAACTGAACGTGGATGCCAATCAGCGTCGTCTCGATAATTTCCGTTCTAACCTTAAAGACATGTCGAATAAAGGAGAAAACAAACTTCTTCGCGAACGTGAAAAATTGGTTAGGGCTTACGAGCACCTCAAATCGGAAATTGCAACCTACGAGAATAATATTGGTTTCTTAACAGTAAACAGCAAGAAAGGTTCGGGGCTGATTCGTGAAATGGAACGCAAAATTGAAGCGTTGAAAGAAGAGGCCAATCTTATTGAACAAAAGATCGGCCTCATCGAAGACAGTTTTTAAAAATTGTAAACCACAGTGGCAACCATCCGGTGGTTGGTGACCGTGTAGGGGGTGTTGACCCGCCCGTCGCTCTTTATAGTCCCGTAATCAGCCATTGTTAAGTTATATTCCACACCGAACGTAAAATCGTTAATCGAGTGCATCACAAAGGGAGCTATTCGTACCATCCGGTCGAGTAGCTCTTGTTGTTCTTTGTAGAAGCCACGTCCGTAGACAGTGAACTGTCCTGCAGTATTTTTGTATAACATCGGAAGCTGGCTACCCAGGTTTTGGTGCAAACCGGCAAAGGCGCCTACCTGCCATTTTTTACCGTATACGATATTGAGCCACGACGACGAACCGGTAAGACTGGTATACCCAAACTGGTTATCGCTCGGGTTGTAATACAATCCGTATCCTCCAAGCATAATATGATCGGCCAGGTTGTTGCCATACACGGTTTTTCCTTTCATACAAAATAATCCATTCCGGTATTGCAGGTAGGCTGCTGCACTCATCGAGGCAAGCATATAACCGCTTTCAGGCTGAATACGTTTATAATCGAGTGCTCCACCTGCTGTCAGATACTTACCTGTATACTGCATTCCTGCAAACAGATTGGGAGTCAGTGAATTTTTCATATAGGCCGGCGTAAAGCCAAGTGGGCCGTTGGAACTGGTTTGCATTTGCCAGGCGACTGCACCGGTTAGGCTCAATCCCTTAAAAAGCTGATGGGTGAGTCGGATTTGAGGACTTCGGTTGAAAGGTTGAAAAGGCGATCCGGAGTTGAATGAAACCACAGTTGGTGTCACATCGCCCCAAAGCGGGTGCCAGGTTTGACCGATAAGCAGTCCCGTTTTATTTCTATCGAAACGTACATAGGCCTGACGAATTCGCATTAGAAAGTAGGTGCTTCCGACACCTGCAAAATCCATTTCAAGCTTTGCACTTACATTCGAATTGTAAAGTTTTCCTCCTTGAATGTCTAATCCTAATCGAGTGGCAATACTAAGCATCTCGGCCTGAGGTACTGCATTTATATCGGCACTGGTGCCCGAAGCTACAACCGGCTTAGGATAAAAGTGAAAAATTCCATCCAGCGATTCCTCGTTCTGGCGCGAATTGTAATAAAAATCGTTGCGTACAAATCCATACCAGGTGTAATTGCGCTTGTTCTCAGCAACAACTGTAAGTGTGCCTAAAACGAAAAGAAGAAGTAGTTGTTTTCTCATTTTATGGGTATATTACAAAATAAAATCTCCCCCAAAAGCAGTGCTATTTTCGGGGGAGAAAATTGAAAGGAAGTATTATAAAATCGATTTTACCTGCTCGTAAACATTCTTACCGGTAAAACCAAGCTTTTCGTCGAGTACCTTATAAGGTGCCGAGAATCCAAACGATTCGAGTCCGAATACTTTACCACGGCAACCTACCAGACCTTCGAGATTCACCGGTAAACCGGCTGTTAAACCAAATAATTTGGCTCCCTGTGGAAGTACTGAATCCTGATATTCTGCTGATTGCGAACGGAATAGTCCTTCCGAAGGTACCGATACCAACCGAACTTTAATTCCATCGGCACGAAGCAACGCAGCTCCTTCGTTCAGGGTCGAAACTTCCGATCCCGAAGCCAGCAGAATTACATCCGGCGTTCCATCACATTCTACCACATAAGCACCTTTCTCAGCCTGTACCGACTCCTCCTTACGGCTGGTAGCAGCAGGCAAATCAGTAATGTTCTGACGCGACAAAATAAGCGCAGTAGGAGTGTGGGTGTTTTCCATCGCCATTCTCCATGCAACCGTAGTTTCTTCCACATCGGCCGGACGAAGCACCAGCATCGAATTGTGACCCTTGTGGTTTTTCAGTTTCTCCATCAACCGAATCTGAGCTTCCTGCTCCACCGGTTCGTGAGTTGGGCCGTCTTCGCCCACACGGAAAGCATCATGCGTCCAGATGAATTTAACGGGTTGCTCCATCAGGGCGGCCATACGTACTGCTGGTTTCATGTAGTCGGAGAATACAAAAAAGGTAGCGCAGGCCGGAATTACTCCACCGTGCAGGCTCATACCAATGCTCAAACAAGCCATGGTGAGCTCCGCTACACCTGCCTGAAGGAACGAACCGCTGAAATCATCTCTTGTAAATGCTTTCGTGTTTTTCAGGAAGCCATCGGTTTTATCCGAATTCGATAAGTCGGCCGAGGCAACGATCATATTTTCAACCTGTTTTGCCAGTTCGCCCAATACTACTGCCGAAGCACCACGGGTCGATTGGTTAGGTTTCTGCACTACTGCTTCCCAGTTTACATTGGTCTTTCCCGAGAAGAAGAAAGCCAGTTTTTCAGCCAGTTGCGGATTAGCCACAGCCCACTCTTTTTCAATATTATATTTTTCGGCAACAATTCCACGCAGTTCCTGCGAGCGTTTGCCGTAGAGTTCTTCTGTTTCGGGGAAGATTACAAATGGAGCCTCCGGATTTCCACCCAGGTTTTTGATACTTTCTTCGTATGAGGCGCCAGCTTCTCCCAACGGCATACCGTGTGTTGCCGTCATTCGTTCGAAGCTGCTGCCATCGGCTTTTCGGGCACCTTTCCCCATAATGGTTTTTCCGATAATCAGCGTCGGACGGCCATTGGCAGTTTGAGCTGCGGCAAGTGCCTGACGAATTTCTGCAGCATTGTTACCATCGATGGTGGTAACGTTCCAGCCCCACGCGGTATATTTCATGGCCACATCTTCGCTGGTAACTTCTTTGGTTTCGGTCGACAACTGAATATCGTTCGAATCGTAGAACATGATCAGGTTGTCGAGACCCAGGTGACCCGCGATACGACCTGCACCCTGCGAAATTTCTTCCTGAACTCCTCCATCTGAAATGAAAGCATATACCTTCTGACCCATTACTTCTCCGAAGCGGGCTTTCAGAAATTTAGCGGCAATGGCAGCACCTACAGCATAAGTATGGCCCTGTCCGAGAGGTCCCGAAGTGTTTTCAACACCGCGTACCACATCCACTTCGGGGTGACCCGGTGTAGGCGAGCCCCACTGACGGAATTGAGCCAGTTCGTCCATCGAATATTTACCCGCACAAGCAAGTACCGAATACAACATCGGCGACATATGTCCCGGGTCGAGGAAGAAACGATCGCGACCAGCCCAGGTGGGATTTTCAGGATCATACACTAAAAATTCCGAGAAGAGTACGTTGATGAAATCGGCTCCACCCATGGCACCACCGGGGTGACCTGATTTTGCTTTTTCAACCATCGAGGCAGCCAGTACACGAATGTTGTCGGCAGCCCGGTTTAAAGTTTCAATTGAATTCATATTACTACTTGTTAATTAAAATTGATATCCTATTACGTAATTAAATGCCCACACTCCACCACCTGCTTTTCCAAATCCTGGTATGTAGTAGGGGCCGGTTTCACCGGGCAAGGTTTCTCCAATTGGATTTTTCGACCGGATAGTCCAGCCCATCATCAGATTTTTTAAAATTTCAATGCGAACACCGGCAACAATTTCAAACCAGAAATGGGACGAACTAAGTCCTGCCTTATCCAGCCTTCCGGTATTTCCCGAGTAAGGATCGACAAAAGGGATGTTGCGCAGGTCATAACTAAAATCCGTCATGCCCAGGCGTGCTCCCAGCAAAAACTTGTTATTAGCCACTTCTTTTGTTGCCGATCGAATCATATTCATATCTATTCCCAGTCGATAAAAAAAACCATCCCCACGGTAACTTATGCCGTTGTATAATTGTTCATTGCTACTCTCATATCCTGCTTCAATTACAGGAAAATATTTGTTTTTAAGATTTATGCGTGCCAATGCTTCGTAACGGTATGAATCGCGGTCACCAGAGAAATTTGAAAGAAGTGGCACAATGTCTATTTCCACTTCCATTCCCTGCCAAAGGGCTACAACTACCGAATCGGTTGCTTCAGTCTGCGACCAGGCTACGGTAGCAACGCTCCAAAACACCAATCCACTAACGATAAATTTGAATATGTTGTGCATTGGCAGTACTTATTAAATGTTCAGGAATCTGAAGGTTTTTAATCACATGGTTGGTTGTGAGTGCCGTGTCGAGCTCATGTACGAATACCATACCGCACGCATACGAAACAAAATAGGGTTCAGTGCTGTAAATCAAAGTTATCGTATCCCATTGGGTGTTGAAACGGATGGCATACTGAAGCAGATCGGTCGAATGGTCGAGAGCTAATTCCAGGTTGCTGACGTTTTTCTTGTTATTGTAATACATACTGTCGTTGGCAAGCGAACGCACACTTATACTGTCGACGGGTGCAGCTTTTGTTGTTCCGGCAGTGTAAAAACCAATTTTCAAGGTTACCCGGGTCGATTCACGGCAGGTTTCATCGTCACTCTGACATGATATCAGCGTTAGGCTGCCGGCGAGAACTATCAGTAGTAAGGTGTAAAGCTTCATGTTTCCAGAAATAACTGATGGGTTTCGGCTTTTAGTAGTCGTAATGCAACCGAGCCCGGATTTTCGTCGAGTTCGTTGTACATCCGTATGATTACTTCAGCAAGTTTGGTAGCCGGATCGTCGGGACTGAAATGCTGAGCAGTTGTATTGACCAGTTTTATCATATTGTCGTGAACTGCTTTGATGGCTTCCCATACTTCATCGCCCACATAAATTTGCTGCGATAGATTATGATCAAATTCGGCACGGATATACGAAAGCAATTTGCTTTGAGCTTCTATACAGCTCATCCCGGGCTGAATAACTTCCAACATCATGGCCGAAGGTTGGGTACGTTCGAGTACCAATGCCAGACGCTCGTAGGCACGAAGCCTGATGGGGGTTACCACCGAATGGTGTTTTGAAAGTAATTCTGCTTTCCGGCGTTTATCTTCGTTTACCAACATCCGGTCGAACAACAGGTAAGCCGTCATCATAACTACAAATGCCGGAAGTATGATTTTGAAAATCTCCATTATAATTCTTTTTCGATCAAATAATTGTTACGTTCCGAAGAGTTTCGGGCGATAATTTCACCCAGAAATCCGGTAAGAAAAAGCTGAGTCCCCAATACCATTGCCAATAGCGCCAGGTAGAAATAAGGACTTTCGGTAATCAATGGAGCCGGAATATGGTTGGCCAACGCGTGAAATTTTACACCGGCCACAACGAGCACTGCAAAAAAACCAAGTATAAACATTAAACTGCCATACAATCCGAAGAAATGCATTGGTTTCTTACCAAATTTCGATAAAAACCAAAGGGTTAGCAGGTCGAGATAACCATTTACAAATCGATTGAGGCCAAATTTTGTGGAGCCAAATTCGCGTTTGCGGTGTTCAACCACTTTTTCGCCAATTTTACGAAATCCTGCAATCTTTGCCAGATAGGGGATGTATCGATGCATTTCGCCATACACTTCAATGTTTTTTACCACTTCTTTGCGGTAGGCTTTCAGGCCACAATTCATGTCGTGAAGCTTCAAGCCGGTAACTTTTCGTGCAGTTGCGTTGTAAATTTTGGAAGGTATATTTTTGGTTAATTTCGAATCGAGTCGTTTCTTTTTCCAACCCGATACCAAATCGTAGCCCTCTTCGGTTATCATCCGGTAGAGTTCGGGAATCTCGTCCGGACTATCCTGTAAATCAGCATCCATGGTAATTATTACATCGCCCTGAGCTGCATTAAATCCACAGAAAAGTGCAGGCGATTTTCCATAATTGTTTCTGAATTTTATACCTCTTACACGCGACGATTGCTGGTGTAGCTGCTCGATAATACTCCACGACCGGTCGGTACTCCCATCATTAATAAAAATTAGTTCGTAATCAAACTGATGAGCAATCATTACCGAATCGATCCATTCGAATAATTTCGGGAGCGATTCTTCTTCGTTGTAAAGTGGAATTATAACGGAAATTTGCATGGCTGATCTTAAAAAATTAAATTTCTGAATGAGTAGAGGCGGGAAGATCGTCGTCGAATAATCCTTTTTTGTGACGAACAATACCTCCTACTATCAGACCTAGTATTGTGCCGCTCAATATATTAACCCATATAGTCTGAAAAGCATATGGCACTGGTCTGTATTGTTGTTCGAGTTGATCGATATATTCTTCACCAATGGGGATGTTGAGGCTTTCGAATAAGGCTCTGTTATTTTCGATCTGACGAATTCCTTCTTCAAATAATTGAGGTAAATATTCGGTGTTGATGTACGAAGTATATCCGATTTTGATAAGGGCCGAAATAATGCTGGAGAAGAAAAATAATAAAATCACATAATAAACTGCTCTCCAGTACGATATATACCCTCCTTGTTCTTTGTCGCGGAATTGCCGGGTCATGCGATACGTTCCCCAAATAATGAATGCCATTACTACATAGGTAAGTAACATAAGCGTTACGTTGCGCGACGAAGAAAATAAAAAGTTAACCGAAAACAATAGTCCCATGAACAAGCCGTTGCGCATGGTTAATTTATAAATTGCTGTTTGCATGAATCTGGACGTTTTTGGGTACAAATTTACAAAAAAATCTGTTAGGTTTCAAGTATTCCGTTTAAATAATGGGACTAAAAAGGCGGGCGAAGGATTCTTTAATTTTCTGACTTCTTTTTCGGTTATCCCAGTCCTCGATACTTAACTGTCTGCAATTGTGAATATCATTAAGAAACAGTTCTTTTAATGTGGTTGAAGTTTTTTTGTCGTAAATGAATGCATTTGCTTCAAAATTCTGATTAAAACTTCGTTCATCCAGGTTGGCTGATCCAACTATGGATATAAAATCGTCGATAACAATTGCCTTGCTGTGTAAAAATCCCCTGGTATACTGATATACTTTTACGTCGGCTTCGAGCATTTCGCCCAGGTAACTGAAGGTACAGGCGTCGGAAAGACGCGAATCGGATCGTACCGGAATCATCAGCCTGACATCGATTCCACTTAGCGATGCAACTGTTATTGCGTTTATTATTACATCATTGGGTACAAAATAAGGGGTGTGCATATATACATAATCGCGAGCACTCATAATGGCGGTGGCCATGCCCTGCATAATACTTTCCCAGTCGGTATCGGGACCGCTGCTTACAATTTGAACCACATTTTCTTTGTACTTCGGTGGAGCCGGGTAGTACTTAGGGTCGGTAATCAACTTTCGTTCAACAAAATACCAATCGGTAAGAAATTGTGATTGCAGACCATGTACAGCAGCTCCTTCGAAACGTATAAAGGTGTCGCGCCATTTTCCGAGTGTATTACCGAATAAATAGCGATCGGCAAAATTTAATCCACCGGTAAATCCATATTTACCATCCACAACCACAATCTTCCGGTGATTGCGAAAGTTAATTTTGCTTCGTCGTAGACGTAATCGCAAGGGTAAAAAGGGTTTGACGTAAACGCCCGCTTCGCGAAGCGACTTAAGGTAATCGCGACCAAGGCCCAAACTTCCCAGGTAATCGTAAATCATGCGAACCCTGACTCCTGATTTTGATTTCTGAATAAGAAGTTTTCGCAATTCGTTCGAAATACGATCGTCTTCAAAAATAAAAAATTCGAGATGAATGTGCGACTTCGCAGCTCCTATGGCTTCAAACATAGCCGTAAAGGTAGCGGTGCCATCCGATAGCACTTCAATTTTATTATACGCATAGGCAGCAGCATCGCTATTTTTATGCAGCAATCGAATTAAATTTAAGTGAGATGCTCTTTTTACAAAGTCGGAATATTCTTCGGGATGCAATTCTACCGGTGGTAATTTTGCACTGTGACGAACACTTTTTTTAGATATAATTTTTTGTTTACGGTAATTTTGTCCAATAATCAGGTAGAGAATTACTCCGATAAACGGTAAAAAGACGAGTACCAGAATCCACGACAGGGAACGCACCGAATTCCGGTTCTCGAGCAGGATAACCGAAATTGAACTGACTACCGTGTAGATATATACAGCCAGAAGCGATATGAACAACAGAGGACTCATAGAGTTGCCATCAGAATTTAGTTGAACGATTTTTATAATCAATCCAGTGGTGCTGTTCTACAAAACCGGATCGCTCCATCAGTACTCCGGGAGTAGGAGCGGGTACACCTTGCCCCAGTTCTTTGGTCGAGATTTCAACATGGGCTTCGTCCCACATTCCCGATTGAATAAAACTGCTCAGTAGCTGGCTTCCCCCTTCCACCAGTACCGAATGGATGTTTTTTTGAGCTAACAGAGTAAGTACCTGTTGGATAACATTGGCTGAGAAGTCGATAATCTGGTATTCCAGTTTCTCGCTGCTTACCCTGTCGGTACGTTCAGTAAAGATGAGTGTACGTACCGATTCATCAAATACATGATAGTTAGTCGGAATTCGTCCACTTCGGTCGAGTATTACCCGGATTGGATTTTTGCCGGCCCAGCGTCGCACACTCAGCGACGGATTGTCGAGTACTGCTGTGTTGGTGCTTACCATTATCGATTGGTTTTGAGCACGGTACTTATGAGTAAACTGTTTGGTCAATAAATTGGATATTTGTACCGGACCTTTACCAATAGTTGTACGGTATTCGTCAATAAATCCGTCGCGCGTTTGTGCCCATTTCAGAAGTACAAACGGACGATTTTCGCGTTGCCAGATAAAAAAGCGTTTGTTTAATTCATTACATTCGTTTTCAAGTACTCCTGTAATTACTTCTATACCCGCTTCGCGAAGCAATTCAATCCCTCTTCCGGCCACTTTTGGGTTGGGGTCCATGGTACCAATTACAACTTTTGGTATTCCCTGACTGATAATCAGGTTCGCACAAGGCGGGGTTTTTCCGAAATGAGAGCAGGGTTCCAGGTTGACATACATAGTCGATTCCTTTAGAAGTTCTTTTTCGGTAACCGAATTGAGTGCATTCGGTTCGGCATGTGCTTCACCATATCGCTGGTGATATCCTTCGCCAATGATCCGGTCGTTGTGAACAATTACCGCCCCCACCATTGGATTAGGAGCAACATAGCCATCGCCAATCCGTGCCAGTTGCAGGCAACGGTACATGTACTTTACATCGTAATTCATTTTTTGTATCTTTGCAGCTTATGAAAGAAGCTCAACGTTATATCCATCGTGAATTGTCCGGCATCTATGTGCAACCCGAACTGCAGTCGGTTACCCGATTATTGCTGTCGCATTGTACCGGTTTTAATTTTACCGCTTTATTGCTTAACAAAAATACAACTTTTTCTGATAATCAGTGGTCAACTCTTAAAAAATATGTCGATTTGCTTAAAACCGGCATGCCGGTTCAATATGTTTTAGGGGAAACAGAGTTTTGCGGGTTAAATTTCAGGGTTGGAAGTGAAGTGCTTATTCCCCGACCCGAAACCGAAGAATTGGTAGAATGGGCAGCAACTCTGTTGCCTTTAGGGGCACAGGTGCTCGATGTGGGCACTGGTAGCGGATGTATTGCCATCGCGCTGAAGCACCTTCGACCCGACTGTCGGGTAGCGGCCTGCGATATTTCTTCCGATGCTTTATCCGTGGCCCGTCGAAATGCCACCGAAAATAACGTTGAGGTTGATTTTTTCTACCTGGATATTTTAAACAATGAAATTCCATTGACAGCTATTGACCTGATTGTAAGCAATCCTCCGTATATCCCAATCAGTGAAATGCCGGAAATTGAGTCAAAAGTGAAAGATTTTGAACCTTCTATCGCTTTATTTGTCGATACAACCGATCCGCTTGTGTTTTATCGTACCATCGCGACCAAATCGATCCACCAACTGGTACCCCATGGGCAGTTGCTTTTTGAAATTCACCGGAGTTATGCCGATCAATGCGTTCAGTTATTGCAAACTATTGGCTATGTGGATTGTGAAGTACGAAAAGATCTTTCGGGCAACGACAGGATGATACGGGCCCGTACAATTAAGTTTCCAACCCGATTAAACTTTACGGAGTAACTTAAGTCTGATACCCCGATGATCCCTAACCGGTAAATGAGTTAACAAAGCAACTATGCATGCAGATGATCAGGAATTGATAAACAGGCTAACGAATCCGGCTACCCGTTCGATGGCCTTTTCAGAACTAGTACGCACCTTTCAGGAACGGTTGTATTGGCACATCCGTAAGATGGTTGTGTCGCACGACGATACCAACGATATATTACAGAATACATTTATGAAAGCCTGGAACGGGGTCGATTCGTTTCGGGGTGATGCCCGTTTTTCGTCGTGGCTCTATCGTATTGCAACCAACGAAACCTTAACCTTTCTAACCAACAAGCGAATGCGGAATATCGCCAGCATGGAGGATGAAGAACAGCTCTTGTTGAATCAGTTGCATGCCGATTCGTATTTTAACGGGAATGAAGCTGAAATGCGACTTCAGGAAGCAATACTGACACTGCCTGAGAAACAAAGGCTGGTGTTCACGATGAAATATTTCGACGATCTTACCTACGACCAACTGGAGGAGATTCTTGAAACATCGGTTGGAGCATTGAAAGCATCGTATCATCATGCTGTGAAAAAAATTGAAAAGTATCTCGCTAATGAAAAGTTTTAACAAATAGTAATTAAACCCTTGAATACATTAAAAGTCTAACAACTCGATGAATACTACTAATGATATGGAACCAACTAAACGATACACGCTGGAACAAGCAGGCCATCGGATTCCTTTTGAAGTACCCGATAATTACTTCGAAGAGTTTGCTTCGCGCATGGAATCGCTTACTTCCGACAAGCGAGTTCCTTTTACCCGCATGATGAAGCCCTGGTTTTACATGGCTGCTATGTTTGTAGGCTTATTATTCGCAGGCAATGTTTTTTTCCAGCTTCACAAATCGCAAAATAAGTTGCAGGATGCCGAAGCCTACGAAGTGTACCTGATGTCGCAACTCGATGAGGCTGTTTATTACGATTATGTGCTGAGTTCGGTTGCTACTACCGACGAATCGGGAAGCACGGAGCCAATTAACTAAACGTATGGATAGTAATTACGAAATGTAGGTTATCTTCCCATTTGGGATTATCAGTTGATCAAAAGCCACTACCAAAAAGGGGAGCCCTACCAACCGTTTACCAATAAACAACAGTATGAACAAGAAAATTTTTATATTAGTTTTGATTTTTGCATCCGTGGGTGCTGTGTTTGCTCAGCCTCGCCAGGGCCGTATGACCAAAGAGCAAATTTTTACACAGAAGTGGGAGTTTATTGTATCCAAAGCAAAACTAACTCCCACCGATGCAGCTAAAGTGGAACCTCTTTTCAGAGAAATGGAGGAGCAAATCTGGCAATTGTTTGCCGGAAACCGACAGATTTTCAAATCGCATCGTGCCAATTCGCCGACCGAAAAAATCGATTACCAGGCCATCAACGATGCACTTATTGAAACCGAATTGTCGAAAGCGAATCTTCAGAAATCGTATTATCTGAAACTTAAAAAAGTAATTGACGCTGAAACAATTAACCGGATTTTTCACGCTGAAAAGTCCTACCAGAAAGATCTTATTCAACGAATACCTTCCGGCCAGCGTCAGGGACGCCCGGCTCCGGTAAATCCGTAAAAATTTAGCAGTTATTTCACGGAGTTTTGATAACTACCTGTACATTTTTTATGGTGTACAGGTAGTTTATTTAAAAAAATGTATTATCTTTGCACGCCAAAACAATGGTACTTTGGCCGAGTGGTTAGGCACCGGTCTGCAAAACCGTCTACGGCGGTTCGAATCCGCCAAGTACCTCGAAAAAGCTATCCTTAACCGGATAGCTTTTTTCTATAACAAACGTTTTCGGAAAGTTTTAACTGCTTTTAAATTTCTCAGGAATGGTAAGCTGTATTTTTCCGTAAATTTGCCGAAAAAACATGATATGACAATTCGTTTTTCAATACATTTTGTAACTAAATGGGGCGAAAGCCTCAATTTGTTGATCCGGACGTTGACAAATGAGGGGCAGCAGTCTGAAGTTCGGCTTGAAATGCTTTGCGACCCTGGTTTTAACTGGAAAGCAGAATTTGAAATAGCTCATCCTGTAATTTCGATACACTATAAGTACCATCTGGTGCTGGCTTCGCAGGCTGAGATTCCTGAATTTGGCGAATATCGCTCTCTTTCGATGCCGGAGGATTCCAATTCTGTTG
Organism: uncultured Paludibacter sp.; assembly: GCA_964559265.1. Taxonomy (GTDB): domain Bacteria; phylum Bacteroidota; class Bacteroidia; order Bacteroidales; family Paludibacteraceae; genus Paludibacter. The sequence goes on along the minus strand of CAZLHC010000011.1, from coordinate 37,857 downwards.
AGGTGGTCGATTCGTGGAGAACTTCCAATGGCGATAGCGCTTTTACTTCTACGGTTTTCAGTGAATGCAACTTCAAACGTACTGAAAGTCTGGTTTCGGAACAGATTACAGGGAATTTAATTCTCCAGCTGTTTTGCCTGCAAGTGGAGCCCGATCGACACATCGCTATCGTTGGCAATCAAAAAAGTTTAGGAAATTGGGATGTTGCGAAAAAAGTAAGACTTAACGAGTCAACCTTTCCTGTATGGTCGGTTGCTCTTGATACAGCCGGACTACAGTTTCCATTAGAGTATAAATACCTTATCGTTGATACTGCAACCGATGAAGTACTGGCATGGGGTGGAGGTCCCAATCGACAGCTGGCACAGGTAAATACGCAGGTCACTACCATCGTAACCGATGAACATTTCATTCGTACCCTCCCTTCCTGGAAGGGTGCTGGTGTGGCCATACCTGTTTTTTCGCTTCGAAGTAAAAAAGGGTGGGGAATAGGTGAATTCTACGATTTAAAGCTGATGATTGACTGGGCTGTTGTTACAGGCCAGAAAATGATACAGACTTTACCCATCAACGACACAATTCTTTATCATAGTAACTACGATTCGTATCCCTACAATGCGGTGTCGGTATATGCACTACATCCTATCTATCTTCATCTCGATGCTGTTGGGAAAATTAAGGATCCCGAACGAAAAGCGTATTATGCTGACAGAAAAAAAGAGTTTAATGCCAAATCGTTTGCTGATTATCAGGCAGTGATGAACTTAAAATGGGAGTATTTGCGCGAAGTATATGCCGATACGGGTAAAAAGGTGTTAAAGTCGGCTGAATTTAAGCAGTTTTTTGATACCAATAAGGTTTGGCTGGTATCGTATGCGGTGTTTTCTTACTTGCGCGATTTGTATGGAACACCTGAATTTGCAACCTGGCCGCACTATAGCGTATACAAGGCAGAAGAAATTGAACAATTGGCAAGACCTGAAAATGATTCGTATGCCGAAATTGCATTTTTCTATTTTCTGCAATTTCACCTTACAAAACAACTTACCGAAGTTCATGAGTACGCTCGTTCACAAGGGATTTGCATCAAGGGCGATATACCGATTGGTGTCAGTCCGCGGAGTGTTGATGCCTGGGTAGAGCCCGAAAACTTTACCACTTCGATGCAGGCGGGAGCTCCGCCCGACGATTTTTCGGTAACCGGGCAGAATTGGGGATTTCCTACCTATAATTGGGAACGAATGGCAAAAGATGATTATTCGTGGTGGAAAAATCGCTTTCGCAAGTTAGCCGAGTATTTCGATGCCTACCGGATTGATCATATTCTTGGATTTTTCAGAATTTGGGAAATTCCTCAGGATGCTGTGTGGGGTCTCACCGGATCTTTTCACCCATCATTACCATTTACTGTTGCCGAACTGAAAGAAAAAGGAATTGCCTGGGACGAAGCCCGGTTTTTAAAGCCTTATCTTCGCGAACATGTACTTCAGTCGGTTTTCGGAGCCAATGCCGAAGAAGCAATGCGCGTGTTTTTTGATCAGGACGGATGGCAGAATTATAAGTTTAAGCCTGCCTTTGATACACAAAAAAAGGTTGAGCACCACTTTGCTTCGTTGGGATATAACTTTGCTACCAAAGATGTGTTGATTCGCGATGGTTTGTATCAGTTGCATTGTGAGGTTTTGTTCCTCAGGGACGCGCGTCAACCGGATAAATTTCACCCCCGTATTTCGATGCACAGCTCTGCCACCTTCCGCGATTTGCCGGAAGGGACCCGGCGATTGCTCGATGCTATTTATGTGGACTATTATTATCACCGGCACAATGAATTCTGGAAACAACAAGCCTTGAATAAATTACCGGCGTTAATAACTTCTACCACTATGCTGGTATGTGGCGAAGATTTAGGTATGGTGCCCGATACAGTTCCTGAAGTAATGCAGCAATTGGAGATATTAAGTCTTGAAATTCAGCGGATGCCAAAGAAACCTCACCATGAATTTGCCATGCCCTGCGATGCTCCTTATCTTTCGGTTTGTACAACCTCCACTCACGATATGAATCCGATAAGGGCCTGGTGGCTCGAAGATAAAGTAGTGACACAACGGTTCTACAATCGGGCTTTAGGACTTCAGGGCCCGGCTCCCGAACAGTGTGAAACGTGGATTGCAGAGCGAATTATCCAGCAACACCTGGAGTCGAAGGCTATGTGGGTGATTCTGCCCTGGCAGGACTGGATGGCCATCGATAAGCGGTATGCTCACGAAAATCCGCATTCCGAACGAATTAACGTGCCCAGTAACCCGCGAAATTTCTGGTGTTACCGAATGCATCTGAATCTTGAGGATTTAGTAAAAGCCAACGATATAAATCAACATATTTTACAACTGATTACTGCTTCCGGCAGAATTTAATATTCTTATTAGCAATGAGCGACCAACGGTATAATTTAAGAGGTGTTTCGGCTTCAAAAGAAGATGTTCACAATGCGATCAAAAATAGTGATAAAGGATTGTTTCCCAGCGCTTTTTGTAAAATAGTACCCGATTATTTAGGAAATGATCCCGACTATTGCATCATTATGCATGCCGATGGAGCAGGTACCAAGTCGTCGCTGGCTTACGTATATTGGAAAGAGACCGGCGATTTGTCGGTATGGAAAGGAATTGCGCAGGATGCTCTTATTATGAATATCGACGATTTATTATGTGTAGGAGCAACGGATAATATTTTAGTATCGTCGACTATTGGCCGGAATAAAAATCTGATTCCCGGCGAAGTGATATCGGCATTGATTAACGGAACCAATGAGTTGGTCGACGAATTAGCCGGAATGGGGGTGAGGATTTATCCCACCGGCGGCGAAACAGCCGATGTGGGCGATGTGGTGCGTACAATTATAGTGGATAGCACCGTTACCTGCCGGATGAAACGTTCGGAAGTAATTGATAATGCGAATATTCGCCCGGGCGATGTAATTGTCGGATTGGCCTCGTCGGGACAGGCATCCTACGAAAAGGAATACAACGGAGGAATGGGGAGTAATGGACTGACGTCGGCACGGCACGATGTTTTTTCAAATACTATCGCCCAAAAGTATCCCGAAAGTTACAATCCCGAAATTCCTGCTGAACTTGCCTATTCGGGAAGTAGAAACCTTACCGATCCGGTAGAGGGTACTCCGCTGAATGCCGGGAAATTGGTGCTCTCTCCTACACGAACCTACGCACCGGTAATTAAATCGATACTCGACGAATTACGCCCACAGGTGCATGGCATGGTGCATTGCTCGGGGGGCGCCCAGACAAAAATCCTTCATTTTATTGATAAGCTGAAGATTATTAAAAATAATATGTTTGCTGTTCCTCCTCTGTTTAAAATGATCCAGGAAGAATCGGGTACTTCGTGGCAGGAGATGTATAAAGTGTTTAATATGGGCCATCGTATGGAGATTTATCTTTCTCCCGAACATGCCAATCGGGTTATAGAGATTTCGAAATCCTTTGGGATCGACGCACAGGTGATAGGGCATGTCGAAGCTTCGACCACCCGTGAACTGGTGATCGAAAGCGAATTCGGACATTTCAGGTACTAAAGCAGAAAGCTGATATTGGTGGTGAATAGTTTCACCGCAATAGCCAGCAGGATGATTCCGAAAAATTTCCGAAGGATATAGATTCCTCCTTCGCCAATTATTTTCTCAATTCGTTTGGTGGCCTTCAGTACTAAGTATACGATTAGTAAATTGAGTACGAGGGCCACAAGTATATTTTCGGTGCTGTATTCGGCCCGTAGCGAAAGCAATGTGGTAAACGATCCGGGACCGGCGATGAGCGGGAAGGCGAGGGGGACAAAAGCCGAACTGCTTTTAGGGCCGTGGTTTCGGTAGATTTCAACATCGAGTATCATTTCGATGGCAAACAGGAAGATTACCAGCGAACCGGCAACGGCAAACGAACGGATATCTACACTGAAAACCCGGAGAATTCCTTCACCCGAAAACAGAAATACAATTAGAATTAATAAAGCAACTGCACTGGCAGCGAGCGAATGCATGTTTTTATTTTTTTTCTGTAGATTCAAAATAATGGGTATCGATCCCAGGATATCGATAATTGCAAAAAGCACCATAAAGGCACTACTAATTTCGAGTAAATTGAAGTTCATAAGCTGTTGTTTTGAATGATTCGTTTATTTATTTTGGTTCGTTCGGGATCGTACCACCATCCCCATTTGTTGAAGTAGCGTATCATATTTGTACTGTGAATTACCAACATCCGTAAGTTTTTATACGAACTTTGTTCGTGGTGATGAACTATGGTAACCAACGGATAAAAAATGGTTTTAAAATGGCGGTGTAATCTTCGTGTCAGGTCAACATCTTCAGGATACATGAAAAATCGTTCGTCGAACAAGCCCGCTTTTTTCAGCGATTGAGTGCGAAGCAGCATGAAACACCCCGAAAGATACGGAACTTCCATGATGTTGTGGTAGCCGGTGGCACGCATTTCAAACCGATACCTGCGACCACGGGCTATTTTTTCGGGAAGGAAGCGGCGAAACAACAAGTCGGCCGGAGTTGGAAGCAACTTACAAAGGTATTGCAGCGAACCATCGGGATACACCACCCGGGGCATTATGCTGCCGACCTCCTGGTGGGTGTCGAGGTAGTCTGCTAAGGTACTTATAGTTTCGGGGGCGACTTCAATGTCGGGATTAATCACCAGATGATAATTCACATCTTGTTGTAACGATTTACGAAGGGCGATATTATGACCAGCCCCATATCCACGGTTTGAACCCGTAAAAATATAGGTGACTCCTTTATCCTTAAAATCGACGGATGGTGCCGGCGAGTTATCGATAAGGTAAAGCTGATTTAATCGGGCTACCTTTAGCAACGATTCGACCAGCAGTCGGATTTGCTGCCAGGAGTGATTATAGAGTACGATGGAAATGTTTATCATGGGTAACAAAGACTAAAGTAGCTGCAAAACTACAAAAAAAGCCCGAATTTCTCCGGGCTTTTCAGTATTAAATGGTTGTTGCTTATTCGGCAGCAGGAGCCTCTTCAGCAGCCGGAGCAGCTTCGGCAACAGCAGCGGCAGCAGCTTCAGCTTCAGCAGCCTTGGCTTCGGCCAGCTTTTTAGCCAGTTCGGCAGCTTTTGCCTTGTTGAATTCTACTTCAGCAGCCAGACGGGCTTTAGCAGCAGCAGCTTTTTCAGCAGCAAGTTCTTCTTTGGTTTTGTTAACCGAACTGTCTTTCATGGTTTTCCATGCAGCAAAGCGTTTTTCAGCTTCAGCTTCATCGAAAGCTCCTTTTTTAACCCCTTCCTGAAGGTGCTTTTTCATCAACACACCTTCGGCCGAAAGAATGGTACGGGCAGTGTCGGTGGGTTGCGCACCTGTGTTCATCCAATACAAAGCTCTTTCGAACTTCAGATTGATAGTTGCAGGATTGGTGTTCGGATTGTACGAACCAATACGTTCGACAAATTTGCCATCACGTGGCGCACGACTATCGGCAATAACGATATGGTAATACGCATATCCTTTACGACCGTGACGTTGTAATCTGATTTTTACGGGCATTTTTTAAAAAATTAAATTGATTATACCTGGTGCTTTTACTCGAAAAGCGGCTGCAAAGATACGAAAAGATTCGGAACTTACAAATTAATTTTTGATAACCCAGGCATCCGAAAAACGGGCATCTTCGCGACGTAATTGTTCCATATACGATACCGCGGCTTTAATATCGTCGAAATTACATAAGGTAACCTTATAGTAACTGCCTTCGGTGCTTACATCTGTTTCGGGGAATTCGGAAACAAAATTATTAGCCATTCGAAGGGCTGTTGCTTCGGTCTGGAATACACCCACTACGATACTGTAGGGCGAAGCTACTTTTTCTAATAATACTTCGGCAGATTCGACAGAGTCGGTTGGTACGGAATCCTGTGGATAAGGTACAATGGCCTGCGCCAATAATGTGCTATCGGTATATACGATTTCGGGTTTCGAAGGATAAAGCTGCTCCCATTTTATCGATCGGAACATATTCATGTTGGCCTGATCGTGAAGGGTGGCGTTGTGGTTCAATCCCGATGAATAAAGTAAGGATACTATAAATACCACTGCTGCCGCATACCGCATTATTCGATAAGCCGGGAATCGTACTTCGAGCATTCGGTTGTTGATACGATTCGGGGTTGGTAAACGTACGGGGCGTTGCCCCAGGTTCATTGGTAGAAATGGAAGATGAACAGCCGGGGTGAAAATCAGGTGTCCGTCGTGATCCAACTGAAAACTTCCCAGATTTCCAAAATCTTCGGCATCTTCGAAAGAGAGCTCTTCCAGGAAAATACTTACCCATTGGTCGATCAGCCGGGTTGCTTCGCGATACGTAATACGGTTTGAACGCGATAATTCGAGTGCCAGTAAGCCATCGTTATGGTGCACCATGGGGTTGAAACCCAAAGTGGCTCTTGGAGGCAGAATGTAATTACCCCGGATTACCGCACTGCTTTTCTGTACGGCAAACACTCCCAGACCCGGAACAATCACGTGATCGTTGCTGGCCAGCATTCGTTCTATATGGTAAATGATTTTATCCACGTTGCAAATTTAAATAAACTATTTTAATCCTGCTACTAATTGTTGATAACTTTTACAGATTAAAATATTAGTGTAACTTTGCCGCCAGAAACCATTCCCCTGAATAACAGTAACCAAACAGTAAAGTAAATTAATCAGAAATTATCGTATGAAGCCAGCATGTAAATACTTTACATACAGTATTCTGGTATTCCAGGCATGCGAGTTACAAACGACCGTTAAAAATCAAATTAGTACCGTATGAAAAGAATTTTAATCACCGGAGGTGCCGGATTTATAGGCTCGCATGTTGTCCGTTTGTTTGTTAATAAATATCCCGCTTATCAGATCGTAAATCTCGATGGTTTGACTTATGCCGGCAATCTCGACAACCTGAAAGAGGTTGAAAATGCACCCAATTATACCTTTGTTAAAGGAGATATTACCGATGAAGCTTTTATTAATCAGCTTTTTAAGCGCTTTGCTTTCGATGGGGTAATTCACCTGGCGGCCGAGTCGCACGTCGATCGTTCGATAACCGATCCCTTTGCCTTTATTCGTACCAATGTATTTGGAACTGCCATTCTTTTGCATGCGGCTAAAGAAAGCTGGAAAGGAGCCATGGAAGGTAAACGTTTTTACCATGTGTCGACCGACGAAGTTTACGGCTCGTTGGGAGAAACTGGTTTTTTTACCGAAGAAACTGCTTACGATCCGCGCAGCCCGTATTCGGCCAGCAAAGCTTCTTCCGATCATTTTGTGAGAGCCTATCACCATACCTACGGTTTACCCGTAGTGGTTTCCAATTGCTCGAATAATTACGGAGCAAATCATTTTCCCGAAAAGCTTATTCCACTGGCTATTCACAACATCAAAAACAATAAATCGATCCCGGTATACGGAAAAGGCGAAAATGTTCGCGATTGGTTGTGGGTAAACGATCATGCCCGGGCCATTGATTTAATTTTCCACACCGGGGCCAACGGTGAGACCTATAATATCGGTGGACACAACGAATGGACTAATATTGCGTTGATTCACCAGCTTTGCGAAATTATGGACCGGAAACTCGAACGGGCACCCGGAACATCGGCACAACTGATCACCTTTGTTACCGACCGGGCGGGTCACGATTTACGTTACGCCATCGATTCGTCGAAGTTGCAACGCGAATTAGGATGGACCCCATCACTACAATTTGAAGAAGGACTCGAAAAAACAGTGGATTGGTACCTGGCGAACCAGGAGTGGCTTGATAATGTAACCAGCGGAGCCTATCAGGAATATTATTCGAAACAATATTCGCGCGATTAATATTTGCAGAATGTAAATAATTTTTGTATCTTTGCGGTCGAAAGAAAATGAGGAGGGGACACACAGTCCCCTTCTTTGTTGAAATAAAGGAATATATGATCAGTAAAGACATTGTAAATCAGCTCATTGAGGAGTATTTATCGGATTCTGATTTTTATTTGGTCGATTTGGTACTGACTCCCGATCAACGTATTCTCATCGAAATTGATGCCGTAAAAGGAGTTTCGATCGACGATTGTGTTCAGTTGAACCGTCACCTGGTAGAACGTCTCAGTCCTGAAATTGAAGAGTATGAACTGGAAGTTAGTTCAGCCGGCATCTCACAGCCATTTAAGGTGGTGCGACAGTACGAGAAGAACCTTGGAAAAGAAGTGGAAGTGGTAACCCGGGAGGGGAAAAAGCTGACGGGTGTTTTATCGGAAGTAAAGCCGGATGTGTTTAGTATCAAGGCTGAGAAGAAAATAAAAGAAGAAGGTTCAAAACGAAAAACCACCGTGGAAGAAATTCTAACATTCAACTACACAGATATCAAAACAACAAAAATGATTATTAGATTCAAATAAGCCATGAGCAAGAAAGAAAGCATTAATTTGATAGATACTTTTTCGGAGTTTAAGGAGCTCAAAAGCATCGACCGAAGCACTTTGATTTCGGTGATGGAGGAATCGTTCCGCAATGTAATCTCCAAAATGTTTGGAAGCGATGATAACTACGACGTTATTATCAATCCCGACAAGGGCGACTTTGAAATTTACCGTAACCGTACGGTAGTAGAAGACGATGAGCTGGAAGACGATAACCTTGAAATTTCGCTGACAGCTGCCAAAAAGATTGACGAAGACTACGAAGTAGGAGAAGAAGTAACCGATCAGGTCGAATTCATGAGCTTTGGCCGACGTGCCATTTTGAATCTCCGTCAGACCCTGGCTTCAAAAATTCTGGAACTTCAGAAAGAAAATGTATTCAATAAGTACAGTGAAAGAGTGGGCCAGATTGTAAGTGCCGAATTATATCAGATATGGAAGAAAGAAATGCTTCTTATTGATGATGAAGGTAATGAGCTGTATTTACCTAAAACGGAGCAGATTCCTTCCGATTTTTACCGCAAGGGTGATACTGTACGAGCGGTAGTGGCCATGGTGGATAACAAAAACAACAATCCGAAAATTATATTATCACGAATTTCACCGGTGTTTCTCGAACGTTTATTCGAGCTGGAGGTTCCCGAAATTCACGAAGGGTTGATAACCATTAAAAAAATTGCTCGTATGCCGGGCGAACGGGCTAAGGTAGCTGTTGAATCGTACGACGATCGTATCGATCCGGTAGGAGCCTGTGTAGGAGTGAAAGGATCGCGTATTCATGGAATTGTTCGGGAATTGCGCAACGAAAACATCGATGTTATCAATTTTACCAACAACACCAGCTTGTTTATTCAACGAGCGTTGAGTCCTGCAAAAATTTCGTCGATCCGCATCAACGAAACCGAAAAAAAGGCCGAAATATATATGAAACCCGAAGAAGTTTCGCAGGCAATCGGTAAGGGAGGACTGAACATCAAGCTGGCAGGTATGCTCACCGGTTACCAACTGGATGTGTATCGTGAGCTGGAAGATGAAGAAACCGAAGACATCTACTTAGATGAATTCAACGACGAAATTGAACAGTGGGTGATCGATAGTTTCAAAGCTATTGGATACGACACTGCAAAAAGTGTTCTGGTAGTGCCGCGTCAGGATTTGATTAAACGTACCGACCTCGAGGAAGAAACCATCGACGAAGTACTTCGTATTCTGAGTGCGGAATTTGAGGAAGAGCTTTAAAAAGAATTATTTTATAAGAAATTATGCCCATAAGATTAAGTAAGGTTTGTAAAGAAATAAACATAGGCATCAATACTGCCGTTGAGTTTCTGGCTAAAAAAGGTCATAAGATAGAAACCGATCCGAATCAGAAGATTTCGGACGATCTGCACCTTTTATTGGCTAAGGAATTCAACAAAGACATGGCGCTCAAACTGGAGTCGGAGCGCCTGAGTCAGGAACGTCACCAAAAGGACAAAGCCGAAAGTGTGGCTATCGAAGGATTTGGGAAATCAAGAGAGGAAAAGAAAGAGAAGAAAGAAGACCCCATCCCGGTAAGTGTTCACAAAGACCATTTGCCTGGTATCAAGCAGGTAGGGCACATTGATCTGGATGCGATTAACAAGCCACATGCTAAGGAAGTTCCTGTAAGGGAGCCTGTTGTCGAAATTCCTGAACCGGCACCTGTTGAAGTGGTTGAAGTGAAGGAAGTTGTTCAGGAAGTGATTCCTGAACCTGTTGCTGTTGTCGAACCTGTTGAAATTCCGGAAGTGAAACCGGAACCAATCGAACGGACTGAAGAGCCTGCGGAAGTTATAGGGCAGACTTCTGCATCGGAGGAACCGGAGGTAAAACAGCCAGAAGTAGTAGTGCCGGTGGTAGAAATACTGCCTGTTCCGGAGCCTGCACCTTCTGTTGAAGTGGTGGTTGAAAAGCTTGCTGTGGAAGTAAAAGCTGAAGAAAAGGTTCAGCCACAAGCTGCTGAAGTAGCACCTGTAACAACACAGCCAAACGAAGGAGAAGAAGTGATTTTTACGCTGGCTAAGCCTGTATTGGATAAAACTCCGGTAGTGTTGGGAACTATCGATTTATCGTTGATAAATCAATCGACTCGTCCGAAAGCCAAAACAAAAGAACAAAAGAAAAAGGAGCGCGACGAAAAGTTGCGCCAGCAAACGGCGACTAAAAAGCCGCATCTAACCCTGGAAAAGAAACCGGAGGGTGCTGCTGCTACGGCCGACGATAATAAGAAAAAGAAAAAACGCGAACGGTTTACCAATCAAAAGGTGGATATTGAGCATTTCCCGGCCGATGGTACCAAAAAACCTGCTCCGGTGCCGGCAGCAGGTGGGGGAGCTATGCAACCCAAACTGGCCCGCGATAAGTTTAAGAAACCTCTGAAAACCGTTGTGAACGAAGAAGAGGTTGATAAGCAAATTAAAGAAACCCTGGCGCGCATGGCCGGCGGTAACAAAAAGGGCAAAGGGGCTAAGTATCGTCGCGATAAACGTGATTCGATTTCGGCACGTATGCACGAGCAGGAGCAGCTGGACCGCGAACAGGAAACTGTTCTGAAATTGACAGAGTTCGTAACCGTTAGTGAATTGGCGGTGATGATGGATGTACCGGTTAACCAGGTTATTGCTACCTGTATGAGCATCGGTATGATCGTTTCGATTAACCAGCGACTGGATGCCGAAACAATTAATATTGTAGCTGAAGAATTTGGTTTTACTACCGAATTTGTGAGTGCCGATGTGGTGGAGGCTATTGGTGAAGATGAACCCGATACGGAAGATGATTTGCTGCCCCGTGCACCAATTGTAACGGTAATGGGACACGTTGACCACGGAAAGACGTCGTTGCTCGACTATATACGTAAAGCAAATGTGATTGCCGGTGAGGCTGGAGGAATAACCCAGCATATCGGAGCCTATAATGTGAAACTGGAGGGTGGTCAGCGCATTACGTTCCTCGATACTCCCGGTCACGAAGCATTTACGGCTATGCGTGCCCGTGGAGCAAAGGTGACCGATATCGCCATTATGATAGTAGCAGCTGACGATAGTGTGATGCCTCAGACTGTGGAAGCTATCAACCATGCTTCGGCAGCTAACGTTCCTATTGTATTTGCTATCAATAAAGTGGATAAGCCAAGTGCAAACCCTGAAAAAATCAAGGAAGCTCTGGCTCAAATGAATTACCTGGTTGAAGACTGGGGTGGAAAATACCAATCGCAGGAAATTTCGGCGAAGTCGGGAATGGGTATTCCTGAATTGCTCGAAAAGGTGTTGCTGGAAGCCGAATTACTCGAACTGAAGGCTAATCCGAATAAACGTGCTTCGGGTTCGGTAATCGAATCGTCGCTCGATAAAGGACGTGGTTATATTTCTACCATCCTGATTGAAAACGGTACACTGAATATGGGTGATGTGGTACTGGCCGGAACTTATTTTGGTAAGGTGAAAGCCATGTTCAACGAACGTAATCAGCGTATTAAAGAAGCAAAACCATCAGATCCCGTACTGATTCTTGGATTGAATGGAGCTCCACAGGCTGGTGATAACTTCAATGTGATGGCAACCGAACAGGAAGCCCGCGAAATTGCAAACAAACGGGAACAGCTGGCTCGTGAACAGAGTTTACGTACGAAGAAGCACTTTACGCTGGACGAGTTGGGCCGTCGTATTGCATTGGGCGATTTCAAAGAGTTGAATATTATTGTGAAAGGAGACGTGGATGGTTCGGTGGAAGCATTGGCCGATTCCTTGTTGAAACTTTCGACCGAAAATATTCAGATCAATGTAATTCACAAAGCAGTAGGCGCCATTTCCGATTCCGATGTATTGCTGGCAGCAGCTTCCAACGCCATTATTATTGGATTCCAGGTTCGTCCGAGTGCTTCGGCACGTAAGATGGCTGAAAAAGAAGAAATTGATGTGCGCTTGTACTCCATTATCTACGATGCAATCGAAGAACTTAAGTCGGCAATGGAAGGGATGCTTTCTCCTGAAATCAAGGAAGAAATCACCGCTACGGTTGAGGTTCGTGAAGTCTTCAGAATTACCAAAGTGGGTACAGTTGCCGGATGTTTGGTACGCGAAGGTAAAATCAAACGTAATAATAAAGTCCGTATCATTCGCGATGGTATCGTAGTTTATTCCGGTGAACTTGAGTCGCTTAAACGTTTCAAGGATGATGTGAAAGAGGTGGGTACCAACTACGAATGTGGATTGAACATCAAGAACTACAACGACATCCGTGTAGGGGATATGATAGAAAGTTACGAAGAAGTGGAAGTGAAAAAGACCTTGTAAAACGTAACTGAAAATTTCCTTAATTGTGGGTAGTGCTATTTTAGTTAGCGTTTACCGGCGCAATTAATCTTAACTTTAAAGAGGCGCGGATGTCAACTGTCATCCGTCCTCTTTTTTCTGTTTTTCAGGTTTTATAAATATTAAGATGATCAGTATGATGACAAATAAACCATTAATTTTAATTACAAATGACGATGGCGATTTCGCAAAAGGAATTGCAGTATTAACCGATCTTATGACCCAACTGGGAGAGGTTGTGGTAGTTGCGCCCGATGGACCGCGATCGGCTCAATCGAACGCACTTACCGTAACGCATCCGATACGATTCCACCTGCTGGAGCAGCGGGAGGGGCTTACGCGGTATTCGTGTAGTGGCACTCCTACCGATTGTGTAAAACTTGCTTTGCATGAAATAGTCGACCGTAAGCCCGATTTGTTGGTTTCGGGGATTAATCATGGTTCCAATGCGGCTATTAATGTAATATACTCCGGAACTATGGGAGCAGTGCTCGAAGGATGTGAAAACGGAATTCCTTCGGTTGGTTTTTCGATTTGTAATTATGCACCCGATGCCGATTTCACCCTGTTCGAACCTTTTATTGTCGGTATTGTCCGTTCGGTGTTGGCCAACGGACTTGATCACGGGGTATGTTTGAATGTGAATGCACCCGCGGGTGCAATTCAGGGACTCAAGGTAGCCCGGCAATGCGATGGAAAATGGGTAAAGGAGTTTGTGAAAAAAACCGATCCCCGCGAACGGGCCTATTATTGGCTCACAGGTGAGTTTGAAAATCACGAGCCCGAAGCAACCGATACCGACGAATGGGCGTTGGCGCATGGATATGTATCGGTGGTGCCTACTAAAATTGATTTGACGGCGCATGAGCAGTTGGAGAAAGTAGGAAAGATGTTGGGGTAAGGTTTCAGAACCTGAAATTTTAAGGAATTGATGCATCAGGGGACTCATTTGATTTAATTTTCGTCGAAATACATCCGACTTACCAGTATTTTTGCGTATCTAATATTGTAAAATATGATACGCAAATTTTTTTTTATTTTTCTTGTTACTGCATCCGGTTTGATTGCTCAGGCTGCTACCTGGTTTCCTTCTAAATCCGAAGTAGTAGAGTACATTCATAGTGCCAACGATTACTGGCAGGGGCGAAATCCGGTTCATGGAAATTCGTTTTGGAACCGTGCGGCGTATCATACCGGCAATATGGCGGCCTATAAAGCTACGGGCGACAAACGCTATTACGATTTTTCGTATGCCTGGTCGGAAGTGAACCAGTGGAAAGGTGCCCGGTCCGACAACAAGGACAACTGGAAGTATTCGTACGGCGAGTCGAACGATTATGTGTTGTTTGGCGATTATCAGATTTGTTTTCAGGTGTATGCCGATTTGTACAACTACGACCCCGCCGACTTCAAAATTGCACGGGCGCGTGAGGTGATGGAGTACCAGATGAGTACCCCTAACCGCGATTATTGGTGGTGGGCCGATGGGTTGTATATGGTGATGCCTGTAATGACCCGTTTGTATCAACTTACCGAAAATGAGCTGTATCTGCAGAAATTATTTGAATATTTTACCTATGCCGATAGTATTATGTTCGATTCCGAAGAGGGTTTATATTATCGCGATGCAAAATATGTTTATCCCCGACACACTACCATCAATGGGTTGAAAGATTTTTGGGCCCGGGGCTCGGGGTGGGTGTTTGCCGGTTTTGCACGGGTATTGGCCGATTTACCTGCCGACGATCCAAACCGTCCGTTGTACCTTCAGCGCTACCGGGCGATGGCCGCAGCGTTGAAAAGAGCGCAACAGCCGGAGGGATACTGGACCCGCAGTTTGCTTGATCCACAGCATGCACCGGGGCCCGAAACCAGTGGTACTGCATTTTATACCTACGGCTTTTTGTGGGGACTGAATAATGGGATTTTCAGTTGGGACGATTATGGAACCACGGTGGAAAAGTCATGGAATTATCTTACACAAGTGGCATTACAATCGGATGGAAGGGTTGGATACGTGCAGCCGATTGGTGAAAATGCTAATCCCTACCAAACGGTGAGTGCAACATCGACTGCCGATTTCGGAGTGGGAGCTTTCTTGCTGGCAATGAGCGAGATGCTTCCCAATGCTACCGGCGAAATGCCTGCTAAACTGATTCGATTGTCGAGCGTGGAAATTGAAAATCCATCGCTCATTCACCTCGAATTCAACGAAGTGCCTACTGCCGAATCGGCTACTACACTTTCTAATTATTCAATCAACGATAAACCGGTGGAGGGTGTGCTGAAATTTGATGGGATGTATACAGTTTCTTTCGAACTGAATAAGCCACTTCCGTATGGTCCGTATTCGGTATCAGTAGCTAACCTGGTGGGGAAAGATAATGCCGTTTTAGAACCAAACAGTCAAAAGTCGGGCTTTTATTCGGTACCGCTTTTTCCTGCCGACTCACTCATTGCCGTTACGGCAATCGGTAATCAGTTTGGAAATACACCTCAAAACACCCTCGATAATGCGTTGAATACCCGCTGGAGCCAGCCGGGACTTGGTCAGTGGATTCGTTACGATTTGGGTAGTGTTCGCCGGGTATGGGCAGTGGATCTGGCATTTTACGCAGGGGATCAACGTAGGTCTTTTTTCGATATCGAAATTTCGGCTGATGATAATGTATATGAAAAGGTATTGACGGGTGGGATTAGCAGTGGGATGACAACCGGCCTGGAGCGTTTTGAGATTACTCCAGTAAATGCACGATACGTTCGTATTGTAGGGAATGGAAATTCGACAGGGGGAGATAACTGGAACAGCCTGACCGAAGTGCGCATTCGGTATGATCAGCTAACGGGACTTGAAAATGTAAATTCAGCATTGGCACTGTTCCCAAATCCCTATTCCGGTGGCGATTTGTGGTTGGTAGTTGACGAGGAACTGCCCGCCGGAAGCAGCTTGTTGGTTTTTTCAGTAAACGGTCAACAGGTGTACTCTTCAGAAATGAACACAGGTGAGAAGCTTATCCGGCTCAATGATCTCAGCTTAGCTCCCGGAACTTATTTTTTCAGATTAAATACAACTCATTTATTCGGTAAGTTGATTGTGATGTAGTTGAAGAGTTGAACCAGAAGTGTGAAATTATCGTTGTAGGGGTGTTGTCGTTGATAAACGATTGTAGAATTGTATAATAAGTTTCACTATGAACTGGAAAAAATTACAAAACGGATCGGATATTCGTGGTGTTGCCCTCGAAGGAGTGCCGGGAGAACCGGTAAATTTAACCCCCGAAGTTGCCCGGGTACTGGGAAATGCATTTACTTCCTGGTTGTTGCAACATGGTAATACCAACGTATCGGTAGCCGTGGGTACCGATTCGCGAAACTCAGGACCGGAACTGAAGCAGGCCTTTATAGAAGGTTTGTGCGAAGCCGGTGTAAAGGTGTTCGATTGTGGAATGGCATCCACTCCGGCGATGTTTATGACAACGGTATCGGCCGAAACACCGGTTACTGCCGGAGTGATGATTACTGCCAGCCATCTGCCCTATAATCGCAATGGTTTTAAGTTTTTCACCCGTTCGGGAGGTCTGGATAAGAAAGATATTACTGAAATTCTTAAAATTGCTGAAGCGAATGATTTTTCACCTGCCGATGTTGTTTTTCCGGTGGAAGTTCTTCCTTTTATCGATAGCTATGCCGCCGGCTTAGTGGAATATATCCGAAAGCAGGCCGCTGTTCAGTCGCATTTCGAACAGCCGCTTAAGGGCTTGAAAATTTGTGTGGATGCCGGCAATGGTGCCGGTGGTTTTTTCGCTTCAAAAGTGCTCATTCCACTGGGTGCCGATACCCGGGGAAGTCAGTTTTTGGATCCCGATGGTCATTTCCCCAATCATGTTCCAAATCCGGAGGATAAAGAAGCGATGCAGTCGGTTTGCGATGCAGTGATGCGTGAAAAGGCCGACCTGGGAATTATTTTCGATACCGATGTCGATCGCTCGGCCATTGTCGACGGAAAAGGTAATCCGGTGAACCGGAATGCACTGATAGCACTGATTTCGGCAGTGGTGTTGACCGAACATCCCGGAAGTACCATAGTTACCGATTCCATTACTTCAGAAGGTCTGACCGCATTTATCGTAAATGACCTGAAAGGAAAGCATCACCGTTTTCAGCGGGGCTATAAAAACGTTATCAACGAAGCAGTGCGGTTAAATTCAGAAGGAGATGAATGCTGGTTGGCCATTGAGACTTCGGGACACGCTGCATTGAAAGAAAATTATTTTCTCGACGATGGAGCTTTTCTGGTGGCAAAGTTGTTGGTAGAAATGGCCAGATTGCATCATAGTGGTGGGCAGTTGACCGATTTAATTGCCAACCTGAAGCATCCGGCAGAAAGTAGCGAAATCCGGTTCAGTATTTTAGCCGATAACGCCACCGACTATGGCCGGGAGGTGCTGGCCTCGCTCGAAAATCAGGTGCAGCTCGTGCAGGGCTGGGAAGTAATAAGCCCCAATTATGAAGGCCTTCGGGTTCGCTGTACTGCACCCGAACAGCATGGTTGGTTTCTGCTTCGGCTATCGCTCCACGATCCGGTGATGCCACTTAATATTGAATCGGATGTGCCGGGTGGGGTAGAAGCTATTCTATCGGAATTAAGAACGATGTTGAAGCAATTTACAAATTTGAAATTTTAATTGTAGTTGTTTTATATCAACGTTAAAAATTTTTTAATGAACCGTGACGGAGCCGGAATTCCAACTGCTGGTCCTCATGGTCAAACTATAAAATTATAATGAACTCAGCTATTCTCCTGCAACAAATCGACTTTATCAAAGAAATTGATAAGATAAAGTACATCCAGCGCAAAACCAGGTTGATCAACAGCGACCGTCCTGAGAATGACGCCGAACACAGTTGGCACCTGGCAGTGATGGCACTTGTGCTGGCCGAACATTCGAAGGTACCGGTGGAGGTATTGAAGGTGGTAAAGATGGTGCTGATTCACGACATTGTGGAAATCGACGCCGGTGATACATTTATATACGACACCACCAAAAACCATGTGAATACCGCCGATGAGCGGCAGGCAGCACAACGTATTTTTGGCATGCTTCCGCGGGAGCAGGCCGATGAATTTATAGCCCTTTGGGAAGAATTTGAGGCAGGGGAGACCCCCGAAGCCAAATTTGCTAAGGCCATGGACCGGTTGGAACCCTTGCTTCAGAACACCTCCAATCAGGGCGGCACCTGGCGCGAGTTTGATGTGGATTACGAAACTGTGTATGCAAAAAAGAAGGTAATAGCAGAGGGATCGGATAGCCTGTGGGAATTTGCAGAAAAAATGCTGGAAGAAAGTGTGGAGAAAGGGATATTGCGGAAGAAGCCGAATGATTTGTTTAGTTAATAATTTTTGCAAGCCAATAATTCACTTATGTAACCTGCAATGAACAGGGGAAATTGTTAATTAACTATCTTTCTATACTAAGTTTATAAATATACCCTCCTTGTGTTAAAAGTGTATAGCGTCCGTTTTCATCTTTAATATTGGTTTAAAGGTGGGTTAAAATGTGTGACTTGTTAATTGGCGAACAGCAATTGCTCTAAAAACGCAGTCAAATTTACCAAAAAATGGATGATTGTAATAAGCCAAAAGCTTTTTCTTAAATTCTGAATATGAATAAGAAAGGCATACATAAAAACAAAACCGATGAGGCTGGTTTGAATCATGTATAGTAGGCTATAGGTATGTGATAAACCAAAGATTATCCCCGCTACCATACAAATTAACCAGGTCCGGTTTTTCAAACAGGATAGTTTTGATAAAAGATAATAAATGAATTGTTGGTATATTAAGGTTTCCAATAGAGGTGCGATTAGTAATCCCTTTACGATCATTCCGGGGATTCCCCGGTTAGTTAACGACGGCGGTTCTGTAAACTCCAGGTCTCCAATATTGAAAACCGCAGTAAAAGCATAAAACAGAATATTAATAGTAATAATCACACAATAGAAAATGGCTATAAAAATCAGTACCTTCTGTTTTCGAAAAAAATCATTCAGCATAAATTAAATCATAAAAAGTGGTTTTAATATTGTTGAATTCGTACACCGAACCAGCAATGTCGTTTTTCAAATTCTAAACAGTTTATCATCTTGCGACAAAGACAAAACTTCAAACATAGTTACATCAACATTTGACGGTATTTTATCTCTTAAAATCGGTACAATATATTGGCAGTTGCTTGTATTAGCAACTTCAAAAACGGTATTGAGTTGATTGTCGTGTATATTCTCAAGTTGGTCGTGCATTATAAAGTGCAGACATCTTATTCCCAAACTGTCGACAAATTGAATATAGGCAAAATCAAACGCCGATATTTGTCCTTTCTTTTTACCTGTGCTTGGATTGCCGTCAATGTTTGAAATGCTTAAATCGTACCCTTTATTGCTTTTTATCGGAATTAAAAAATAAGATTCTCCATATAACTTGTCTGACATTGCTGCGAAAAATTTATTAAATTCCGCTATTCTGCTGTTTATTAATGCATCTTTGGAGTCAATGTTGTCATCTATGATTTTTAAATCACGATTAACTAATTGTAATTGTTTATTAGATTCTTCCCACATCTGCTTTTGTTGCTCTAATTTTCCTTTGCGCTCGTATTGTGCATTCAAGTCTTTTACTATTTCCTCTAATTCGTCCACAATACCTTTTTTTCGCAGTTTTTCGGTCAGTTCTTTTTCTTGTATTCTTTGATTGTAAATTTCAGAATTTATTTTGTTTATTGTTTTTTGCAAATCAGGAAGTTCTTTGGTTATATAGTTTAGTTTTTCAGAGATTAAATTGTTATGAAAATTTAATGTGTCTTCAAAACTGACTTGAACTGTTTGAATAAAGGACTTTGCTTTTTCATAGAGCATTTTTATTTGAGAGACATCTACTTGCGAAATTTCTTTTTCCAAAGCATCTTTGCTCTCAATAATCAAGTCCTTTCTCATTTCTAAACCACTAAGTTCCGAAGTTAATTTATTCAGTTTGTATTTAGTTTGATTTAAAACCTCAATGTCTACTGAAAAATTCTCATTAATGTTAAAGGTGTTTTTTTTTCTGTCTAATTCTTCAATTTTAGAATTTATTACAGCCAAAGCTTGCTCTATAAGAGGCAAATTACTTGACTTGGATAAATGTTTTTGCAAACGTTCTTCGGCTTTTCTTTTGTCAATTAGTTGTTGCTTTTCTCCTAAATTTGAGAACTCTAATCCTAACCAAAACAGATAAAGGGCTTCATATTCTTCCGATTTTGTAAATGAATTTAGTACTTTGAGAATATTTGCCATTTTATTTTTCTCGTCCCGAATGTTCTTTGAAATAATTTGTCGGAATGTTGGTTTATCAACTTCTGTATCAAATATAAGTTGCTTTAAGGTATCGTCAAAATCCTTTTCAGCAATAGTTTCACCATTAATTTCTTGTATTTTATTTTTTCTTTGTTGAAAGTTTCGCTTGATTTCAATTTTTTTGCAATTTTCATCATCTAAATTTTCAGATAAAACAAGTGTGATTATTATATTATTATCTTTCAAGAAATTTTCAACAATAGTATTTGGCTGTTTCTGAAATTCCGTATCCTTGTAAATATTCTTTCCATCGCTGCCAAAACAATAATCCACCAAACGCAACACGGTAGTTTTACCAACATTGTTGCCTGTTCGCTGTTGATAATCAGGGGTCTCATCAACAATAAAATTCAATCCTTTGTGAAAGTTAATTTCACGGATAATTGTATTTTTATTCTGTATCGTTAAACTTTTTAGAAACATCGTTTTATCCCTCCATTATTACTTTTTTGAATGACCTGCAAAATAAAAAGCCAATCTAAAACCAATGAAAATAAATTAACAGAAATTTTTTGTTTTTGGTTTAATGCGATAAATAAATCAAAATAATCCCATTCGACTTGTTTAGACGAGTTCATTACCTCTATTGTTTTTGCACCCAAATAATAAAGGTCTCTTTCGGGGTGTGTGTGCTTACTAACTATCATTTCTGTGGCTCTTCTAAAATATTGCAACGCATAAAAGCATCTACAATTAGAATGGTTAGTGCAACCTCAATGACTTCTCTGTCTAAGTTAGTGTCTTCTACTAATTTCCATAAGATATCTTTTATATTATCTATGATATTGTCTGCATTTGCACGAATCTTAACTATCGTGTCAAATTCTACTTTTTCTTTAAGATAAATATTCTTAATATTTAATAGTAAGAATTCTTTTCGATTTGAGCCTGCTTTTTCTATTTCCTCATACAATTTGCTTAATTTCCCTTGATAAGCTCTGTATTCTTCAATGACAGGTTTATATCGGATAACATTATTGTACTGTATTTTTTCTTGCGGATTTGGTGCTGTTTGAACGTCAATAGTTTGCGTGTCAAAAAGTTTTCCGCCAATTAATTTTATTATATCGCTAAGCGCGGAAGGATTTTTTTGAAGTTCGGAAGGTTTAAGCATTTTTGCTTCGTGTGTCCTTTTCATTTCACGAAGAACATCAACGGTATAAGTCTGTACATCGTCAGTTACTTTATGGTGATTGGGACAAAGTAAAATTAAGTTTTCAAAACTTCTTCGTTCTTCATCATTTGAGTTTGGATTATATCGCTCGCCACCTTCTTCTGCAGCTTCAATGTGGCAAATATTTGAAATGTTTGATTCATTTTCAGGCGAAACAAATATATGATCACAATCAGGGAATGCGCATTTGTTCCCCGATAATGCGTACAAACGCAGTTTCGTCTTTGGTGTAGGGTCTAATCTTGCCATTATTTGAAATTGATATTATAACTTGCGAAAGTATAACTTTTTTCTGAATTATTGGCTGTTTGTTTTTCTGTTTTTCAACACTATCGTTATTCAACTAGTACAACTGTAGTATTGACTACCTCCTGGGATTAAATTCAGTCTGTAGTTACAAAAAGACATCCGAATGTCCACATATCTCAATAATAATCGATTGTGTTATTTTAATTTAAGTATAAAACTGTATAATCGAATAAATCTTTTTTTAGTACTTGTTTTAATTTTTCAAAATAATCTTCTCTCAGCAGATATATCCTTTTTTTGTAATGTATGTGCTTTACTATATTTAATTTGCTTTTTTAGAATAATACCCTGTCGTTCGATTGTCAAATCATCAAAAACATCCTCGGGATTAAGTTTCTTGTCTATTACAAAATTAGAATTATACCCGTTTAAGATTTCAGGCAGTATAAAGTATACTGTCAATAAATCCTGATATTCATATCCTTCGTGAGCAGAGTTTAATTTCATCGTAAACGTTGATGTGTTTTAAATAAGTAAAATAAATTATTACATCGCAATGAGTCTCTTTGCAAAAATAATTGTAATTGTATTGTTTATTACTAAAAAACTTACAAACTTGTAATTTCATTTTGCCCTAGCTAAAATAAATTAAGCTCTGAGGTTCGTAAATAAGAGTTGTATCCTAATGTATTTATAATTCCGTAGCCAATCAGTAACGAATAAAACGCTGTCATTCTCCTTAATAATGTCGGTATTTATTCTTCAATAAATGACTTACTTTACCCGAATGGTGGCTCACTTTCGTAGGAACTCCTCTCCGGGGGTGTGCTTCACTTACCCCATTTATCTATACAATAATTGGCTAATTCTTCATTGTCAGTAAGTTGCCTGTTACCGTGGTTGCCACGCACCCAAAATTCTTTTCCGTTTTGACCTTTTAGAAATATGGGTCTGTTTTTACTTGGCTCAACAAAAATCATAAAAATGTCTTTTCCTTTTAGTTGAACGAATTGTCCGGTTATATATTGTTTAACTGTAAATGAAAGAAAATACGATAACATTTGGTCAAACTCTCCATGAAAAAAGTCCTTTGGTTGCTTTCCATTTGCTAAACTAAAATCCCACTCTAAACCCTGTGGCTTTCCGTTATCGTCTAAACCGATAAACAAAAATCCCCCATTGGAATTAAGAAAGGCACAAATAGTAGTGGCAATTTTTGCTTTTACACCGATTCCTGCTTGATTTGTTTTGAAATTATAAAGAAGTGCTGGTTTAAATTCAACAGTATTACCCTCACCCTCAGCTATTATGTTTTCAATTTTTGATACGAAATTTTGCTCATTGGTAGCTTCTACGAGCTTTTCTGGTTTGACATCAAAGCCGCTCCAATCAAAAGGTGTTTCTAAATAATGTATTTCTTCTACATCATCAATGTCCCAGTCGTAAAAGTTTGTTTTTCTTTCGTGTTTCCCCTTATCGTAGTTGTAATGTTCGTAATAAAGAACTTCATTGTTGAGTTGGTCGCTTACTTCTAATGGATCATCGTAAATATCGATGGTGCCAATTCCGTGAAGCAAATGTTCGTCTCCGGTCTTGTCATACATACTCTCTATTTCCCATGCTGAATGATAGGGTTTGTCAATTACAAAGTAAACACCGATGCCATACCCGAGTGAATTCCCAAACTCAATTTCTGTATCTTTGATTTGAATATTGTGATTTTCAGAAGGAATGATAAAGGTTTTTAAATCAATTCTTGCTTGTCTGTCTGTTGTGTATTGTCCATGCTTTCCAAGACCTATGTATAAATCGTTGATCCATTCCTCATATTCTTCGAATGCTGCTTCTCTTGCTCGAATAGGATTTTCGTGTTCAAATTTTTTTTCATAGTTGAAGAAGTCAATTTCATTTTTTGAATTGTAGCGAATGATTTTTATCTTAACTATGTAGTGAAATGCTGCTTTCATGGTTATTATAGTTCCTTGTTCCATTTTGGTAGTCGTCCGAAGGTGATTAAGTGTTTTTGTAATAATATTTTTTCCAGCGTCCGTGGACAGTCAGAATAATTTTGATTGTGTGTTGAATACCAATATATATCTAAAACCTCAATATCTTCTGTTGAAGTATTCTAAAACTTCCTGGTAAGTATTGTAAATACTGCGGTGGCTTTCATCAACTACAATCAGGTCAAAGAAATGTGGACTTAGTGTTTTATCTTCATTCCGAATCACATTCAACATGGTTGGATAAGTTGAAGCATAAATTCGTCTGTCTTTGGCTATCTCTTTTTCACCTTGCTTTGGCCATCTTGGCTCATGTGGTAAATGTTCTTTAAAGGCATCAAGTGTTTGGTCTCGAAGTGCAATTCTATCTACTAAAAATAAAACTCTTTCCGCCCAGCCAGTCCTCATTAAAGCATCAACTAAAGCGATAGAAGTACGGGTTTTACCTGTTCCAGTAGCCATTACCAAAAGAAATCTTCGCTTGCGTTTTTCAACTGCTTCTAAAACTGCTCTGATTGCCGCAATTTGATAATCTCTACCTGCAATCTTTGAGTTAATAAATTCACCTGAAAGGGACTGCCTTTTTTGTCTTATGTACTTGTATCGTTCAAGATCGTCACGAGTCGGAAACCCAAAAACTTTTTTAGGTGGGTAGTTATTTAAGTCCCAAAAGAAAATATCATGACCATTAGTGTAAAAGCAAAATGGCAGAGGCCCTCCAAATTGTTTTTGGATATTGAAGCAGTATTGTTTTGCTTGTTCCTTTCCAATATGTGCATCTACACTCGATTTCTTTGCTTCAACTACAGCTAAAGGCTTTCCATCTTTAGCTAATAATACATAGTCACTATATTGATACCCAGCGTATGGTGTTGTTGCTTCTTTTGCAAGATTTGAATCGACAATGATTTCATATTCTTCAATTACCTGAGTTCGGTCGGCAATATTCCAACCAGCTAGTATAAGTCGGTTGTCAATTATTTCTTTCCTTGTCAGTTTTTCGTTTTTCATAATATAATTAAAAGTAGCAAAAGTACAAAAAAATGTTTTAATTTAGAGATGCAAGTTAACCAAAGATGAGTTTACTTTTTATTGATGTGCATTTTTCAACAATTGTCGCTTTTTTTATGCTTGCTACTTTCTAATAATCATATGTACGTACTTTTCTTGTTTTTTAGTGTGATTTAGTCATAAATTCTTTTCACATTTCCACCAACACTTTTATTCTTATTCTCACATACATTTTGTTCGTTTATCAAAACTTTTAGCAAGTTGTGCTCTTTAAAGGCAATGTGAATTGTTTATTTTCCCGACAATACTTAACTTGTATATGCTTTCAAATGTCAATCAATCAATCAACTACTTACAGCATAATTTTACATGTTGATACATCAATCTATATTTTTTCTTTCGTTTTCGCAAATATACAAATATTTCTAAATAAACACACCTGTATTTTCTATCTCATGTTCAAATTCTTAAAATTTTTCTTATCAACCTCCTTTGTTTAACTAAAAATGAAAAACCAACTGTTAATAATGTTGTATATTTAACGTATTATCTTGTTTTATATGTTAATATAATGATATTATAATCCTCAAATGCTAATTAATTAACTAAAAAAGCATAACAAAACATCACATGTTAATTTATTTCCTATACATTTGACCCCGATATTTCTCTTTTATTAATCTTAATACCTTTTGTTTATGGCTACTACTTCCGAATCCGGTCATGTCCGGAATGTTTCCAACTTCGAACGTTTAGTTGCTGCCGCCACTTCTTTTGGCACCGATTACAATCCGTCGAAACCGAGCCTGGCGCTGCCGGCTATGCAAAGTCTCCTGGCCTCCTCCATTGAGTCGCTGGCTATCCTCAAACAGGCCGTTTCGGTCTACGACACTGCCATCGATGCCCGCAAACTGGCTTTCGTTTCGCTTAACTCCCTCATTACCCGCATCTACAACGCTCTCAAATCGTCCGACTCTTCCCTCGAGGCCGACCAATCGGCTGCCATCCTGGTGCGTAAGTTGCGCGGACAACGGGCCAGCGAGCGTCTCTCTGCCGTCGAATTGGAAACGCTGAAAGCCGAAGGTAAAACGGTGAAACAAATATCCTCGTCGCAAATGGGCTTCGATACCCGCCTCGATAATTTCGATAAACTTATTCACCTGCTGTCCACCATCGCCGAATACAATCCCAACGAGGCCGACCTGAAGGTGGATGCGCTGCGAAACAGGTACAATAACCTGTACGACAAAAATAAAGCGGTAATTGAGGCTCAGGTGCAGATGAATAAAGCCCGAAACCAACGGTTCAACGTGCTCTACAAACCGCTAACCGGCATGATCGACCTGGCACTGGATGCTAAAATGTATATTAAGTCGGTTGCCGGTGCCGGAAGTGTCCCCTATAAACAAATCTCCGGCCTCTCGTTCCGATCATTGGCCGGCTAATTGCTTTTTTACAACAGCGGCTCCCATTTTTGGGAGCCGCTGTTGTGTTTGTGCTACTGCAAATTGGTTTCAGGCTACGCTGTTAAGCTTTTTCGCTCTGTTATTCTGCTTTTTTGCTTCTGCACGATGCTTTTTTGCTCTTGCACAATGATATTTTCTGATTATAAAAGTTTATTTTTGCATCTACACCTTGCTTTTTCGCTTTTACAGTTTACTTTTTCGCTCCTGCATGTTGCTTTTTCGCTTCTACACGTTTATATGTTGTTCCTGCAAGATGATAATAAACTTCTGCACCTTTATTTCGCGTATCTGCAAAATTAGATGCCCTCTTTGCGGATTATTTTGCTTCAATTCAGGTATATATATCTTTGTTCTTGCATCCTTTAATGAAGCAACGGCCTTACTCATTTTTTATCGCTTTTTTTCAGCATGTATCCAGGTCCATCCATTATCCGACTTAAACGGGGTGCTAATGCTTTTGGAGTTGTCAATTACGATTTTCGAAAAGTACGATTTATAATACCAGGCAAAAAAGACTGCCCCCAATGTCGGTTTTTCAGTCTCCTGGTAATTTAACCAGATTTCTCGTGGCTTGTCTACTTTGAATCCCCGAAATTGTCCCTGGAAATAGCTGTTGTCGTTTAGCACTTTATTCCCGGTTTCGTCAATAGTATAAACGAACTCACCGCCATATACTGCCACACTGTTTGGTTGGAATGCAGGAAAAATCCAAACAGAAAGTGAACGATCGTCATTCTCTTTGATATACTGATTAAATCTCAGGCTAACAGTGTCTTTCAGAGCTTTAATTTGTTTGTTGGCCGTTTGCAGTGCCCTTGAATATCGATGAAGCAGTGTTGTATCCACTTTTTCATCTGTTTTACTTACCTGCCCCTTGTCAACCTTAAAATGAAAAACAAGGTCAAATTGATTGTTTTCATATTTTCCGTATACAGCATGCCATGTATCCTCATTTTGAAAGCAAAACCAATCACTTCCAATCCTCGCAATCTCTTTTTTATCATGGGTCATTACACTATCCGAGCTTCTCCAGGCAATCATATCGTATTCAAACAACCATTCGGCAACCATCATTTTTTTGTTGAAATCCACAATGTCAAATTTTTGTGCAAAGGTAGCAGAGGACAGGCCGATAAGAAGTAAAGTTAAAATTTTATTCATGTTTATATTTGATTTACTGCAAGTTGTAGTTGCTTTCACCAATTGAAAGTTTGTACAATGATGCTTCATACATGAAGCATTATATCCGGTTCAACAGTTTTACGATTAGTTGCGATGTACTGCTCAAATTTCACAAAACATCCCCTGTCAGATACGATTGATAAAGATATTCCGGACTTTCGTAATACACACTGCCATTAAAATCTTCAATTTTTCGCGAAAGCCACGAATTGTATACTGCGATTAAACTATCAATGCAGGGTTTGTCTTCTTCTTTACTTACAGCAATGATCAACCGTTTATACACTTTTCCGATATCCCAATGGGTTGGTATTGAGTATATCGCATTTGAAATATTATCGAAATTCCCATTTTTAATATTGTGTTTTTCAATAAGTTCAACTGTTAGCTTATCGATGTTTTCGCTATGATATACATCGGCCAGATCAAGGATGTGTTGCAAGGCATCTTTACCTATGGCATTAACTACCACGTTGCGGTGATTGTTGGTTTTCCTGCCAATGTATTCGATTAATGAGCACAGGAAAAACAAATCGTTTGAATATTTATCTTCTCTGCCTGTCATAATGTTCTGTTGTATTAAATGCTGAAAATTCTAATGTTTTTAATGCCTTTTGGCTACAAAAACAAATTTGATGAGTAGGGTGTTTAAATTTTGCCAATACCCAAAATTGTTCCCGGGTAAGAATTCCTTCAGTTAAATCGGATATATAATTGTAAATTTGGTCATTTGCCATTGCCCCAATTACAATATCAAAATTATGCCTCCCTCCCGAACGACAATTTATAATGAAATCCAGCCACTCTTCAGTCATGTCTTCAAATACAAATATATTCAAGGTTTCATCAGGTGTGTATTCATATTCAGAAACGACCGGTGTATCATAACGGCTTGCCCAACGAAGTGCTTGTGTTTCCAATTGGGTGCAATAAAATCCATCTCCAAAATCCTTTGGAAACTTACTTTTTAAAATCTTTGGCTTTTCAACAGCCATGAAACCACCATGATATACTTTCATTGGATTACGTCTGTTTTTTTACAAAAATACACAAAAAAACCATATCAAACAGAAATAATGTATTTCTCCTGCTTCTTTACGTATTTATCTCTTCCATCAATTCAGCAAATAGCCTTACCGATTTTAGCCTGTCGTCAATCGAATGCATAACCGACACAGTGATCAGCTCATCCACCCCGGTTTCTTTTACAAAGGCTTCGAGTTGTGGCTTTACCGTCGCTTTGCTTCCCACAAACGAATAGCGAATCATTTGTTCCAGCGCCGGATGTTGCATTAGCTCGCGCAAATCGGGCGTCATGTCGGTGGGTGCCTGCACTCCTTCGTGTTTGCCGGTGAGCACTCCCAGGAACATCCGGATGTGGGCGGTGTACAGGCGCATGGCTTCTTCGGGGGTATCGGCCAGGTATACATTGATGCCGGCCATGGTGTAGGGTTGCTGCAACTGTGCCGATGGTTGAAAACCGTTTTGGTAGATACTAAGCGCAGCATGCAGGTAAGTGGATGCAAAATGACTGGCAAAGGCGTAGGGTAATCCCAGGTTTGCTGCAACACTGGCGCCGGCTGTGCTCGATCCCAGTATATAAATGGGTACATCTCGTCCTTCTGCCACGGTTGCACGTACCTTGGCGCTTTTGTTATCGGCCGAAAAATATTGCTGAATAGCTTCAATATCAGCCGGAAAGTGCTGAGCTGCTTCCATAAAATCGGAACGAATGGCCCGGGCAGTTGCCTGATCGGTTCCGGGTGCTCGTCCCAGCCCCAGATCGATGCGGTTGGGATACAAATGCGCCAGGGTTCCAAACTGCTCGGCTACAATCAGCGGTGAATGATTGGGTAGCATGATGCCTCCCGATCCTACACGGATGGTGGATGTTTTTTCGGCTATATAACCGATTAATACAGAAGTGGCGCTACTACCGATAAATTCTGCATTGTGATGCTCGGCCAGCCAGAATCGCTGGTAACCGAGCTGTTCGGCCAGTTGTGCAACTGCTGCCGAATCGTTAAGGGTTTGCTGTATCGTTCTGCCGGCAGCTACATTGGCCAGCTCGAGTATAGAGTAGGAGAGTGGTTTTTTGTTCATCTTGTTCTACGGTTTGTCAACCAGTTAACGCTATTAAGAGGTAAATGGTTGTGCATAGATGTCGGATTTACACTATATAAGTTTTGTAATTCAAAATTAGTGATTGAAAATTTTGTTTATCAAAACATATACTTATCTTTGTCCTATCTAAACCTGAATGAAACTATGAAAGTCATCTCACATCGAAAGTTGGTTGAGTTTTACCATAAGCATCCTGAAAGTAAAACAGCATTAGAGACGTGGTATTTACAGGTTAAATTTTCAAAATGGTCTGGTTATAATGATTTAAAATGCCATTTTAATTCTGTTGATGCAATTGGTAATCAGCGATATGTGTTTAATGTAAAAGGTAATCATTACCGAGTGGTAGTGGTCATACAATTTACGCATGGGTATGTATATGTTCGTTTTGTTGGAACCCATGAAGAATATAATAAGATTAATTGTTTAACAATTTAATAAGATAACCATATGACCCGGGAAATCAATAAATCATTATACCTCACGGCATTGGCCAGGATTGAAGAACTGTTGCCTGAAGTAAATGATACCACACAGATTTCTGATAGGAAAGCTGTTGAACTTGCATTAATGTCGGACATTGTAATGGAATACGAAGAAAAGCATTTCCCAATTGCTTTGCCTCCATTAGCGGAAGTGATGAAATTGAAAATTGAAGAAAATAATATTTCTCAGCGTACCTTAGCGCGACGTATTGGAGTCTCTCCTTCGCGTGTAAGTGAATATCTGAGTGGTAAAAGTGAACCGACACTGAAAGTAGCCCGTGCCATCAGCAAAGAATTGAAAATTGCACCGGCCATAGTTTTAGGAGTTTAATTTTAATATCGATTGCATGACCACCACCCCCGAACACGACCAGCGCATGGCCTCTATTACCTTTGCTGCTGTATATCCGATGTATGTAACTAAAGTGGAACGTAAAGGCCGTACCCGTGAGGAATTACACCAGGTTATTGGCTGGCTGACCGGCTTCGACGAAGCAAAACTGCAGGAGCTTATCGACGAGCAGGTAACTTTTGCTGTTTTCTTCGAACGGGCTTCCCTGCATCCCAATGCCGGGCTTATCACCGGATCGATTTGCGGCTACCGCATCGAAGAAATTGAAAACCAGCTCACCCGCCAGGTGAGGTACCTCGATAAACTGGTGGATGAGCTGGCTAAAGGTCGGAAAATGGAGAAAATTCTGCGTTCCGCTTAATTTATGTCAACGTTTATTTTGTATTCTACTTCGATCACCGGCGGCTTTATTTCCAGAAATTCTTTACCGGTCCCGAAATTGGGTACTACTTCTTTGTCGAGATAACTGAGGTAAGGGGCATTTTTTTGCATCGGTACGAAGTAAAAATACATTTCGTGCCGACGAAGTGCTTCGGCAAAGCGTTTCAGCCCGATGGTCCAGGGCTGACTGGTGTACAAATTATCAGTTTGAAGTTCTCCCTGCATCATGCATACGCCCCGGTCGCCCCGGTAATCGAAGGTAACGAAGATGTCGTTGATGCCCCTCCAGTCGATTTCTGCTCCTTTCAATACGAAGTTCCGGTCGAATACCTGTTCGAGTTTTAAACCGGGATTGGCCGTGGCCACACTCAGCTTCCATTCGCTGAAAAGGGGAGTGGCCGACTTTACTGCACTTGCCTGAGCAGTTGCAGAGCTTACCTTCGATCGGGCCGGATACACAGTCAGGGTAGCAACCGGATTGTAAGTGGTAAGGGCTGGCTGACCGTTTTCGTCGGTTACCAACGACTTACTGATTACCAACTGCTGATTGGTTGTACCCACCACATACGATTGCAATGCCATCTCAAAAGGTAACACCAGAAAGGTTTTTCCGTCGATTACCAGTTCTGCCGCTTTGCCCTGTGGCAGGCTGATCAGTTGCTGATCTCCTTTTATTGTTTTCTTAATTTCCCGGCCGGTAACCTTTGCATTTTTCTTCACCACCAGTTCGGGCTGTATCCCATCCATCGAAATAAATACATGAACCGGCTTGTTATTGTTTACAAACCGGGTGTAGGGCTGCACGGTAGCTGCCAACACCTCCACACCATCGTACGAAGTGTTGAAGGGGAAAATAGCTGAAGTTCCCGATTTCAGGGTGAAAGTTCCGCTGGATGGAATCCTTACTATTCCCGATTTAGTTTGAATGGAAATCTGCAAATCGTTCAGGTCGGGCGTTACCAGATGATCCTGGAAATTATGCATGAATACATAGCCTTTGTTGCCATCGCTTCGTACGGCATAACGCAATACCGAAGTGGTTGAGGGTTTGATGCCTTCGTTGGTGGCCGGCAGCACGGTATGCAGCGGAGCCAGATCGCTGCCGTAGTGTTTCAGGAAATTATTGATGAGCTTCAAACCATGAAATCCGGAGCTTACGCGCCCGAATTCGCCTACAGGAGCCTGGTAATCGTAGGATTTATTGTTCAGCCCGAAACCTTCGGCAAGGAAGTAATTGCCTATCGACGGCGTGGTACCGCCATGATACATGTAAAAACCAAGTCCGTTGGTACCGCTACCCACCGTGCGCACCATCATCGGCAACATACTTTCGCCGGGCACCCGCGGTCGGCGCGAATACGTTACGGCCATTCCGGTGCCCAATTCCACGGCCATCGAAGGATACAAATTCACATCGTAGCTCACCGGCGAATAATCGGGTTGCTGGTGAATATTCTTATAAAGGTAGAAAGGAGAGGGTTCGTTGCCATCGGTCCAGAACGGATACGCATAGCCCGCCATCACCGGAATACTCCCTTTTTCGACAATGGTAGCAAAGCCCCAGCCGGTGGCAGTGTACAACGGAGCAACAAGTCCGGCATCGATGGCCAGTTGCTTGAGCGTTTTCATATGTTCGCTGCCCACGTTGGAGTACGCATTTCCATCGGCATTCACACCCACACCAATTTGAGTGATATCGCGGTCGCGCCTGGCCACCGTATTATCGCGCGGTGCACCTTTGTAAGTAAAGGCCCAGGGAGCCGCCGAATGCTGGTATTCGTTTTCGAGTTGGATGCCAACTATCGGTCCGCCATCTTTGTACATCAAACCCTTCAACTGCTTCCCGATTTCCCTGTATAAGCGGTTGACATAAAACAAATAAGCCGGATCGTTGCTCCGGATATCGATAGGCCGGCCATACAACCAGTCGGGGATGCCGCCATTGCGAATTTCGCCATGACAAAAAGGACCTACGCGCACCACTACCTCCATGCCATTACGGGCACAAAGTTCAACAAAACGCCGCAGATTAAAATCATCACTCCAGTTAAACTTACCTTCTTCAAACTCGTGCATGTTCCAGAATACATAGGTAGCAACAATGGAAATTCCCCCGGCTTTCATTTTCCGGATCGACTCTTCCCAATACTGATGCGGATAGCGGCTAAAATGAAATTCACCAATCACCGGAATAAAGGGCTGGCCGTTTTTTTCGAGGTAGTGGCTGGTTACCGCGATCGAATTTCCACGGTTATCCTTGCCGCCCAGGTCGAGGTGTCCGCGGAGCACATCGGTTTTAACGGTTGAAACATCCAGCTGATACTGCCGTTGAGCTATCATCGAAGAAGGCAATACCAGGCAGAAAAACAAGATCGTAATTTTGTTAAACATAGAGAACACTTGATTAGTTGATTTTGTGTTTGTTTGTAAAAGCGATTCAAAAATAGAGAAAAAATAAAAATTTATTCTTATTTTCGTACAATAATCCATACACTTTGTAAGATTATCCATAAAGGCACCATTCGAAGTACTGATCTGCGATAAGAGAGTGCCCGGGTTAAAGAAATTCAAACAGGAATACTAATGAACAAGTTAATAATTCGAAAAGCAACCATTGCCGATGCAAGCTCCATTGCCGCTCATATTATGCTGGCGATGAACGATCTGATTTACCGCTTCACAGGCGATACATCGGAAGAGAAAGCCATGGCTTTTGTTGAAGAGTTGGTACGGGAGCCCCGTAACCAGTATTCGTACGAAAACGGTTGGGTGGTTGAAGAAATCCCGGAAGGAGAGGACTACATGCATGACGATACAAGTCACCCGATTATCGCTACGGCAGTGATTTACGATGGAGCCCGGTTGTCGGAATTACGGGAGCCGGTAATCCGGAAAATTCGTGAACGCTTTCATCATGAGTTCAATCCGGAAGATGAAACTGAAGCCGGCGAGTTGTATATCGATTGCCTGGGAGTGAATCCAAATCAGCAAGGAAAAGGAATAGGAACAAAACTGTTGAACTACCTGATAGAAGAATACGTAACGAAAAATAACTGTACACTGGGATTGTTGGTCGACAAGGATAATCCGGGAGCACGGCAATTGTACATCAGGCTTGGTTTTAAGGTAGCCGGCGAAAAAACACTAACCGGAAAACCAATGCTGCATCTGCAAGCCCGACCCCAATCCCCTAACAGCTAATCCAATTCTGCATTTGGAAGCCCAACCACCTATTTAAAGATCCATTTTCAGGCCTAAACTAAGAACCGGTAAACACACGATAAAAAAATCTACACAACCGGAATTTTAAAATAAAACGTACTGCCTTTGCCCACTTCCGACTCTACCCAACTGCTTCCGTTCATTAATTCAAGATAGGATTTCACAATGGCCAAACCCAACCCGGAGCCATCGTAGGAGCGCGAAAGTTTTAAATCGGCGTTTACAAACCGTTCGAAGATGGCCTCCAGTCTGTCGGCAGGTATACCCATTCCGGTATCTTTCACAAAAACAATCCGATACGAACCTTCGGGATAGGCACCTATTTCGATGCTGCCTTCGCTGGTAAATTTGAGCGCATTGTTGAGCAGTCTCGAAATTACACCGTTCAGCAATACCGCATCTGCTTCAATAGATGCATTTTCAGAAGTCAATTGATGGTTGAGAGTCAGCGTTACTCCTTTTTTCGCCGCTTTTTCTTTCAGTTGCCCGATGTGTTGTTGCAAAATATCCATCAGGTTCAATGAAGTTCGATTCACTTCCACCTGATGCGCATCAATCTTTGAAATTTCCACAATATCGTTGATGGTCGATAGCAAGCGTTCGCTGCTCGAATTAATAATTTCAGTAAACTGATTTTTTCGTGCGTCGTTGAAATGCGGATCCTGTAACACATTTACAAAACCCAGGATCCCGTTGAGGGGAGTCCGTATTTCGTGCGAAAGATTTTGAAGAAAGGCCGTTTTCAACCGATCGCTTTCTTCCGCTTTTTCTTTCGCTTTCATCAGTTCATTGTTTTGAAGATGCAACTCGAGGGTTTTCGATTTCACCCTGGCCCTCAGTGTTACCGTAAACAATAAAAAGACCACGAAAGCTAATGACAGGAAAGCGATAAGCCACTGTACCGATTCAGGAATTTTTGTTTTATGCTTATTGAACCATTTCTGGAGCGACTGATAGTAAACCGATTTGGGATTGTTGTACTGTAGTGAAATTTCTTTATTGAGTACATCCACCAGCCAAAAAGAACTTTGGCTCGAGAATGCAAAATGTAGCGCAGAGACCTGGAGAACAACTCCCGTAGCAAGAATTTCCTCATCGCACAATTCCGAAAAGTAAAAAAAACGATCGGCAATCAGTGCATCAATTTCGTTGTTTTTCAGCGCTTCAACCGATTGGGTATAGGTATCGAATGTGATCACTCTGTAATCAATGTCAAAATCACGTTTGATTGCTACTTTTACATACTCTTCCTGATTCGAGGAGCGTAACACCCCAATTCGTTTTCCCTGTAAATCGGCCGGTTGGTTGATAATACTCGAGCTGGAAGTGTATACTTGCAGCCAGGAACTTAAAACGGGAACACTAAGGTGGAACAGCGAATCGCGTTCGGGCGAAAAGGCCATATCGGGCAAAACATCAATTTCACCTTTTTGAAGCATACTGAATAAATCCGACCATTTTCCGGATACGTATTCCACACGTATTTTTCGCGGAGAGTATACCGATTCAATGATGTCGATAAAAATTCCATCGGGATTCCCGCTATCATCCGTAAATATCTTAGGCGGATTGTCATACACTCCAACCTTCAGGATCTCTGGAGCTGAAAATTGCTCCGCTTGCATAAGCAACGGAACAACAATGAATAATACTATCAGCGATATGCTTTTACCCATCTGTTGTAAAATAAAAATAAAAAACACCAATACTACTCTGATTCGTTTTTTACCTGCCGAAGATATATAAATATCAGATTAGCAATATTACATACTAAAACCATTTTGAGAATCAACTGTTCAGTGAGTAAAGCGCTATCGGCACACTCCCTCTCCATTTTTTGCTAACGATACGTTCAAACCTCTGGCAGCGAGCCAAAAAATGATCCTGAAGCAGGCGGCGAAAATCTCCCTGTTTGAGCCCGAAGGGCGAGTTGGGGGATTTTAGCCTGCAAAGGATACATTTTTTGAGCGAGAGGCCGAAAGTTTGAACGTATCGATAGCAAAAAAAACCTGCGACTAACAAGTAATCGAGGTTTTTTTATAGTCAAGAATCAAGAATCAAGAATCAAGATTCCGGATTTGATAGTTATGCTTCTACAGCAGGTTCCGTAATGGGCATTTCGCTCATACGCTTGTACCAGTTGTAACGCCAACGTGCATTATCCTGTGCCGCCATGAACAGCTCTTCCGCTTCTTTCGGGAACTGCTTGAGGAGCGAAGTATAACGAACCTCGCTGCGCAGGAAGCCCTGGAACATATCCCACTGTGGTGGCTTCGAGTCGAGCTGCATCGGATTCTTACCTTCTGCTTCCAGACGTGGATCGTAGCGATACAAGTGCCAGTAGCCCGATTTCACTGCAATTTCCTGCTGTTCGCCGTTCGATTTGCCCATTCCATTTACAAGTCCGTGGCTGATACAAGGCGAATAAGCAATAATTACCGATGGTCCATCGTATGCTTCGGCTTCGCGGATTGCTTTCAGGGCCTGAGCCTGATTTGCTCCCAGCGCTACCTGTGCTACATACACATAACCATAGGTGGTTGCCATCATTCCGAGGTCTTTCTTGCGGATTTTCTTACCCGAAGCAGCAAACTTAGCGATAGCTCCTACCGGAGTCGATTTTGAGGCCTGTCCACCGGTATTCGAATATACTTCAGTATCCAGCACCAGAATATTTACGTTTTTTCCGGAGGCAATTACGTGGTCGAGACCACCAAAACCGATATCGTAAGCCCAACCATCACCACCAATAATCCACTGCGATTGTTTCACGAGGTACTTGCTCAGTCCGTCGATCTCCGTGCAGTATTGGCAATTGTGTTTCTTCACCAAAGGCTTGATTTTAGCAGCCAATTGCATGGTGATATCGCCATTTTCTTTATTGTCGATCCATTCCTGGAACAATCCCTTCAGTTCATCGTCGCAGCAATTTTCAGCAATGGCCGATTTCATGAGGCGTTCGAGGCGGTCGCGCAATTGTTCGTTGGCGAACAACATACCCAAACCATATTCAGCATTATCTTCGAAAAGCGAGTTAGCCCATGCCGGTCCGCGACCTTCGGGAGTAGTAGTATACGGAGTCGAAGGAGCCGAAGCCGAATAGATAGAAGAACATCCGGTAGCGTTGGCAATCATCTGACGGTCGCCAAAGAGCTGAGTAACCAGTTTCACATACGGAGTTTCGCCACATCCTGCACAAGCACCCGAGAATTCGAAGAGCGGAGTTGCCAGCTGCGAATTCTTCACATTGGCTTTTACATCTACCAAATGTTGTTTCGACTGAACATTCTCCACACAGAAATCCCAGTTGTTTTGTTCTTCGTACTGTGTTTCGATAGGCACCATCTTCAGCGCTTTACCGTTTTTGTTGCCCGGACAAACCTCTGCACAGTTGTCGCAACCCATACAGTCGAGCACATCCACCTGAATGCGGTAGCTCATACCTGCGAATTGTTTTCCATTGGCTTTCAGTCCATTGAAAGGAGCTTTTGCCTGTTCGGTTTCGTCGAGCACAAACGGACGGATAGCAGCGTGAGGACATACATAGGCACACTGGTTACACTGGATACAATTGTCCATTTCCCATACCGGAACGGTAGCAGCTACCCCGCGTTTTTCGTATTTGGTGGTTCCCTGAATCCAGGTTCCATCTTCGCGACCTTTGAAGGTAGAAACCGGCAGGTCGTCGCCCTTCTGAGCATTAACCGTCGATACTACATTGGTAATAAACGAAGGGAAGTTGCTAATCAACGCATCTTCGTCGGGAAGATTGGCCCATTCGGCAGGAACTTCCACTATTTCGTACTCACCACCGCGGTCAACCGCTGCGTAGTTCATATTTACTACTTTCTCGCCTTTCTTACCATACGATTTGTTGATGGCGTACTTCATTTCTTTTACCGCCAGTTCGTAAGGAATTACGTTGGCAATTTTGAAGAAGGCCGATTGCAGGATGGTGTTGGTACGTTGTCCTAACCCAATTTCCTGAGC
>CAZLHC010000010.1:0-85469 GCA_964559265.1 uncultured Paludibacter sp. | reverse complement strand
CGACTACGATGTATTCGTTAACAAGACAATGGAATTCAAGGTAATCAAAATCAACCACGAATTCAAAAACGTTGTGGTTTCGCACAAAGCGCTTATCGAAGCTGAACTCGAAAACCAGAAGAAAGAAATTATCAGCAAACTGCAAAAAGGTCAGGTACTCGAAGGTACTGTTAAAAACATTACCTCGTACGGTGTGTTCATCGACCTGGGTGGCGTTGATGGTCTTATCCACATCACCGACCTGTCGTGGGGCCGCGTAACTCATCCGGAAGAAATCGTTACACTCGATCAGAAAATCAATGTAGTAATTCTTGATTTTGATGATGAAAAGAAACGTATCGCTTTGGGTCTGAAACAATTGGTACCTCACCCATGGGAAGCATTGAGTGCCGACCTGAAAGTAGGCGACAAAGTGAGCGGAAAAGTAGTGGTGATGGCCGACTATGGTGCATTCGTTGAGATTGCTGCCGGCGTTGAAGGTTTGATTCACGTATCGGAAATGAGCTGGTCGCAACACCTTCGTTCGGCACAGGACTTCCTGAAAGTAGGCGACGAAGTTGAAACCGTAATCCTGACACTGGACCGCGAAGAGCGTAAGATGTCGCTGGGTATCAAACAGCTGAAATCGGATCCATGGGAAAATATCGAAGAAAAATATGCCGTAGGTTCGCAGCACACTGCTAAGGTTCGCAACTTCACCAATTTTGGTGTATTTGTTGAAATCGAAGAAGGTGTTGATGGATTGATCCATATCTCTGACCTGTCGTGGACTAAGAAGGTAAAACATCCATCGGAATTCACTCAGATTGGTAGCGAAATCGAAGTTCAGGTATTGGAAATCGACAAATCGAACCGTCGTCTGAGCCTGGGTCACAAACAAATGGAAGAAAACCCATGGGACGTATTGGAAACTATGTTCACCGTTGATAGCATCCACGAAGGTGTGATTATCGAAATGATGGATAAAGGTGCTGTAGTTTCATTGCCATATGGCGTTGAAGGTTTTGCCACTCCGAAACACCTTATAAAGGAAGACGGAGCGCAGGCTCAGCTGGATGAGAAACTGATGTTCAAGGTAATTGAATTCAATAAGGACGCAAAACGTATCATTCTGTCGCACAGCCGTATCCACGAAGATGTGAAACGTGCCGAAAAAGCAGCAGCTTCTGATACAAGTGGTGAAGCTCCAAAGAAGGCAAAAAAAGCGAAAAAAGAAGAAACAACAGCTCTTCCTACCGCTGAAAAAACTACCCTGGGTGATATTCAGTCGTTGGCCGACCTGAAAGATCAGCTTATCAACGAAGCAGCTGAGAAAATGGTGAAAGCCGAAAAAGCTAAAAAAGCACAAGAAGGCGAGGAATAATCGTCGTCACCAGCAATAAAGCTTGCAACGTAAGAGCGAAGGTACCAAAAGGGTACCAACGCCCTTGCGTTGCTTTTTTTTGTATCTGGCTTTCAAATGCCAACAAGTTATAAAAAGCCCCGAATGCACCTCAGCAATCAGTGCATTTATTTTCAGAATTCATTTTTTTTTCCGAAATTTGCGGGCTTAAAATGCAGTAATTTTAAGATAGTATATCATCGTGGATAAAACCAAGTACATTTTCGTGACAGGCGGCGTAACGTCTTCTCTGGGAAAGGGAATCATAGCTGCTTCATTAGGGAAACTCCTGCAAGCGCGGGGGTTCAGAGTAACCAATCAAAAGTTGGATCCGTACATCAACGTGGATCCCGGAACCCTGAATCCTTACGAGCACGGCGAGTGTTACGTTACCGTGGATGGGCATGAGGCTGATCTTGATCTTGGGCATTACGAACGTTTCCTCAACGTGGAAACACATAAAGCCAATAATGTAACTACAGGTAGGATCTATCAGAATGTTATTAATAAAGAGCGACGGGGCGATTATTTAGGAAAAACCGTTCAGATTATTCCACATATTACCGATGAGATAAAGCGAAATATCAAATCGCTGGGAAGTAAAGGCGAATATGATTTTGTAATCACTGAAATCGGGGGAACTGTAGGCGACATTGAATCGCTTCCTTACATTGAGAGTGTACGCCAGTTACGTTGGGAGCTCGGCAAAAACTGCCTCATAATTCACCTTACTTACGTTCCTTACCTTGCTGCTGCCAAAGAACTTAAAACAAAGCCTACTCAGCATTCGGTGAAGGCGCTCCAGGAACAGGGGGTGCAGCCGGATATTCTCGTGCTCCGTACCGAACATAATATTTCGATGGAAATGCGAAAAAAAGTAGCATTGTTCTGCAATGTAGAACCACATGCTGTAATGCAATCGATCGATGTTCCTTCCATTTACCGTGTTCCGTTGAACATGATGGCCGAAAAACTCGACGAAGTAGTGCTTACCAAAATGGGTTTTGACCTTGAAACAACTCCGCCCCCCAATATCGAACGTTGGACTACATTTGTTGAAAAGCTTGAGAATGCAAAAGAAGAGGTTCGTATTGCTTTAGTAGGAAAATATGTTCAACTTCCCGATGCCTATAAATCAATCATCGAATCGCTGATTCATGCTTCGGCCTACAATAACCGCAAGCTGAAACTGGAACTTATACTTTCGGATAAGCTGAACGAAGAAAATATTGAAAAGAAACTGGGCAAAGTAGATGGAATACTCGTTGCTCCCGGATTTGGCACTCGCGGCATGGAAGGAAAATTTCTGGCCTTGCAATACGCCCGTGAAAAAAACATTGCCTGCCTGGGGATTTGTATGGGAATGCAAACCATGTCGATAGAGTTTGCACGCAATGTATTGGGATTAAAGGATGCCAATAGTACCGAAATCGATCCCACCACTCCGCATAATATTGTCGACATCATGGATGAGCAAAAAAACATATTGGATCTGGGTGGTAGTATGCGTCTGGGAGCTTTTGAATGTTCGCTCACCAAAGGTAGCAAAGCATCCGAAATTTACGGGGAAGATAGTATCCGCGAACGCCACCGTCATCGCTACGAATTCAACAATGCCTATAAAGATCAGTTTGAAGCTGCAGGAATGTTGTGCAGTGGTATCAACGAAGATTCTAATTTAGTAGAAATCATTGAGTTAACTTCGCATAAATGGTATATGGGAGTTCAGTTTCATCCCGAATACCGTAGTACTGTAGTCAACCCTCATCCTTTATTCATCAGCTTTGTGAAAGCTGCAATTTCGTAACATCAACTTATATTCAATGGATAAAAACACGATTATCGGCTTTTTACTTATCATCGGAATCCTGATCGGCTTTTCGCTGCTCAATCGTCCGAATGAAGAGGAACTAGCCCGTCAGCAAGCTTACAACGATTCAATAAGTGCTGTATACCAGGCACAAATTCAGGAAGATGCTAAAGCAGAACAACTTCGGCAAGCAGCAATAGCTCAACTTCCTGCCGATTCGCTGGCCAACGATTCGTTGGTGAACGACCAACTGGCAAAAACCTACGGCGATTTTCGCCCGGCAGCACAGGGTGAAGAACAAAAATTCATTCTCGAAAATGAACTGGTACGACTGACGATTAGCAGTAAAGGAGGAAAGGTGATTTCGGCACAGCTAAAAAATTACCTTGCTCAGGATTCGGCCGAAGTGGAACTATTTAACCCGGAAGAGGCCGACTATAGCCTTACGATGGCCCTGCGTAACAACCATATTGTAAACACCAGCCAGATGTATTTTACTTCGGTTGGCGCCATACAAACCGACAGTGCGGGCAATCAATCGCTCACACTGCGTTTACAATCGGAAACCGAAGCAAGTCTGGACTTTGTATACACACTTCCGGCCGACGATTATATGCTGGGGTATACCGTTCGTGGCAACAAGATGAACACCATCATGCCATTAGGAGCCAATTACATGATTTTGAACTGGGATGCTAAAATCCGTCAGCAGGAAAAAGGCCGTCAGTTTGAAGAACGTTATTCGACTCTCAGCTTCAAGTATGTTGCCGACAATATGGAGAGCCTTAATGCTGCTAAAGATGATTCGAAAAAGATTGCCAACAAAGTAAAATGGGTAGCATTCAAGGATCAATTCTTTAGTTCAGTATTGATTGCCGACCGCGATTTCAGCAATTCAACACTCGAGAGTAAGCTGGAAACCGAAGAAAGTGGTTACCTGAAATCGTACAAGGCCGAACTTCAGATCGATTTGGCTACTACCGGTACAGGTGGAAGCTGGGAAGATGTAAACCTTCGTTTTTATTTTGGTCCCAACAAATACAAAATCCTATCGGGTTATGATAAGGGTATTCCGGCCGACCAAAAGCTTAAGTTACGCGATCTGGTGCCACTGGGATGGGGAATCTTTGGTTGGGTAAACCGCTTTGCCATTATCCCGATGTTCAATTTATTCAGTCGGTTTATCGACAATTTTGGAATCATAATCTTGCTGATGACAGTGGTTATCAAACTGGTTTTGTATCCCCTGACGTATAAATCGTATGTTTCGAGTGCTAAAATGCGGGTATTGAAACCGGAAATCGACGAAATCAACGCCCGAATTCCTGCCGATAAACCAGCCGAACGTCAGAAAGCAACGATGGAGCTTTACAATAAGGTCGGAGTAAGTCCGTTCAGCGGCTGCCTCCCTACCCTGCTTCAAATGCCGATTTTATTTGCCATGTTTAGCTTTTTCCCCGCTTCGATCGAACTTCGTGGCGAAAGTTTCCTTTGGGCTAAAGACCTTTCGGCCTACGATGCCATTGTAAGCTGGGATGTTTACATCCCGCTGGTAACTCCCTATTTTGGTAATCACATTAGTTTATTTACCCTGCTGATGACCATTGCCACCCTGATTTCGACGAAGTTGAACATGGCCAATACAGCAACCCCCGACCAGCCGGGTGCCGGAATGATGAAGTGGATGATGTACCTGATGCCCATTATGTTTATGTTTATCTTTAATAATTATGCCTCGGGTCTGAGTTACTATTATTTTGTATCGACGCTGATTTCGATTATCCAGACCTACGCCATTAGGGCCACGGTCGACGAAAAGAAATTGCTGGCTCAGTTGCATGCCAAGCGGGCTGCCAATTCGAAAAAACAACCGGATGTGAAAAAGAAAGCAGGTTTTATGGAACGGTTGGAAAAGATGCAAAAAGATCAGGAAAAGATGATGCGCGAACGCAATAAGAAGAAATAATCGAATGTGCAGGTTGATTTAAATGTAAAACAACCTGCACATTTATTTTATAATTCAACCTAACAACTTAACGTAACCATGAAAAAATTAGTACTGGCACTTGCCGGTACTCTGCTGTTGCAGGGGATACCGGCTCAACCGAACGAAGGTTCGGTTTTCCGTGTGATGAGTTACAATGTCGAAAACCTGTTCGATCTCGACGATGACAGTCTGACGCGTGATGAAGAATATTTGCCCGGAGGATTGCGGGGATGGAGTTATTCCCGATACCGACAAAAACTGATTCATATCGGCCGGGTACTGGTAGCCGGCGGTTGGGACCCACCGGCTCTTGTTGGGCTTTACGAAATTGAAAGCCGACAGGCCATGATGGATCTTTCCCGGTATTCGACTGTGAAAAATCTGGGGTACCGTTTCGTTCATTACGAATCGCCCGATGCTCGTGGAATTGATGTTGCATTG
Organism: uncultured Paludibacter sp.; assembly: GCA_964559265.1. Classification (GTDB taxonomy): domain Bacteria; phylum Bacteroidota; class Bacteroidia; order Bacteroidales; family Paludibacteraceae; genus Paludibacter. The sequence goes on along the minus strand of CAZLHC010000010.1, from coordinate 79,850 downwards.
CTCTACTTGCCGGAACTGTTCCGACCGGTCAATCATCATCCGGTCAGGATTGTGTATCCTCATGCACCTGCTTCGCGCACCCGCGATATTTTGTATGTTTCAGGTACCGTTCCAACGGGCGACACTTTGCATGTTTTTGTATGTCATTTCCCATCGCGCCTGGGTGGTGAACTCGAATCGGAAGATAACCGTGTATTTGTTGCCTCGGTTGTACGAAGTCGGGTAGATTCGCTCTTTTTACAGCATCAACAACCCAACATCGTAATTATGGGCGATTTCAACGATTATCCCGACAACCAGAGTATGAAGGAAATAATAGGTGCAGTACATCCCCGGGACACAACCGGCGATTTGGTGAATTTAATGTATCTGCCACACGAAGCGGGCAAAGGCACTCATAAACATGCCGGCGAATGGGGTGCCCTCGATCAGATCATTGTTTCTCGTAAGTTACTCGACAACAATAGTCGTTTTAGAACGTTTACTTCAGAAGCAACCATCCTTAGCCTTCCCTTTTTACTCGAAGAAGATAAGAAATACCTCGGATTTCAACCCTTCAGAACGTATAATGGCATGAAATACCAGGGAGGCTACTCCGATCATCTGCCGGTTTACATCGATTTTCATTTTTAAAAAAGTATGGACGTACAACTATTTATACCTTGTTTTATCGATCAGCTGTATCCGCAAACCGCATTCAACACACTAAAAGTGCTGGAAGAAGCCGGATGTACGGTACATTACAACCCGGATCAAACCTGCTGTGGTCAGCCTGCTTTCAATAGCGGGTACTGGCCCGAGGCTAAACGAATGGCTGTAAAATTCATGAACGATTTTGCTCCCGACATACCCGTTGTATCCCCTTCAGCATCGTGTACAGGCTACGTAATTCATCAGTACCCAAAACTGCTGAAAGAAAACGCACAGGAACTGGAACAGCACCAGGCTTTAAAAAGCAGAATTTATGAACTGTCCGATTTCCTGATTAATGTGGTGAAAGTGGAGCGTCTCAACGGTTCGTTTCCACACAAAGTAACCTTTCACGATGCCTGCTCGGCATTGCGCGAATACGGAATTCACGATGAGCCCCGCCAGCTGTTGAAAATGATTAATGGACTCGAACTTATTGAAATGCCCGAAAGCGACACCTGCTGCGGATTCGGTGGAACCTTTGCTGTAAAAAACTCCTCCATTTCGGCTGCCATGGCCGAAAAAAAGGTATTGAATGCTTTGTCGACCGGTGTAAAGTACATTGTTAGCACCGAATCAAGTTGTCTGATGAACATCAATGGATATATTGCCAAACACAAGCTGGACATAAAAGGAGTACATCTGGCAGATGTACTTTCCGGAAACTTAGCTAAAGGTGCTTATTAATAAGCACCTTTAATCAACTTTCCTCCATTTTTAATCCAATACACGCCTGCTGGCAAGCCCGACAAATCGATTCGAATTCGTTTTTCACTAGTAACATCCACTTTCATCACCTGCTGACCGGTTATGGAATACACAATCAATTCGCTGATTGCGTGATTATCGGGCAACTCTACAACTACAAAATCGTTTGCAGGATTAGGATACAACTTATACGCCGACTTATTTGCATTTACATCTATGGCAGTAAAAATGTATCCGTTGGCAGCTCCGGGTGTTCCCGGAAAGTTAGCCCCAAACCAATTCGCACCTTCATTATTATTCAGCGTATGCTTTTTCAGGGCTAATACTGCTCCTGCCCCATCAGCTTCTATTGGCCACGGGCTTTTGTCATCATAACTAACTTCATCGATTAATTGCTTATCCTTATTATACAATCGTATCGATTCTCCACTTCCCGATAATCCAAAAGCAAGGTTTCCATACAATTTCGAAAAATCGGTATAAAAATCAAGAAATTGCTTTTTATCTTCCACAACAACCAAATACCCCATGGCGCCAATAATGGTTGATTCAGGAAATACATATTCCGCTCCCGAATCATCCTTCAACGACCACCCATCCAATCGTACTGTATGTTGATTCGGATTGTACAATTCGATCCAATCGCCGGGATCGTAAAGAACATTGGAATTGTAGTTTAGTTCGTTAATAACCAGGGTATCGGTCATAACATCGGCTGAAGTGAAAAACGCGGTCAAGGTGGTTGAAGCCGATAAGTTTACCGTAATCTGTTCGGAGGTAGCATTAGTGCTCCAGTGCGAAAATTTGTATCCCGGAGCAGCAACAGCTGTCAGCTGCAAAGGCACATCTTTAAAAAATACTCCACTCCAGGGGTATACGTCCTTATCCATAGCGCTTCGTGGTGTAAGGCTATCGATCGTAATCGAATTCAGCTTAATTGACCCTTTTTGAGCATCAGCGACCAGGGTGAGTCGAACGGTATCGGTCAAATTAAACCTTTTTTTAAGATGTTGATACATGTAACCGGGACGTTGTCGTAAAAAACCAAGCAATTCATCCCGCTTCTGATCAGATGCAGGATGACCCCACCGGAGTTGGTGTGCCGGTAAATCGTCACTCATGGCTGCATTCATCCTATCAAATAGCTTCTCAGCATAAGCCGGTAGTAGCGATGTATTCATTCGATCGCAAAAAAGAGTGACAAACAGGTTACGGGCATTTTCGTTTTGCAGCAATTTTCGTAAAATCAAACTCCCTTTCTGAGTATTACTGACAGAAATTTCGGTTAGATAATCTGTTGCCGGCTCTTTCAGGGTTAAGTCGTAATCGAATGAAATCCAGCGCCAACGACCATCATGTCCGTAAGGTGCATTACTATCAGATGGTTCCGTTCTCTTGCGCCAAACTTTACGATTGTTATTAATAAAATCTGTATTGCGGGTATAAATCTCCGACATAAAATGATACAGATAACTCTGGATATCCATTTTGCCTTTGACATACTCAAAATTTTCAGGAATCGACAAATCATTATTCTGAATAAAATCCTCTAATTTCTTGTAATCATCAAGCTCGTGTTCATACCCTTCATTCACCGTCATGTCGGCAGCATTAATAATAATCAGTTCATCAGGATCCATCGAATAATGTTCACTGAAATAATACTGATCAAATTCTTCACGAATATTCATAATGCCCCAGAATTCACCATTTAAAAGGTGTATAACCGGATAGGATGCTTGAAAATCTCCATTTTCGAAATCGAACAAACGCTGAACAAAAGCATCGTGAAACAAATTAGTATTCCATTGAATGCCCGAATTTCGAAGATTAACTTTATTAAATTTACGGATAGGTGAAAAACCTACTGTTGGTTTTTGAGTTAATCCGGGGAAAAACTCATGCTCAAACTGAGCTTGGGCTCCAAACTTTTTTTGAGCTTTAAGTTTGAGCGATTTACGTGGCCACTGGACCGAAAATTTCCCGTGAATTTTAACACCGGCATTACTCTCAAAAGCAATTTTACCCGATTGATCAAACAAGGTAAAATGCCCTGGCCGTTCCCATTCGTCGTGCTTATAGTTGGCATCGGGATTCCCACTGGTCTTTGTTTCGTCGTAATATCTCCCCGGAACATAAATTCCATTATCGTAGCCTATTAACGCATCCTCACTTACAGTTACCGATAAAACAGGAAGATGAAATCGTTGCTTACCAATAGTATCGACAAAAAAAGTTGAGCTAACAACCGGACTCATAAGGGCACCTTCTTTCCAAACGGCTGCCCTAATAACGGTAGCTCTGGGGATAGGTTGATTGGTAGATGTCCAGGAGGTAGTACTGGCGACAACTTTTGCAAGATTGCCGTTGGTTGATAAAAATGGTTTGATTACGAGCGGTTCAGAATACGTATAGGTGTAAAGTTTCCTGGTCTGATCAGCTCCGGTAGCACTTCCCTTATACTCATTTTTGAAAGTATAGGTCCGACCAGCTAAAGCATTAGGATCAGGAATTGAACCATCCAGGGTATACAATACAACTTCATCAGGCCGCGATGCAGTTAACGAAAGTACCAGCGAATCTTCGTAAAAACCAGACGGGTGCGACAAAACAGGGAGATTGCAAACTGTTGAAAAGGATTCTTTCGAATTTAGGTACGAGGGCGATGGCGACGAAAACCATCCTTTTTCATTTCCGGGCTGAAGATTTCCATACGAAACATCCGGTATATCCCCCAACGGATAACTAAACGTATACTGATAGCTCTGATCAGGACTGGTAAGAACCAACGTTTCACCTTCGGTGCTTAATTTAAAATTGGTATGCGATGAAACCTGGGGATGACCCTGTTTTACAGCCAGAAAATTTTCAACTCTTCTCATCAAATCGGGCGATAACGCTCCATCGAACACCAGTAATTCGTGAATATCGCCTCCATAATATCCATTTCCGGATCCTAAGCGGGATGCAATATTCAATGGTTCCTTATTTTCAGTAGTTAAGTTGACTAATTGAGAACCCGCGAATTTCCCATTCACGTAGTAACTATCTTTTTCTCCATTATAACTGAAAGTGAGAACCTTAAATTGATTATCAATTCGTTGCGAACCTAAAAACCAGGTTTTCCAATAGTGCATCCCAATTTTTCCACTATACTGAACCCCTTCGAAATAAGCGCCATAGGCTTTATCGTAGTTGCCATACTGAAAAAGATAATTACTGGTGAGCTTGTTGGCCGTAGTAGTATTGGTATTACTAATAATTACAATAAATGTTCGGGGTTTATTGCCCGTAGGCGGATACACATTCGATTTCAAAAAATGAGAACTTCCGTTAAACCGAAGCGCCCGTTGATTTCCGGTAGAATCGACAACTAAAACAGGACAATTGGAGAGGTTCGACTGACTTGCCAGGTAATTATTCTTACTTGAATTCCATCGTTTCACCACCCATTGATCGCCCGATTTCTCCACTTGCGATGGATCGTTTAAAATTTACAGTTAATGCACTGAACCTGGCAACTAATTCCGGAAGTGAATCGGGACTTAATTCCTGGTAATACTTATTCTTTCCGGAAGCCATAACGGTAAAATATTCACCCGGACCTATCAGTTGATTACCAAATCGCCACTTGAACGGATTCTGAACCTCATCCGACAAGCCATACCCCTGTAAATTGACAGACACAGCTCCTTGATTATATAGCTCTATCCAATCATTAAAATTGCCTTCTTCATCGATTAGGGTGGAGGCATTGCTCGACTGAATCTCGTTGATAACAACCTGAGCCTTAATTATAGCAACATGTCCTAAAAAAAATAAAACTAGTGATAATCTTACAAGGTACTTCATAGAGCCGTCAAGTGTTAAAATTAGCAATTCTATATCTAATAAATTATAAAACAATTATAAACGCATGATGTTTATCAAAAAAACCGATTTTCTACTTTTTTTTTAAAACCAACTTCAAATCATATTTATTTGTAATAATTTTGATTATAATTGAAAAATCACCCGAAAAGTAACTCTTCAGCAACAACTTGACTGTTTTTCACCTTTAAGTTTGATAAATTTAGCGTATTTTTGACGTTTCAATGTTGAAATATTACCGATGAAACACATTTTTACGCTTGTTCTCTTGTTTTGTTCACTTACATTGCCGGCTCAGCTCCGCATCAACGAACTTATGTCCAATAATGTGTCGGCCGTGTGGGACGATTCATATAATTTCAGTATGTGGGTCGAATTTTATAATTCTTCGGCCTCGGCTGTAAATCAGAATTATTATTACCTCTCCGACGATCCTTTGCAGCCCCGTAAATGGCAGCTTCCTTCAAAAATAATTTCTTCGCGTGGCTACAGCACCGTTTGGATGGAAAAACCCGATCGGGCCAATCATGCGCCATTTAAATTAAATCCTGAGGGCGGTGCGTTGTATTTATTTACTTCAACCGGAACACTTACCGATTATGTAGTTTATCCGGCTCAGCATCGAAATGTATCTTACGGGCGTATTGCCGATGGTTCGGGCGAGTGGGTATTTTTTGAAGATTTTTCGGCGGGTAGTTCCAACGCTGGTAAAGCTAAAGGCATAGTCAGGTGTTCGCCGCCTTCACTTTCGATTCCCGGTGGACTTTATGCCTCGGGAGTAACCGTTCGTTTCGAAACTCCGGAACCGGGCGATACAATCTTTTACAACCTGAACAGCGAAGAGCCTACCCGTGCCAAATCGGTGCGCTATGTACCCGGAAATTCAATTACGATTAACTCGAATTCGGTGCTCCGGGCAAAAACTTTTCGGGCCGGAAAATTATCAAGCGACATAACAACAGCCACCTACATCATCGGGCAACGCAATTTCAATCTACCGGTTGTTTCGCTGGTTACTCCTTCGGCCTACCTCAACGACAATACAGTGGGGATTTACGTAGCCGGAACCAATGGAATTACCGGAAATGGAGCCGATGGTGCACGCAACTGGAACCAGGATTGGGACAGGCCGGCAAACTTCGAACTGTTTGACAAAAACAAAATTACACGTCTGAATCAAGAGCTTGACATTCAAATTGCAGGGGGTTGGTCGCGGCTCAACGGCCAAAAATCGCTTCATATTCAACCTAAAAAGAAGTTTGGAAACAACAAACTCGAATATCCTGTATTTGGTTCCCGATCCAACCTGCAATACAAAGACATCGCTCTGCGTAATTCAGGGAATGACTTCCGCTATTCGATGATGCGCGATGGTATGATGCAATCGCTCATAATTGGTCGGATGGATCTCGAATACCTGGCTTATGAACCGGCCGTACTGTATTTAAACGGTGTGTATTATGGAATTCAAAACCTTCGCGAACGCTCCAATGCCGACTTACTGTATACCACGCATGGCCTCGACGATGATGAAGTTAAAATTCTCGATTCCTGGACTATATCGGGAGATACCGAATACCAGGAAATGCTAAATTATATATTAGTTAACGACATCGCAAAACCAGAAGTATATGATCAGTTGAAAACCAAAATGGATGTGGATAACTACATCAACTACCTGATTACTCAAATCTACCTCGGCAACTACGACTGGCCACACAACAACATTAAAATGTGGAAAAAAAACGTTGGCGGTAAATGGAGGTGGATTTTATTTGATACCGATTTTGGATTTAATCTTTACGATGGAAGTCTGCATACGTTTAACTCTCTTACCTATGCCCTCGGTGAAAACTCTGGAAAATCGACTCAGCCCTGGGCTACCCGCTTGTTTAGTCGACTCGTTTTCAACGAATCGTTTCGAAACACCTTCATCGATCGTTTCAGTGTACACTTATCGACCACCTTCCAACCTCTGCGGGTAAACCAGGTAATCGATTCGCTGGCAGCAAAAATCCGTACCGAAATTACCTTTCACAAAAATCGTTGGGGATCCGACCGTGCTTTCGAAACAGACATCAACATAATGAAAACATTTTCGTCGGCCAGAGCCAACAACATGCTTAGCTTTGTCAGCAACCGATTTCTCAATGGAGCCGCACTCCAAACTCTTACACTCAGCTCGAACCATCCCAACGCCAGGTATACCTTCAATAATGAACTTATTCAGGAATCGTCGGTATCGCTTCGTAGTTTCAATGGGCGAAACTACACCTTAAAAGCCAATCCTATAAAAGGATATGTGTTCAAACGCTGGGAACTAACCGGTGTAACTGCCATTCAAACCCTTGTACCCTGGGATAGCGAGTGGAAATACTGGGACGCTTCGTCGGTACCAGCGTCGAACTGGTACACCAGCTCGTATTCCGATGCAGGATGGAAAACGGGACAGGCGCAATTGGGCTACGGAGGCAGAGGTGAGAAAACCACTGTTGGATACGGGCCCGATAGTAATAACAAAAACCCGACAGCCTATTTCCGTAAGGCTTTCAACGTTCAAAATTCAGCTGATATCAACTCGGCAACCGTTCGGATTTTTGTGGACGATGGTGCTGCAGTGTATGTTAATGGATCAGAAATAGGAAGGTACAATATGCCGGCAGGAAACATAAGCTATTCAACCTATTCGACAACCTACAACAATGGAGATTCGGCCTCTTTCACCATTCCGGCCTCTTTACTGAAAAACGGCAGTAATCTGATTGCAGTTGAAGTTCATCAGGTTAATGCCACCAGTTCTGATCTGATTTTTAACCTTTCGTTAATTATCAATACGATGACATCAGCTTCCAATGAATACAACTCCCCCACTCTTGAAGGAAAAGTAAGTGCAAATCAGGCCCTCAGAGCTATTTACGACGAAGATCTCACCCCCGATCCGGTGCCGACGGCAAAAATCAGAATCAATGAAATTGTAGCATCCAATACGATAGTAAAAGACGAATACGGCGAAAATGATGATTATGTCGAATTGTATAATGCCGGTAATGAAACCATTGATATTTCAGGATGGTACATCTCCGATAAAAAGGAAAATCCACGATTGTGGCAATTACCTTCGGATGAAACCCTGAAGTTGGCTCCCGGCGGATTTTTAGTCCTGTGGGCCGACGAGCAACCACAGCAGGGTGCTTCCCATGTATCCTTCAAGCTTAGTGCTTCAGGCGAATACCTTAGTCTTTCGGCCGAAAATAAATTCGGGGAATTGATAGAGATGGATGCAGTTCAGTTCCCTGCCCTGGAATCCGATCAGTCGTATTCGCGTTATCCCGATGGGTTGGGAGATTGGCGTATTCAAGCTTCCAGTTTGGGGCTAAGTAATGTACTAACATCAACTCCATCAGTCGATGTTGTCACAATTAAGGTGAGTCCTATCCATTTCACTGATCGTTTGACAATCGAGAATGCAACCGGACTTTCAATTCACCTGTACGATATAGCAGGAAAACGGATACACGCGTTGGTAGGTCAACAAACTGTCGAACATCTCAATGTTGAAACATTGCCATCGGGAGTTTATGTGCTTAGAGTTGGTGAACAGAGTTTCCGACTGCTTAAATAGAATCGGGAACCCATTCGAAAGCACCTGCATCGGGAATTCCATCGGCCAGCCGGCTTCGACCGTTCAGGTCGATTGGAAATTGAACTGCTACGGTCGGATCGGCAACAGCCTTTCGTAGAGGTGATACCGAATCAGGCATAAAATTGAACTGGATTTTCCGGGGAAGATCTTCCCGGATACTTTTAAATAAAGTATCCTTCTGCGTCGACCATACAATATTCTTATAAAATGGCAGTTGCGAGGCTGAAGTTCGTTTCAGGTAACTGTGTGTAATAGTAGCGTTGTAAAGCGAATCGTAACGCGAAGCCAGCGAGATTTCGTTTTGCGATGAGCCGGCTATTACACTGTTTATAACCTTTGTTTCCATTGGAAAACTCCGGGGCAGCGACATCATCATAAAAGCAGGAGCCTTATCGCGATTCACCGATTGTACTTCGCTGTTGCTGAAATAATTAGCTATGGTACAGTGGTAAAACTCATGTTTACCTCCATTTAGGTACACGGTGTAGCCGCCCGAATTGGTAATAGCCGAATTACTCACCTTCATATCGCCGTTGATAGCCACAATATTGTAAAATAAAAAATTCTGTATCCTACAGTTAACAATTTCGAGCTTTGGTTTATTTACTTTGCTCTGATTGACGTAATAGACACCTACGTAACCACTATTGATGTTGACATGTTTCAACACATGATTACCCCTTGGATTTACCAAATACACCCCACCCCATTGACCTGCCACTAAATTATAAGGCACCGGAGTTACAAATCCGATTTTATCTAGCCGGTCGCCTCGTATGCTAATGGGCTGTTCGAAAGTCCCTTCTGCTTTTAAATGCCCGTAAACCATCAAATTGGAATTGTGGTGAAAATAAAGCCTTACTCCGGGTGCCAATCGCAAGGTAGCCATCGTATCGACCACCAGATCGCCCTTAATTAAATAGGGCAGAGTGGCATCGAGCACACTGTCGGAAGCAACAATCAGCGAACGTAAGACCCTCACATTCTGACCATAAGCTTCCAATAACATCCGTTTACGCCCTTCAGAAGTAGTGATTACAATTGAATCGCGCATCAGTACCGGAGCATTGCTCTGTTGTGGATTCACGGTTACTTCTACAAAAATATACATCGAATCCTTTGCCCGGATAGTAATCGACTCAAACAAATGTTCTTTGTTGGTAAATCCATCCACATTGATCCGAAAAGGAGATGCGCTACCTCCTGCAAGCTGAAGCCGATCTATAGTTACCGGTTTCGAAAGCCGGTTGTATACCAAAACCTTAGCTGTAGCACTTCCGATGCTGGTAAAAACAGTATCGAAACTAAGTGTATCTTTCGAGAAGGCAGGCAGTTTATCGGCCGGAGATTCCAATGTATCGTCGCATGAAACCAGCACGAATACCCCTGACAGTAAAGCAAATAAGATACTCAGTAGTCTGACAGGTAGGTATGTTGTACTTCTGACTTTTGAATCGATTACTGTGGCAGAATTAGTAGATATTCGTTTCATACGGTAATTATTTTTTTCAACGGTCGTTTGGAACTCGCATGCCAACATTACCCTAACCTTGGATGTGAGGTAGTTACATGCTCGTTTCATTTACTCAAAATTGAGGGTAAACATAAGAATACGTGAAAACAGTCCGGACAAGGCATTTGTATACCTTAAGGTAGTCGTGTTATCGGGTGTAGGATATTTTGGAGTCAACACATTGGTAAGTCCAATATTCAACCTGATCTCCGGCGATAATTTAAAATACTGAAAATAGAGGTCGCACCCAACTCCCGCTGTAAAAAACACATCCGACAGATTAAGAGTCACTTCGCGCAATTCATCGCGACCTAAATCAAAATACACCCCCATACCAGCCTCTATGTAAGGTTTAAAATTACCATATCGCTCGGCATTGTACCGCAACAATAGCGGCAATTCGATGGGTAGCGAAAACAAATTAACCGTATGTGTCGAATCGGTCAACACTCCGGCAACCGGATCGAATGCCCTGAAACTAAGATTTCGCTCGCCCAACAAAAGCGAGGGTGTGAAACGAAAACTAAAGTAACGATGCAGTCTGAAGTCGGTAATTAAGCCCACCGTAAACCCCGGAACCAGTGTTGAAACATCAGCATAATAAATTCGTCCATCCTGAACCAGCTCTGTGTGCTCAGTTTTCAAATCCATCACATTGGTACCTAACAGAAAACCCAACCGAAAGAATTTAAAATCCAGATCGGTCAGGTTACCCTGCGAATGTACCGGCATCAGCGCGATACTTAGTAGTATTGTAAGAAAAATCTTTTTCATCTCCGGGAATTACTTCAGCTTTAACAACGTAGCAACAGCTCGATTATTGCTTTACCACAGTGCAAAGATACGCAGAATAGCCGGAAGTTGAACAGAACAATTACAGACTGGTTACTTTCAGATACTGCTGGTACTTTTCGTTCCACATACCGGTATCTTCTGGTTCAAACACTTTCAGATCCACCGAATTGCGGATACTTTCGCGCATTTCGTCGATACTGGTGTACATGCCTGCACTTTTGGCTTGCATCATTATGTTCCCGATAGCAGTCGCTTCGGTTGGTCCAGCCACAACATTTACCCCCAATGCATTGGCTGTGAACTGATTGAGCAAAGCATTTTTAGAGCCTCCGCCGATCACATGCAACTGTTCGATGGGGAAGGTCGCAAATTCTTTCAGATAATCGAACACCTGTCGATAACGCATAGCCAGGCTATCGAAAATACAGCGGGTAATTTCGGCTTTAGTGCGGGGAATTTCCTGACCGGTCGACTCACAATAGTCCTGAATAGCCTTCACCATCGACGAAGGGTTGGCGAATTTCGGATCATCGGGATTAATAAAACTTATAAAACCTTCGCTCTGACGAGCATCGGCAATTAGTTGAGGGTAAGCGTTATCTTCGGCATTAACCCCCCACTCCAGCCGGCTCTTTTCGAGCAGCCACATACCACATATATTTTTCAGAAAACGAATCGTTCCTTCTATCCCTCCTTCGTTGGTAAAATTCAACGCCGAACTTTTTTCGTTTAAAATTGGCTCCTGTATTTCAATGCCCATAAGCGACCAGGTACCTGAGCTCAGGTATGCAAACCGATTTCCCTGGGTTGGCACTGAGGCAACTGCCGACGCAGTATCGTGACCGGCAACCGCAACTACCGGCACGGCTCCGAGCCCTGTCTGGCGCTGTATGACTTCGTTCAGCGAACCGATAACCGTCCCGGGCATCACAAATCGTCCAAACTGACTGGCTTTTACTCCTAATACCTGAAGCACTTCAGGATCAAAACTCCGGGTACGTGCATCGAGCATTTGTGCAGTGGAAGCAATTGTATATTCTGTAACCGATTCGCCCGTAAGCATATACGACAACGCATCGGGCATGAAAAGTATTTTTTCGGCTTGCTGAAGAACCGTGGAATTATTTTCCTGCATCGTATCGAGCTGAAACACCGAGTTGAAATTCATAATTTGAATTCCGGTGCTTGCATACAATTTATCACGCGACATTTTACTAAAGAAACGTTCCGGAGCACCCGTGGTATGCGGATCACGGTAACTGTAAGGATTTCCGAGCAACTCTCCATGACGGTCGAAACAGGCAAAATCGACCCCCCAGGTATCGATACCTATCGACTCAGGAACAACTCCTTCGTCGGCTACTAGCTTAAGTCCCTCCAGAATAGACTGATACAAACTCAGAAAATCCCAGTAAAAATGCCCGTTGGCTTCAATAATCTTGTTGGGGAAACGATTAATTTCACGTAATTCGATAGAATCATTACGAATTATCCCCAAAATAGTGCGGCCGCTGGTTGCGCCCAAATCAATAGCAACAAAGTTTTTTGTATTCATGATATCAGTAGTTTATCGGCGCAAATATACACCTTATCCATGGGATAGAAGTGTCATTTTTGACCTGAATTATTTGTAAAATGACAATTCTTTGCGTTAAAATCCTCATAAATATGAAAAATAATTTCCTGAATTAAGAAAAGTTTCTACTTTTGTGGTGCTAATTAGTACTAACTATAAATCTTTAAAGAAATGGCTTACGTAATTAATGAAGATTGCATCGCGTGCGGATCGTGTATCAGCGAGTGCCCGGTAGATGCAATATCGGAAGGTGACATCTATGTTATTGATCCTGATTTGTGCACCGACTGTGGAACTTGTGCCGATGTTTGTCCGTCAGAAGCAATCCATCCGGCATAATTGACTTCAGGAAAGTCAAAAAAAATCCCCTCCGGTCGTTCCGACCAGAGGGGATTTTTTAATTTACATAAGTTAAACATGCGTCACAAACAAAGGCACATTCGTTTGATAAATCATCTTATAGGCAAGCCCCGGATTAAATATACGCGAAAACAAATTTTTTCGCCTGCTGTTAAATGCCAGAACGTCGATCGACATAGAATCGATAAACTTACTTATTTTTTCGGGAGAATCGGTCGACTCTACCAGTTCGTAGGTCGTTGTTAGTTGTGGGTAATGATTGCTGAAATAGGTCTTGATACCTGTCAACATTATTTCATCCCATTTTTGTTTCTTCTCGGACGCGTGTATAAATGTAATTTCCAGCCCCTGGTTGTTAAACGTAGAGATCACCTTATCGATGGCTATTAAATCTTTCTGATCGAAATTGGTTATAAAAGCAATACGGCGCAACGACGCCAGCGAACGGGCTTCGCTAAGCACAGGAATAGCAAACACCGGCACTCCACACGATTCAATTACTTCAGCCGTTACACTTCCGATAAGTTCATTCGAAATCTTTTTACCGCGAGTGCCCATCACCACCAAATCCGGTTTTACTCGTTTGCAATAATCCAGAATCTGATCTTCTGGTACTCCCTCTTTTAACTCAAAGCTAAATGGTACCGAAGGCAATTCGCCGGATGCAATTCGTCGCTTAATAAGGTTACCCATGTTTTCGACATCGGCATTGGCCGAGCTAATAATGCGACGTAATAATTCGCCATCGCTGATGGTATACGTGCTCACATCATTGTTCATCGAAATGGTAAAAGCCGGGCTAAAATATACATACATCAACGCTACTTCTGCCCCCAGCGAATCGGCAAGTTCGAATCCAATATCTATGGTCGTAGGATTATAATCAGCGAAATCGAGCGGAATCAATATCCGTCGTTCAATTCGGGGCCCCCTTTCTTCTTCCCAGGCACTTTCCATATCTTCCACAATTTTAAGTGCACGTGGTAAATCTTTCTCACGAATTCGCACCCTTACTCCAACGGCCATTTCCGGATTCTCGAGGTTCAGATTGTGGATCACCGTTTCTATTCCTTCTTGTTCCAGCACCGACTTAATCATTTGAGCCCGCTGATAGGTCCTGATGGCCAACGTTACTAACTTATCTTCCATGACATTACTATTTATGTGTTCGACATGTATTTTCCCTGCTAAAATAACATTTATTCAGACGACTTAGTTCTGAAATGATTAAAATTGTTTATTTTTGCATTCGTTATTCATAGAAACCACTGAATGGATTTTAGCTATATTTTATTTTTTCAGGCTGTAAGCTTCAATTCCTTTACCTTCAGCGATATTTTTTCGCTGATACTCACTGTAATATTACTTATGTTGTCGGGTTTTATATCGGCATCCGAAGTAGCTTTCTTTTCGCTTACCCCTAAGGCACTCGAGACAATGGAAACGAGTACCAACCCGAAAGACAAGCGGATACTTCAACTACTCGAAACACCACAACGGCTGCTGGCTGCAATTCTTATCGGCAACAACCTCGTCAACGTCTCCATCATCCTGATACTCACCCTGGTAACCAATCGCGTGTTCGACTTTAGTCAGGCTCCGGTGGTGGGCTTCATTTTTCAAACGGTAATAATTACCTTTCTGTTGTTGTTGTTTGGCGAGATCCTTCCAAAAATCTATGCCTCCCGCGAAAGTCGTAAAGTCACCCAATTTACCGCTTCGGGTATGGCGGTTATGGAAATTATATTTTCACCTGTAATAAAGTTACTTATCAATTCAACAACCCTGGTCAACAGTCGTCTGGCCCGGCTCAACAATACCAATATTTCAATCGACGAATTATCGCAGGCTCTCGAACTTACATCTGATGAACGCGATGAAGATACCGATATTCTGGAAGGTATTATTAAATTCGGTAACATTCAGGTAATCGACATTATGACTTCCCGTGTCGATATGGTGGATGTTGACATTAAAACTTCGTTTAAAAAAATTATTGAATTGATAATCCAGTCGGGCTATTCCCGAATTCCGGTCTACTCAGGCAGCCGCGATAATATTAAAGGGATCCTTTATGGTAAGGACTTATTACCCCATCTCGACAAACCCGATAACTTTCGCTGGCAAAGCTTGATTCGTCAGGCTTTCTATGTACCTGAAACAAAGAAAATTGATGACTTGTTACGCGAATTTCAAAAAAGCCGTGTCCACCTGGCTATTGTTGTCGATGAGTACGGAGGCACTTCCGGCATAGTTACACTTGAAGATATTATTGAAGAAATCGTTGGAGATATAAGTGACGAATACGACGACGATCAAAAATTATATACCCGTATCGATAGCCACACCTTTCTTTTTGAAGCTAAAATTCAATTAAACGATTTCTTTAAAATTGCCGAGATTCACGAAGGCGACTTTATTAAAGTGTCGGAAGAAGTGGAAACGCTCGCCGGGCTTATTTTGGAAATTTGTGGTGAAATTCCTCAGAAAAACGAACGTATCGACTATGCTGATTATGTTTTTGAAATTCTGTCGGTGGATAATCGTCGAATCAAAAAAGTGAAGCTGTATATTAAACACAAGGAAGAGCCCGACGAATAACTGAAAATGAATATAAAGATACTGGAAGAAAATAACTGCAGGATAATGATTGCAGATGTTGATGAGTCGCTCGATGAACTTCTCCCAATGTTGAAAAATTTTAACTGTTACGAAACTGAATTTTATACAATAAATGCATTAAAACGCAAAAAAGAGTTTATTTCTGTGCGTATTTTAATGAACATATTACTACGCAAGACTGTTGTTGTTACATATAATAACGATCATAAACCCTTCTTAACAGAAAAAAAACATCACATCAGCATTTCCCATAGCGGAAATTTCTATGCACTTATCGAATCTGTTCATTCTCCGGTTGGGATCGACATCGAAAAACGCACTCAACGGGTAGCCGGAGTTAGCAGACGCTTTCTCGACCAGGATGAATTAAATTTTCTGAACAAAACGGGTAATTCGGCTGGAATGGAAATAGCTTGGTCGGCTAAAGAAGCGTTGTATAAACGAATCGGAAAAGAAGCGTACGATTTTCATCAACTAAAAATTGAACCTTTCGATCCAGCTTCGTACGGTAGTTTCAATGCTCATTTCCTGCTTAGAAACGAAACTTTTCGACTAAACTATAAACAAAATGAAGATTATACTGTGGTATATTGTACATAAAGCTACGAATAATCGCCGGGTAAAGGAATAAAATAATTATCGTATGAAATGAGCATGTAAACACTTAACATCCAAGACCATAGAAATGTTGGCATGCGAGTTCCATACGACCTTTAAAAAAACAATAATTACCGTATGAAACACGCCATTTATCGTAAGATTCTGTTGAACCGTGAAGCAGGGAAGAAAATGCTGGCCGTACTAATTGACGCTGAAAAAAGCCATGGTCGCAATTTTGCCTCCGTCGTAGCTACACTTAAAGTAGCATGCCCCGATTTTATAATTATAGGAGGAAATCACCAGGTTCGTTCAATTGATTCAATGATTGCAATTCTTAAAGAAGAAATCGATTCGGATGTGCTGATTTTTCCGGGCGATGTTGCACAGTTTTCGGCAAATGCTGATGCATTACTTTACCTTTCGTTGCTTTCTGGACGAAACCCCGAATATTTAATCGGACACCATGTAAAGTCGTCGCTGGCAGTTGTGGATTCGGGAATTGAAGTAATTCCTACTGCCTACTTACTTATCGATGGAGGAAAAATAAGTGCCATGGAGTACTTGAGCAATACCCGTTCTATTCCGCGCGATCAGTATGAACTGATTTTATCAACGGCGTTAGCCGGGGAGCTAATGGGAATGCGGATTACATTTCTCGATGCCGGTAGTAATGCTGCTTTTCCGGTTTCTGCATCCGTTATCAAATTCATAAAAGATCGAACCCTTTCGCCATTAATTGTTTCGGGTGGCATCAACTCAATCGACGATCTGGATAATGCGTTGAAAGCAGGCGCCGACATTGTGGTAATAAACAACGAATCGCTAAGTGATAAAGCCGATAAACTGGTTGGCTATATTAACCGGGTAAAACAATTAAATCAACATCTACAGGATGCCTGACACTTGCAACCCGTTTTCTTACAGTAGATTTTCCAGCAAATTTGGGTGGGGGTAAAGCTGACACTTGCCAACCATTTTTCTTCCCGGGTTAACGGAGTTTATGATGAATATAGTGTGGTCCGGCAATAAAATGAAAAAATGCATACGAGAATACAATCAATAGCCCTCCCACTCCAAAGGCGAGGGCCAACCCTCCTTCCGAATCGCCTAATGCACCACCCATAATCAACCCAATTCCAACTCCTATGTCCCAACTGGTCATAAAGGTTGAACTGGCTGTTGCCCTTCGATTGTGGGGAGCCAGGTTCATAAACAGGGTATTGTAGGCAGGAAACGTAAACCCATACCCTATTCCCAGTATTAGTGGAATGATCAGAAACAACGTATCAGCCATTATTTCATTTAACGACATCACCATGGGTAGCGAAGCCAGCAACATCATACCCACTACACTTATCAACAATCCATACTCAATGGCCCGTGTAAGCTTCCCCCGATCGACCATCTTACCCGAAAATAACCGCGAACCGATCAACCCTACCGCCAACACACTGAAAAACAATCCTAAATCTGATTTTATACCTACTTCTTTTCCGTAAACAGCCAGATAGGTAATAAACATGCCATATGGCACACCTGTAAGCAGTAAGGTTAGGCCGGCCTGTATGCCTTTCATCAGAAAAAAACGATCAAGAGCTAAGGGTGTTTTTTCACGTGAAATATCTGATTTCTGAACCTGTATCGATACAGCAAACACAAAACCAACCAAACCCGCGGCGATTGCCGAATAAAAAATAATGGGATAACCCAAACGCGATTGCATAATCAAACCGGTCATGGGCCCGAACACCATTGCCAGATTATTGGCAATTCCGAAAAAACCGAGCCCCTCGCCCCTGCGGGATGCGGGTAACACATCAACTACCAAACTATTTCCTGCCGTGGTAACAAACCCAAATGCAAATCCATGAAGAATACGAAACAACATAAACATACCGATGGTAAGTGCTAAGGGATAACTGATAAATGTCATCACAAAAACAAAAAAAGCTACCAGATACAGCGGCTTCCGTTGTTTCATATCGAGCACAAAGCCCGAAAAGGGTCGAATCAACAATGCCGCAACCGTATACGATGATAATACGATACCTATTGTTGATTTAGTAGCTCCAAAAGTATCGATCAGATACAAGGGAAATACCGGTATCAACAAATAAAATGCAAAAAACAACAGAAAATTTGCCAGGCAAGCTCTGACAAAATTAAACGTCCACAATCGCTCCATCTTACCCCATGTATTGGTTCAGTTTACTTAACAATTCCGCTCTGACATGTGGATTTGAAGCAACGATGGTTCGTCCAAACAGAAATCCATCACCACCTTTAAAATCAGTAACAATTCCTCCCGACTCCTGTACCAACAGTGCTCCGGCAGCCACATCCCAGGGCTTTAAATCATACTCCCAAAACGCATCAAACCTCCCACAGGCTACATAAGCCAGATCGACTGCTGCCGATCCAATGCGACGAACACCCCGCGAACTGCGCATCGCCCATTTTAAAAACTCAAGGTATGAATCGAGCTTACTAAAGTCGGTATAGGGAAATCCGGTTGCTAATAAACACTGGTGCATATCGGTATGTCCCGAAATCCGAATGGGCTTCTCATTTAAATACGCTCCCCCACCCTTCCAGGCATAAAAACATTCCTGCTGGCCTATTTCGTACACAACACCCAATTGCATCACTCCCTCGAGTGCCAACCCTATACTTACCGAAAAAACAGGAATTCCCTGTATGAAATTGGTTGTCCCATCCAACGGGTCGATAATCCATTGATAGTCGGACGACGTTGCTGATTCCGTTCCTTCTTCGGCTATAAATCCGGCTTCTGGCAACACTTGCTTTAATTCGTTAATGATTAGTTGTTCCGCCTGCTTATCTACATAACTCACCAAATCGTGAATCCCTTTGTACTCAATTTTTGAGTCATCAAAACGAGCTCTTTCCTGAGCTATATAGCCTCCTGCAATCCGTGCTACTTCACAGGTTTTCAGACAGATAGTTTTTATATTTAGTTCCATTTCCGTTGAATTGATTGATGAATATTTCAGGGCTAACAACCACGCTTCAGGCTGTTGTCAACCATTCGCAAAATTACAACTTAAAACCGGAAGTACTCCTTGTTCCGGTAAGATGTTCCATCACTTTTAACATATCCATTCGCTCTTACAGGATCAGACACCTACCAGCATGCTGAACAGGGCAGACTGTAAATTAACTGAGATGAAAACCCTGACTTCGTAACTCTGAAAATTTATAACTCATATATTTATCTTCATTCAGAGGATAATCCCAACATCCCAGACTATGAAACAGGCTTCCACCAAAACCAATCTTAAACTTATACAGCCCGTACAAAGGATGAGATACATCGGGCCCCGGCGACACTCCAAACATATCGTACTCTGTGCAATTCTGAACTTTCGACAACCGAATCGCTTCCCATTGCAATGCATAGGTTGCCATCAGATTGCGGTGTTCGGCGGTGGAAGCTCCGTATAAATACGACCCCCGGTTCCCGCTAATAATTAAGAACATAGCTGCCAGGGGTTTATTATCTAACTCTGCAATTAGCAGCTGTACTTCTGCCGGAGAACTGCTGTTTTCAACCCGCGCGGTAAGTATCGCTTCAAAATAACGTAAATCGTTTACTACTATCCTGTTGCGAACAGCCGTTTCTTTGTAAAGCTGATACCATACCGATAAACTCTCCATTCCTGCAACACGAACCTTAACCCCTTTTTTCTGCGACAGCCCGATATTATACCTGGTTTTGGGTTTCATGCGTGCCAGAATCTCATTCATCGAAGGCTTTAAATCAATATAGATGGTATTCGATGGAAGTATATTAAACTGAGCTTTTCGGAAATTCCATTGCTGAGTCGAAAAGTTGAATCGCATCTCCTGTGTATTCCGCTCCGGTTCACCCAACCAGTGACCATTTTCGTCATAAAATTCATCACCGCGGGCCCAATACGACTCCCAACATAAATCATAACGTATCATGATACAGTTTAGGGGAAGATGGGATCGGAGCGATTCCGACAGTTCTTCTAAAAACGCACCCTGCAATTCTTCATCGGGCTCGGTTTCAGGCCCGTAAGGAACATAAGCTATACAATCTTCCGAATTAACCGGTTGCAGCACGACCAATATATCTGAATCAAATTGCTCGCCGGTTGTACAACTCTTATACAGCCGGTTTCTTTTCGAACTAAAATTTACCGCCAGCGTAGTTGCACCTAACTTTTTCTTTACTTCCGACCAAAACGAAGTCTGTTGTACGATTGGCGTTTGAAATAATTCCTCAATGTCTTTTACAAATGTTTGTTGAACCATGATTATACTACAAAAAAAAGAAGCTTACGACGAAGCTTCTTTTTGTAACTAATTACTTTTGAATACTTTATCGTAACGCGGAAATGGCTTCTTTGAGTGAGGCTATTTTACTTTCTGCATCAGCCAGTTTCTTACGCTCTACCTCAACCACTTCGGGCCTGGCATTGGCAACAAATTTTTCGTTACCCAATTTTTTCATAACCGAACCAATAAATCCTTCGAAATAAACAATTTCAGCTTCCATTTTTTTGATTTCTTCTTCCGGATTAATTAGTGTTGCCATTGGAACTGCAAACTCTGTAGTCCCTACAAGGAACGATACTGAACCGGGAGCTTTTTCAGTCACCGCTTCAATAGTGATAAGATTTCCAAGCTTGGCAATCACGCTGTTGTACTCAGCATTATTGGCTCCAAGCACCTGCAGTTCCAGCTGCTCTTTTAGTGGAACATTCTTTTGCAAGCGTATCGTACGAATACCGGCAATAATTTCTTTTGCTACCTCCATATCGGTAATGAGTTCCTTATCCTGAATTGTTGCATCGGGTTGAAGTTGCATCATCAGACTTTCACCGGTACGCCGCTCTTGCAATGCCTGCCAAAGCTCTTCGGTAATAAAAGGCATAAACGGATGGAGCACCCTCAAAAGCGAATCGAAGAATCCTAAGGTGGATTCGTAGGTAGTTTTATCAATAGGCTGCTGGTAGGCAGGCTTAATCATCTCGAGGTACCACGATGAGAATTCGTCCCAAAAGAGTTTGTAGACAGCCATAAGTGCTTCCGACAAACGATATTTACTGAACAAGTCGTCAATCTCCAGCAACATTTCGTTGAAACGGGCTGAAAACCAACGGGTAGCCAAACGAGAAGCATCAGGTTGTTCGATATCTGCCACTTCCCATCCTTTTACTAACCGGAAGGCATTCCAGATTTTATTATTGAAGTTACGACCTTGTTCGCACAACGAATCGTCGTAGGGTAAGTCGTTTCCGGCTGGTGATGTAAACAGCATTCCCAGACGAACAGCATCGGCTCCGTAGAGAGCAATCAGGTCGAGAGGATCGGGTGAATTTCCAAGCGACTTCGACATTTTACGGCCGAGTTTGTCGCGAACAATACCTGTCAGGTATACATTTTTGAACGGTAGTTGACCTTCGTATTCGTAACCGGCAATAATCATACGTGCTACCCAGAAGAACAAAATCTCAGGGGCTGTCACTAAATCATCGGTAGGATAATAATAATTTATATCTTCGTTATCCGGATTATTAATCCCATCAAATACCGAAATTGGCCATAACCACGACGAGAACCAGGTATCGAGACAATCTTCGTCCTGACGCAGATCATCGGGCGTAAGTTCGTAATTTACAGTCTTGAGTGCCAATTCGTAGGCTTCCTCCCGGGTTGATGCCACCACAAATCCACCCTGAGGCAGAAAAAACGCAGGGATCCGGTGTCCCCACCAAAGCTGACGCGAGATACACCAGTCCTTTACATTCTCCATCCAGTGACGGTACGTATTTTTAAACTTTGCAGGATGCAATTTAATATCATCGTTCATTACTGCCTGAAGGGCCGGCCTGGCCAATTGCTCCATTTTCAGGAACCATTGCATCGACAACTTGGGTTCAATGATAACATCCGTGCGTTCCGAAAAACCTACTTTATTAGTATAAGGCTCAGTTTTTTCAATCAACCCTGCTGTTTCCAGGTCTTTTTCTATTTGCTTACGTACCTCAAACCGGTCCATACCGGCATACATGGCGCCATTTTCGTTGAGGGTACCATCATTGTTGAAAATATCGATTGCCGGCAAATTATATTTCTCACCAAGCACGTAATCGTTCACATCGTGGGCAGGGGTAACTTTCAAACAACCCGTACCGAACTCAATGTCAACGTATTCATCTTCAATTACCGGAATAGAGCGATTGATAAGAGGAACTAATACCTTTTTACCCTTCAAATGTGTATTTTTCGGGTCATTAGGATGAATACACATGGCAGTATCCCCCATAATGGTTTCAGGTCGGGTGGTTGCAACTACAGCATATCCATCCTCTCCTTCAATACGATAACGAAGATAATACAGCTTCCCTACTTGTTCTTTATAAATCACTTCCTCATCCGATAAAGCAGTAAGCGCTTTCGGATCCCAGTTAACCATTCGAACTCCGCGATAAATCAGCCCTTTATTGTAAAGGTCGATAAATACTTTTATTACACTTTCGGAGCGGGGTTCATCCATTGTAAAAGCAGTACGATCCCAATCGCACGAAGCTCCCAACTTCTTCAGCTGTTCAAGGATGATCCCCCCGTGCTTATGCGTCCAGTCCCACGCATGTGAGAGAAATTCCTCACGGGTAAGATCTGTTTTTTTTATTCCTTCTGAAGCCAGTTTGCCCACCACTTTTGCTTCGGTAGCAATCGAAGCATGGTCGGTTCCGGGAACCCAGCAGGCATTTTTACCTTTCATCCGGGCACGTCGTACCAACACGTCCTGAATAGTATTGTTAAGCATATGGCCCATATGGAGCACGCCGGTTACATTGGGAGGAGGAATAACTACCGTATAAGGTTCACGACCATCCGGTTTCGACTTGAAAAAACCATTCTCCAGCCAGTAGGCATACCATTTCGATTCAATATCGGAAGGATTGTATTTGCTTGCTAATTCCATCGTGTAGAAGTGAAAAGTATCGTATTTTTTTTGAGGTGCAAAGATACGAAAATTAAGCGAATGCAAAAAGTTTGTTTATCTTTGCAACTAATGCACTCAAATAAGCAGTAATTACCGTCTAGATTCCTGATTCCTGATTCCTGATTCCTGACACAAAAAAATCCCAACAAATGAAAAAAGTAATTGTAACTCCCGATGCTCCGCAAGCAATTGGCCCCTATTGTCAGGGGATCGAAGCGAATGGTTTTGTATTTGTTTCGGGCCAAATCCCGATTAATCCACTTTCAGGCAAGGTTGAAGCAACCGATATCACCGGGCAAACTGAACAGGTATTGAAAAACATGAAAGCTGTTCTCGCAGCAGCAGGTTGCACCCTCGATAATGTGGTGAAAACTACAGTATTCTTATCAGACATAAGCAATTTCGCCGCTATGAATGAGGTGTACAAACAGCACTTCACCACCGAATGTCCGGCCCGTTCGGCATTTGCTGTCAGAGATTTACCATTGGGAGTGCTGGTAGAAATTGAAACTATTGCTGCAAAACAATAAATTAATTGATTGATTAGTGGTGAAATCCTCACCACTAATCACCAATCACTAATCAGAAAGGAAGTCCACTTTCATCCTCACCTCCCATAGGCATTCCCATTGGATCGGGAGATGGAGTAGCCGTCGACGACGATGGAGCCGACACATACGATTGTTGAGGTTGCAGGGTCGACTGTGGTGCGGCGGCAATACCGGCCGACGATTCCGTTTGTTCACTTTTACGACCCAACATCTGAATACTTTCCGCGTATATCTCTGTTGTGTATCGCTTTATACCATCCTTTTCCCACGAACGGGTCTGAATCTTTCCTTCAACATACAATTGAGTACCTTTCCGGATATATTTCTCAGCCACTTCGGCCAACCCCCGCCAGGCAACAATATTATGCCACTCAGTACGATCCGGAACCTGGGTACCATTCTGCATAGTGTATCCTCGCTCGGTGGTTGCCAGTGTAAAATTTGCCACAGCAACGTTTTTCTCTAAATAACGCACTTCGGGGTCTTTTCCTACATTACCCACTAAAATTACCTTGTTGACAGACATAATCTTTGATTTTTTAAGGTTACTACAAAAAAGTTTAACGCTGTAAATGTAGTACTATTTTTAATAATAACCTTTTTATTGCTACTCTTGTATGTTTAAATTCTGTTAATCGATTGAAGATATTTACTTTTTGTTACAAATTGCCCTACCAAACCACCTAAAAAGTAAAACAACGCCCGATAATTTATCTTTTAGCCAGTTCAACACATCACATCATCCTCTTCTCAGGCTTTCGTTATTTTTTCGTTGAGCAAAGCAAACGAGAGCACTTCCATGATATCGCTCACATAGTGAAACTTAATGCCTTTGAGATAAACTGCCTTGATTTCTTCGATATCTTTACGGTTTTCTTCGCATAGAATGATATCTGTAATACCGGCCCGTTTAGCCGCAAGAATCTTTTCCTTGATTCCTCCCACCGGCAATACTTTGCCTCGCAAGGTAATTTCGCCAGTCATTGCCAGGTTCTTACGCACCTTTTTCCGGGTAAATGCCGAAGCCAATGCTGTCACCATGGTGATACCTGCCGAGGGCCCGTCTTTGGGTATCGCACCTTCCGGAATATGAATGTGAACATTCCATTCCTCAAACATCTGCGGATCAATACTGAGCGCTTCGGCATGCGATTTAATATATTCAAGCGCCAACATAGCCGATTCTTTCATTACATCACCCAGATTTCCGGTCAGCGTGAGTCGCGGCGACTTACTTTTACTCAAACTCGATTCGATAAACAATATCTCGCCGCCTACCTGTGTCCAGGCCAAGCCGGTTACAACCCCTGCATAATCGTTACCCTGATATTTATCTTTGGAATACCGGGCAGGACCCAGATACGTTTTTAAATCCTCAATCGATAGCTCGGTGGTGTATGCTTCTTCAGCAGCTACCTTACGGGCAATCTTCCGCATCAATGCAGCTATTTCGCGATCGAGCGATCGCACTCCCGATTCACGGGTATACGATTCGATAAGTTGCATCAACACCTCCTTCGATAACTGTACATGTTCCGGCTTCAGCCCGTGATTTTCCAACTCCTTTTCAATCAGATGTCGTCGGGCAATTTCAACTTTTTCTTCCTGAGTGTAACCACTAACCTCTATCAATTCCATCCGATCGAGCAAGGGCCTTGGTATAGTATTCAGATTATTCGCTGTTGCAATAAACATCACTTTCGATAAATCGTAATCAACATCCAGGTAATTATCGTGGAAAGCGGTATTTTGCTCCGGATCAAGCACTTCCAACAAAGCCGACGACGGATCGCCTTTATAATCGGCTGTTACCTTATCAATCTCGTCGAGTACAAATACCGGATTCGACGATTCTGCCTTCTGAATATTCTGCATTATCCGTCCTGGCATTGCTCCAATATAGGTACGTCGATGCCCCCTGATTTCAGCTTCATCATGGAGTCCTCCAAGCGAAACCCGAACATACTTCCGGTTCAACGCCCGGGCTATCGATTTACCCAATGATGTTTTACCAACTCCGGGAGGGCCATACAGGCAAATAATGGGCGACTTCATATCACCCTTTAATTTCAACACTGCCAAATGCTCTAATATACGCTCTTTTACCTTTTCCATCCCAAAATGATCGGTATCCAACACCTTTTTAGCATTCTTCAGATTGAAATTGTCGGTAGTGAATTCACCCCAGGGTAAATCCAGCATCGTTTCAATATAATTGAGCTGTGGCGAATAATCGGGCGAGTGCTGATGCATTCGTTCCAGCTTTTTCAATTCTTTTTCAAATGAACGGGCTATACCTTCACTCCATTTTTTCTTTTCTGCCCGCTGACGCAAATCCTGTACTTCCTGCTCGGCATTCACTCCTCCCAACTCATTTTGAATGGTCTTCATTTGCTGCTGCAGAAAATACTCACGCTGTTGCTGATCGATTCCGGCTTTCGCTTTGTTTTGAATCGACATCTTGATTTCCAGCAACTGCGACTCTTTATTCAAAATCTCCAGCAAACGGTAACCCCGGTCCAACACATCATCGATTTCCAATAAGTCGATTCGTTCCTTTACCTTAATCCCGAAATTGACACATATATAATTGATCAAAAATACCGGATTTTCGATATTACGAATTGCAAAAGTGGTTTCAGGTGGCATAACCCCCGAATTCTGAATCATTTCTGAGGCTAAATCTTTTATCGACGATACCAGGGCCGGAAAAACTCCTTCTTGCACATCTTCGGGCAGAACATCGTCGAGCACCGTCACTTTTGCCTTCATAAAAGGTCGGCTGGAAACTTGCTCTCCCAACGCAAAACGCTTTTTACCTTCCAAAATTACGGTAGTCGATCCGTCGGGCATCTCCAATATCCGAACCACCTGAGCTACTGTCCCAATCGGATACAACTGATCGATGGTAGGATCTTCCTGTTTACGGTCGGTCTGCGTACATACGCCAATTAATAGCTCGTTTTGATGCGCCTGACGTACTAACTTGAGCGATTTTGGTCGTGCTACCGAAACCGGAAGCAATACACCCGGAAAAATCACCATGTTTCGCAAGGGCAATATGGGAATTGCCTTGCCCGGATCTAATTTTATATCATGCGAACGTTCGTCTAATGAAATAATGGGAAACACATCCGCATCGCTCATCATTTCATCCGAAAAATCAGTGTCAAATTGCCTGTTCATTCTGTTTGTTATCTTTTAACGCCTGCCACAATGGCACACAATGGATTGAATATAATGTTTTACTTCGTAAATAATTTCATCAGGATTCTGATATTCAACAAGATAACAAATTCTCTGATAAAAACCGGGATATTAATTCAATTGATGTGCCAAAGGTACATAATCCGGCTGACAAAGAAAAATGGGTTACACTTGCCAAACCGTGAAAATTAACGTAAATTTGCGGCCTTATCAGTTACAAAAATCGTATTAAAATGAAGAAAATACTCCTGGCATTTATCGTCATAAGTTTTGCAGCCTGTAACCGGGGATCAAAATTTACTATCGAAGGAACCATCGATGGTGCTGCTGGTGAAACTATCTATTTAGAACACACCGGACTAACAGCCTCAACCCTACTCGACTCCATGGTAATTAAGTCAACCGGAGAATTCCGTTTTCGTTCTGTACGCCCTGATTACCCCGATTTTTACAAGTTGATTGTAACTAAAAAACAGCTCCATTTTGCTGTCGATTCTACTGAAACTATTTCTATAAAAAGTACCCTTGAAAATTTCGCTACTGAGTACGAAATTTCGGGCTCTGAAACCAATTCCGACATCCTCCGGTTACGGCAGTCGGTTGCGGCCATTCAGAAAAAAGCAAATGAACTGGTTAAAGGAATCTCTCCCGCACAACGTGAAACAACTGTCGCCGAACTTACATCCATGATAAACGAACACAAATCAATGGCTCGCCCCCTGATTCTTAAAAATCCTAAATCGGCGGCTGCCTACTTTGCTGTTTTCCAGAAAGTAAATGATGTATACATTTTTTCGCCCTATGTTAAGGAAGATCGTCCCTATTGTGCAGCCGTAGCCACATCGTTCCACACGTTTATGCCCGAATATGAACGTTCAAAAAATCTTTACGCATTAGTAATGAATGCCATTGATGCCGAACGACTTCAACGTCGTGAAGCTTCACTTCAGGAGATGATTGCCAATGCTACCGCTGGCTTTATCGACATCGAATTACCCGATCGTAACGGCCGGATACGTAAACTTTCGGAACTCAAAGGCAAGGTTATTTTGCTCGATTTCTCGGCCTATGAGGCGCGCGAAAGTGTTCAGTATACATTTGCCATGCGCGAATTGTACAATAAATACAGCCCGAAAGGTTTTGAAATTTACCAGGTATCACTCGATCGAAACGCTACGCTTTGGGTCGATGCTACTGCTCAAATTCCCTGGGTGGCCGTGCGCGATCAAAACGGTCCTGCTTCGATTACTGCCGGAACTTACAACGTAACCGAACTTCCTACTTATTTTCTTATCAATAAAGAAGGCGACATAGTAGGACGCAACATGAACATCCGCGAACTGGAAAGCGCTATTCAAAAGGCACTCTGATTTTTCGTAGCCTATGCGGGAGTTCATTCAACTTGCTGCCCTGGAGGCAGGGTTCGATGCCTGTGAATTTGCAAAAGCCGAAGAATTAACCGAGGATGCCGCTTTTCTTCAGTCATGGCTCGATGCAGGAATGCATGGAAACATGCACTACCTGGAACGTAATTTCGAGAAACGAACCGATCCTCGCCGACTGGTTCCCGGTTGCAAAACCGTCATTGTGCTGTTACTGAACTTTTATCCTGAGAATCAGCAAACTTCGCACACCCATAAAATTGCTAAATACGCTTATTCCAACATCGATTATCATTTCGTTATCCGGGAAAAACTAAAACAGCTTGAAGAAAAGATCTCAGCTGAATTTGGTGCAGATTGTTTCATGGCCGATAATCAGCATAGTTTTATTGATTCAGCTCCTGTTCTCGAACGTCGATGGGCACAAAAGGCAGGTCTGGGGTGGATTGGAAAACACACACAGCTGATTGCTCCGGGATTTGGATCCTATGTATTTATTGCTACCCTGATGATGAACCGCGAGCTCGAAAGCTATGCCAGTACCATTCGCGACAGATGCGGAACCTGCACAAAATGTATCGACGCCTGCCCTACTCAGGCATTGCAGCCCGGCATTTTAGATGCACGTCGCTGCATATCCTACCTCACCATCGAATCGAAAAACGAAATTCCGGTCGAGATGAAGGATAAGCTTGCAGGCTTTAGTGTAGGCTGTGATATTTGTGCTGATGTTTGTCCCTGGAATAAGAAATGGGCTGTCGGTCACCTCCACAATGAGCTGGAACCGTCGGAAGAGATTTTTACCTGGACAGACGATGACTGGAAAAATGCAGATGCCGAAACTTTACGGCGGACATTTAGAAAATCGGCTATCCTGAGGGCCTTAAAGAATCAGAAAAAAGTGTAAACACACTGTCGAAGACTGAAAACTGTACAATGCACTGGTGTCATAACGATAGCAGGAGTTCCCTAAAATAAGAGTTAAACAAGTCAATTCAGGTGTCAAAAAAAAACCACCGGAGAACAACAAAATGTTCTGCGGTGGTTTTTTTTAACTGATAGAAGGTACTTACAGAATAATCTTTTGAATCGACCCTTCAATTTTCACCAACAACATACCCGGCTGAGCAATTTCGATGGTATTAAAACCTTGTGAAAGTCGTCCGCTGAAAATCTTTTGTCCCACAGCATTAAACACTTCTACAGAAGCATCGGTAGCTGCATTCACCAGCAATTGCCCCTGACGGGAGCTGATAACAAAGCGACTGACATCAACTGATGGGAGACCGGTCAGAATGGCATACTCGGTAACATTTTTCACTCCGGGAACCGTAAAATAAGCTTCTAAAGTTCCGTACAATTTCACTTCTTTCCCTAAATTACCCGCATTGTCGAACAAATTGAGTGCTGTACGAATTTCACCTGTAGGCAACTGAACCGGTATCATGGAAGCCAGATTGGTTTCGCCTGATGTGGCAGCAATTGCAAGTGCTAAATTGGAGAAAGGAGCAGAAGTGGCTACAGAGTTAAGAACACCACCAGTTCCACCACCAGCACTACCCACAATAAAACCTTTTACCCAGTATTTCTGCGAAGTACCCAATGAGTTATTCATCGCCATTACATCGCCAACGGTAAACGGACGATCGGCCGAACCATCACCAACCATCGAGAATGCCTTTCCGGTCAGCGTTTTAACAACATCGGCGGCTCCGGCACTCGAGAAGGTAAGGGTGGCCACATGATCGCCGGCAGTGGTTGGGTTATAGGTAATTTCGACTGCAGCATCGGTAAGAGTTCCGCTCGCAGGAGTAAGTGTAGCCGGGGTAACACTAAAGGCAGCAGCACCCTCGCCACTCAGTGTCACAGTAACGTTGCCAGTCAGGTTAAGGGCATCTACATACACCGTATCCTTTAAGGTTTGACCTACGTTTACACCAAATAAGGGCATTACTTCGGTAAGATACAAGGTTGGCTCGGTGATTACAGTAGTTTTAAAGTCTTCGATGGTACGCGGAACAAGTTGGGTTGTAGCGTTATAAATTAGCACTAAACCGGTAATATCCTGAGGACCTTGTGGAATTCCGGCACCGATATAATCGAGTGCATATTGTGTGCGAAGCACCGGATTGTTGGCACTGTTGAGATTATACGATTTGCCTAAAATAAATGTCCCGTTTCCTCCGGATGATAAATCGCTAACAGTCAACCCATTCACTTTTACCAACTGTGCCGGATAATCAACAAGTGTTTCAATAGTTACTTCTCTTGGCTGAATTACATTTCCGGTAGAAGTAGCAGCTGCCGGATTTACAGCCGGAACAAACTGAAGTGAACCATTATACACCGAAGTAGTACCAATCAAACCAGATATTCCATCTCCCAAATTATAACTGGTGGTGATTACTCCCGTAGCATCATCAATTACAACTGCGGCTGTTGCATCCTGTATGTATTTTGTATTTCGGGTAGTTGATTGTAGTGTAAGCACTGCTTCTCCTGTCAATTTGTAAAATCCGGCTCCACCGGCTCTCAGGGCTGCAATAGTAGCAACTTCGGTTGGGAAAGTGTAGGTTGCAGTCGACACAGAACTGGTATTCATGTCGGCCTTGTAGGCAACTGCCTTAACTGTGGTGGTTGTTGATATGCTAAATGGTGCTGTATAGAGCGATTTTGTATTATCAGGTTCTGAACCATCCAGGGTGTAATAAATAGCTGCACCGTCGGTTGCAGAAGTCAACGACACCTGCTGTGCTTCTAAATAGTTGCCTGATCCTGGTGCAAAAAGCGGCGTAGCAACTGTTGGGGTGCCGGATGCTTCAGAATAAATAATTTTCCACGATAATGTGCGGGATTGTGCAGAAAGGGCAAATTTAACATACTCACAACCAGCAACTCCCGAAAGATCGAATGTAACTACAGCTGAGTTAACAGTTGAAATTCCGGTTACAGCAGAGGCTGTAGCCGATGATGATCCAGCCGTTACCACAGCATTACCCATGGCTGTTCCATAGGTAGCAGAACCTGTTGTAACTATTACTGAAGAAATTACTTTTCCCGGCACTGTTGGAAACACCTCAACTGAGTGATTAGCATAAACACGCATCTCAGCAAAAGTTATTGCAACATTTGAAGATGAGTTGTTTTTTTTATGTAAAAAAGTAAAATTTGTTGTTGTATACTGACGTTCAACATTCTCAGTTATCCAGGTCCCATCACCCGTAGTGTAGGTAAAGACTTCTTAGGCGGCCTTAATTCCAGCTGAAAAAAACATAAGCAATGCAGCTACCAACAGCGTTGCTTTAGAAAAAAATTTTTGTGTATTCATATTCCATAAAATTTATTTATTAGTGATTTTTATTTTCGGCTTATTTTATCTGTCTCCTTCTAACGTTTTTACCTTTTGAACTGTTTAAAGAGACGAAAAAACTCTCAAAGCTACAAAGAAATAACGTAACCGACAACAATTTAATGATATTTATTGCATTAAAATACGATGAATAAATAATACTTTCCATTCTGATCAGAAAAAAAAACTGCGGTATAAGACGTAATATTCAGCACTTACAACAAAAAATACTTCAAACTTGTAGGATTATTTGCTACTTATACGTACTTTTGCACCCGATTATAATTTTCACATAAATCTAAGTGAGTTAGATTTATCTTTTCAAATTCATCCAAGTAAATTACTTTTTCAGAATCGTCCCGATGAAAAATAAGTACAGAGATTTAATTGAACAAAGCTTCGAGTTTCCTAACGACGAATTTAATGTTGTCGAAAACAACCTGGAATGGTACGACGTCCCCCTCATGGACATTATCAAACAATACGGAACTCCACTACGAATTGCCTACCTGCCTAAAATTGGCGAAAACATTCAAAAAGCACGACGAATGTTTAACGTGGCTATGGCCAAAGTCGACTATAACGCTGATTATCACTACTGCTACTGCACCAAAAGTTCTCACTTCTCTTTTGTGCTCGAAGAAGTTCTTAAACATGGAGTACACATCGAAACTTCATCGGCCTTCGATATAAACCTCATCGAAGCTTTACATGAACAAGGCCACCTGAAAAAAGAGACCTTCATTGTGTGTAACGGATTTAAGCGTCCTCAATACGTTGAAAACATCCAAAACCTCATGAGCGAAGGATTTACCAATGTTATTCCTATACTTGACAATAAGTTTGAACTGGATTTGTTGCTGAAAGATTTTACCAACAAGTTCAACGTAGGTATACGAATCGCAGCCGAAGAAGAACCTAAGTTCGACTTTTATACATCGCGACTGGGAATCCGTTACAACGACATTATCCCGTATTACAATAATTACATTGCCAATAATGATCAGGTTGGACTAAAAATGTTGCATTTCTTTATCAATACGGGCGTAAAGGATACTGCCTACTATTGGAATGAACTAAACAAAGCTGTCAATTTATATTGCGAACTCAAAAAGATTTCGCCCGAGCTCGACAGCTTGAACATAGGGGGAGGATTTCCTATTCAGACTCATCTCGATATGGCATACGACTACGAATACATGGCCGAAGAAATCGTTGCGCAAATCAAAAAAATATGTTCGCAACACAACGTTCCTGAGCCAAACATTTTTACCGAATTTGGTTCGTATACAGTAGGCGAAAGCGGAGCAATGTTGTATTCAATTGTTAACCAGAAAAAACAAAACGATCGTGAGCTTTGGAACATGATTGACTCTTCGTTTATGACCACCCTACCCGACACCTGGGCTATCAACCAGCGTTTCGTGTTTTTAGCCCTCAATAACTGGGAGTCGGAGTACGAGCGCGTGAATCTGGGGGGATTAACCTGCGACAGCGAAGATTTTTACAATGCTGAAGTTCATTCCAATGCCATATTCCTTCCAAAAATGCAACAGGACCGGGAACAATACATCGGATTCTTTCACACAGGAGCTTACCAGGAATCGCTTAGCGGTTTTGGCGGAATTCAACACTGCCTTATCCCGGCACCGAAACTCGTTATTATCGACCGCGACGAAGAGGGTGAATATTACACCAAACTCTTCGCCAAGGAACAAAGTTATAAATCGATGATGAAAATTTTAGGCTACTGACACCGCATTCTTCAAAGGATTCGCATACATTTCGAGAAGTTTGATCATCAGAAAATCAATATCTTTGTTTTCGATATCAATCTTCTCGATTTGTTTGCCTAAATACTTCTCAAAATCGAGCTTTTCCATCAGGCTGTATTCGCCTGCATAAGTAGTAGTTTGATGCAGCAAATCGAAAGCTATTTTATTAACTGCAAACAGGCTATAGTTCTTATAAATATGTTTATCAATCAGTTTAGCTGTGGCCGAAACCAACTCGTTCCTATTTGTGGATTGGGTTGCTAATTCCTTAATTTCTGAACTTATTTCTCCGGCTACGGTATACACCACTTTTCCTTTGTAGCCCATCACACCGGTTTTCATATTCAACAAATCGTCCTGAGGTGTTTTTTTGTACTCCGGATTATCCCTTTTCATCTGAAATTCCTTTGCTTTCAGGTAGTCGCAAGGATCGTATTCATACGATATACTTAACGGACAGATATGTAAGGCTGATAAATTTTCAGCAAAACTACCTTCATCGCACATATTAAACATCTTAAGCAAACTTTCCTGTGTTTTATCATCAGCATCTTTTGCCCTGCCCTCTCGTTGGGCTATCCAAACCGACTGACCTTTCTCGTTAACTGTATAACGCATATACTGAGCCAGTAAGCGTGAACTTTCGAGCATTTGCTTGGCTCCGGGACTACGACGCACTATAAAGTTTTTGTTAACCCGCACCAAATCTTCGATCCAGGGAAAGATGAGCAAGTTGTCGCCAATGGCAATTTCAACAGTATCACGTCCACTTTCGATAAGTTTA
Organism: uncultured Paludibacter sp.; assembly: GCA_964559265.1. Lineage (GTDB taxonomy): Bacteria > Bacteroidota > Bacteroidia > Bacteroidales > Paludibacteraceae > Paludibacter. The sequence goes on along the minus strand of CAZLHC010000010.1, from coordinate 45,422 downwards.
GCACATAAGAATGCCGAATCGAGAATTATATCGCGATGATTTGATACGTATACATAATTTTTACCGGTTTCCAACCGATCCATTCCCACAAAGTCGATCCCTTTTGTAAGCGTAGATTCGAGGTATTGCAAAAAAGGATAGATCATGGTTTTCTGAAAATCATAGTTATCGGTAAACGACCTGAGTCGTTCGCGCAATACCTCTTTTGGCAAAAGAGGATAAACCGTCGACAACACATTCAGAAATTGTTTATTCTGACTTAACCGTTCGAGAGCTGCAGGCAGCTCGACGTTGGAATAGGGGCGAATGGAATCGAATATCATAGGAGCTTAATTTAAAAGTTCATAAATGCATCGTTAAAAATAAAACTAAGAAAAATGAAAATGGCCGGTGCCGCGAGCAACATACTGTCGAACCGATCGAGCAAGCCACCGTGACCCGGAATTACATCACCCGAATCTTTTACGTTAACGGTACGTTTCAGCAACGATTCAAGTAAATCGCCAAAAGTTCCGAACACGACTACTATTTCGGAAAACAGAAGCCATTGCCACAAATTAATATCAGGAATAAACAACGAAAACACATAGCCGGAAATCAATGCAGCCAAAGCCCCTCCGATAAATCCTTCCCACGATTTTTTAGGCGAAACCCGCTCAAACAAACGATGTTTACCAAAGGTCATTCCTACGAGGTAGGCTCCGGTATCGTTGACCCAAATAGTTACGAAAACGGCCACCAGAATCAGCGGATTATACGACTCAATAAATAGTATAAAGTTAAGCAGCGAAAATGGAAGTGCAATTATTAGCTGCCCCAGCAGAAAATAGGCCCAATTGTGTAATGGATTTGGTTTGCGTCGGTATAGCTCAATTACCAGCATTAACACAATATATAATCCGTAGATTGAAAAACCCGGATAAATAATTGTACCTGAAGCATACAAAAAGGATATCACAAACAGCAATACAGCCCCAACAACCGACATGAGCGTCATTGCCTGTACTTCGTGCTGCTGATTGGTTAATTTATGAAATTCGTAAACCGACCAACCGGTTATAATTGTAAAGACCACCGCAAATGAGTAGGGATTCCATATAATAGAGCCGACAATTATCAGCACAAAAAAGAATCCGCTCAGGGTACGTTGTAGGAAATTATTCATGGTTCAGAAAGATTCGTTCGATTCATTAGCCTTATTCTTCAGAACAAAGATAATCAATTCTTTCGGACCGTGCGCACCCAGCACTAAAGTTTTCTCTATATCAGCAGTACGGCTTGGTCCGGTTACAAATCCAAAAGTAGCTGGTAATTGATGTGGATAGCGTTGGCGAAATTGCATCAGAGCATTTTCAGGAAAATCGACCAGTTGACCTTCATGTGCTACAACAATATGCACCGGAGCATACGCATAAATCCGGCGATCCTGAACACTGCTCATCAGGATACTTCCTGTACGGGCAACCAGAAATTCACAGGGTGTGATTGCTGCCGGCATCGCATTAAACTCTTTCTCATCGCAACTAAACGGGATATTGAATGAGGTACATTTTTCCTGGATTTGTACATCCTTTGTGAAAAGATACATCCAGGATCGACTACGAACCATCTCCGAAAGCTGCGAATACAGTGACTCCTCATCAGAAAAAACAAAACAGGATGCAGCCACTGCTTCGGCTTCCTGCACAAAAACCGACATCAAGTCGGCTGGTCGATTGTAAATTGAATTTGTATCGTAATCGGACGAAACAACAGCAGTCCGCTGCTGTGCATTACGGACTGCTGTTAAAATTAGATTACGAGTGCTTTCAGACCTTTGTTTCATCATCAGCTTTATCGATATTCGAAGTTGTATCGGTGGGTTTATCGGAACTGGCCGTTGATGGCGAATTCAAAGCCGGTACCACATCGGTCGCCCCGGGTTCAATGCTATCGTTCTCGTCATCTTGAAGAATAAGTTCATCATGGCGCGACGACCACGGACGTTTACCAAATACACCTTCGAGGTCTTCGGCAAATATCACTTCACGTTCGAGCAACAAAGCAGAGAGTTGAGCGTGACCTTCGGCATTCTTAAGAAGAATTTCCTTAGCTCGCAGGTACTGTTCTCCAACGATGGCTTTTGCTTCTGCATCAATAAGTTCGGCTGTTTTCTCACTATATGGCTTTGTAAACCCATAATCAGAATGACCGGTCGAATCGTAATAGCTCAGGTTGGGAAGATGTTCACTCATTCCGAAATAGGCTACCATAGCGTATGCCCTTTTAGTCACTCGTTCCAAATCGTTAATAGCACCGGTTGAAATTTGATGCAGGAACACTTCCTCGGCAGCACGACCACCCAGGGTAGCACACATTTCGTCCAACAAATGTTCGCGAATGGTAAGCTGACGCTCTTCAGGAAGATACCAGGCAGCACCGAGAGCCTCACCACGAGGAACGATGGTAACTTTCACCAACGGATTAGCATGTTCGAGCATCCAGCTGATGGTAGCATGTCCCGCTTCGTGAAAAGCAATTGATTTCTTTTCGCTTTGCGTAATAATTTTGGTCTTCTTTTCCAAACCTCCGATTATACGGTCGACTGCATCCAGAAAATCCTGGCGTTCAACAAACGATTTACCCTTACGGGCGGCAATTAATGCCGACTCGTTACAAACATTAGCAATATCGGCACCCGAAAATCCGGGTGTTTGCTTTGCGAGGAAGTTAACATCAACAGTTTCGTTAATCTTAATTGGGCGCAAATGTACATTGAAAATTTGCTTGCGTTCGTGTACATCCGGCAAATCAACATGAATCTGACGATCGAATCGACCGGCACGCAACAAAGCCTTATCCAGGATGTCGGCACGATTGGTAGCAGCCAGAATAATCACTCCACTATTCGAACCAAAACCATCCATCTCGGTAAGCAATTGGTTAAGCGTATTCTCGCGCTCATCGTTACTTCCCATGTTTGGATTTTTACCACGGGCCCTACCCACCGCATCAATTTCGTCAATAAATATGATACAAGGAGCCTTTTCTTTGGCCTGACGGAATAAATCGCGAACGCGGGAAGCTCCTACACCTACAAACATTTCCACGAAATCGGAACCCGACATTGAGAAAAAAGGCACATCTGCTTCACCTGCAACAGCTTTAGCAAGTAAGGTTTTACCGGTTCCCGGAGGACCTACCAACAATGCACCTTTAGGGATTTTCCCTCCTAATTCGGTATATTTTCCCGGATTTTTCAGGAAGGCAACAATTTCTTCAATCTCCTGCTTAGCTCCTACCAAACCGGCAACATCTTTAAACGTAACCTTATTCGTAGTGTTACCCTTATCGAATAGCTGTGCTTTCGATTTCCCCACATTAAATATTCCGCCGGATCCTCCTCCGCCTACTTGTCCCGACATACGGCGCGACATAAAGACAAAAAAGCCGATCAGAAGCAAAAAGGGAAGCACACTAACCAGAAATATCTCAAAATAATTACGATCGTCCTTGTAGGCCACATTAGCAAAACCAGTAGCTGCAATAAACTCCTCAAACTTTTCGGCGCTTGGGATATTGACACTTATACGGCGATCTTTTTCAAACGATTTGTAGTATTCTCCAAAAACTGCCTTTAAACTCGGCAAACTGTCTTCGATTACTGCCTGAACCTGATTCTTAGCAGCATACACTTCAATGCTTTCAACATATCCCTTTTCCACATAACTTTTAAATGTAGGATACGAGTTTACTGTCTTTACCGCAACCTGATTGCCAAAGAAATAAGACCCCAGCAAAATCATTATCAAGATACCATACAGCCAGGAAACATTAAATTTCGGGCCCTTGGTGGCCGGCTTTTGCGACGAATTCTGGTTGGGATTAGCTGGCGTATTGCCATTGTTCTGTTCCATTCAAACGTTTAATTAAGATTTTCTATTTTTTGCAGATCGGCGTCTGCCCAAAGGTGCTCTATATCGTAATATTGTCGTGCGTGCCGTTGAAACACATGTACGATTACCGAACCATAATCCATTGCTATCCACTCAGCATTCTCGAAACCGTCGGCAGCATAGGGCTTAACAGCAGTTTTCTCTTGTACATACTCCTTTATCGAATGTGCAACAGCATTAACATGGATGGTAGAATCGCCTTCACAAATTACAAAATAGGAACAGGGAGCTTCTTTCAGTCGATTCATATCAACCACCACAATCTCTTTTCCTTTACGTTCTTGTATACCTTCAACAATATTTTTTACAATTTGTTCGTTCTCAGGGTCTTTAGTTTTCTTCTTCACTCTTTTTTTCCTTTTACTACAACTTTATCACAAAGATACATCAATCTCGTGTGGATGTGAAATATCTTTGATTTTTTTATCGTTTGAAGTGATGACAAAATATATTCCGCGCTGTATTTCCGACAGATTGGCAGTTGATTGTACTACAATAACCTGACATGGTATAGCTTAAACGAAAACATCCGGCACTGTTGTCAGTACCGGATGTTCGGTTTTAGTTCAGCAATACTTATTGTACGATAGCTTTGAAAGCGCTTTCGTTCCAGTATTTAGCAAACTCAAGATCTTTAGCAGCTTTAGCAGCACATTCTTTGTTTTTGGCCGCCGAAGCTTTCAGGTTGCTATACACACCATCTTTATCGTTGGTACGTGCAGCAATAATAGCAGCCAGGTACGAAGTCAATGCATCAGGAGCTTCAACAGCAGCAAGCGTGGTTTTAGCAGCATTGTATTCTTTATTCAAAATCTGAAGCAGAGCAGCGTTGTTCGAATTTACACCCATCAATGATGATTTTGCTTTTGCATAATCACCGGTAGCTACATAGTAAGTACCGAATGCGTTTTTAAGGTTTCCATTAGTACCAGCAGCATTGGCGAAATAAGTTTCGGCTTTGGCAAGATCATTCTTAGCCATTGCAACCAATCCGGCATTATAGTTAGCATCGGCATTGCGGGGATCAATCGAAAGGGCTTTTGCAAATGCTTTTTCAGCATTGTCAATATTTCCCATCTGGTAGCAAACCTGTCCCATATTGTTGTAAGCACGAATTTCGGTAGGATACAACTCAGCTACTTTTTTGTAAATTGACTGCTTTTCAGAAGCATCATTTGTAAGTGTTGCTGCATATAGCATTTCTTCCACATTCAATTCCGAAGGATTTGATTTAGCCAGTTTAGCAATTTCTTCATCCGATTTACCGGTAACTTTCACTATCAGTTTTAATTGCGAACGACGCAACTGAGGAAGAACATCATCGGCGATTTGTTTGAAAGCCGCAGCAAGGTTCTTGATTTCGCGCTCACGTTGTTCCGGATCTTTATACATGGAAAGCACTCGGAGGATCAATTCTTTATCCTGAATGTTCGAATTTTCCATCAGTTTCTGGAAACCATCCCAGTCTTCAGGTGTAAAGCGCGACTCCAGCGTCAGCGGCGATTTGATTTTCTTCAATTCGGCATTGAGGAATTTTTCAGTTTCTTTCTGACGACGCTCAGCCAGTTTGGTATTCAGCTCCAACGCTCCATCAGGAGATGCATACGAAGAAATCTGAAGATTTTCAACCGATTTGTTCATTTCATTTTTAGCTTCAACCACCTTTGCTGTAAGTGCTTTGATATCATCAGCTCTTACTTCGGTGTTACGAACTGTAGATTGCTGGATAAGGAAAAGGATGTCAGCTTCAGTCATTTGCATAATGTCGCGGACAAACTGATCTTTAATCTGAGCTGCACCCATCGAACCGCTGAATTTCTTTTGAGCCAGTTCAGAAGTAGCAATTACGCCATCGGCCACTTTTACAGGATTCAGTTTGTACGATTTTTTCTTTGCTGTAACATCAAATTCGAGATACAATTCAGAAACAGCCATTTCGGGAACATAGTCGAACGATACTTTCATCGAATACGAACCTCCGGCTTTGTAAGAAATAACTTTATCGTTACCTACCACTTTTTCGCCCTGAAATACTGCAGGTGTTCCCTTAACCGATTGACCGTTGCTCAGTTTCATTACCGGAGTAACAGTTACAACCGCATTTTTCTGGAAATACTTCACCGGGAAAGTACCAGTTACAGTGGCATCTACCTTACCAGCCTTCGCCTCAAGAGGATTCGGAGTGCTGGTGAACAGCGACGGATCCAGATCGCTCAGATTTTTACAGGAGCTGAATACGACAGCCACCATCAAAGAGAGAGCAAATAATAGTTGTTTTTTCATACAGAAACGTTGTTAATTTATTGATTGATTTTTATTTAGTTTGAATTTTCATCGTAGCGCAAAGATACAATTAACAATTCGATTCACCATCTTTAGTTATAAAATTTTAGATTTAACATTTCCTATTTGAAAAAAGCCTTAAAAATGTCGTTCCCATTCGCGAAAATCAACAGGGCAAAAAGCAGAAGCATCCCAGCCGTCTGTGCATATTCCATGAATTTATCATTGGGTTTTTTTCCGGTCAGCAATTCGTAAACAATAAACATCACGTAGCCTCCATCGAGACCGGGAATGGGAAGAAAATTCATAAAAGCCAACACAATCGACAACAAGGCTGTCATAGTCCAGAAAACCTGCCAATCCCAAACCTTGGGAAACATTTTCCCTATGCTGCCAAAACCACCGATTTGTTTCGAGCCTTCTTTGGTAAATACCAGTTTAAACTGCTTTACGTAACTAACAAGGGTCTCCCACCCTAAGTGAATTCCGGCAGGAATTGCTTCAAAAAAACCATACGTTTTCTTTTCGGTTTCGAAATAGTGAAACAACGGACGCAACGACACACCCAGTTTGGCATTATCGTCGAGCGTTGCAGTGGTTTCAATTTCTTCACCCGATCGTACCAACCGGAAAGCAACCGGTTTTCCGGCAAAACTATCCATTTCCAGAGTAATATCCTGAAAAACTGACATTTGTTTTCCATTTACAGCCACAATACTATCACCTGAGAGCATTCCTGCCGCTTCGGCCGGACTACCCGGTTGAACTGCTTCCACCACAAACGGATAACGGATTGAAATAAGATCCAGCTCTTCTGCTGCCAGAATCCGCTGCGCAAAATCGGCCGGAAGGCGGAGGTCGACCTGTTGCGAATCGCGTAGAACTTTCACGTTACGTAATCCGTCGATGAGTACTTTTTCGATAAATTCGGAGCGATCGGTAACAGGTACTTCATCTATCGAGAGCACCTTATCGCCCTGGCGGAAACCACTTTCGACCATGGTTGGTGAGAACTGGAAGCCGTAGTGTGCATTATTAAACGGCAGAAACTCCTGCCCCCAGGTAAATAATACGGCTGAGTAAATTATCAAAGCAAGAATAAAATTCACCAATACACCCCCGATAATAATGGGCAAACGCTCCCAAACAGATCGCGAACGATATTCCCACTTCTCAGGATCACGCATGAGTTGCGTTTTATCCATCGACTCATCCACCATGCCTGCAATTTTACAATATCCTCCCAATGGCAACCAGCCAATTCCCCACTCGGTGTTGTCGGGATATTTTCGCCAATCGCCGTCAGGAAGTTCGTTCAATGGAATGGGCTCCATCACTGGTTTTCCTTTATCATCGACCATCCCGACCCCATTGCCGTTGAGCCGCTGCCGCTCGTTGGCCGGCACATTAGGTGCAAACAACTTCACCTGCCAGCGGCCGTTGATACGTTTTGCACGAATAAGGGAGCGTCCCGGATTAAAAAACATATAAAATTTATCCACACGCACGTTAAGAAGTCGCGCAAAAAAGAAGTGGCCAAATTCGTGAAGTACCACTAATATAGACAAACTCAGGATGAGTTGCAGAGCTCTGATTAAAAATGTCTCCATTTGTTATTTTACTGATTATTGTATTAATTCCGACGCAATACGACGAGCTTCAGCATCGGTGCTGACATACTCTTCGTAGCCGGGATGTGAAATAAAATTTGTACTTGATAAGGTTGCTTCAATAATATCGCTCATTTGAAGAAAACCAATTTTTTCTCTTAAAAAGGCCGCAACCACTATTTCGTTGGCGGCATTAAGAATGCAAGGCATATTACCTCCCTTTTCGATTGCATAATAGGCATAGCCCAAATTACGGAATTTTTCCGGATCAGGTTTTTCGAAGGTAAACTGCGGATAAAGTGTAAAATCGAGACGTGGAAAATTGGTTTTTAAGCGGTCGGGATAGGTAAAAGCATACTGAATAGGAAGCTTCATATCCGGTAGTCCCAATTGTGCTTTTATTGAACCATCACGAAACTGCACCATCGAATGAATAATCGATTGCGGATGCACTACAACCTGAATACGTGATGCATCGACTCCGAATAACCACTTAGCTTCAATTACTTCAAAACCTTTGTTCATCATACTGGCCGAATCGATAGTGATTTTGGCACCCATATCCCAATTCGGATGTTTTAAGGCTTGCGAAGGAGTTACGTATTCGAGTTCTTCGCGGCGAAAGGTCCGGAAGGGGCCGCCGGAAGCCGTTAAAATCAGTTGTTCAACCGCTTCGGGGCCTTCGCCGGTTAAGCATTGAAAAATAGCAGAATGTTCGGAATCGACCGGAATAATTGTTGCCTGATGGAGGGTACACAGTTCGTTGATCAACTCTCCGGCAACTACCAGCGTTTCTTTATTGGCCAGAGCAATTCGTTTACCAGCCTTTACAGCGTGTATAGTAGGTTTTAAGCCCGAATAACCAACCATTGCGGTGAGTACAGTATCAACCACTTCCATTTCGGCAACCTGGGCAATGGCGTCGGCTCCTGCAAAAACTTTAATTGGACGGTTGTTAAGAGCCTCTTTCAGCAGGGCATATTTCGATTCGTCAGCAATCACAGCCACTTCAGGTTCGAAGCGAAGGCATTGCTGAATCAACAATTCAACATTAGAGCCTGCTGTAAGTGCATAAGCCACGAAATGGTCGGGATTGGCTTCAATTACTTCAAGAGCCTGTGTCCCGATGGAGCCTGTAGAACCTAAAATGGCTATGTTTTTGGGGGTTGTGGTAGTCACTTGATTAAAAATAAGGGTTAACCAATTCTTTATTAAAAAATTATTACTTCTTCGGGATTCACCGGGTGACCCAGTTTCCATAGTTCAAATTGGAAGTGGCGACCCGATTTTTTGGCCGGATCATCCCCTGTAAATGCTATTACTTCGCCTGCTTTAACCTGGTCGCCGCTTTTTCGAAGCAACGAAATATTATTTTTATACACCGAAATGTAGTCGTTGTTATGTTGAATGGTTATTATCCAGCCGTGTTCGAGCGTAAAACCTGCAAACACAACAGTACCTGGTAAAACACTTACTACTGATTCGTTGAAAGAAGTGAGTACCGATATACCAAAACGTTGTTCTTTAGCATCAAACTCGGAAGAAATTACCCCTTTTACAGGTTTGAAAAACACCTGCACCGACTCACCTTCTTTCGGAGCAAGAGTATATAAATTGTATTTTTCCTGTTTTTCGTATTCGTCGGCAAACTCTTTTTCGGCCTTAGATTTCTCCATTATTATTTCGGCCCTTTCTTTCAGGCCAATAGTGTCGGTACTGACAGAAGGATCGTCGACAGTTTCACCTGAAATAATCGTCTTTAGCACTTCCAGGTAAGTCGACTGGTAATTCATCTGCGTAAGTAGTGAATCAACCTGCATCGATTTTCCGATAATATCGCTGCGGCCATCTATTCCGTTGTAACCAGGAAGATAATACTTGATGGGAGTGTAGATTATCAGAATGGTTAAGAGGACAAAGGTGACGAGTAAAAACAACGACACATACATATACACTCTGAACCGGGAAAGCCTGACGTGCCAGGTTTCTTCCAGGGTATTTTCGTTCAGAACAGACAGACGATACTTGAACCGCATCTTTTGCAGGAACAGTCTCCATCTGTCGGATGTCGTACTCATAGGTAGTTTTTTATGTATTCGGATAACAAGTGTGAATATGCCATTAAAAGGCTCGCAAAAATAGCTTAAATTACGCGAATTACAAACTTAAGAAGCTCAAACGAGAACCCCGTTTGAGCTTCTTAACATATTTCGATATGTTTTTAGAGTGCCGGAATTGTTTGGCCAATAAGGAATACTCCCGCGAGTGCCACAATAGCATATAATTCGGGGAATACAGCGAGAATCATGCTTTTACCGAACAAATCATATCCCGAACCTATACCGGCAATTCCATTAGCACAAACCTGTCCCTGACGGATGGCTGATATTAAGCCTGAGAGAGCAAGCATCAGACTGGCCCCGAAAACAGCGGCTGCAGCAGCCCAGGTCATTTGGGGATTAAGATGTGATTGTAATAAAAAATATCCGAGGAATCCGTAAAGACCTTGAGTTCCGGGAAGAGCACTTAATACCATATAATTTCCAAAAGCATCCGGATTTTTCTTGATAGCCCCGATTGCTGCATTTCCAGCAATTGTCACACCATAGGCACTTCCTACTCCTGCCAGGCCAACCATTAAACCAATTCCAATGTACGCAAAAATAATAGGTTCCATAAATTTTTATTCTTTGTTTTTAAATTAATTATTGCTTTTCCACCATCTTGAAGGGACGATACTTTTTACCACCACCCTCAAATCCGGCATTTTTATAAAATTCTACAAAAGTTAGACGCATGGGGTGAACAAACGAACCCAATACCCCCATAAATATATTTATCCCATGTCCGAATATCATGATAATCAACATTATAATCGTGCTCACCACCGGTATATCACCACTTAAATTAATTGCCAGATCATTAAACACAATTCCCATGACTGACGATGAAATGCCTAAGGCAAACAAACGAATGTACGAAAGCAAATCGCCTAATAAACCGGTTGCCATGTTGTAAAAATCCCATACTCCTGCCCCAACATTAATAAATGGATTTCGTTTCAGATTGTTCAAGAGGAATACCATAACTCCTCCCAGCCCGAAAAACACATAGTACAGCACCTTCAGTAACTGTGGCGATAAATCGACCATCATCGAAACCAGATAAGTTGAACCACCTCCAAGAATGACCAACAACCAGCCTACCAACGAAATCCCGGCCCCAAAGCCAAACCTCCTTATTGTACCTACAGTTTTAATTATCATTCCGAATATAATTTGAATTACACCCAAAATTAAAGCTACATTGAACAAATCATCCGGACTCAGAATAAATTTCTTGAATTGCTCGATAAACGGCAGATTAAATTTGGCAATCTCAAATCCGAAAAACGAACCGGTAATCAGACCTATCAACACCGTCGATCCTCCTAACCAGGCTGCTAACGAAAACAATGGCTTCATCGATTCCTTTGCCTTCTTACGGGCATACAATGATGCAAGTACGATTAACAGACCGTAGGCTGAATCGCCGAGGCACAAACCGAAGAACAATAAAAAGAAGGGTGCAAAAAAGGGTGTTAAATCAATTTCCCGGTAATTAGGCAAATCATACAAATCACCGATATTCTCGAATAAAGCTGCAAACTTGCTATTTTTCAACTTTACCGGAACGGGTTCTTCAGCATCCGGATCGGCTGCCTCGTAGTACACACCCGATTGATTCAGATAAGTTTCCAGCTCGTTCGATTTTTCTACCGGACTCCATCCTTCAAGCAACATTACTTTATTATCGGCTTCTATACGGGTATTCAACATCACCCGCGAAAAATCAATTTCACCATTCACCAGTCGCTGATATGCTTCCAGTGCGGGAATAGCTTTCTTAGCAAATTCTTCCAGTCCTTTTTTTGCATCAACAATTTGCTCGCGAATCAACACTTTATCAGCCTCTATTTCAATCGCATTTCTATCCGATAACCTTACCGGATCGGCATCAATATCGGGCTGGATATCAGGAGCTGTGAGCACCACAAAATAACGGGTAGTACCAATTGTATCGATCTCGAACAATGGATACTTTACCTCCCATTCCTGATCGAACTTACGATTGTTACAGCTATAAAAATGGAGTACATAACCTTCATCGGCAAGCTTTTTAATTAACTCGTGCGAGAATGCTCCCCACATTTCCATCCGCTCCCACTCCCGGTCGGTAAGCTGTAATTTCTGATGCAATGCTTCGAGCTGATTCAACCGCAATTCGGTTTCTCCGAGCAAAGATGCACCATCCAAACTCCGTTCAGCCGGAGTTTCAGATGCTGAATCGCCGGCATACCCGGCGAGCATACGTTGAGCCACCCGAATCCTGCTCATCAACTGCAACTGATCGTTGAGTGCCTGATTTTCGGCTACACCTTCCTGTTTTTCAATCACATGCAAAACCCCGATTTCACGGATGGCCTCCAGAAATTCAAGGTAATTTTTGTGATAAACCAGAAATGAATATTTTCGCATCGGAACTATCATACGGCAACCTCCTCTTTAAGTTTCTGCTGACGCGATTTAACAATCTTCTGCGACGATTTGGAAAGATTTTCTTCGTCTTCCATGAAACGCTTGATTTTCAGAATAGCATCTTCGTAACCCGGAATCTGCACTTTTTCGAAAAGATTTACCTTCTGGGTAGTTTTCTTACGCGCATATTCTAATAAATCGAGCTTACGTTCGGCAAACACCTGTTCGATACCTACCTGTGCCAACTCTTTTAACAGGGCCAATCCATCAGGGTACCATTTAGGCGAATTAAACAAACTATAGGGTCGGGTTTCGTATACTACTTCGTCGAGCAACGGAATGCGAACACCCGCAATTTTACGGATACTCATTTTTACATCCTTTACCTCCAGAAGACTGGTATCAAATTCACCCCACAACGCTATCATGGTTTCGTACGAAGCTATTTTCTGTTCCAGTTCCTGCTCCGAACGCTTAATCTCGTCCTTCGCCCGCTTCACCTCCATACGTAGCGCACTTTCCTTGTTTTTAATGGTAGGAAGTGCCCGTACGCGCATTTTCAGATTCTTTTCGAGCGACTGCAGCGACGTTTTATTATATTGAAACTGTATAGCCATAATTAAAAATTATTTCCAGTATTTTTCAACCAGTTCCTGTTTTAAACTCACTTCCGATTGTTTGAAGTGGGCCTTAAACAATCCCCAGGTTACATCGAGCATCTGTGTGGTATCGATATTAACGTCGATAGCCAGTAATTGTTCCGAATAATCTTTTGCAAACGAAAGTGTACGATCATCGTAATCGGTAAGGTCGAAACCATTCTCCAGCTTGGTTTTCGCATTGGCTGCATCGGCAAACAAACGAACCGCCGCATTCATCACCTGTGGGTGATCTTCGCGGGTTTTCTTCCCAATCACCAACTGTTTCAAACGCGAAAGCGAACGGAACGGGTCCACAATTACTTTACCTACATCCGAGTCGCGGCGAAGGAATAGCTGACCTTCGGTAATATAACCCGTATTATCCGGAATAGCGTGTGTGATATCGCCACCCGAAAGCGTTGTTACCGCAATAATGGTGATGGAACCTCCTGCCGGAAATTGAACTGCTTTTTCGTAAATTTTAGCCAGGTCGGAATACAACGATCCGGGCATCGAATCTTTCGAAGGAATCTGATCCATACGATTCGACACAATGGCCAACGCATCGGCATAGGAGGTCATATCGGTAAGCAATACCAATACATTTTCGTTTTTATCAACTGCAAAATACTCAGCAGCTGTGAGCGACATATCCGGGATCAACAAACGTTCTACCGGTGGATTTTCGGTCGTATTCACAAAACTAACAATTCGGTCAAGTACACCAGCATTGCTGAATACATTTTTAAAATAGAGGTAGTCGTCGTTGGTAAGTCCCATCCCACCTAAAACAATTTTATCGGCTTTAGCTCGAAGGGCCACATTTGCCATCACCTCGTTGAAAGGCTGATCGGGGTCGGCAAAAAACGGGATTTTTTGTCCCGATACCAGGGTATTGTTCAGGTCGATACCAGCAATACCGGTAGCAATTAACTGCGAAGGTTGTTTACGACGTACCGGGTTCACCGACGGCCCGCCAATTTCCCGTTCTTCTCCTTCCACTTCAGGCCCACCATCAATGGGGTCGCCAAATGAATTAAAGAACCGGCCGGCCAGCTGATCGCTCACCTTTAACGAAGGAGCTTTACCTAAAAATACAATCTCAGCATTCGTCGGAATACCTTCGGTACCTTCAAACACCTGAAGTGTAACTTCTTCACCTTCAATTTTTACAACCTGTGCCAGTTTGCCGTTTACGGTTGCCAGCTCCTCATTACCTACACCCGAAGCATTAAGCGAGCAGGTTGCTTTGGTAATACGGGTAATCTTTGTATATATTTTCTGAAATGCTTTTGTTGCCATTGCGTTTTCTTATTTTTTACGTTCTGCAAGAATTTCATTTAACTCGGTCTCGTACTTCTTAAACTGATCTGATTCGAACTCCGAATAGTTCATCTGCTTGCATACATTGATAATCCGTTTGAAATAGTCCATCACCTGCATGAATCCGTTGAATTCAAAATCGGACTCACAGATGCCCATCACCAGATCCAGCATGTATTTCTGACGTTCGATCGGACAAACCGAGTCGATCTTATCAAAAGCATCCTGTTGCAAAATCACGAAATCGATTACTTCCGACTTCCAGAAGGTAATGTGGTACTCTACCGGCACTCCATCATCTCCAAGAATATTAATTTGCTCCTGAACTTCTTTTCCCCGCTGAAGGATAGTCTTCATATCGTTTACTTTAGAAGTCCAATCCGGCGAAATACGTTTCGAGATATACTCCTCAAATTCGGGATATTCAATGTATTTTGAATAACTATCGATAGGATTCACTGCCGGATAACGCTTTCGGTCAGCACGGTTCTGTTCCAACGCATAAAAACAACGGGCTGCTTTCTTCGTACTTTCGGTTACCGGCTCTTTCAGGTTACCTCCTGCCGGCGATACCGTACCAATAAAGGTAATCGAGCCAGTTTTACCATTTTTAAGGTACACATAGCCTGCACGAGAGTAGAAGTTGGCAATAATAGCCGAAAGGTCCATCGGGAAGGCATCCTGTCCGGGAAGCTCTTCCATACGGTTCGACATTTCACGCAGCGCCTGGGCCCAGCGCGAAGTAGAGTCGGCCATCATCAACACCCTCAGTCCCATCGCACGGTAATATTCGGAGATAGTCATGGCTGTATATACCGAAGCTTCACGCGAAGCTACCGGCATATTCGAAGTATTAGCAATAATAATTGTACGCTCCATGAGCTTACGTCCGGTATGCGGATCTTCCAATTCGGGAAATTCCACAAAGATTTCAACCACTTCGTTGGCACGCTCACCACAGGCAGCTATAATTACGATATCGGCTTCAGCCTGTTTCGAAATGGCGTGCTGCAATACTGTTTTCCCGGTTCCGAACGGACCTGGAATAAAACCGGTTCCGCCTTCCACAATCGGATTGGCTGTATCAATGGTACGAACACCAGTTTCGAGCAACTTAAACGGACGGGGTTTTTCAGCATGTACTGTAATTGCTTTTTTTACCGGCCATTTCTGAATCATGTTCAATTCAATCTCTTTTCCATCGGCATCGATTACCACTGCTACTTTATCCATGATGGTATATTCGCCTTCAGGCACCACCGATTTAACGGTGTAACTACCCTGAAAAACAAAAGGTACCATAATTTTATGAGGCTGAAAGTTTTCATCTACCTCTCCCAGCCACGAACCGGCAACAACCTTATCGCCCGGATGAGCAAGGGGAGTAAACTTCCATAGTTTTTCCTTATCCAGGGGGAAATTATACTCTCCGCGTTGCAGGTAAATACCGGTCAGTTTGTCCAGGTCGTTCTGCAACCCATCGTAGTTGCGCGACAGCAGACCCGGACCGAGGGTCACCTCCAGCATGTGGCCCATAAATTCCACTTCATTACCCACTTTCAGTCCGCGGGTACTTTCAAACACCTGTACGAAAGCCTTATTTCCGGTTACTTTCAGTACTTCAGCCATCAGGCGCGAAGCTCCCAGGTGGATATATGCGATTTCATTCTGCGACACCGGCCCGTCGACTTCTACGGTTACCAGGTTGGAAATAATCCCTTTAACAATTCCTTTTGTTGACATTCTATGATTATTAATCTTGAAGTTTAACACTTTGTTTTAACGAACCCAGTAAATCGCGGAATACCTGTTCGCCCGATTCGGGCGTAAGAAGTTTCCACCGGAACAGCATTTCGGTTTTAAGTACGAAGGCCAATACTTTCTCGATTGTAAAGTAATGGAAGAAAGTGTGCTCTTCGAGCCAATTCCAGCGAAGTGCATCCAGTTTTTTCTCCCGATCGAGCAGATTGGGTTCTTCTGCTATCCGTATTACCAGTTCCAACTGATCAAAAACACCCGTCAAGCCATAGTCGCGGGCGTGGGTAGTACGCAATATGGCAGCAATCTCGTTGTTACCAATTACCGACCGCGAAGCATCCATACCATGTTTCCGGCAAAGAATGGCGATCAGCAGGTTATTCATATTCAGGTTGAATTCGAACCACTTACGTAGAAACTGGTTCTCCGACTGCAGGGCATAATTATAATAGAGTCCCGCCATATAATCTTCGCGGGTTAATCCCCTTGCATCTATTTCTTCTTCAGGATTCAGATGATAATACTTCACCCAATAAGGCAACAATCGGGAATCAACCGGATGATCATTTTCATCCATTAACTTAACCAGTTGCGACCAATCGTCGGTGTTCAATTCGCCGGAAGGATCTAATACTGCATCTTTATTACGCAGATACGTAAGAAAATTCCGGTTGTCGTACCCGGCCAATAACAATCGGAGGTACGCCCGGTCGCCATCACTCAGCTGGGGAGCTATCTCGGCTACGAGATCTCCCGGCGAAACCAGTCCCTTGGATTCGTCCATTCTGAGTTCCGGTAATCCGGCAACGAGACAGTAATAATTCATGAGCTGGATCGTCTTACTTGTTAAACAACATTTCAACTAATTTGGGTCGCAGGAACTCTTTAAAGAAGGCTATGAATTCGTCATCACCAAAGGTGAGTTTATAGCCACCCTCCGATGGAGTTACTACAAATTGAGTCTTAACGTTATTGACTTCATTAATGGTAACGGTTTTATTGAGCAACTCTTTGGCATGTGCCTTAAAATAAGCAGAAAGCTTTTCGGCCTGAGCCGTTTCAATGGTCACCGATTGAGAGGAGGCCATTTGTTGAACAAAATTCAACAGTATCTGCTGCATGAAATCCTTATCGGTTGTTGCTGCTTTCACCGATGCCGACACCACATCGCCACACACTAAATCGGTTATCTCCGTTTTAAGCGCGTTAATCATCTGATTTGCAAACAGTTTAAGCTCCGCCTTGGTATTCCGGCTGAGCTCCTCTGCCTTTTCGTTGGCCGTAGCAACAATTGCTGTAGCATCGGAAGTAGCACTGGCCAATATTAAAGCGGCTTCTGCTTTTGCTTTTTCAATTAGGGAGGCAGCTTCCATTTGCCCCTTTTCTACCCCTTCCTGATAGATTTTTTCTGTTAACTCCTGAAGTTTTGTGTTCATATGATTAACTTTTTGCAATTATATCGTTTTTTAGCACCGCAAAAGTAAAGTTAAATTTCAGCTTACAAAAATTATTTTGAAAAAAAATATGCTTTTTGGCGATAGCATTAAAAATTATTGTAATTTTGGGCGTTGATTTATATTTATTAACCTTTTAATACGTATGGTTATGAAACTGAGATTATTCCTGATGCTTACCTTATTAGCAGTACTGACTACTGCTGTTGCTCAGGACGACGAAAAAAAGGGCTATTTTAAATTTGGTCCAAAATTCGGACTCGATCTGAATGCCGACATTAACAATCTTCCCTCGGGTGACGACCTACTGGGCGAATTGGAAGGAAATTACCAGGTGGGATTGTTTGCTCAATTTGGCAAACGATTGTACTTTCAGCCGGAAGTAATGTATGCAGTACAAAGTGTAACCGACTCGAACGGTGAAAAGGAGAACTACGAATACCTCAGGGTACCTTTACACGTAGGGATAAAATTTTTCGACATTGGACTGCTTAGCCTTCACATATCAGGTGGCGCAATTTACACCCATGCACTAAAGGAATCGTTTCGCTTTACTGCCGACAACCTGAACTATCAGGTAGGGGTAGGAGTCGATTTGTTTGATTTTATTACTACTGATATCCGATATACACTGGCAAAGGGGGTACCATTTGCCGATCAGGTGACCGAATTCACCGAAAAAGGAGGCATGGTAAACATAACGGTGGGATTAAAATTATAATAAAAAAGCGGAAACCTGTTTGGCTTCCGCTTTTTTCTGGTGATCCAGCTGGGGCTCGAACCCAGGACCCCATCCTTAAAAGGGATGTGCTCTACCTGCTGAGCTACTGAATCATTTTTGAAAAGCGACTGCAAAGGTACTGCAATTTTTTTAACTGCCAAAATTAATTTTATATTTTTTCATTCCCGATTTGACTCAACTTTGCGTATCTTTGCAGTCGCATTACTGAAATTAACAACTTGAATACCCTCCTCTACATACTTATATCACTGATTCTCTCCGCCTTTTTTTCAGGAATGGAGATAGCTTTTGTGTCGTCGAACAAACTGAGATTTGAACTTGAAAAAAAACAAAAAAGTCTCAGTTCAGCTATTCTCGACATTTTTTTCAGGCACCCGCAGCAATTTATTGCCACCATGCTGGTGGGAAATAATATCACCTTAGTGGTATACGGCATGCTCATGGCCGAATTGTTGGCTCCACTTCTTGAAGTGCTTCAGCATCAGTTTTTAATTACAGTCGTACAAACCCTTATTGCCACCATTATAGTACTGGTTACCGGCGAATTCCTGCCCAAAACCATCTTCAGGGTAAATCCCAACCTCTGGTTGAAAGTATTTTCCTGGATTCTGTTGTTTTTTTACACCCTACTCTATCCTATTGCTATTTTCAGCAGTTGGCTTTCGCAAACCATCCTTCGCTCACTATTTAAGGCATCCGACGATGAAACCGAATCTATAGCCTTTTCGCGCATCGATCTAAGTTATTTAATCCAGGAAAGTGTTGTCGGAAAAAAAGATCAGGAAGAGATCGATACGGAAGTTAAATTTTTTCAAAACGCACTCGATTTTTCAAAAGTACGACTTCGCGACTGCTCGGTTCCGCGTACCGAAATAATTGCATTGGATTTTGACACCGACGTGAACGTGCTCAAACAGACTTTCATCGAAACAGGTTATTCAAAAATTCCTATCTATAAGGACAATATTGATAATATAATAGGATATATACACTCCTCTGAAATGTTTGAACACCAGCAAAACTGGAAAAACTACATAAAACAGATACCAATCGTACCCGAAAACATGTCGGCTCATAAGTTAATGAAACTATTTATGCAGCAGAAAAAAAGCATTGCTGTAGTAGTCGACGAACATGGAGGAACCGATGGAATTATCACCCTGGAGGATATTTTTGAAGAAATTTTCGGAGATATTGAAGATGAACACGATACACGGAATTATTTAGCGAAGCAGCTATCGCCGAACGAGTATTTACTTTCAGGACGTATGGAAGTTGAGCAGGCGAATGCCGATTTTGACCTGAAAATTCCCGAATCGGACGAATATGAAACAATTGCGGGTTTTATACTCCATCACCATCAGCATTTTCCAAGGCTAAATGAAGTTATTCATATTGAGAATTTTACATGTAAATGTGTAAAGGTAACCAACAACAGAATTGAATTAATACGATTAATTTTGGGCAGTTAAAATTAATTTCGTATATTCGTGCCCTCAAAAAAACAGGAAATAATTGTCAATAAAAACACATTTTAAGATCAAAAAATGGCAACGTTAGAGAAGATTAGAAGTAAAGGAGTATTATTAATTGTAGTGGTGGGAGTCGCGCTGCTGTCATTCATTGTAGGTGACTTCCTGACCCAGGGATCCTCCTTTTTTAACCAATCGCGGGAGACGGTAGCAGTGGTGAACGGTGAAAAAATTAATATTGCAGATTACCAGGAACTGATTGACCAAATTACCGTATTTCAAAAGTATGAAACCGGTAGTCAGGAAATTGATGAAGTAACTATGCAACAGATGCGCGCGTTTGTATGGGATCAGTATGTGCGTGAACAATTGCTCAATAAAGAAGCCGCAAAAATGGGGCTTACGGTTACCAAGGAAGAACTTTCGGACCGCCTGATTGGGAACAACATTCACCCGATGATTCAACAACGTAGATTTTTTGTTGATGAAAGTGGACGGTTCAGCCCACAAATGCTCATTCAGTTTTTGAATTTTAAAGACGAAGAAGCTCAGGACCCATCGATGGAGCAAACTCTCCTCGAATACCGCAAACTGTGGAAATTTCTTGAAAGAACCGTAAAATACTCGTTGCTACAGGAAAAATACAATACTCTTATTACCAAAGTAGTTGCAGCAAACACACTCGAGGCAAAAGCTAATTTTGAAGCCAGCCTTCCGGTTGTCGAAGCCAATTATGTTGTTCAGCCTTATTTTGCAATTCCCGACACTGAAGTTTCAGTTTCGGATAAAGAAATTAAAGACCGTTACAACAAACAGTTGGCCCGCTTCCGCCAGGAACCGAATGTATCGATTCGCTTTGTAACTTTCGACATTGTACCTCAACAAGAAGACTACAAAGCAGCCGAAGAATTCATCAATAAGTTGAGTCAGGAATTCACCACTTCCGAAGATGTAGTGGAATTGGTTAATGGAAATTCGGACATTCCTTACACCGGTCGTAGTTTCACAGCAGCTACAGTTCCGGCACATCTGAAGGATTTCGCTTTCAGCAATGCTAAAGGAGCTGTGTATGGCCCCGTATTCCAGAACAATGCTTATACAATGGCTCGTATAATGGAAACAGGTATCGCATCGCCCGACTCCGTAAAATTACGTCATATCTATCTTACCCCCGACAAAGAAGCTAAATCCGACAGTTTAATTGGTGCACTTCGCGGAGGAGCTAATTTTGGTACTCTGGCACAGCAATTCTCGGCCGTACAGCAAACTGCTGCCAATGGTGGCGAAATAGGATGGATCACTGAAGATGCACAAGGACTCGACAAAGGTATTCTTACCGATGCGTTCAGCAAATCGACCAATGAGATTTTCACCTTTAAAAATGCTCAGGGAACTCAAATTATCCAAATAATGGAGAAGACAGCTCCCCGTCAGAAAGTGAAACTGGCTATTCTGGAACGTGGCGTTATTGCCAGTTCAAAAACAGAAAGTAAGATTTTTAACGATGCTAAACGGTTTGCCGCTTCACTCAACGAACTTCCATTCGACAGTGCTGCTACGCAAAACAACCTGATGGTACGTGTTGCCGACGAAGTATACCAATCGAACGAACAACTCATGAATATCCCTCAATCGCGTCAGGTGGTACGTTGGGCTTTCGAAAACTCAAAAGGTGAACATTCGGACGTATTTGAATGCGGAAAACAATTGGTAATAGCTACTGTTGCTGATGTAAGCGATTCGAAATACAGAGCACTTGCAAAAGTATCGGATCAGATTAAAAACGAAATTGCCCGTGACAAAAAAGCGGAGTTACTTATTACTCAAATGACTGGCAAAGCAGGTAACGACACATCATTAGTGGCTCTTGCTCAGGCTTTCAAACAAGAAGTGAAACAAGCTTCGGGAATCAATTTCGCTTCAGGTCAGTTTGGTCTGGCAGGTTGGGAACCCGCTGTAATCGGCAAAGCCACCTCGATGAAGGCCGGTGAAATTTCGGCACCTGTTAAAGGTAACAATGGTGTTTATGTAATAGCTATCCGCAGTTTACAGAAAACCAACCGTCCGTTTGACGTTGCTACCGAAAAAATGAACATCGCTTCGCGTTTCATGTACACATTGCCCAACAGCATTATGATGGATTTGATGGACAAAGCAGAAATTGAAGACAACCGACTGACGTTCTATTAATGCAAAAAACACCCTTGCTGGGTCAGACCCTTTCAGAATTAACCCAACTCGCCAAAGAACTTGCAATGCCTGCATTTACAGGAAAGCAACTTGCCGAGTGGATTTATTCTAAAAGGGTCTGCTCCATTGAAGAAATGACCAACATCTCTGTTAAGAACAGGGCTTTGTTGAACGAAAAATACGAAGTGGGCCGCTATGAACCGGTACAACAACAACGTTCGGTGGACGGCACTGTCAAATACCTTTTCAAAACTTCGAAAGGGCATCTGATTGAGAGTGTTTTTATTCCCGAAGACGATCGTGCCACCCTTTGTATTTCGTCGCAGGTCGGCTGCAAAATGAATTGCCTGTTTTGTATGACCGGAAAACAAGGTTTTACAGCCAATCTTAGTACGCACGAAATTTTGAACCAGTTCTATTCCATTGCCGAATCGGAACAACTCACCAATATCGTGTTTATGGGAATGGGCGAACCCCTTGACAACCTCGAAAATGTGATGAAAACGAATACTATTCTCACTGCCGAATATGGTCTGGGCTGGAGTCCGAAGCGTATTACCGTTTCGTCGATTGGCCTTATCCCAAAAATGAAAACCTTCCTCGATAATTCGGAATGCCACCTTGCCATCAGCATGCATTCGCCTTTCGATGAAGAACGGTTACGACTGATGCCGGTTCAGAAACCGTATCCGATTGCTTCGGTTCTGAATGAACTAAAAGGATATGATTTCAGCAAGCAACGCCGTGTATCGTTCGAATACATCATGTTTAACGGAGTTAACGACACGCAACGTCATGCCGCTGAAATAGTACGGATGCTAAAAGGAATTACCTGTCGGGTGAATCTTATTCGCTTCCACTCCATCCCGAATGTTGATTTACATACGAGTACCGACGAAAAAATGATAGCCTTCCGCGACTATCTGACCAACAACGGAGTAATGACAACCATCCGTAAATCGCGTGGAGAAGATATTTTTGCTGCCTGTGGGATGCTGAGCAGCACTCACAACAAAGAAAACGTTTAAAGCAAAGGAGGTGCACACATGCATCTCCTTTTTTATTTCCTTTGCGAAGATTTAATTTCTCGAAATCGACTTCACGCCCTTTACCTGAGTTATTTTCTTGACAATAGCATCCAGCTCCTTCGTATCCGAAACCATAATGGTTAGATTACCCTGAAACAGCCCTGCGTTCGAATCGACGGAAATGGAACGGAGTGTAATGTTTTTATCTTTGGATATCAACGAGGTAATATTGGCTACAATCCCTATATCGTCGTGACCCACAATTCGCAAAGTGATAGGATAACCGGAACCCACCGATTTACCCGACCAGCGGGCTTTTACAATACGATAGCCGAATCGGGAAATGAGTTGAGGAGCATTTGGACAATCGGTTCGATGAATCTTGATTCCTCCACTTACCGAAACAAACCCAAAAACATCGTCGCCAAAAATCGGATTACAGCATTTTGATAATCTAAAATCGACATTCTTCAAATCCGGACCTATAATTAACACATCCTCTTTACCAGTGGCTTCAGGTGCAACCGGCTCCTTTGTGAAAGCTTCTGCACTACGAACTTCTACCTGACTATCAGAAGATTCCTTTCGATCCAACTCTATATAACCATCGCGAACCTCTAAAATATCGAGCTTGCCCTGTGCCAGCTCCTGATAAAAATCACTTACGGTTTTGAACCCCTTCTTTTTAGCCAGTTTCGAAATCTTACCTTCTTCGAATTCAATTTTCCAGTTCTTAAACCTACGCGATAAAATTTCACGCCCCAGTTCGGCATCCTTGTATTCAATTTCTTTCAATGCCTGCCGTATTTTATTGCGGGCTTTTGAAGTGGTTACTATATTCAGCCACGATTGATTTGGTTTTTGAGTGGGAGAAGTTAATACTTCAACCGAATCACCATTGTTGAGGACATATTTAATTGGCATATTTCGCCCGTTAACTTTTGCACCTACACACCTGGAACCCAGTCCCGAATGAATTGAAAATGCAAAATCGAGAGCTGTTGAACCTTTGGGAAGTTTGTGCAGATCGCCGGTTGGAGTAAAAACAAAAACCTCTTCGTTATACAGATTTAGTTTGAACTCATCCATAAAATCAACGGCATTCAAATCGGGATTTTCAAGAATTTCGCGGATGTTTCGGAGCCACTCATCCATCCCACTCTCGCCTTTAATGCCTTTGTATTTCCAGTGAGCAGCCAACCCTTTTTCGGCCACCTCATCCATCCTCACAGTCCTGATCTGGACTTCAACCCACTTCCCCTGCGGGCCTAACACAGTAGTGTGCAAACTCTCGTAGCCATTCGACTTAGGAATGGTAAGCCAGTCGCGCAATCGCTTCGGATTGGGCTGATACATATCGGCAATTACCGAATAGGCTTGCCAACAGGCAGCTTTTTCCTTATCAAGGGGCACATCGAAAATAATCCGGATAGCAAATAAGTCATATATATTTTCGAAATTGGTATTCTGCTTCTTAATTTTAGTATAGATAGAATGAATTGATTTCGTACGCCCCTTAATCGAAAAAGGCATACCCATAGCCACCAGTTTCTTCTCAAGTGGATCAATAAAACTGGTAATATACGTTTCCCGTGAACGTTTCGTTTCGTTTAACTTTTGAGCAATTTCGGAATAAATTTCACGGTTGGTGAATTTCAGCGATAAATCTTCGAGCTCGGTTTTAATTTTGTAGAGCCCCATTCGGTGGGCCAGTGGAGCATACAAATACGCACTTTGGCGGGCAGTATGAAGTCTGAATTCCTCCGGATATACAGCCAGGTTGCGCATTGTTTGCAACCGATCGGCAATAATAATCAGAATTACACGAACATCTTCGGCAAAGGATAAAAATAACTTTCTGAAATTCTCAGTTTCAACCGACGTATTTTTATCATCGAGTTCACGTATTTTAAGCAAACCTGTAACTACAGTTGCTACCGGAGTCTTAAAGGCTGCCTCCAACTCTTTTATAGTTACCTCCCCCGATTCAACCTGATCCGACAACAATATGGCTAAAGCAGCCGTTCGACCTAATCCAATTTCATCCATCACGATTTGGAGTACCTTTAACTTATGAACAATAAGTTGTTCTTTTTGCTCAGTACTCATGTCTAACCTGCTGTATACGTGTCGTATACGCCGATTAAGCTCTTTACGCTCTTCGTACCTGAAAACCTTTGGATGACCGGAAACCAGGCTCCGGTAAAGTCTCGCTATAGTCGAAATACCTTTCATATGCTGCAACTATTCTGATGAACTGCAAATATACAACAGAAAAACAAAGTGACACCTGAAAAAAATCAAAAACTGAAAAATGCCACTTTGTTGAGCCGTTAGAAAAAATTTATGCAAAAAAGCCGTTGATTGTTGGGAAGATTGGATTTTCTTTCCTAAATTTGCATGCTGAATATATTTACGCTAACTGTATAGCAGAATAAAAACACAAAAACAAAATAGATGAAAACAACAATCAAAATTTTACTGTTAGTTGCCATTGTCGCACTGAGTTATTTTGTGATCATGAGTATTATGACTCCGATCAAGTTTGAGAGCGAACGTTCCAAACGTGAAAAAGTGGTAATCGAACGACTCATTGACCTGAGAGCTGCGGAAATGGAATTTAAAGACCAAAAAGGTCGCTATACAGTAGGGCTGGATACGCTGGTTGACTTTCTTAAAACAGCAAAAAAGAAAATGGTTTTAAAAGAAGGTACCTTGTCGGATGCTCAACTCGAAGCTGGTCTGACCGAAGCCAAAGCTGCCAGAATTGTACGTAGTGGCAATCAAAAAGAAATTGCTGCAATGGGATTACAAAATTTCCGCCGCGACACTACCATGACCAACTTGTTGACCGCGCTATACAACGACAAGTATACCGAACAAAGTATCGAAAATCTGAAGTACATCCCATTCTCGGAAAAAGAGCTTTATGAAGTTGAAATCAACAATAATTACCTGAGTGCAAATAACGTCTGGATTCCACTAATTGAAATCAGGGCTCCCTATAAAAGCTTCCTGAGCTCAATTAACCGCCAGGAAACACTCAACCTTATTGACTATCAGCGCAAACTGGAAAAGTACGCCGGTTTGAAAGTAGGTTCGGTTGTTGAACCCAACAACTTTGCAGGTAACTGGGAATAATGCATAAAGGGGGGCAACATGCAGCGTAGTCTCGTGGAAAAACCCGATAGTCTATCCATCCGGATTCGTCCGGGTGGATTTTCTTTGTTTGTATATGGCGAAAACAATCATGTTATTTCGCAACGTACGTTGAACACCGACTTGCTTCAGGCCAATACTGCAGGAATACTCGACCGTCAGGCTGAAATTAACCGGCCATACAAAAAAACAGCTATAATCTGTGAAACCGAGTATTATACCATTGTTCCCGATTTATTCAGCGAACCCGGCTCCTACCGTACATTGCTTCAACTTCACTATCCGGCCATTGATGAACAATACGGTATTTTTTACGAACGAATTCAAAAGGCCATACTTATTTATGCCTTACCGCGGGTTTTTGTACAAAACATGCAAGCCCGACTACCCGATGCAGGATTTTATACGCATTTAATGTTTCCATTGAAAAAAGCATCCGAAACCTCCGGCGATTTCATGCTGGTTTATTTACGCGAAAAAAAAGTTGATATATGCTGGTTTAGTCGTAAAAACTTACAATATTATAATTCTTTTGATTACGAAACTCAAGAAGATGTTGCCTATCATTGTCTGCATCTCATTGAACAATTAGAGCTCGATACCATGCGAACAAAAATTCAATTTATCGGCGACGAAACACAGGTCCGCCCCGATTTGTTGCTACAAGCGTATTTAGCTCAGGTAACCTTTATCCCTCACACCGTCGAATATGAGAATTATCAGTGGTAAATTAAAAGGGATCCGAATCCCCTCGTTTGGTAAGATTGATGCCCGTCCAACTACCGATTTTGCAAAAGAAGGACTCTTTAATGTGCTCAACAATCAGATCGACTTTGAAGGATTAACTGCTCTCGATTTATTTTCAGGCACCGGGAGCATCAGTTTTGAACTTATTTCGCGGGGAGCCCGGCAGGTTATTGCCATTGAACAGAACGAGAAACACTGTGGGTACATCCGGAAAATTGCCCGCGATTTATCGTTAACCGAACTGGTGGTACATCGTGCCGACACCTTTCGGTTTCTTACATCCTGCAAGATGAAATTTGATTTTATATTTGCCGATCCTCCCTATCAACTGGCCAATATTTCCGAAATACCCACACTTATATTCCAACACCAGTTAATTAACGACGAAGGATTGTTTGTACTGGAACACTCCGACAAACAATCCTTCAGTACGCATCCACAGTTTGTAAATCACAAACGGTATGGAAATGTAAATTTCAGTTTCTTTACTCCATCGCCGGTGCAGCTTTAATCGGTGTTTTGAGCTGTAAACTATTAACATTAGAAGCAAAGCCCCCTTCAAACTGAGCATTGGAACTTACCGAAAATTCCAGTTTAGCTTCCTTACCGGGTTTCATTGCCACATACCGAAATGGGAAACGGAGACTGTTACGGGTACCATCCATCACAAATTTCCCTTTATTATAATCACTTCCGGCAGTAAAAATCGTATCCATTGACGATTTCAGGGGCCAGATGATCCGGCTTACGCTATCGGCCGACTGACTTATCTGGAACGAAGTTAACTCATTAGCATAGGCATCCAGGTATAGATAAAACAATACCGTGTCGCCCACAGTAATGGTATCCATAAGATAAACACCGGCCTTGTCGGTATAAAAACTATTCAGTGAATCACCATTTTGATTAGTCGGGTGCTGAATAAAAAAGATATTCGGGGTGTAGTTCGACGATCCATCGAGATCGCAAGAAGTAAAAACGACTGCTACCACTGTTAGAAATGACAAAATTCGTATTTTCATTCGATAAATATTTAACTGGTTGTACCTGATAAAGTTATGAAAAAGTAAAGCGTTCGCGTGCAAAAACTGGTAACGCCCGGGTTGACTGGTAGATGTAACACAGCATACATTTGTTGCATGTATTTTTTCTTTTTCTGACCTCGGATAGTTTCTTCAACTAAAAACGACTTTATTTCTTGTTACAGAGATAAAGTCGTTGCTTTGAATCGTCGGGGTGACAAGACTCGAACCTGCGACCTCTACGTCCCGAACGTAGCGCGCTACCAACTGCGCCACACCCCGATTTTCGAGGCACAAAATTACAACTTTTTTTCAAATCACAAAAACTTCAAAAGACATATTCGGATGAGTTTTGGGAGAAAATAAGTATCTTTGCACAAAAAAATAGAATCCATGTTTTTATCCGCTATACAATCATTTCTGCAACAACGTAATTATCCTTCTTTTCAGCCAAAAGTAATCTTTTTCGATATGGACGGGGTGCTCTACGACTCGATGAAGTTCCATGCTTCGGCGTGGGTAAGTGCGATGACAGACATCAAAATTCCGTTTACGCAGTACGAAGCATATATGAATGAAGGGCGAACGGGACAATCGACCATCGACGGAGCATTTCAGCAACACCGTGGACGCAATGCAACCGAAGAAGAAAAACAACAGATTTATAAATTAAAGACGCATTATTTCGAAAAATTTGGTCCAACCGAAAAAATGCCCTATGCCGGGGAGTTGCTTCGTAAAGTGCAACAACAGGGATTGCGAATTTTTGTAGTTACCGGTTCGGGTCAACTTACCCTTATCGACAATCTGGATTCTTCCTTTCCGGGAGTATTTCACAAAGACCGTTTAGTTACCGCATTCGACGTTATTCAAGGCAAACCACATCCCGAACCCTACCTGAAGGCACTGGCTAAATCGGGAGTACATCCCTGGGAAGCCCTGGTAGTTGAAAATGCACCCTTGGGCGTAGAATCGGCTGTTGCAGCCGGACTTTTCACCATAGCTGTAAACACCGGGCCACTCGATTCGAAGGTGTTGTTCGAAAGTGGGGCCCACCTGGTGTTCGATGGAGGGATGAAAGAATTAGAAGAAAACTGGGACAAAATTATAACCATTAGTATCTGAAAATAAGAAATTTAATTGGTGAATGAAAAATATTGCCGTATCCGTATCCCTCCTGCTTATAACGATATTGGCCGGAGCACAGAATAAAACTGTCAGGTATGAACCTTCAATCGATGGTACTATACGGGGCAAATACGAATACAATTCATCGCTCGATGGTCATCGTTTTCAGGTACGAAATGCACGGTTCAGTGTTCGTGGTGCTGTGAGTGAATATGCCAGGTATAAGGCCGAAATTGACTTGTCCGACGAAGGTTTGACCCGTATGCTGGATGCCTACGTCGAAATGAAAGCCTCCGATCGGATTTCATTTGTAATTGGCCAGCAAAAAGTTCCTTTCAGTACCGATAACTTACGATCGCCCTATAATTTTTTATTTGCCAACCGGTCGTTTCTGGGCAAGCAGCTTGCCGGGCTGCGCGATGTGGGAGCAACGCTAGAATACGAGTTTGGCGACAAGCTTCCACTGGAATTGATTGCCGGCGTATACAATGGGAAAGGGCTTTACAATCAAAAAGAATGGCGCAATACCTTAAGTTATGCATTGAGAGCTATTTACCAACCTGAAAAGTGGGAATTCTCGGCCAACTACAACACCATTCAACCCTACGAATTACGTATGCACATTTTCAATGCCGGCATCATGTATACCAACCAAAGATGGCATTTTGAAGGAGAGTATTTTCACAAAGAATACGAAAAAAACCTTTTCAGCGATACAAAGGGATACTTTGTACTGGCATCCTACGATATCCCCACACCTAAACTCAAGGCAATTGAGAGCATCTCTCCCCGAATACGTTACGATCATATGAGCAACGATAACAACGGACTACTAAACCCGACCACCAACACTTACACGGTGGATGATGTTGAACGATCGCGTTTTACCGGAGGAATTAATTTCAATCTGAAAAAACCTTTTATAAATGAAATCCGTTTGAACTACGAACAATATTTCTATGCTCAGGGAATTGTAAACAACGACAACAAATTGGTTATAGAGTTTGTAACAAATTTTTAATTGCTATGCAAGTAATAAAGTATCCAGCCCGGGAAGAGTGGAATGAAATATTAAAGCGACCACAAATCGACAGTAGTTCGTTGATGAGTAGTGTGCAGTCGGTACTCGACGACGTACGAACAAACGGCGACAGTGCCGTACGAAAGTACACTGAACTGTTCGATAAGGTAACGATTCACGATCTGGAAGTGAGTAAAGACGAAATGGAAGAAGCTGTTCGCAGTATCGACCCTCAACTCAAGCAGGCTATTGAAATGGCACGCCGAAATATTTGGAAATTTCATGCCGAACAGCAACACGAATCCCGTGAAATCATAACATCACCCGGTGTATATTGCTGGCAGAAATCGATAGCCATCCAAAAAGTAGGACTTTATATCCCCGGTGGCACTGCACCGCTATTTTCGACGGTTCTGATGTTGGGAATACCTGCCAGCATAGCCGAATGTAAAGAAATTGTACTTTGCACTCCTCCGGGAAAAGAAGGCAAGGTACATCCTGCCGTGCTTTATGCAGCAAAAGTAGCAGGAGTACATCGGGTTTTCAAAATCGGGGGTACACAGGCAATTGCAGCCATGGCTTACGGTACTGAAACCGTACCAAAGGTGTACAAGATTTTTGGACCTGGGAATCAATATGTAACTGCTGCCAAGCAATTAGTTTCACTTCGCGACGTAGCTATCGACATGCCTGCCGGGCCTTCGGAGGTGGAAGTACTTGCCGATGAAGCTTCGAATCCGGCCTTTGTGGCTGCCGATTTATTATCGCAGGCCGAACATGGAATCGACAGTCAATCAATTCTGATTACTGTAAGCGAGAGTCTGATTGATAAAGTTCTCGAAGAAATTGAGCTTCAGCTCGTTGCGTTACCGAAAGCCGAATATGCACGAAAATCGTTGGAAAACAGCAAAATAATACTTGTAAACTCCTTAGAGGAAGCAGTTGAAATTACGAATGAATACGCTCCGGAACACCTGATTATTGCTACACGGTACTACCGGGGAGTGGCTGAAAATATAATCAACGCAGGATCGGTTTTTTTGGGAAACTACACCCCCGAAAGTGCCGGCGACTACGCATCAGGCACCAATCACACCCTGCCCACCAACGGACATGCCAAAGCTTATAGTGGAGTAAACCTCGACAGCTTTACCCGGAAAGTAACATTCCAGGAAATCAGCAGGGAGGGATTGACTAATTTGAGCAATGCCATAATACTGATGGCCGAAAATGAAGAACTTCAAGCTCATAGCAACGCCGTAAAAGTCAGATTAAATCACGATCGTACAACCGATTCACGACAGTAAATTAAAACCGAATGGATATAAAAAATATTGTTCGCAGAAACATCGCCGAATTGCAACCCTATTCCTGTGCCCGCGACGAATTCAAGGGTGAAGCATCGGTTTTTCTTGATGCAAACGAAAACCCGTGGAACCATCCTTACAACCGCTACCCCGATCCACTGCAAGCGGAAGTTAAAGACGGTATTGCTAAATTAAAGAACGTTACAACTGAACGAATTTTCCTGGGTAATGGATCCGATGAAGCCATCGACCTGCTTTATCGTGCGTTTTGCGAACCGGCAATCGACAATGTAGTAGCTATTGAACCCACCTACGGAATGTATAAAGTATGCGCCGGAGTGAACAATATTGAATACCGAAAAGTAGTACTTAACGAACAATTCGATATCGATACCGAAGCATTGCTAGCGGCATGCGACGAACATACCAAATTAATATGGCTTTGTTCACCCAATAATCCAACCGGCAATAGTTTAAATGCTTCAGAGATTCACCGGCTTCTGACTCTATTTACCGGACTTGTAGTAGTTGATGAAGCGTATATTGATTTCTCGGATCGGGAAAGTTTTTCAAACTATCTCGATCGTTATCCCAACCTGGTAGTATTACAAACATTTTCGAAAGCCTGGGGAAGTGCTGCAATACGTTTGGGGATGGCGTTTGCGGGTGAAGAAGTGATCCGGATTTTAAATAAAATAAAATATCCTTACAACATTAATATTCTCACTCAACAACAGGCGCTGATTGTACTCAAACAAGAGCAGTCGGTAGGCAACTGGGTCGGGGTAATACTTCAACAACGGAACTGGCTGAAGGAGGCACTTGCCGGTTTTGAATTTGTCGACCATATTTATCCATCCGATGCCAATTTCATACTTGTAAAAGTAGACGATGCCAACGCTCTCTATGCTTTTTTGGTGAGTAAAGGGATAATTGTGAGAAACCGAAACACCGTAACCAGGTGTCTCGGTTGTATTCGAATCACAGTAGGAAGTCCGGAAGAAAACCAGATATTGGTGGATACCCTTAAAAAATTTACTACGAAATAAGTTCAATTTCAGTGACGTAAGCCACGTAACCATTCATCGACCGACATTCGCCTTTTAGCCGGCGCCTGCACCGAACGAAACCAAAGCACACCATCGGATAATGCAATTCCGGCCTTTTTTCTGCCATCGGTCACGAACGAGCCCGGCACATCAGATTGATTAGGGGACTCACCTTCAACAGGTGCTGTTCCCTTTTCTGTTTCAAATACTTTCAGAACCAATGCTTCCGCCTGGCCCGGCAAGTAGATACTTACCCAGGCAGCTGGATAGGGCGATAGGCCCCGCACCAGGTTATGCGCTTCGTCGACCAGCATATCAGACTTGATTTCGCAGGTTTCTTTGAATATTTTTGGTGCTAATTTAAGGGTCGATCCTTCCGCAATTAACTTTTCCTGTTCGGTAGCTTCGAGATTTCCTTCCCTAACTCGCTCCACCGTCTCAACCACCATCCGGGCACCCATTGTCATTAGTTTATCATGAATGGTACCTGCAGTATCGTTTTCTGCTATGGCAATTTTCTGCTGAAGAATTACCTTACCGGTATCGATTTCGTGGCTCAGAAAGAAAGTGGTTGCACCGGTTTCTTTTTCGCCTCTAATAATTGCCCAGTTAATTGGAGCAGCTCCACGGTAGTGAGGCAATAACGAAGCATGTAAATTAAAGGTGCCATAACGGGGCATGTTCCATACAACTTCGGGAAGCATGCGAAATGCAACCACAATTTGCAAATCGGCATTTAACGAGCGTAATTGCTCCAAAAAGGCATCGTCTTTCAATCGTTCTGGCTGAAACAGGGTCAGCCCCTGTTCGAGTGCATAGAGCTTAACGGGAGAATATTGCAATTTATGACCTCTTCCAGCCGGTTTATCGGGCATAGTTATCACCCCGACTACCGAATAACCACCTTCGACCAACAGACGAAGACTTTCGACGGCAAAACCGGGAGTGCCCATAAAAACAATTCGTAACTCTTTCTTTTCCATATCAGTATCTAACATTAAAAAAAAACACTCATCTTACCTGACTAATTATTTTGCAGCTTATTGCCAGGGCTGGTACCTGGCCTTTCGGGTTATTCTACCCAACACTAACAATTTCAGAGTAACTAAAGGCAAGTATATATCGAACAGAATTATATCGAATGAAAATCGACGTTCGCTATACAAAGCCGAACTTTTATTGACAACTATCATTTGAAGCACAAAACGCAACAGTCCTGCTACGCCAACTATCCCCGCAACGATCCAGTCCTGATGAAGCAATGTAATTGCAAGTAATGATAAAGTCGACAGGTAAAATACTCCACGACTGATAGGCTCCAGGCTGAGCAATAATTTTCCTTTCGATGTATAATGCGAAGTAACCGATAAACTCTCTTCTTTTTGGTACATCCACGATCGCAAACTGGTTTTAGGTTCCGACCAGGTTATACTTTCCAAAACGGTCTCAATACGCGTATTAAACTTCGTAGCAGTTCGATTGATAAACAAATCGTCGTCGCCGGTTCGCAGATTCAGATTTGGAATAAAACCGTTGTTTCGGTAAAATAAACCTTTGTTGAGTGCCACATTACGCCCTACTCCTCTAAAAGGGTTACCCGCATTTGCATAACCGAGGTAGTGCAATGCCGAAAACAACGTATCGTAGCTGATTAGTCGGTTCAACATCCCTTTTTGGTTAAGATAGGCACCATATCCCACTATAATTTCAGCACCGTCGGTTGCGTTACGCATCATTGTCCGTATCCAGTTTTCGTTTTCCGGAATACAATCGGCATCTGTAAATAACAACCAATCGTAACGCGATGCCTTGATACCCAGAGTAAGGGCTAATTTTTTTGTACTAATGTTTGTAGTTCCATGAGGTACAAACGAACTTCGGAGTCGTGGATAGCTGTGTTTTAGTTCGCGTAATAAAAATTCAGTGGCCTCATTGGCTCCGTCGTTAACTACAATTACTTCAAAATCAGGATAATCCTGCATAAGTACTTCAGGCAGAAATTTCTGTAACGAATCGGTCGCATCACGGGCGCAAATTACCACAGAAACAGGAGGAAACGATTCGGTATATGTTAATCGTCCTTTATCTTCAGCCCGCTTTCGTCGGATTGCAACAGTTAAATATCGACTGTAAAAATAAAGCTGGTACAGCCAGGCAACAGCAAGTACCAATAAAAGTATAACCGGATAAATTGAACTTTCAAAAGAGTGCAAAGGCGTCATAAGTAGTTTGCTATCGAAGATACTCGGAATTTTTTAAATCAGGCTGCAAAATTACGATTTATTTTGATACTTCCCGAAGCACTGCCTTATTTTATTCATAACTGAAGTAAACCTCCATTTTTTGCAGGGTCTCAGGATCAAGTTCATCGAGTACTGTTAACTCCTGGTGTTTTTTCAGTTTACCTTTCCGTCGCCGGTATTCGTATATTGCTTTAGCCTGATAAAAGTCGAGGTACGGATGTGATCTTAGTTTATCAACACTGGCTGTATTTACTTTAATTTTATTAATTGCTGTTGAATCAACCGTTAGCTGGCGACTGATTGTTGAATACATATCTTCGGTCATTCCGTACAATTCCCTAAGCTGACTGATAGTCACAAACCCACCACTTGCAGTTCGAAATCGTAGAATTGAACGAACAACAGTCCTGTTCAAACCCTTTACCTCCATTAATTGGGAGCTGTCGGCCGAATTTAATTCCAGAGGCATACTTAGCTCAGTTTTTATCACATCGGGATGAACGTCGGTAACGCGAGGTAGATCGATTTTGAGATAGGGCTCTAAGAGTTTATATAAATCGGGCGACAGTCCATACATTTCTGAAAATCGTTCGGGCGTATAGAACATACCCCCTTTACGCCGATAACGGAGAATCCCGGTAACCACCCGCTGTGGGATTCCCAATTGACACAGGCCGGTGGAGTCGAGTGTATTCGGGTCAAACGGGAACAATGTCGGTTGGCCATTCGATTGGAATGTGGATGCTGTCAACTCATGTTGCCTGGATCGATAGCTATTATTTCTATCGTACCAGGTTTTATCGTTCGAATTCCAGCGCCGGCCGACACTATCGTTGGAATAATTCCAGGTTGATTTTCGGAGGCTGTCGGTTCGGTGCAAGGATGCCTGAAAAAGTCCTAGTTCCTGTAAAAAAGCAGAATCGTCGACTACGGGCATTTTGTCGGGGATGAACACGGGCAGCAGCTTATTGAAAGCAAAACTAATCGCAATTAAAACAAACAAAACAATAATACCGGAACGTTGGGCACCGGAGAAGAAAAAGAAATCTTTCCAAATCATAAGTTAAGGTTAGTGGTTAGTGGTTAGTGGTTAGTTTCGTAGTCTACGCAGGCCCTTCCGGTTTTTACTTTTCCAATAAAAGCAGCTACCCGTTGGTGCTCGGGATGAACCTGATAGTCGTCGAGTGCCTTCATCGAATCAAACTCAGAGTAAAGAGCTAAATCATAATTTCCCTGTGGAGCATCAGGCTTATTAATTCCTACTTCAATTTTGTTGAGTTGAGGAATCACCTCTTTCAATCCCTCCAGTTCGTTTTTAATCCGGTTACACAATTCAATTTTTGTAAGACCTTCGAAACCATCAACGACAGTAAAAAAAACAATATGCTTAATCATACTACTTACAACTTACTTTATAACTTTTATTATTTACTCTCAAAAAATAAATTCCCCTCCCTGTGGGTATGTAGAACCGGCCTGAAACTAACTCTCCGCTCCAAATCAACTGACCTGTGAGCGCAACCAGTTTTACGTTATTGTTTGCTTTTGGAAAAATCAGATAAATACCGTTCTGCGTTGTGTAATAACTAAAACCATCGGCAACCACAACCGGAGAGGCCGGTTCTTCGGCTTTTGCCGGATCCTCAATCCGAATCACAACCGGACGGCTAGGATTACTCTGAGCACTGAGAGAATTTTCTCCCAATGGCAGTAACCACGATAAAACAATCAGAAACAGTAGTTTTCTCATATCCTATTCACTTTTTATCATTCGTTTGGGATAATCAACCGTATAATGCAAACCACGGCTTTCTTTTCGTCGCAAAGCATGTTTTATGATCAGGTATGCTACACTTATCACATTTCGAAGTTCACAAATTTCACGCGACACCACCGATCGATCGAACAAATCTTCAGTTTCCTTGAAAATAATTTCTAATCGGCTCATGGCACGTTTCAGTCGTAAATTGGAACGAACAATACCCACATAACTGTTCATTATTTGTTCCACTTCCCTAAAACTCTGAGTTATCAGCACCATCTCCTCCGGCAAACTGGTACCTTCGTCGTTCCAGCCAGGAATCAGCTCGTTGTATTTCACCTGCCCCAATTGCTTCACTGCGTCGTTTACCGCAGCATCGGCATACACAATTGCTTCTATCAGCGAATTGGAAGCCAATCGATTGGCGCCATGCAAACCCGTGCACGAGCATTCGCCGGCAGCATACAGGCGACCTATGGAAGTACGACCATGTAAGTCGACCACTATTCCACCACAAAGATAATGCTGGGTAGGGCATACCGGAATATAATCTTTCGTAATATCGATGCCAGATTCGAGGCATTTTTTATAAATATTCGGAAAATGGCGCTTCGTTTCTTCCGGATCTTTATGAGTTACATCTAAAAACACAAAATCGTGGCCACGGGTTTTCATTTCATTATCGATAGCCCGGGCAACTATATCGCGGGGAGCCAAAGAACCCCGTTCGTCGTACTTATGCATAAACTCACGGCTGTCGCGACACCTCAACACCGCCCCGTATCCACGTATGGCTTCTGTTATAAGAAAATTGGGCCGTACTCCCGGCTGGTATAAGGCTGTAGGGTGAAACTGAACGAACTCCATATCGCGGATAACGCCCCTTGCCCGATGTACCATCGCTATCCCATCGCCGGTAGCTACCGACGGATTGGTGGTCGTAGCATATACATTTCCGATACCGCCGGTGGCCAGCATAGTGATTCGCGACAAAAAGGTATGGATATGATTGGTTTGCTGATCAAGCACATACACACCATAGCACTCTATCCCGGGAGTGTGTTGGGTAACAATTTCGCCCAAATGATGCTGGGTTAACAGCTCTATGGCAAAATAATTTTCAAAAATTTCAATATTGGGTTCCGAACGCAACCGCTTAATCAGGCTTTTCTGTATTTCGTAGCCCGTATTATCTTTGTGATGAAGAATGCGAAACTCACTGTGCCCTCCTTCTTTATGTAGATCAAACAGTCCTGCTTCGTTACGATCAAAATCCACTCCCCAGTTGAGCAACTCCTCAATTTGTGCCGGAGCTTCACGAATTACCTTTTCTACTGCAGCCAAATCGCAATGTCCATCACCAGCAATTAAGGTATCCTGTATATGTTTGTCGAACGAATCGGGCTCGTAGGTCACCGATGCAATTCCTCCCTGAGCATAGGAAGTGTTGGTCTCATCGAGTACCGTTTTGCTCAACAGCGCTACCTTTCCATACCTGGAAGCTTTCAGGGCAAAACTGATCCCGGCTATGCCGCTTCCAATTACCAGAAAATCAAATTTTCGTGTCAATGTCTTCGTTTTTCGTTCAGAGCTTTTTTATAAATACCCTGCGTTTTTTATGTTGTCTGTATTCAAAAGAATCCCATTGTGACGACATGCGGGTATTCGATTCCAACTCGGGATTCGACTCGGAATATTTATATCCATTTTTAGCCGCAACGGGCATCATCCGGGCAAAAACCATCGAATTCACCCCCTTGCCCTGGTAGTCGGGATGCACCGCCATCAGGTAAAGATCAATCGTATCGTTCACATACAACGAACGAATCATGTACCACCAACCCAGTGGGAATAAACTCCCCTTTGCTTTTTGTAATGCTTTTGTAAAGCTGGGCATTCCAATTCCAAGTGCCACCACATCCTTATTCCGATCGATAACCACTACCACCGTATCGAGACGAAAAAAGCTGAAATACAACTTTATATAAAAGTCGATTTGTTGTTGATTCAACTTAGTGAAACCATAAAGATTTTTATAGGTTTCGTTCAGCAAGTGAAATATCCTGGCCCCGTAGTTTCGCACTAATTCTCTTTTTGAGCGGGGTTCAACTACCGAAAGTCCGTACTTCTGTTCAACGATTCCTGCAATTCGCATATACCGATCCGGGAAAACTTCGGGAACTTTTATCCGGTACTCATTCCAATCGGCAGCCTTTGTAAATCCCATTCGCTCGTAATGAGCAATATAATACGGGTGGTTGTAAATAGTCGCCAGAGTGGCCACTTCATCGTAGCCTTCAATAAGGGCTCCTTCTTTGTCAAAATCGGTAAAACCCAACGGACCTTCCAAATGTTCCATCCCCTTGCCGATGGCCCACACCGACACTGCATTAAATAAAGCATCGACAACTCCGGCATCGTCGATAAAATCGACCCATCCAAATCGGGCATTTTTATGATTCCAGGTTTTGTTAGCTACCGGATTTATTATTCCCGCAATCCGACCGGCTAATTTTCCATCTTTGTAAGCCATAAAATAGACTGCATCGCAAAATTCCAGAGCCGGATTTTTCCCTCGAGCCAGGTTAAGCAAATCATCGAGTAGCAATGGCGGAGCAGCATACGGGCAATCTTTGTACATATCGATGCCAAACCGGATGAACTTTCTAAGTTCGCCGGGGGTGCTTACTTCTTTTATTTGTATGGCCATAGACTTTCAAAATTGTGTGTACTGAAATCATAACTTGCGGAGTATGTATAATACAACCCCCTGCTACGGGTTCTCGACCGCAAAGTTAATTATTTTTCAGAATAAACTGCCTACCTGGTACACTAAAAAAGCTACCAGCCAGGCAAGGGCTGTGGTATATACCATCGTGAATATTGCCCAACCCCAGTTAGCTTCCTTCCTGATTGCCGCAATTACAGCTACACAGGGAAAATAGATCAGAATAAACATCATAAACGCCAAACTCACAATTGGCGTAAACACCGACTGGCCTTTGAGGGTTCCTGTGTTGTGCTTTTGCTCCAGAATTTTCTGCTTCAGGGTTTCCGAAGTCTCATCGGCATGCGAATCGGCCTGATACAACACTCCCATAGTGCTTACAACAATCTCTTTCGCTGCCAATCCCGTAAGAATACTAACTCCCATCTTCCAGTCAAAGCCCAGCGGACTTATTATCGGCTCCATTGCATGCCCCATCTTTCCAATGTACGACTTTTCCTGACGTTCCGAATCGCGACTCAACTCAAGTATTGCTACTTGTTCGGCGCGATGCGCTGTACTCAACAGGGAATCCCGTTCAACTGCTGCAATCTGCGCATCATAGTCCTGCGACAACACTATATTTCGCGGAAAATAACCCAATGCCCATATCAATATGGAGGCCACTAATATTACGGTCCCCATTTTTTTCAGGTATTGCTGCGCCTTGTGCCACATGTGCATCGAAGTATTGCGAAGCGTTGGAATACGATAAGGCGGCAACTCCATTACAAAGGGTACCGATTTTTTAGCAAATGCTACCCTCTTCATTATCAAAGCTGTAAAAATTGCCAGTAAAATACCCGTAAAGTAAATAGCAAAAAGCACAATCCCCTGGTTGGAAGGAAATACGGCCGAAATCAACAGTACATATACCGGCAACCGGGCACTACACGACATAAAGGGTGTAATAATCATTGTCAAAATACGATCTTTACGGTTCTCGAGGGTTCGGGTAGCCATGATTGCCGGCACATTACACCCAAAGCCCATGATCAGTGGAATAAACGACTTACCGTGTAAACCGATTTTATGCATCAGCTTATCCATCATAAACGAAGCCCGGGCCATATATCCCGAATCTTCCATCAGCGAAATAAAAAAGAATAGCAGGAGGATGTTGGGCAGGAAGATTATAACCCCACCTACTCCACCGATTATTCCATCCACCATTAAATCGCGCAGGGGGCCATCGGGCATCAGGTTGTGAATAAATCCACTAAAAACACCAACACCTGCATCAATCCATTCCATTGGATAACTGCCTACTGTAAATGTAGCCTGAAACATGACCCACATAAAAAGCAAAAACAACGGAAAGCCCCAAAACCGATGAGTTAGCAAATCGTCGAGCTCCCGGATTACTCTTTTTTCTTTTTTCGATTCACGGTAAGTTTCACGCAGGGCACCACTTATAAAACCATATTTTGCATCCGTAAGTATGGTATCCGAACTTTCACCATATTCCTCTTCCAGTAAAGCGATATTCTTTTTGGCTACTTTCTTTATATATTCATAATTGCCCAGCTGTTTCAACCGTTCGCGAATGGGGCGGTCTTGTTCCAATAACTTTATGGCAATAAAGCGGGATGATATCCGGTCGGTAAGCGATGGATTCTTCCAGATAGCATCCTGTATTTCGTGAATGCTTCGTTCGATCAAACTACCATAATTAATGTGGATATGTCGAACCACCGGATCACGATCTTCGTATACTTCAATCAGTTTTGAAAACAACTTCTGAATCCCCTTCCCCTTAGAAGCTACCGTAGGGATGATGGGGATCCCTATCATTTTTCCTAATGCATCGTAGTCGAATTTGGCCCCCTGCTTTTTCAATTCATCGTACATATTCAGGGCTATCACCACCTTAATGTTCATGTCGATTAACTGTGTGGTGAGAAATAAATTCCGCTCAAGATTGGAAGCATCCACCACATTGATAACCAGATCGGGCATCTTGTCGAGTATCTGAGTACGGACATACAATTCTTCGGGCGAATATTCGGTAATCGAATAAGTCCCCGGTAAATCGACCAAATTAAATGTATACCCATCCTGTCGGAATTCGGCTGTTTTAGCATCAACAGTTACCCCGCTGTAGTTTCCAACCCGTTCGTGCGATCCGGAGGCATAATTGAACAAGGTGGTTTTGCCACAATTAGGATTCCCTACCAACGCTACATTGATCACTTTTCCCTTTTCAAGAGCCGAAATCTTTAAACTTTCTTCGTCGATTGTGCCGTTAAAATTGATCGACATCAACGCCTCTTCGGATGCTGCAACCACTTCGACTAATTCGGCTTCGCTCCGGCGCAACGACACCTTATACCCCATTATTTCATATTCGATCGGATCCAGCAAAGGGGCACTTTTAATAACTGTAACTTTTTTGCCTTTCACAAACCCCATCTCAGTGATTCGTTTGCGAAAAGCGCCCCGTCCCAGCACTTTTGTAATTATGCCGGTTTCACCTGTATGCAGATCCGATAAAAATGTATGTTTCTCTTCCATTGTTGTATTGTGTAATTCTTCTCCACAGCCACTTAAAACAAATTGTTATACAAAGATGTGTAAGCTGTAGCTTGTAAAAACAGAAATGCTTCTGTTCACTAGTGCCAGCACCATTGAACTGCCTCTTTTTTACCGGATACAAATATAATTGAATAATTCTATCTTTACTATCCCCATTAGTAGGTAAATTACAAGGTTACACCTTGAAGAATTTAACCTTAAAATGGGTAGTGGTGCGTAGACAACTAGCTCAATAAAGAGGACAAATTGAACAAAACAGCCGTAAAATGCCTGATATTATTAATTTTTTTCTATATTTGCGGTCGTATTACAAAATAATTACAAACCTGTGAATTTAATATTGCCGTGATAATTTCTGAACACACTCTATTTTCTTTCTCTCCTATTTCATTGGATGAAATGAACGCGGTGAAACTGCTTGACCGACTCGATAAAAAATATACCTTTCCGGCATTCCGACTCGATGAAATCCTGGAACACCTGAAACATAATTATAAAATTTTAGCAATCGATGGATTGCGCTATGCACGTTATGAAACGCGTTATTTCGACACTCCGGATTTCGAAATGTACACCAAGCATCATAACCGTAAACTGAATCGGTATAAAGTGCGTTTCAGAACCTACCTGGATTCCGGACTTCATTTTTTTGAAGTAAAATTCAAAACCAACAAAGGCAGAACCATAAAAAAAAGGCGTATGCTCGATGCGGTAAACTTCGACATAGCCGGCGAAGCCGAACAGTTACTACTGAAAAGATCGCCCTATAAAAAAGAACAGTTACAGGAAGCCATTCGGGTGTATTACAAACGTATCACTCTGGTAAGCAACGACCTCAAGGAGCGCGTCACCATCGATACCGAATTATCGTATCGAATGGGCGAACGTACCACAGCCTATCCCAACATGATAATTGCCGAAGTAAAGCAGGACAAAAGCGGCGCTTCGAACTTTATCGGGTTAATGAATCAGCTTCGCATTAAGGATATTTCAATCAGTAAATACTGCCTGGGGATAGCAAGTTTAGCATCAAACGTAAAAACAAATAACTTTAAAATCAAAATTCTTCATG
Source organism: uncultured Paludibacter sp. (assembly GCA_964559265.1). Classification (GTDB taxonomy): domain Bacteria; phylum Bacteroidota; class Bacteroidia; order Bacteroidales; family Paludibacteraceae; genus Paludibacter. Next base: position 2,657 of record CAZLHC010000010.1, on the reverse strand, counting down.
TTAAAAAATTATGCAGCGCTTCGGCGTAATCTACCCATTTTGCTTGTTTTACTTTCGGTTGTTTTCTTTGCCATGCCGTCGTGTTCGTTGGCCGATCAACCAGCCGACGATTTTTCAATTTTCTCGACCAACGACACTGCAAACAGTACTGCCGAAAACAACGAGCTAACCGGACCGGTGAAGAAAAAAGGAGAAGAAGTTGAGATCAGTGGACGATTTTTCATCAGTCTTGGGATGAATCTGGCGCTGATTTTTCTGATTATCACATTCATTTACTATCCAAACTATAAACGCCTGGATACTGTTTTCACATTTGTGATGTTCAATATCGGGATATTTATACTAACTTATGTATTTAATGTGGTAAAAATATCGATGGGGGCTGCGTTCGGACTATTTGCTGTATTCTCGATGCTCAGGTACCGCACCATGAATATAAATATGAAAGATATGACTTATCTTTTTGTATTCATCGCATTAGGTCTGCTGAATGCTATTCAAATGAAAATTTACGAACAAGCTGTATTGGGTGGAATTGTTTTCTTAATGACTTTCATCATGGACACACAACTTTTACGTAAACGTGAATCAGTAAAAATGGTTCGTTTTGAAGACATCAATTTGATTCAACCTGAAAAAGAAGATGAACTGATCGCTTTGTTACGAAAACGTACCGGGTTGGAAATCCATCGTGTTTCAATCGAAGAAATTGATTATCTGAAAGATATCGCAAAAATCAATATCTATTATTATGAGAAGTAAGCTACTTGCAGTGATGTTTATGTCGGCAACCGTTTCATTGATGGCTCAGGAAAGTGAACCTGGCGGCATGTGGACAGCAGTTAATGTAAAGAAAAACATCACCAAACAATGGTCGGCCGGTGTAGAGCTCGAATATCGTTCGAAAGGTTTTACCTTCGATCGTGACCGGTTTGCTGTGCAGCTGGGTACCGATTACGAATTGATCAAAAACCTGAAACTGGGGGCATCATACAGCTGGCTCAATGTCGACGACGATTATAAGTTCAGCGACGACTCTGTTCGTACCGACTATTTTCAGAATCGACACCGGTTTAATTTGCAGGCTACCTGGAAATTCAAGGTAGGCGATTTTAGTTTCCAGTTCCGCGAACGTGCGCAGGGAACTTTTAAAGACGACAGCGACCGGTTGAAAGCAAACGGCAAAGTAAACGAAAACCGGATTAATCCGGAATATGTTTGGCGCAACCGATTGAAAGTTTCGTATGGTAAAAAGAAAATGCCCTGGTCGCCCTATGTATCGGTGGAAACCTATTATTTACTAAATGAACCGGAGGTTCTGCGTTTTTACAATTCAGCGGCGACCGATTATACCGAAAAATCGGCTTATTTTACCAAATTGCGTTATACACTTGGAATTGAATACAAAATTAACAAACAACATTCGGTAGAGTTGTATGGGATGTATTCACACGAAAGAGGAGCCGAAGAAATTGAAGTGTTGAGGCCGGTTATGGAAAACGGATTATTTACGGGACTCGAAAAAGACGAGTATTTTGGTCTCACCAACTGGACAACCGATTATGTAGTAGGTGTAGGATATAATTTCAGTTTTTAATCCACTCAGAAAATAAAAAAACTCCGGTAGAAATACCGGAGTTTTTTTATTTATTTCACTGCATCCATGTGAGCAATCAAATCGAGTACTTTCGATGAGTAACCCCATTCGTTGTCGTACCAGCTTACCAGCTTTACAAAGTTACCGTTCAGGGCGATACCTGCACCTGCATCAAATACAGAAGTGCGTGTTTCGTGGATAAAATCAGAAGAAACAACTGCATCTTCAGTATAACCAAGAATACCCTTCATTTCATTTTCAGAAGCCGATTTGATAGCAGCTTTAATTTCGTCGTACGAAGCAGCTTTCTCTAAACGTACTGTCAGGTCAACTACCGATACGTCGGCAGTAGGAACGCGGAATGCCATACCGGTAAGTTTACCGTTAAGAGCAGGAATTACTTTGCCTACGGCTTTAGCAGCACCAGTCGACGAAGGAATAATGTTTCCAAGGATCGAACGACCACCTCTCCAGTCTTTGTTCGATGGAGCATCTACCGTTTTCTGAGTGTTGGTTGCAGCGTGTACAGTAGTCATCAGACCTTCAACGATACCGAAGTTATCGTTAATAACTTTAGCAAGCGGGGCCAGACAGTTAGTAGTACAAGAAGCATTGGATACGATATCCATATCGGGAGTATATGCGTCGAGGTTAACACCACAAACGAACATAGGAGCATCGTTAGAAGGAGCAGAGATAACTACTTTCTTTGCACCACCGGCAAGGTGAGCTTTTGCTTTATCGATAGTAGTGAACACACCTGTCGACTCAACAACATAGTCGGCACCGGCAGCACCCCAGCCAATGTTAGCAGGATCTTTTTCAGCAAAGAAGGCTACTTCTTTACCGTTAACAACCAATTTACCATCCTTAACTTCGGCAGTACCTTTGAATTGTCCATGTACAGTATCGTACTGCAACATGTAAACCAGATAATTCAGATCCAGGAAAGGATCGTTAACTGCAACGACCTGAACATCGTTTCTTTCTTGAGCAGCACGGAAAACTAAACGTCCGATACGGCCAAAACCATTGATACCTACTTTAATCATTTTATTTA
>CAZLHC010000009.1:0-86453 GCA_964559265.1 uncultured Paludibacter sp. | reverse complement strand
ACGACCCCGAGATTACAAATCACGTGCTCTGGCCAGCTGAGCTAAAGAGGCAAAATCGGTGTAAAAGCGCGATTTTTGTCGATTAAAAAGCCGTTTAAATACGCTTATTCAAACGGCTTGCAAATGTACGAAATTATTTTGGATTACAAAACAAATACGTAAATATTTTATTTTTTACTGAGCTTTTCCTTGTGTTTCATTATTTGCTTCTCCAGTGCATCTACCGACAGATCAACTGCTTCTTCAAATGTATCGCATATTTTTGAGGCAAAAAACTCTCCGGCTGGTACCGAAATTTTAATTTCTGCTTCCTTATTTGTCGCAGTTTCGGGCCTTACTACCTTTAAATATACCTCTACATTCATTATTTCATCAAAAAAACGCTTCAATTTTGATGTCTTCTTTTCCACATGGGCTTCCAGAGCCTTCGTCGCGTCAAAGTTAATTGACTGAACTCGCAGTTTCATACTTGCCTCCTTTTTTAGTTAGCTCGAGGGTGAGCTTGTTTATATATAGTATACAATTCTCCAAATCCGGTATGCGTGTACACCTGGGTCGCCGCCAGTGAACTATGACCGAGCAACTCCTTCAGCGCATTGATATCTGCCCCGTTGTTAAGTAATCCGGTGGCAAAACTATGACGAAGCACATGGGGGCTGAGTTTCGACAGCGTGCTCACCTGCGACATAATCGTGTGTACAATATTATACACCAGCTTTGGATACATCTTTTTTCCGTTGGAACGAACAAAAAACACTTCGTGATTCGACAAACCGGTTAGTTGATCGCGCATTGTCCGATACTCCTCCAATCGTTCACACAATCCTGCCCCTAAAGGTAAAAGACGTTGCTTGTTGCGCTTTCCCGTTACTTTTACTTCACGGGATACTGTGTCGAGATCAACGTCACGAATGGTTAGTAATTCTGATAATCGGATTCCGGTCATGTAAAATAGCTCTATAATCAACAGATTTCGAACCCGGTCAAATTCGTCGGGCTGCTGGGTCCTATCCAACGCCTCTACAATTTCCCGGTGCTTACAAAACACAGGAAGTGGCTTTTTTGTTTTGGGAAGTATTACTTTTAACGTTGGATTAACGGTTACTTCTCCCCTGAGTTGCAAAAATCGCCAGAACGACTTAAGGGCCGAAACCTTGCGGGCAATCGAACGGGCATTCGTTCCCTGCTCCGATAATTGCATTATCCAGGCACGGATATCGGACGACGTAATTTCAGTAGCATCAAACGTTTCCGGCGTTTGATTCAAAAATACTGCAAACTGAAACAAATCGTTACGATACGACAAAACAGTATGAGAAGAAAAACTCTTCTCATACTGTAAATATTGCAGAAAGTCATTTATCATAACCTTATTCCTGTTTCTGCAACGAAAATAGAATAAATAAACCGTACAACCAAATAATTGCGCAGATTATTTGCGGAAATAATTTACTCTTGTCCGAGTTGCATCTTCTGAACGTAAACCGCGTGATTTTTTTGCTCGCGTTTTACAACTGAAGGCTTATCAAAACACTGACGGCGACGGAGTTCTTTTACAACACCTGTCTTTTCAAATTTACGTTTGAATTTCTTTAATGCTCTCTCAATGTTTTCGCCTTCTTTTACAGGAACTACGATCATAATTATTGACTATTAATGGGTTGTTTGTCTTTTTGTTAATTGATTAAAAATTCGGACTGCAAAGATATGTAACTTTTTTCAGTTAGCCAAAATAAAACTATTTTTTTTTACTCTTTTCGTTGAAATAAAAAACGATACTCTTACAGAACTTCACAAACACTGTTTTTTTAGTATCTTTGTCCTCTAAATCGGTAATTTCAATTCAGTTATGAACCACTTTCAACAAATCCCTTCTCCCTGCTTTGTGCTCGACGAGGCGCGGTTTCGCAATAATCTGGCTTTAATCCGCGAGGTACAGGACCGATCGGGTGCTCAAATTATTCTGGCATTCAAAGCTTTTGCCATGTGGAGCGCCTTCCCCATCGTGCGTGAATATATTCGATTGTCAACCGCCAGTTCGTTGGCTGAAGCACGGCTGGCGTTTGAAGAAATGGGTAGTCCGGCTCATACCTACGCACCTGCTTATTCTGAAAAAGAATTTGATAAAATTGTGCAATACAGTAGTCATATTACCTTTAATTCGCTGGCACAGTTTGAAAAATTCTATCCGCAGACGCAATTTTTTAATATCTCCTGCGGTCTCCGGATCAATCCTGAATTTTCGGATGTTGACACCGACCTCTACAACCCCTGTTCGCCGGGTTCACGCTTAGGGGTTGTGGCCGCAAACCTGGGCGACCGCCTTCCGGACGGGGTTGAAGGACTCCATTTCCACACACTTTGCGAAAGCAATTCGTTCGATCTGGAGCGTACACTGGTAGTTGTTGAACAGAAGTTCGGCAAATTTTTTCACCAGTTGAAATGGCTTAATATGGGAGGTGGGCACCTGATGACCCGTGTGGGCTACAATACCGAACACCTGATTCAGCTTTTGCAATCGTTCAAAGCAAAATATCCGCACCTGCAATTAATACTCGAACCGGGAAGTGCATTCGCATGGCGTGCGGGTGAGTTGGTTGCTACGGTACTCGATATTGTTGAAAACAAAGGTATAAAAACCGCTATGCTTGATGTTTCCTTCTCCTGCCACATGCCCGACTGCCTTGAAATGCCGTATAAACCAGCAATTATCGGGGCCACTGATCCGATAGAGGGAAAACCAACCTATCGTATGGGTGGCAATAGCTGCCTGGCTGGAGATTTTGTGGGCTCCTGGTCGTTTGAAACTCCCTTAAAGGTAGGCGATAAGGTGATTTTTGAAGATATGATTCATTACACACTAGTTAAAACTACTATGTTCAATGGGGTTTCACATCCATCTATTGGTATCTGGACCTTGAACAATGAATTTAAGCTGGTTCGTGAATTTGGTTACGATGATTATAAATTTCGAATGAGCTGATTTCTAATCGACATGCAATCGCATATCGCCGGTACGGGAAACCTGCCGGCGATCCATCATAAACCGAAGCACCCTTAGTAATTTTTGCTCCTTAATACCTGCATTCTGAAGCAGTTGATTTAGCGTCAGGGGCTCTGCCTTTAGCAACTCTGTTATCCGTTTACTGATCCGGTCAAATTCTTCTTGCGTCACCTCTGTCTCCTTTTGTTTCAAACAAATATCACATTGTCCGCAGGGCTTTGTGTCTTTTTCGCCAAAATACGAAAGTAAAAGCTGATTACGACAGATAATCTCTTCACGGGCATAATCGAGCACACTTTTCGCCCTCGAAATATACCTTTCACGTCGGTCGTCATAGGCTTCTTTCCCGAGTCGAACACGCGATACATCTTCACGCTCCAGAGTAAACGTGAGAAAGGGCGTTTTCTGCCGTGGAATAAACTGAATAATCCTTTCTTTTGACAAACCAATTAATTCATGAATCAGTTTATCTTTTTTCCATTCCAGCCGTTTTGCCATCATTTCCTCGCTTATGTAAGCAGGTTCGGTAAACAAACCTGTATACGACCGGAGCAACAAATGGATAAGCCGGTCCTGATCCTCAGTGAAACGTTGTGAATATAAATCGTCCTTTCCCGACAAAAACAAAACCCGCGAATTGCTATCCTGCTCATCGGTAAGATTAACATAACCAGCCTGTTCGAGAAGTTTAATCGAATTATGAGTAATAAGTAGTGGCAGTTTATAGCTGGAACAAAAATCCATCAAATCGAAGGGAAAAGTAGCTTCCAGTCCCGAACCGACTGCAATTTGATAATAATTACCCAATGCTTCGTACACTTTTTTAACCATTTCCTTGTCAGGAAAAGTATCGGTGACTCTTTTTCGCATTTTAGTAACATCGGTATTGTTGAACAACACCACAGCCCATGCCTTTTCCTCATCACGGCCTGCGCGCCCGGCTTCCTGAAAATAAGCCTCCAACGAATCGGGTAAATCCATGTGAACTACGGTGCGTACTTCCGGTTTGTCGATACCCATCCCAAATGCATTGGTAGAAACGATTACCCTCGTTTCATTATTCTTCCATCGTTTCTGACGGGCATCTTTCGTTTCGTTCGATAAACCTGCGTGAAAATGCTCCGCTGAAATTCCGTTTTGTATCAGAAAATCCGCAATTTCTTTTGTGCGCTTGCGATTTCTTACATAAACAACCGACGTACCGGGCACTTTTGTAAGAATATTAAGTAATTGTTCTTCTTTATTTTCGGTGGTCCGCACTACATAGGCAAGATTTTTCCGATGAAAACTCTTTTGAAAAATGTTTTTTTCAGTAAATCCCAGCCTTACCTGAATATCGTCGACCACTTCGGGAGTTGCGGTAGCGGTAAGTGCTAACACCGGAACTCCGGGTAATACCTGTCGTATATCAGCAATTCGCAGGTACGAAGGCCGGAAATCATACCCCCATTGCGAAATGCAATGCGACTCGTCGACCGCGATAAGACAAACCCGGGTTTGCTGAATTTTCTCCAGAAAAATCTTCGTAGCAAGTCGCTCCGGCGAAACATACAAAAACTTATATGCCTCAAAAACAGCATTCTCGAGTGTCAACAGTATCTCTTCACGCGTCATGCCCGTATATATAGCCGCAGCCTTTATACCTCTGCGTTGCAGGTTTTCAACCTGATCCTTCATCAGGGCTATCAAGGGAGTAACAACAATACACACTCCCTCCATAGCAAGCGCCGGCACCTGAAAAGTAAGCGATTTCCCGCCACCGGTAGGCATCAAACCCAGCGTATCTTTACCCGATGCTATACTTTGAATTATATCACCCTGTAAAGGCCTGAACCGATCGTACCCCCAGTACTGCTTCAGTATCTCCAGGTATTTTTGCATGTCAGCTTAGTGCAGCAATATTTTCGGGATTACTAATTTCCTTAGCAGCAGGGCTGTACAGACCTTCGAGACGATCGGCATAACGCTCTTCCACTTTCCCCCTTATTACCTTCATCGTACTGTTTACCAACCCATTCTGTTCGGTAAATGGTTCGCCAATCACTCCGATGGCAGCAGGCAACCAACGTTCGGGAAACTGACCTTCGTGTCTGCCCCCTTTTTTGTATTCGTTAAGTTCACGCTGTAGTTTGTTAAGTGCCATTTCTTTCGCCTCCTTACCTTCCCAACTCAGGTGAGGATTTTTATGTTTTACGTAAGCCTTCAGCGTTTCCTTGTTTACAACAAACAGCGCTACAGTAAAGGGCTTTTGATTGTTGTGAAGAATAACCTGATCGATAAATCGTGAGTTATCCGCCAATGCTTCCTCAATTCCTTCCGGACTATACTTCTCACCATCGCTGGAAATAAGCAAACTTTTAAATCGTCCCACCACATACAAAAAACCATCCTTATCCATATAACCCATATCGCCCGTATGGAGCCAACCATCGCGAACTGTATCGGCAGTCGATTTTTCATTTTTATAGTAACCAGCCATCACATTTTCACCCCGGATTACAATTTCACCTTTTTCGGAGACAGGCAATGAATTTCCATCAGCATCAGTTATTTTAAGCTCCATAGGGCTCGCCAACCGGCCCGACGAACCCAACTTATGCCGCTCGAGACCATTGGCCGAAATAATCGGCGTTGCCTCACTCAATCCATATCCCTGAAGCATGGGAATACCAATAGCGTAGAAAAAACGTTGCAATTCAATATCGAGTAGCGCTCCTCCTCCAACAAAAAACTTCAGTTTACCTCCAAATGCTTCACGAACTTTGGAAAATAAAATTTTTTCAAATAGCCCCAGTAACGGTTTTTTCAGAACTTGTAAGCCCTTACCCCGATTGTAGCCTTCTTTATTATACGAATACGAAAGCTGAAGTGCCGTATAGAACAACCAGCTAATCATTTTTCCTTCAGCACGTATGGATCCCTCAATATTCTTACGGAAACTCTTGGCCAGCGAAGGTACACTCAGTAACAAATCGGGTTGTAATTCGCGAATATTGACCGGAATATTCTTCAGGGTCTCCATGCCGGTTTTTCCCGACTGTACCGTCCCCACACTGGCCCCACATGCCATAAAGCTATAAAAACCAGCCACATGAGCAAAACAATGGTCGAGAGGTAAAATAATGAGCGTGCGGAAAGTGGGAGGAATCGACATAAGGGTCAGGGCCTGTTCCACATTAGCGGTATAATTACGGTGAGTAAGCATTACCCCTTTCGGATCGGCCGTAGTACCCGAAGTATAACTAATGGTAGCCAGATCGTCGGGTTGTACCAGCAACGCTCTTTCATTCACCACTTCAGCTTGCCTGTTCAGCATCTCCTCCCCCATCGCAATTAGCTGACTGAATGGCAGTTCTCGTTCCAGATACTCCGATTGATCATCGATTACTAACACTTTTTCAACTTCGGGAAGCTCACCGATAATAGCACGAATTTTCCGCAATTGACCACCTGAAACAATAATATAACGAGTTTCGGAATGCTTCAGGCGAAATAGTAAATCATTGCGTTCTTCTAACTTAATCGAAAGGGGTACATTGGCTGCCGCAGCGTGAAGTAAAGCCAACTCGGAAACGATCCAGGCATTTCGACCTTCCGACAACAAGGCTATTTTTTCACCCCGCTGCACCCCCAGCGCTATCAGACCTGCTGCAAGCACCTCTACCTGTTGCTCTACCTGAGCGTAAGTTGTTGATTGATATTTCGTTCCTGTTTTTTCCCATAAAAAGGGGTTAGATGCGTAATTTTGCACACTTTGTCGAAAAAGCTGAAGAATAGTTGTTCTCATATGGATTAGCGTTGGATAAAAACGGCGGTAAAGTTACACATATTTTTAAAATAAAAAACCTCCGGAACGATCCGGAGGCCTAAGGGAGTGCTTTTATAAAAACCGTTCAAAAAATCAACCATTCAGTTCATCAAGAATCGCCTGAATATCGTCGATACAACTGCCGCATACTGCACCTGCTTCGATTGCATCACCTACATCTTCGACAGTTTTGCATCCATGCTCCTTGATTCCTGCAATAATATCACTTTTTGTAAGGTCGAGACACGTACAAATTACTGGATCGTCTGCCATTGTTATTAAATTTTTAAAATGATTATACGTTTAGTTTTGTTGATAGGAATAACGCATGGTTGTACAAAATTGTTTGCTCAGATTCGCTATCGGCACAAAATTAATATTTTTTCGGAAACTAACAGCAGAAACTTTCTATCTTTGTACTAATTAATGCAACAACCCATGAAAATAAACCTGCTTCGAACGCTGTTGGTAGCTCTTGCCCTGAGCTATGCAAACACTCTGCCTGCCGATGAGTACTACTTTTTCATACAGTTTACCGACAAAAACAACTCTCCTTATTCGTTGAGCGAACCCGAACAATATCTTTCGGAGCGTGCTTTACAGCGTCGCTCCATCTTCGGAATCGCCCCCGATTCCACCGACCTACCGGTAAATCCGGCCTACATCCAACAAATTCAATTGCAGGGAGTAAACCTACATTCAACTTCAAAATGGCTGAATGGAATTACGGTACTCACTGCCGACAGTACCCTGATACATCCTCTCCGACAATTAAAGTTTGTCAAACAAGTTCAATATACCGGCTTACGAACAACAATAAACTTGCAATCGCCTTATAAGACCAGCGTTGAATATGACGCGGAAGATTATGGTGCATCGCTGGCTCAAATCAATCAACTGAAAGGAACGAAACTTCACCAACGGGGGGCCGACGGAAGAGGTGTATTGATTGCGGTGCTCGATGCAGGATTTAAAAATGTAGATACCAACCCCGGCTTCGACAGCCTGCGAGTAAACAACCGTTTGGCGGGCAGTGTGAGCGTTGTCGATCCTTCGATAGATGTATTCCGTGAAGATCAGCACGGTGCGTTGGTGCTTTCGGCCATGGTGGGCAACATTCCCGGAAAATACCTGGGCACTGCTCCCGCGGCCTCTTATTATCTGGTACAGACCGAATATGCACCTACCGAATACCTGGTTGAAACCGACTTTTGGGTAAGGGGTGCTGAACTGGCCGATAGCATAGGAGCCGACATAATAAATTCGTCGCTGGGATATACCGAGTTCGACGACCCTGCCATGAACTTTAGCTATGCCGACATGAATGGTAGAGTAGCACGATCGAGCATCGCTGCCGAAATGGCTGCACAAAAAGGTATTATTGTATGTAACAGTGCCGGCAACTCAGGAAACCTGAGCTGGAGATACCTCAGTTCTCCTGCTGATGCACGATCCATTCTCAGTGTTGGATCAGTCGATATTGCAGGCAACACGTCTTCCTTCTCGTCGTATGGACCTGCTTCCGATGGACGAATTAAACCGGAAGTAGCGGCAACAGGAACTCGAACTGCCCTGCTGAGTACCAGTGGAACTGTGATTTACAGCAATGGAACTTCATTTTCTTCCCCCCTGGTGGCCGGGATGGCAGCCTGTTACCTGCAACTTACAAAAGAACAAAACAAGGAATCGTCGGTGCACCAATTAATTGAAAATATACTTAAAACTGCCCACCTGAGCACTTCTCCGGATCCACAACTCGGTTATGGAATTCCTGATTTTTCAAAACTCCCGGAGCTGATTTCCGGCACAACCACAAAAGTCGGTTCGAAACCGTTTTCTATTTTCACTAACCACACATCGGGAGAAGTGATTATCACCCTAACTCCTGAATTAGTTAAAGTAAATCTTCGTCTTTTCGACAGTACCGGCCGGTTACAATATTCGGTCGACAACTCTGAAGGCAGCATACTTATCCCTGGTGAAAAAACCGTCCCGGGAGTTTATATAGTACAAATTACTATGGCAAATCACACCTTTACTGAAAAAATTCTTATTCTATAACTATATATGGAACAAAAAAACTATAGTCTGTCGGAACTTACTACCCATATCGAAAAAGTGATTCGCGTAAACTTCTCAGAAATACTTTGGGTACGGGCCGAAGTAAGTGATATACGCGAAAAAGGAGGACATTGTTACCTTGAACTCATCGAGAAAGATGAACTAAGCGACACGCTTAAAGCAAGGGTTCGGGCTACGATCTGGTCGTCGGGCTATAAACTACTCAAACCGTATTTTGAGGAAAGCACAGGTCAGAGTCTTCGTTCAGGAATAAGTATTCTGGTGGGCGTCACTGTCGACTTTCACGGGATGTATGGACTTACATTACTTGTAAAAGATATCGATCCCACGTTTACCCTGGGTGCTCAGGCTCGCCGACGAATGGAGATCATACGGCAATTGGAAGCAGATGGAGTTATCGACATGAATAAATCGCTGACATTATCTCCCATCCCACAACGATTGGCCATTCTATCATCGGCAAGTGCAGCCGGTTACGAAGACTTTATGAACCAACTCCATGATCATCCGGCTGGTTATGTGTTTTACACTCGCCTGTTTCCTTCCATTATGCAGGGCGACCAGGCAAGTGCTTCGATTATTGCGAGTCTGGAGGCAATATATGAACATATTGATCGGTTCGATGCAGTAGTAATGATTCGTGGAGGAGGAGCAAGCACCGACCTGGCTTGTTTCGACGATTATGAACTGGCGCTTAATTGTGCCCAATTTCCAATTCCAATAATTGCAGGAATCGGGCATCAACGCGACTTGAGTATTGTCGACATGGTAGTGCATAGTTCGGTTAAAACTCCTACTGCTGCTGCAGCCCTGCTTACCGATCGGTTGGCCGAAGCCGGGACTGCTGTCGAAGAAGTGTACCACGCTATTCTCCATTATGCCACCGACACCTTGCAGCAGCAACAACAACGGATTAACAATATTCGATGGAAAATTAAGCATGTACTAAGTACTAAGAGCCGTGATAAATTTATTGAGTTGGAGCAACTAAAAATGAGGCTAAAGTCGGGCGTAAGAACGTTGATCACGGAACACGAAAATCGATTAAGACTGTTCCAGTCGCAGGTTGAAAAGCATTCGCCGGCAGCTATGATGAAGTATGGATATACCATAACCACCCAACATGGAAAAAGGATGAGCAGCGTCGGACAGTTGAACACCGAAGAAGCTATCACCACCTATTTTCCCGACGGGAAAGTCGATAGTAAGATTATAAACACTTAATCTCGTTGATAGCCGGGTTCCGGGTTGAAAACAAAAAAACCGTGAGTCATTTGACCCACGGTAGTGTAAACTAAACAATCACTTTTTATTTACCTTCTTTCACTTTTGCTATTTTCTCTTTCCGAAGCTTTCCGGTTACCCGAAGCAGCCGGGGATGTGCGTTGAGGACTAGTGCGGGTTTCGCGAACTGACTCCCTGGAAGATGACGATTCAGACTTTTTCACTTCTGTCGAACGGGTTGGAGTTGAATCAGGTCGACGATTTTCCGAACGTTTAACTTCCGGTTGACGCGATGGAGTACGATCTGTCTGGCGGTTGTTTGGTCGGCTTATTTCCGGTTGACGATCGTTGCGCTTTTCGTTTTGAATCCTACTGTTACCCTCTCTGCGATCGGCTTCCTGATAGTTGCGGTTTTCGGTGCGGCGATCAATCTGTTCTTTGTTATCGCGATTTATTCTGCGATTATCTTTTTCAATCCGACGGTATTGGTGACGGTGGTCAACGTATCGTTTAACACGATTATGATAAGCAGGTAATGCAATTATATGATGCACCCGATAGTGACGTGGATAATATCCCCAATAATAAGGCGACACATATCGGTGTGAATCCCAGTTCCACAACCAGCGTACTATAACCGGACGACGACGGAACACCGGTTCAATTATATAGTTATATCCGTAGATTGATTCATCGCCTACAATTTGGATATATTCATCGTTGAAACGATCACGCCCTACATAAATAGTTGCAACGGTCTGATAATAATTTCGGGCCAGCACAGCCTGAATATAAATAACATGTTCGCGGCGTTCGGAATACTGTTCAACCCTCAGGTAATCGATAAAACCATCGTTATTTAAATCGAGGTTGGAAATCAGATCACGTGGATCGTTGAGTCGGTATTCAAATTCTTCTATATTGTCGGCCCTGGAGAAAGCAGTTGCTACAGCCTGTAAATCGAGGTATTCACGTTGATTTTCGTACCGGATGTTAATGCTGATGCGGGCTGATGCTTGTTGAGTGAAACCGGCTGCGAAAGCCATCACTAACAGAGTTGCAAAGTATCGTTTCATATTCGATTGTTTAAAGAGATTCGACAAGATTATTAAAAAATAGGTGCACGGTGGTGCTTTTTTCAAATCTTATGCCAGAAAAAAAAGTTATTGTGTATATTTGCAAAAAAATAGTAACGCAGGCTTTTAAAACAGAGATAAACTCCCGAACAAATCCCTGTCAACCGAACATTTCAACTTTGTGCTGAATGAATACATTAGACTTCATCATTCTTATACCCGTAGCTGCCGGCTTTATTACCGGTTTATTCAGAGGGCTTATTAAAGAAGTTATTTCGCTTGCAGTTATCATTTTTGGCATCTACTTAGCCAAACTACTGGCTCCTATAGCCACTTCACTGATTATCGAATGGTTTGAAATCAGTCCACGGGGAGGCCAGGCTCTTGGGTTTGTGGCTGTATTTAGCATTATAGCCATCCTCCTAACCCTATTGGGGCGTATGCTTCAGGGTGTCATCCAGCTGCTTTCGCTGGGATTCCTGAATTCAATTGTAGGAGGAATTTTCGGAGGATTAAAAATTGCACTAATATTCAGCATAATATTCAATATTTTACAGGGGATTGACCATAAACTATCAATTATTGATGCTGAACTGCGCGAAGAGTCGATTTTATATGCTCCCGTAAAAGGATTGGCTCCCGAGCTATGGGACGAAATTATTGATAAAGACCAACAAGATGTTGAAAGCGCGACACACGAACGATCTGCTTGAATGCGGTTGCGACGAAGCCGGCAGGGGTTGCCTGGCCGGACCTGTGGTAGCAGCCGCCGTAATACTTCCCGATAATTTCAGCAACGAGCTTTTAAACGACTCGAAACAACTAACCGAAAAGCAGCGGGAAGCGCTCCGGGTAATTATTGAACGGGAAGCGGTTTGTTGGGCTGTAGCATCGGCCAGTCCGGAGGAAATCGACCAGATCAATATTCTCAGAGCCTCCATCCTGGCCATGCACCGGGCAGTAGATGCATTGAGCGTTCGTCCGCAGTTATTGTTAATCGATGGCAACCGTTTCAGTCCATATCCGGGCATACTCCACCAAACAATTGTGAAAGGCGATAGCATTTACTTATCAATTGCGGCTGCTTCGGTGCTGGCAAAAACACATCGCGACGAGTTAATGATCGAACTCGACCAGCACTATCCACATTACAATTGGAAGCAAAACAAAGCCTACCCTACTAAAGCACACAAAGAAGCTATAAGGAAGTACGGAACGACCACTTTCCACCGTATGACGTTTAAAATGTCCTGAGAGGAGAGTATCAGAAAGGATAACCAATGGCTATATGCAAAGCCATATCGCGAAACGAAGGTTTACGCCAGGGTTGAACGGCAATTCGTGCCGGGTCGTAGAGTTTGAAACCAGCATCGAGCCGGAACAACAGAAAGCTAAAATCCATTCGAACTCCGGCACCATAGGCTACTGCTACTTGTTTCCAAAAAGTATCAAACTTAAAGTATCCACCCGGCTGACTGGGATATTGGCGAATGGTCCATACATTTCCTGCATCAACAAACAATGCCCCTTCGAGCACCCAAAACATGTTGGCGCGGTATTCAAAATTCAAATCTATTTTCACATCGCCCAACTGGTTATAGTCGCGCCGCAAACTATTGAACCGCACGTACGAACCTGGGCCCAGTGTGCTTTCGCTCCATCCGCGAACACTATTAGCACCACCACTGTAAAACCTTCGTTCGAAAGGAATTACTTCGGCATTGCCGTAGGGATATGCTACACCAATACCCGCATGATACACCAGTTTATTATTTTCATCGAGAACCTGGTGGTAAGTAGCATTGATCTCCCCTCTGACATATTGAGAATAGCGAATGTCGAAAATCCGATAATTACCTAACGAATCGACGGGACTACCCATCAACTTGTCGAGGCCAAAAAGCGCATTACCGGCTGTTTCGAGACTGTAACGATACGAAAGATAATCGCGCATAGGCCGGTTGGGATTATAACCCTGAAAGGATGCGGAATAATTCAAACGCATGATCAGGTAATTGTCGTAGTTATTACGATTGTACAAACCTGTGGCCAGAAAAGTAGAATAAAATTCGTTGGAAATCCAGGGAAAATACACATAACTAATATCAATTAAATCGATGCTGCGATTGAATCGCCTCGAATTCCAATTGTATTTTATGCCACTACCAACATTGGTCGACGAGAATTCGCCCGGTCTCGACTGGAAGCTGAACATGGCTCTTATATCGGTAGAGCCCTGTGTACCTCCCCGCACACGTTGAAAGCGCTCGGGCAACAACAGCCGGGGCACCCGGACACTAGCCAGCCCACCCCATTCCTGAGCTATCACATCACCTTGTCGTTCAAGTGCGAGTCGCCCCTGAAGAGTAAGCGATTCCGCTCCACTAAACACATTCCGGTGAAGTGTCCCGATATTACCGGCCAGTCCCCAATAGCCTTCGGTAAACGTTATTTCGGCCTGTGATGTGAGGGTAAACGACTTGGCCTCGGCAATACTGATTCGGCAAACCAGCGAGTCGGAAGCAGAGGGTACAAAACTGATATCGGTATACTTCACCGGGGGTAACGAATTGAGCGACGAGTAGGTATTTTCGACATCGACGTCGGAATATAATTCGCCCGGACGGATAAAAGTACCGGCAATAAGCGATTGAAGAGTTAAAATTTTTCGTTCCGGACCAATCAACGAATACTTTCCCGCATACACCGTATCGATGGAAGAATCAAGAGGTTGTACTATCGACGACACGGCCGGGTTAACAATAAACTCAACACGACTAATAAAAAAACGCTTAAAAATGGAAGTTGGCAAACTATCCTTGCGTGCCATAAGGTAATCGCGCAATTGAACAGTCACATCTACCTTGTGATTGGTACTGTCGGCAGAATAAATCAAATGATCGCGTGTGAAATTGAAGTAACCCACACGACGCATACGGCTGGAGATCCGTTCGCGTTCGTTATTTAATGTGTAAACATCGAACACCGAACCCGGTTGAACCAACGATCGAACCGAATCACCGGCAACAAGGGCCAGCGTATCGTCGGGCAAATCCTGTGTATAACTATTGATTCGATAGGGTTGTTGTGCTTTTATGTTATAAATCACCTTTGCTTTGCGTCCACTTGTACGTACATCGGTTGTAATAGCTGCATTGAAATAGCCTTTATTCCTATGGTAACTAAGCAATTGACCTGCTGAAGCATCGGTTTGTGACTGATCAAAAATGACTGGCGGCTGACCAATTCTTCGCAACATCCGGTTGTACCAACGAGTTGTATCCTTTCCCGACAAATTATAAAGCCCCAATTGCATCCTGAAAACCCCCAATACCGCTGAATTGGGTGTTTGTCGTACATAGTCGTTCAATTCACTCCTGTCAATTTCTTTTGCATCGGTTTTCACTTCCACTTTGTTGAGCAAATACGAACCTTCGGGAACAAATTTAGCCGGTGTGCATGCAACAAGCAGCAAACCGGCAATAAAAGTCGTGATAGCCCTGAAACACTTTCTGGAATTCAGAAAAGGAATCTTCCTCATACAGTTATTTCCTGAAATTTTCTGCAAATATAACACTCCATTGCGATAAAGCCGTTCGTATCGTTCGTTTTTTTGTACTTTTGCAACTTAAATTTCATCCCAGGCATGTTATCGAAGAATAAAGTCAGTTTTTTAACTTCTCTTTCGCAAAAGAAGTTCCGCGACGAGCACCACTGTTTTATTGCAGAAGGAACTCGATTGGTAACCGATCTGCACGGGTGCTTCAGCTGCAGAATGGTGGTGGCTACTGAAACATGGGCCACATCGAACGTGCTTCCCGAAGCAACCGAAATTTACCTTACCGACTCTACCACCTTTCAAAAAATCAGCAGTCAGAAGCAACCACAGGGGATATTAGCGGTTTATGAAAAAAAAACAGTACAATTTGATCCGGGAATTCTGTCCCGCGAATTACTCCTTATGCTCGATAATGTACAGGATCCCGGCAATTTAGGAACCATACTACGAATTGCCGACTGGTTTGGCATTCGACATGTAATTTGCTCGCCCGATTCGGCCGACATTTACAATCCCAAAACCATCCAGTCGACCATGGGAGCACTGGCTCGCGTCGATGTATATTACCAACCACTGCAAGAGCTGCTTACCTCCCTCGACAACATTCCGGTATATGGCACATTTCTCGATGGTGACTCCATTTACGAAACAGAACTAAGCTCCACGGGAATTATAGTTATGGGCAACGAAGGAAATGGTATATCGCCCGAAATTGAAAAGCTGGTGACCAGAAAAATTCTGATCCCCAGCTTCCCGGTTGGCCAACCCACCTCCGAATCACTTAACGTGGGGGTAGCCACTGCTATCGTATGTGCCGAATTCCGTCGCAGGATGCAGCCTTAATCGTCCATTCCCATATCCATTGAGCCCGAGTCATCACGGCGTTGTTCCGATCTCTTGGGCTTCATATTTCCAAAATTATACGTTACTGTCATTCCCAGCATTCGACCATGAAAATAACTTTCCGATTGCTGATAGAATCCATTGCCCCAGGTCACGGTACTCCGGCGCCGCGAATCAAGCAAGTCACGAACCATCAGATTTAAACTCAAATTCCGGTCAAGAAAAGTCTGACGCAGCCCTAAGTCAATCGAATACGACGAGGTTTGTTTTCCCTGCGCCAGCAACCGGGGTGCCGAATAATCTGCTGTTAACTGACCAAAGGTGTTCTTCCCTAAAATTACATTTCCCATTATCCGTCCACTCCAGGTAAAATTCTCCTGGCCGGGTATAGTAGTAACCACTGAACTATTGTATGGATTAGTATACGTAGAAGCTTCGAGCACATTATAGTAAAAATTCAACGATGAAGTAAGATTCAGAATCCGGAACAAGTTGTTTTTCAATACCAGTTCCATACCCGTACTTTGCGCCTGGGTAACGTTCATAAAGGTACTTTCCATGGCCGGACCGTTAATGTAACTTACTCCCTGAATTACATCGTCGGTAAAACGGTGATAAAGCGTCGACGAAAGCGAATGATTATCCCAGGTCTTGAGGTAATTGAACTCAAATGCAGTTGTATACTCCGGTCGAAGTTCGAGGTTACCATACGAGATATTGGTAGAATCGGAAAAGTCGCGGAAAGGATTAATCTGTCGTCCCCGAGGGCGGTTCACCCGGCGAGTCAGATTTATTTGCAATTCGTTATTATCGGGCAAGGAATACGATGCAAAAAAGCCCGGAAACCATTGCATCTCGCCCTTTGCACCATAATCGGTAGTCACTTCGGTTCCATTGGCCAATTTAACGGTATTGACAGGATTGCGCCAGAAATACTCACCGCGCAAACCGGCCTGAAGCGTTAATTTATTCAGGGTACTACCAAAAGTAAGATATCCAGCATGAATTTGTTCACTATAATCAAATTCGTTAAAGTATGCATTAAGTGGCTGATTGGCAAGCAAATCGACAGCCGATGAAGGTCCGAACCGATCTTCGATCGACGATTGCCAACCGGCTTCCAACCTTGTTTTCTCCGTAAACTTTTTTGTAAAGTCGAGTTTAAACTCCCACTCCCGATTGTTTCCGTTGGTAGTTTGACTGATAAAACCCGAATCGTTAACTAATCTGTCTTTCTGAAAATACTCCTCCACTTCTGAGCGCTGGTGAGCCGAATAGGTAAGGC
This sequence comes from uncultured Paludibacter sp., assembly GCA_964559265.1. Taxonomy (GTDB): domain Bacteria; phylum Bacteroidota; class Bacteroidia; order Bacteroidales; family Paludibacteraceae; genus Paludibacter. The sequence continues at coordinate 69,572 of CAZLHC010000009.1, read as the reverse complement.
TCGACATGAGGTTTGAACCGAGCTTATCGATATCCCATTTATAATCAAGAGTTACGTTCATACCTGGCCGGGTGCCCGTCTCTTCGGTTAAGCGGTAATAATCGCGGAGTAAGTTATTATTCTGTAAATTAGTCAGTTTATATTGAATATCATTGGAGCCGGAACCCCCTCCCATCATGCCGAATCCCGACAAACCAAGCGTGTGATTTTCGTGGAAACGGTAATTAACTCCTGCACGGGTAAACAAACCGTTGAAAGATCGGGTGCTTTTACTATCCTGATGCAACAAACTTAAAGTATCGGTTCCGGTAAGGTTAAACCGATTGGTCCAGCCTCCGCCATTAAAGTTCATAGCCCGGTAACCCACATTAATATAAGCATCCACTAAACCGCTGCTGTAATTGAGATTTAAGCCCGAATTAAATCCGGGTGTTGAACCAAGATTCCAAATTGTACCTGCCGATAAGCTACCATAATAACCCGCCTTGCGGTTCCGTTTCATTACTAAATTAATGATACCAGCCGTGCCCTCCGGATTGTACTTCGCCGAAGGATTGGTCATAATTTCAATCGACTCGATACTCTCGGCAGGCATTTGCTGTAAAATCTGAGCTCGGTTTTCGGCAGTAAGTCCCGACGGCTTACCATTTATCCACACTTCAACACTTGAATTATTACGCAACGAGACGTTACCTTCGTTGTCGACATCTACCGAGGGAATATTCTGCAGCACCTCGGTTGCAGAGCCACCGGCGGCGGCAATATTCTGATCGACAGAAAACACTTTCTTATCAATCTCGAATCGCATTTGGGTACCTTGCCCTACTACCTGTATTTCAGATAAGGTTTTTGAATTTTCTGTCAGTTTAATTTTCCCCACGTTCAACTCATTGTTGTTTACATTGAGCGGAATGCTGATGGTGTTATAACCTACAAAACTAACGCGCAAAAAATACTTTCCGGGAGGTACATTAGGCAGCAGGAAATTTCCTTTTTCGTCGGTCACCACTCCGGTGGAGGGAGGAGCATCTTCCGACTTCAATAAAGCCACATTCACAAAATCGATCGGTTTTTGCGTTGAACCATCGACTATGGTTCCCTTAATGGTTTGAAGCGCCATCACAGGTAAGGTTACAACTACGAGTAGAAGTAGGAGAAAAAATTGTTTTTGCATATACTATATAAGTTATCTTTTTTATACCGGGAATATAGACAAGTTGCCGGCTAAAAAGTTTAACCGGCAACTATTAATTAGCGTTAAGATAGAAAAAGAGGCCTTAACGGCCTCTTTTTCTTATTCAAAATTGGGTAGAAGATATTTCTCCCTCGAGCTTAAAATTTTCTCTATCTGATTCACTTCCAGGAAAGTAGTACCGTACCCTTCGCCAAAACTTCCGCTGAGGTAACAAATCATACTATCTTTATTTACCCAGCCCATTTTAAGTAAATGCTGAATCGCCTCAATAAAATACTGCTGAGTATTCCCTTTTGATTCCTGATAAATAGGAATTACGCCATACGAAAGCGACAACTGACGTGTCGACCGCTCGTGATAACAGATTGCCAATACCGGATTACGGCCCCGGTAAGCCGCAAGAAAACGGGCTGTACGCCCACTATACGTATCGGTAAGAATAGCCTGTGTAGCGAGCTTAGTACTCGTCTCCACAGCGGCATGACATAAGAAGGAGGTCAGGTCGTTGGTACTTATTTCGATTGGAATATCATTTTCCGACATTTTAGTTTTTTCAGCTTCTTTGGCAATGGTAGCCATGGTACGCACAGCTTCAACAGGATACTTACCATAAGCGGTTTCACCACTGAGCATCAACGCATCGGTGCGGTAATAAATCGCATTGGCCACGTCGGTTACTTCGGCACGGGTTGGCCGTGGATTATTGATCATTGTATGCAACATTTGTGTAGCTACAATAACCGGCTTCTTTGCCTTCACACATTTACGAATCAACCGGCGTTGTATTCCCGGGATTTTTTCCTGCGCAACCTCAATACCAAGGTCACCGCGGGCAATCATTACCCCGTAGGTATGCTCCAGAATCTCATCAATATTGTCGACTCCTTCCTGATTTTCAATCTTAGAAATAATTTTAATCGGACTATTATGTTCGTCGAGTATGGTCTGAATATCAATTAAATCCTGTTTGTTTCGTACAAATGAATGAGCAATAAAATCGATATCCTGCTCGATTGCAATCTGGATGTTAATTTTATCGCGTTCGGTAAGCGAAGGTAAATTGATTCGCACCCCGGGCACATTTACGCTCTTGCGGCTACCCAGCACACCATCATTTTGTACAGTACAATACAAAAACTCATCGTCTTTTTTTTCAACTTTTATATCAATTTCGCCATCGTCGAATAAAATATCGTCACCCACATTAATATCCCGCACAAAAAAAGGATAATTTACACAAATGCATTCGTTGGTGGATGGCTGGTCAGGAGCACCTTTCACTTTAACCTGCTCACCGGCTTTCAACACGATTTGTTCGTCAGCAGCAACAGTAGTGCGCACTTCCGGGCCTTTGGTGTCCATCAATATTCCGATGTGAGTACTAACTTCACGAACGTTATTAATAATTCTCAGGAAACCTTCCTTCTGAAGGTGAGCCGAATTCATCCGAACCACGTTCATCCCCTCAATATACAGCTGCCGTATGAAATCCACATCACAGCGCTTATCGCTGATAGTGGCTACAATTTTTGTTTGCTTAGTCATTTATCGATTAATTTATTGTTGTTAAAGTAAAAAAGAATATAATGCCAGGTTGTACGAATCGAGACCAAAGCCCACTATACATCCTTTACAAACCGGCGAAAGATAGGAATGATGACGATACTCCTCACGGCCATACACATTAGAAATGTGGACTTCGATTACCGGCGTGGTAACCGCTTTTATGGCATCGGCTATGGCAATAGAAGTATGCGTATAAGCACCCGCATTGAGCACAATTCCATCGGCTACAAATCCGACTTCGTGAATCTTTGTGATGATATCGCCTTCGGAATTCGACTGAAAATAATCGAGTTCCAACTCAGGAAAAGCCGATTGTAACCGGGCATAGTAGTCGTCGAACGACTGACTGCCATAAATCCCGGTTTCCCGCTTTCCCAACAGATTGAGATTAGGCCCGTTAATAATCTGGATACGCTTCATATTGATAGAAATTATGCGGTGCAAAATTAGTAAAAAAAACTGAGACAAAAGTTACCTCTTGTCTCAGTGGGGAAAGAACAACAAATTTTAGGAATTAATCGGCCTTCACAGGCAGGTAACTTAATTTTCGTATATCGCTCACAGTGGAGTAATCGTACTGGTGAATGCCATCTTCGGCAATCACCATCGCCACCTTATTGAACGGAATTACATCATAACCAGCTATACCGGGATAGTGGGCCAGTTGGTTGTCGCTTAGCTTAAGGGGATCGGAAGCATCAAAAATCTTCAACCCATCGTCGCACACAAACAGCAGTTTAGTATCAATTCCCAACCCTTTAGGATGAGTCATTTTATACGTTTTAATTTCAACTGGCTGCTTTTTATCTTTCACATCAATAAGAATAAGATCGTTGGAATTTTGTCCGCAATTATTTCCGGAATGTATGGTCACGTAGGCAATTTCATCTTCAACAACTACCGGATCGCAGCCAAACACATGTTGGATCGACGAAAGATAAACCGGCTTCAGCGGATCTTCGACCGAATAAATCAGCATGCCCGTTGGAGTGCCCATAAACATATACTCCTGATAGCTGAAAATGGTTTCTACATTCCATCCGATATAGGTATCGTCGGTTGCTTTAACCGGTTTTTCGCCCGACAAATCAAAAATCTGCATCTGGTTGTTCATCACCGAATACAAGTACTTCTGATAGAGAATAAAACGCGACATGGATCCGTTTATGCTATTCCCCCCTGAAGTCGTACCGACCGTTGCATCCATAAATTTTTCGCCGGAGAAGAACATTCCATTACGCACCCAACCCCAGAAACCACCATTATTCCAGTAGTCCTCAACCGGCTCGGTACGTTCCACTTCTTTCCAGCCAACAATAATTTTGTTATCTGCCTGCAATTTCTGGCACATCCGGTAATCAATATTAATTTGATTTTCGACCATTGGCAAAACATCGGGAAATGCATTTTCCAACCGTCCTTTTAGTACCGGAGTCGCCGGATCAGAAACATCGAACCATACCAAATCGACATACGAATCGGCATATAACACATCGTTGCGAACCGATAAGTCGGCGTTACCCAGCAATTCGATATAGCCCACCACTTGCGGGATGGAAGGATTTTGATTGTCAATAATATGGATCCCTTTACCGGGTTCCGACATATACAAAAATCCGTTGTAATAGCTTATTTTTCCATATCCGGTGAGCTGATGAGGTACTTTACTAACCTTCACCGAGTTGCGAAATTCCGATGCGTCCATCACAATCGGTTCGTTGATATGGTAAGTAACCATCTCTGAAATTTTTTCTTCGCAGGCCGTCAGGAGAGGAAGTAAAAGCGAAATTAAAAGATAGAGTCGTGTTTTCATACGATAATAATTTTAAAATCAAAAGGTAAAACGCATACCGGCACTGAGTCCAACCACAAGCGGCATCTCGGTGCGAATGCTCAGGGGTTGCTCATTGTCGAAAAAGTAAGCAATTTGCGGATCGAAATAAATCATCAGGTGTTTATCGAGCTGATAACCGACACCAAACGAAGTATAGGCCGACCACTGCCAGCCATCGATTTTCGACGAAGCAGTGGTAGTAAAAACAGCCGACCCCCAATCGCGGTATTCGCGATACAGGGAATGAAGACCCTTTTCGACCATTATTCCACCCGACCAATAGAATTCCCAGTTCGACGAACGGCTAATGGTGGCAGCCACCCCAACCGGCAATCCCAGGTAATGCAACTGCTGCTCTGCCCAATAGCCCGACCAACTGGCATCACTTAATTTAGTATGAAGGTAGGAGTACTGGAGTCCGGTTTCAACCGACCAGGAATCGGAGAAGGGCAATCTTACTTTTACCCCGGCCGACAACGAAGGAGAATAATCGCGCGTTTTAAAATCGGCAGGTGCCAATGCCGCCGGAGCCCTCATTGGGCGATCGGAATAATCGATAAACGATTCGTACATTGCATCCGGCTTCAGACCCGACAGTCCGGGGTCCGACCCTGTCATACCTGAGCTTATACCCGCTGCCAACAGTGGTTTTCTACGTTTGCGTTCAGGGAGCAACTCCGTCCAGTCGCCCCGGGGAGTCTCTTCCACCTGAAGTTTTTTGCTGAGTTGCGGCTCCGACTGTTTATTGCCTGAAGGCTGCTGCTTGCTTCCCGGTTGCTGTACGCCTTCTGAAATTTGAGTAGCTGAAGGCTGCTGCTTGCTTCCCGGTTGTTGTACGCCTTCTAAATTTCGAGTAACTGAAGGCTGCTGCCCTGGAGCCGACATAGTTGTACTACGGGCATTTGACAACGAATTAACAGATGATTGAGCCGGTTGACGATTCGCAGGTTGGATATCCAAACGATCTTCCGGCTTAGTAGCGGGAACTTCCGAAGCAACTATATCGGTAGAAGCCAGTTGTGCAATCGGGGCCTGAACATCGGAAAACAAATACCAGCCTAGCGAGATCAGGAGCGCCAACGAAGCTGCAGCCGACAACGAAATCCACCAGACTTTCCGACTACCGGTTGTACCCGAAACAGCAGCAGAACCAGACATCGCAGCCTTAGGCCCCGATGCCGCAGCTACTTTTGCCTGTATGCCCTCCCAAACTGCCGGGTCCACCGGTAGACTGTGATTGGCGAGCTTTTCTCTGAAAGCAGCAGCTAATACATCCTGTTCCCTGTTCTTATCTTCTTCCATTGTTCGATATCTTCTCTATCATTCTTTGTAAAATTACCCGGGCCCGCATGAATTGCGTTCGGGATGTAACCTCGGTTACTCCCAGCTCCTTTGCAATTTCGGCATGCGAATACCCTTCGATGGCATACATGTTAAAAACCGTCCGGTAGCCGTCGGACAAACTATTTATTAGATTCATCAGCTCGTTGGCCGAAAGCTGTTCAACCACCGATGCTTCATTACCCGACACCTGAATTTCCTGATCGTCGATCGAAGCAGCAAACTTCAGGGCGTGCTTCTGTCGTAAAAACTCAAGACAGGTTGTCACAAATACTCTTCTCATCCAACCCTCAAACGAACCGGTTCCGGCATACGAATCAATTTTTGTAAAAACCTTAACAAAGCCGTCCTGTAACAAATCTTTGGCGGTATCCGAGTCGGGGGCGTAACGGTTGCACACGGCAAACATGGTCGGCGCAAAGCGCTCGTATAGTTCACGTTGCGCCTTAGCCTCCCCTCGTCTAACTGCAGTAATCAGCTCCTGTTCGTTGTACCGGGTTGTCGACATGTGTCCCAAAGATGGATAGTTCGTTGTTTTCGTTGCAATGCAATTTTAAAAAAAAATAAACAGCACAAAACAGCCGGGAAAAATATTGCATCTCACCCGGCCGTAATCTTCAAAAATATCCGTTTATTTCAGCCACTTATCGAGCCACGACACAAAGGTACGTTGCCACAACACTCCATTTTGAGGCTTCATAATCCAGTGATTTTCTTCCGGATAGATAAGCAATTGAGCAGGCACACCTCTCAGCACTGCTGCATTGAATGCCGACATGCCCTGCGATGCCAAAATGCGGTAATCTTTTTCGCCGTGAATCACCAAAATTGGCGTATCCCACTTGTCGACAAATTTATGCGGCGATGTTGCGAAGGTTTTCTGTGCTGTTTCATTGGTTTTATCCCAGTAAGCACCGCCCATATCCCAGTTAGCAAACCACATTTCTTCGGTCTCGAGGTATTGCTGTTCGAGATTGAAGATACCGGCATGTGCAATAAATGCTTTGAAGCGTTTTTCGTGGTGACCGGCCAACCAGTAGACCGAGAATCCACCGTAGCTGGCTCCTACGGCTCCCAGTCGGGTTTCGTCTACAAACGGCTCTTGAGCCAATGCATCAATTGCCGACAAATAGTCCTTCATGTTTTGGCCACCATAATCGCCACTAATCTGCTCGTTCCATTCCACACCAAAACCCGGCAAGCCACGTCGGTTGGGTGCTACAATTATATAGTCGCTGGCAGCAAAAGTCTGAAGGTTCCAGCGATACGACCAGAACTGACTTACAGCCGATTGCGGACCGCCCTGGCAATACAGTAAGGTTGGATATTTTTTGGTCGGGTCGAATTTCGGAGGATAAATAACCCACACCAGCATTTGCTTATTGTCGGTTGTGGTTACCCAACGTTCTTCTACTTTACCCATTTCGATTTTCGATAAAATTTCCTGATTCTCAAACGAGAGCTCAGTAGCTGCACCGGTTTGAGGATCGACCGAATAAATTTCGTGAGGCTGGCTCATGGAACCACGCACTGCAATAAGCTTATTACCAGCCGGCTTTACGGAGCGGTAATCGTGCTGTCCGTCGGTAATCTTTGTAATCTGCCCTGTCGCCATATCGGCCCTGTAAATTTGAGTCACCCCGTGCCAAACACTCGTAAACCAAATCGATTTACTGTCGGCCGACCAGCTCAGGCTTTCGGCATTCTGATCGAATCCCACCGTCAAATCGCGCTTTTCGCCCGTTTTCAGTTCCATTACATACAGGCGATGTTTATCTGCTTCGTAGCCATCGCGCTCCATGCTTTCCCAGGCCATCCACTTTCCATCGGGCGAAAAAGTTGGATTCAGGTCGTAACCCATCATACCTTCAGTAAGGTTTTGAGTGGTGTCGGTAAGTAGCGAATACACATAAATATCGGTATTGGTCGATTCGGCATAGGCTTTACCCACCTTTTTCCGGGAGCAATACACAACAAAATTACCATCAGGAAGCCAGGCCAATTGTTCAATTCCACCCATTGGCTTCACCGGACTTTCGAAAGGTTCGCCTTCCAGAATATCTTTTTCATTGGAAACCGAATTGCCGTCAAAATCGGCTACGAACGGATGGGGAGCTGTAGTCACCCACTCGTCCCAATGTTTGTACATTAAATCGCCCGATATATATGCCTGTGCTTCAGGAAGATCGGGATGCAGATCGGTTACTGTTTCGCGGGTTTTCACATCGGCTACATACAGCAGTCGCGTTTCGTCGGGCGAGAAAAGAAAATCGGAAATCCCCCCGTCGCGGTTGGTAATTTGCTGGCGACCCGAACCATCGGCTTTCATAATCCAGAGCTGGCGACTGCCACTTTCCGACGATAAAAAAGCAATCCGCTTTCCGTCCTTCATCCACTTCGCACCCCCTTCGCTCACAGCTGTTTCGGTTATCTGACGTTTATCCGATCCATCGGCATTCATCACAAACAACTCGGTATTGCTTTTATTTTCTTTTACACTGAAATAGCTTACCGGATACAGAATTTTGGTTCCATCAGGCGACACCTCAACGCCCCCTATCCGTCCAAATGCCCACAAAATCTCGGGAGTCATTTTCCCACCCGAAGTGTCGGGAGATTGTTTTCCAATCAGCGCCGTATCGCCCGAATCGGAACATCCGGCTGCTAACATGCTTAAAGCCATCGTTGTTACAATTAAAAATCGATTCATATTTGTGTTATTTAATAATTTACCGGCTCCATTTATCGACAAAATACGTTTTAACAAGCTCATCCTTTTCCTGCACGGTAGGGTAGTTTATCAACACCGCTCTGAATTTTCCTTTGAAAACAAATAAGCTTCCCGCAGCAACTCCAACAATGCCATGCTCTGCTATCACCTTACCAATATCGTCGAGCGTACCGGCACCTCCCATCACTGTAACCGGAATTTTTACGGCATCGCGAATTTTTTGAAGCAAGGTAAAATCATATCCCTTCATCACCCCATCGTTGTCGATCGAATTGATTACAATTTCGCCAATACCTGCCTGCTCCATTTTTACAGCAAATTCAACGGCATCCAAACCGGTCGACTTTGTTGCATTGTGTATATACACTTCATACTTAGAGCTGAACATCCGCTTTTTAGCATCTATCACCACCACTACACTTTGGCTTCCTACCCTTTTCACCAACTCCGGAATTACCGAAGGATTTTCAACGGCCAGCGAACTTACCGCAATTTTCTCGACTCCCAGGCTGAAAATTGCCTGAGCCTGCTCGAGCGTTTTAATTCCACCTCCATAACACAAAGGCATCCGACATTCTGTTGCCAGGTGTTTTATAAGTGCAAAATCGGGTTCTCTGCGCTGTATACTTGCATCAATGTCGAGCACAATCAGCTCATCAACCTTCTTTTCGTTGAAAATCTTTACCGCGTTAATCGGATCGCCTACGTACTTTGGCTCTGTAAATTTGGTGGTTTTTACAAGTCCCTTTTTATGAATCAGCAGGCAGGGTATAATTCGTGGATACAACATAGGTCAAAGTTTAGAAAAATTCTCGAGCAACAGAACTCCGTTGGAATGACTCTTTTCGGGGTGAAACTGAACTCCGTATACATTTTCGCTCTTCACTGCACAAGCATACCTGATACCATATTCGGTGGTAGCCAGCACATTGGCCTGGTCGAAACATTCAAAGTAATAGGAATGAAGAAAGTAAAACCGCGAATCGTTGTCGAGTCCGTTCAACAAGCCCTGATTGGTTACCGGAATAATATTGTTCCAGCCCATATGGGGTAACTTCGTTTTGAAACTGATTTTCGATTCGTCGAACAACCGAACTTTCCCTTTAATCCAGCCCAGTCCCGGTAAAACGCCTTCATCGCTGCTTTCGGCCATCATCTGCATTCCCACGCAAATCCCAATTACGGGAGTTCTTTCTTCCACTACTTTTTTCTCAACGGCACTTCGCAAACCCGAATTATTTAAAAGGGTCATCGCATAATCGAACGAACCTACACCCGGCAAAATCAACTTGCCGGCCGACAAAACCTCATCGGCTGTACGGGCCACACGAACAGGAATATTCAATTTGGTATACACATTCACAAACGCATTGATATTCCCCAGCCCATAATCAATTATAGTTATCATTTTTTGCGCTTTTTCACTTTTTCGACTCCCAATAAATGCAACACCTTAGCCCCCAGTCTGAATAGATTTTGCTGATTCTTGTAATCCCAGTAATATTTTTTGGGCATTTCGAAATAGTGTCGCAACTCGGTCGGTGAAATTCCCAGTTTGGTGGCAATATAGTTGAATTCATCCTGAATCGTCTCCGGATTATAGGGCGGAAGTTTCAGCATCTCAACAGCCTCTTCGCGTTTCATTTGCCCGGTAAGAATCAGACTCGACAACTGTACCCGTCGGGTATCGTACCCAAAACGTTCGTAAATCCAGTATCCTTCGTAGAACCGGGTAAACCGCGATTCAAAATGTTTTTGAGGATAGGGCTTCCAACCATATTCCTTCTCGAGCAGCTGCAAAGCGTCGGATTTTACGAAAGGCATATAATTCAGGGGTTTAACCACATTAATGCCTTTCAGGTATTTCAGGTAAATTTTATGACGTAACACCGAGCTGAACGGATAAGTCTCCATTTTAACAGTCCCGAATTGCTTGCGAATATCGTTATTATGACGCATGTCGGTTGCGTAATAAAACCACTCCATCGGATACTGAACACATTCGGTCGAAAAATTACCGCCATTGAGGATATACTTTATCTTATACTTTTCGGCAAAATAATACATGGTTGCAAAAAAAGCATGATCCTGCGGAATATCCAGTTGAGGTACTCCGGCTTTAAAAAAGGCGAGCTGAAAATCCTTCATCTCTTCCCAGTTGATAACTTCGGTATACAGATCGAGCCCCAGTTTATCAATCATTACATTGATATTGTGAACAGCCAGTTCCGAATTCCATCCTCCATCGACGTGGAATACCAGCGGACGCAGGCCAAATTCTTTTACCGCCAGATGAAGCATATAGGAGCTATCGACTCCTCCGCTCATGCCCAGCAGGCAATCGAACTCGTTATTCTTCCCGCTCTTTTTGATTTGCTCAACAATTGTTTGTAGTTGCTCGTAACCGCGGCTGTCGGTATGCCAGTTCGGAACTACATTGTTGTCGAAATCATGACAGTGATCACAAACCCCATTTTCATCAAACCGGATACTTGGATCGGAAGTATCCATAACACAACGCGTACATATCTGATAGTTTCTCATTCTTAGAACAGATGAATGTTAGGAAACAAAATAACTTACTGATATAAATATAATTAAAACACCACAACGCCTGCATACACTATCATTATCAGAGTGTATACAATTTAAGGCTATCGTGTAAGGTTGCAAAGATACAACAATACTTTCAGAGATGAAACGCATTTTTATACGAGTTTTGTAACCTTACACGGTGTATTTAAAACTACATTGTTTTAAAGTTATTGTTTTTGCTCGATTTATATTCTTTGGTCTGCCATTTCTGCGAATACTCATTTAAGTTGTGTAGCAGCTTTTAAAAATTAAAGTTCATATGCGTTGATGTTTGGGACGTATTTCTTATATTTGTGAGCTCAAACAAAAAAAGGGTTAACCCACGTTGTCAGTGTGTTATCGGTATAACAGGCAGAAAAAAGACTCCCACCTTATTAACTTAGTGCTTTGAAACAGCAGAAGTAGTAGCAAAACAACTCAAAAAGACAAATTCTGAATCGGAAACACAGTATATGAATTCGAAAGATCAAACTACCTACAGAAGTATTTTTAAAGCCGCCTCCCTTTTTGGCGGAGTTCAGCTTTGGAAAATACTTATAGAAATTGTAAAGCAAAAATTCATCGCAATTCTTCTTGGTCCAACTGGCATCGGAATTAGTGGACTCTATACTTCTGCCACTTCATTAATCCAGGGCCTAACCTCTATGGGATTATCTTCGAGTGCAGTTAAAAATGTTGCTGAGGCAAATGGAACCGGCGATTTTCAAACAATAAGCCGGGTTGTAACCGTAATTCGCAGATTGGTATGGATGACCGGGTTGTTAGCAATGATAGTTGTAATTGCACTCTCCCCTTTTTTAAGTAAAACAACATTTGGAAACTACGATTACACGATTCCATTTATTTTTCTATCTGTATCTTTACTTTTACAACAACTTTCGGCTGGGCAGTCGGTCATATTGCAGGGGTTGCGAAAATTAGAATACCTGGCAAAATCAAGTGTATTAGGTTCGTTTTTCGGCTTAGTTATTTCAATTCCCATTTATTATTTCTTTGGTCTGCAAGGAATTGTTCCAACACTTATCTTAAATGCGGGAGCAACTCTTGCACTCACCTGGTATTTTTCAAAAAAAATCAAAATTGAGAGCCAAACCATCACAACCAAACAAACACTACAGGAAGGAAAGGGAATGTTGAAAATGGGACTGGTGATGTCGCTTAATAATATTTTAGTAGTAGGTGTTGCTTATATAGTTCGAATTTTCATTGCGAAAGATGGAAATACAGAAGAAGTAGGATTATACACTGCAGGATTTGCAATTGTAACCACCTATGTTAGCTTAATATTTACGTCGTTGGGTACTGACTTTTATCCCCGATTAGCTGCTATAAATACGGATAACAACAAGTGTAGAGAATTAGTTAACAACCAATCTGAAATAAATGTGCTTTTGTTATCTCCAATGCTGATAATATTTATACTTTTTGCACCTCTTATTGTCAAAATCTTGTATTCAAGCGAATTTACACCGATTACTACGTTCATGCAACTAGCAATGTTAGGAATCGTATTTCAAGCATTATCCTGGTCAATATCTTATCAATTCATGGCTAAAGCAGACATGAAGATATTTGCAATCAACGAAACAATTAAAAACATTATCTCTTTAATTTTAAGTATTACAGGCTATTCAATAGGGGGTCTCGACGGACTTGGAGTTGCTTTTACTGTATCATATGTACTTTATTTCTTTCAGGTATTGTTCGTAGCAAAGTACAGGTATGATTTTTATTTCAGGAGAAAATCGTTACTGCTGTTTGTAATAAACTACTTGTTTTTGTTAGTTGTTTTTTGCAGTGTTTTTTTCATCAATAGTGACTACAAATACATAGTAACGCTGTTACTACTGGTAGTTTCATCATTTTACACATTTAAAGAATTAAATGAGAGGATGAACATCAGAGAAATGATCAGAAACAGATTTAGCAACCCGGAATAGCCCGGCTAACAAATTTCGCAACTATAAATTATGTATTCAGTAATAATACCCCTCTATAACAAGGAAAACTGTATTGCCGCCACCATCCGGTCGGTATTGAATCAAACATTCAGGGATTTCGAAATTATTGTTGTCGATGATAGTTCTACCGACCAAAGTGCATTTCTGGTTAAGCAATTCAACGACCCCCGGATTCATCTTATCCATCAAAAGAACCAGGGTGTTTCAGCAGCACGCAACACAGGCATAAGAGCAGCTACACAGAAGTGGATTGCGTTTTTGGATGCTGATGATTTATGGGAAAAGAATCATCTGGAAGAGTATACTAAAGTTATCAATGAGAACCCTCAATTGAACTGGATAATCTCAGGATTTACAATAGTTGCAGGACCAAAAAAGGAAAAACAGGTTTACAAAAAAAATGGCGTTTTAAATAATGTCTTTGACGATCTGTTAAATTCACTTTCAATCCATACCAGCACTGTATGTGTACGAAGTGAACTATTTGATAAATACGATGAACTTTTATTCAGAGTTGGATTAAACAATTCAGAAGACAGAGAGGTTTGGTATAAATTAGGTTGTATCGATCGTTGCCCTTTTTACATAAGCCAGTCACTATCTGAATACGATGCTTTTGTACCAAATTCATTAACTACGAGTAGCCAACATACGCGCAATGAGCACTATTTGACAATGGAATACAGACTACAAAGTTCTACCCTCTTTAAAAACATACCAATTAACGATCAGAACAAAATCAGGACTTTAATCCGAAAAATCAACAAACAAGAGATTAATGGCAGATTTGTAGAAGGAGTCTTCAATAAAAAGCATAAAGAACATTTATCATTGGCACGATATACGTTTTTTAGCGTAACAGCAGGTCTTCCACGGATACTCAAAAAAATAATTATAAGAATTTTACGGCACTAATATTCAACCTTTTCAATGGGTTGTTGTGTAGAGAACCCATACCTCATCCAGGCGGCAGTGATATAGCGGTAAAGTGGTTCACAATACATCGATTTAAATCGATCGGTTTTCATAACATACCATTCAGCAGGATACCTAAAAATACCGGCACTAATAAAAGCTATAAGTAATTTAATAAAAAACACTTTCAAAGTATCTGTTTTTAAACTTGGACCGACAAGATACTGATAATTGGAACTTAAAAAATAGTCTCGCTCCGATTCAAAAATCTCTTTCAAACTGTACCTTCCCATTTCGGTGTATTTTCGTTTCCAATAGTCAGGACCAATATTCCGATCATAATGTATCAATTTAGCAGCAGGTTCAAACACAACTTTACCTCCATTTTGAACAAAATGGAATCCAAACAATTCATCCTCACACCCGTATTTTTTCAACGATGCATTAAACAAACCATTGTGGATAACATTTTCACGACTGCAAGAGGAACCACCTCCTGCAAAATAATTACCTGGTAAATTATTAATATCCAGGCCAATCATATCACTCTTCTTCCGATAGCCAATTGCCCGGCTCTGAATAAAACGTCCGTAATTAGTTTCTTTCAGAAAATCAGGAGCATAGGTAATATTGCTTACTACAGCAACTCTATCAAAATTTAATGCTTCATGACGACGAATATGGTGGTAAATGAAATCGGACTCAACGATCAGGTCGTTGTCAAGAAAAACCAGCAACTTACCTTCAGCAGCACTTATTCCGTTGTTTCGGGTCGACGCTAAGCCCTGGTTGACCGGGTTACGAAGGTATCTCACGTTATTGAATTTTTCTGCATAGTGCCTGCACTTTTCCGGTGTATCGTCGGATGAGCAATCATCAACAATAATAACTTCATAGGTATCAACCGAAACTGTCTGATTTAAAATCGAGCGCATACACATATCCAACACCGAACTTCTGTTGAAAGTGGGGATAATTACACTTACTAATACGGTTACCATTGCATTTGTCATTTTAAAATTTTTCTGATTTCAGTGTTTAAATCAAGCGCATGAGAATGTTTACGTGTAGCAAACAAATTTTTCATGGTATATGTCGAATTTTCAGAAATCGGCTTTACAAGCTTGTAATTAGAGAATACCAAACTCAGGACCTCAACAATACTGTCAACTGATTTAACCTTTATTTCAAAGCAGTTGACTTTATCTTTCATTAGTTGAGGTATTCCACCAACGAGGGTCGTAGCTATTGGAGTACCAAAAATCATAGCTTCATAAAGTGTGCGGGGAAATCCTTCGTGATAGGTTGGAAGAATAAACAAATCGGCCTCCAGGTAGATTTCCCGGATTTTTTGCTTCTCATATTCGGGTCCTTTAAGCGTAACCAAAGCACTAAGCGATAATTCTTCAATTAACTTTTCAGTCTCTTCGAAAAACTCACCATTCCCGATGATTTCAACAACAAAGTCAGTTCGAATCTGTCTCAACACATTCGTAGCCAAAAGAAGCTCTTTAATTCCTTTTTCCTCTGCTATTCGACCAAAATAAAGTATTTTGAAAAACTCCTTTTTCGTATACTCACGCCCCTCTACAATGTCAAACTCTGAATATGGAATCATCGGGCGAATCGTTCTTGCCTTTCCGGTATCCAAATACTCATTTATAGTATTGGTAAACATATCGGAAACGGTATATATTAACGTTGCTTTTTTATAAATTGATTTCGACACTCTGTCGTACACATCGTCGACCCCCCGAATATAGAGTCCAAACGGCTTATTCAATAGTGTACAAATAAAAGCAAAATAACGAAACGAACCAGGATAAAATAAATATACAAAATCGTACCTTTTCAATAGCACAAGAGCATAAGCATACAATGCCAGATAATTTAACAATTTATTATTTTTCCTTCGCAACCCTTTTACAGAAATACCATTAGCCTCCAGCCTGAATACATTCACCGTATTTGAGGCTGGCTTTAGTTTCTGTCCAAAAACGGCCACCTCGTTACCTAGACTTTTTAGTTCTACTATAAAATCTCCGGCCCGTGACTCAACACAATAATCGCCATCTTTTGAAATCAGCTCTGTATTATCTACAATTAGAATCTTCATTCGTTAGTCTTAACCTTATAATTGAAAATTAGCACCAAAATCCAGAAAAACAACACCAGTCGTAAAGGCTCGGCAATGATTACCAATGTTGTACGTGGAAAATACAAAGCATAAGATATAGTTGATAAAAACAAAAACTTTGCATAAAAATGGTTACTCTGCTCCAAATAGCGAATCAGAAAACCAAATGTTAAAAACAGGAAAACCACTCCCGGCACACCCAAATTCATATAACTATCAGCTACTGCATTGGTTCCCAATCCCCAATCATAAACTCCTTCACGTTCGGAAATTATTACTGCAGTTGAAAAATCTTCGGGATCCTGATTAAACACAACCTGAGTAAACACAACCGGCAAACCGGGAATAGCTGAAAAAAGATAGTGAAAATAACTCTTTCCATAGAGGTATCCGTTTTCGTCGACTATCTCATAACCAACATACAATGCCCTGTTGTTAATTATGAAATCCATTGCATAATCCCAAACAGTAACAAACGACGAAAAAGTACTACCTCCTTCGTCCAATGCTCCGCTTAATCCTGAGTCCTTCAGATTTGAATCGGTACTTCGGGTATATGAAATAAACGACATAACCACAAAACCCGCAACAATCAGAACTGTAATCGTTTTAGCCGATAGTTTTTTGACATATACCGTGAAAATATAAAGCATTATTAACCCTATTTGTAATACCGGACCTCTATCGCCGAACCATAATGAAAATAAAACCACGATAACAATCGATATTATTTCAGACCAATACTTCCGAAGAAAAAACCATTTATTATCCACAAATTCGTCCTTGTAGATTTCAGCTTTAAGTAATAATTTCAGTGACAAAATACCGATATACAGAAATACAATCCGATAATTAATTACTATCTCGCTATCGGCTGTACTTATAGCGCTGTATACGTACATAAAAGTTGTGAGTAAGAACAGGAGATTGAGGAAGGTAGCCAATGGAGGAGTGATCCTGGAAAAATCAAACTTATAGGTATTTTCGTCGTTCTTGTAATACAAATTAACCCCCAACATATAAGAAGCAATAGCTAATTGTGCTAAAGCGGTCCCTTTCGAGATATTATTCTCATCAAAATTGAAGCTGAACATAAAGAAATATTCAGCATCAATGGGGTAAAGAAAAACCGGATATACAAAGTTGACAAAGAAAAACGAAAACAGAAAAAAGAAATGAAAATTGACCAATCCGGTGGGAAACTCCATCTTTTTGTAGAAGATGAAACATGACACAACATAGAGGATGAGCTCGTAAACACAAAACATAAATGAATATGTGTCGGGAGCTGCAATATATGAAATCAGAGATATAATAAATAAAAAAATCAGCATTACTTTTTTTTATAAGTGCTTAAACGAGAACGTACAGTACATATTGCCTCAATCATACTGAAAAAATCCTGTTAAGGATGCAAATATAACAGTTTTAAAAGTAAACATCAACTAATATATTCTCAACTTGAAAAAAAGTATCAGAATTAATCTTTCAACAAGATTGATGGATATAGTAAAAAAACTCCGGTTTTCGCAAAAAAACTTAACTTTGCATCCCTTTGAGTGTAACAGTTGTTATAGCTGGCAATTTAAAAAAGATAATAATAATGGATTCATTTGCACATCGGGCAGCCGACTGGGATCAGCCCTCAAAAATTAAGATGACAACGGTTTTTATCGAAGAGTTAAAAAAGAACATCGAAGTAAAACCTACCTGGAAAGCGTTGGAACTGGGGGCCGGAACGGGGCTCGCAGGCCTGCAATTGCTCCCGCAATTGAGCCATCTGGTTGCCGAAGATACATCGGCCGCTATGCTTGAGGTGTTAAAAGGTAAACTACAGGAAAAGGAGCCGGTGACAATAGTCAATGGTGAAATTTTTGAATATACCCAAACTGATATTGATTTGCTCTTTTCAGTGATGGCATTTCACCATCTTCCCGATTTAGAAAAAGCAATTAACCATATTGCGACCATCGTAAAACCCGACGGTTTTGTAGTTGTTGGCGACCTGATGCCTGAGGATGGTTCGTTTCATCATTTCGAACCCATTCCTCATAAAGGTTTTGATCCGGAAGAACTAAAAACGAAATTCGTTGAAGCCGGATTTTCAATCGAAAAGGTGTATGTATACGACACGCTTACACGCGAACGAATTCCCGGAAAAATGAGCGATTATGAACAGTTTATTCTAATCGCAAGAAAATAATTGTTAATTGTTAATTGTTAATTATTGGTGGTTTAAACGAGATATTTCATTCTTTTACCACTAACTCACAATTAACAATTAACAATTAACAATTAACAATTTAAAGCTATTCTTCCTCTTTCTTCGTTGCCTCGTATTCTTTCAGCAACTTATCCTGAATATCGGCCGGAACCAGTTCGTAGGAAGCAAATTTCATGGTAAAGGAAGCACGGCCTCCCGAGAGCGAACTCAGCGAAGTAGAATAACTTCCCAATTCTTTCAGGGGAACTTTTGCCGAAAGTTTCTCAAAACCTTTTTCCGACGACATACCCATAATGATGGCACGGCGTCCCTGAAGGTCGCTCATCACATCACCAAGGCGATCCGAGGGAGCAAGCACTTCAACATCGTAAATTGGCTCGAGTAACTTCGGTCCGGCTTCTTTAAAGGCCTGAGCAAAAGCATTACGACCAGCCAAACGGAACGAAATTTCGTTCGAATCAACCGGGTGCATTTTTCCATCGTAGACAATTACACGTACATCGCGGGCATACGAACCGGTGAGCGGACCTTGTTCCATACGATCCATAATCCCTTTTTGAATAGCCGGTAAGAAGCGGGTATCGATAGCACCTCCCACGATTGAATTGATAATGACCACTTTACCACCCCATTCCAGACTGATCTCCTGCGTATCGCGAACCGAAATTTTGTATTCCTGTCCACCAAAACGATACACTTCCTGGGGAGCAACTCCATCAATGTAAGGCTCAACAATCATATGCACTTCACCAAACTGACCTGCACCACCTGACTGCTTTTTATGACGATAGTCGGCTCGCGAAATTTTTGTTATCGTTTCACGGTACGGAATTCTCGGCTCCTTATATTCAATTGCAATTTTATCGTTGTTTTCTACTCTCCATTTGAGGGTACGCAAGTGGAATTCACCCTGTCCGTGCAGAATGGTTTGTTTCAACTCCTTCGACTGTTCGATGATCCAGGTAGGATCTTCCTCGTGCATACGGGTAAGAATTTCGCTTAATTTTTCCTCATCCGCTTCCGAAGCAGCACGAATCGCACGGCGGTATTTAGGGGCAGGATACTTAATATCTTCAAAATCGTACTCACAACCTTTAGCATTCAGGGTATTACCCGTACGGGTATCTTTTAACTTTACAGTAGCCCCGATATCCCCTGCAACAAGCATCTCCACATTGGTACGAACCTGACCGGCCACGGCAAACAACTGGCTGATACGTTCTTTCGAGCCACGGTTTATGTTCACCAAATCATCGCCCGGTTTCAGTGTCCCGCTCATCACTTTGAAGTACGATACTTCGCCGATATGCGGTTCAACACTGGTTTTAAACACATATATGCTGGTAGGAGCCGCTGCATCAGCAGTTACTTCGGCACCCGATTTTGTTTTCGGTTTCTGAGTTACGTTCACATTCGGAACAATATTTCCGAGAAATTCCATCAATCGGCGAACTCCCATATCTTTGTGCCCATCCACGCAAAACACGGGGAACATATCGCGGTGGAGTAAACCGGCACGGATACCAATGCGCATTTCTTCTTCATCGAGCGAACCCTGATCAAAGAATTTTTCCATCAGCGCCTCATCGTGTTCGGCAGCCGATTCAACCAGCGTATTGTGTAGTTCCTGAGCTTTATCTATTTCATCAGCCGGAATCTCGAGCACTTCGGGCTCTCCCCCTTCGGGTTTCCAGCGGTACATTTTCATTTTCAACACATCCACCACCGCATTAAACTGCGGCCCAACGTTGACCGGATATTGGATGAGTACTGCTTTTCCTCCATAGTTTTCTTTCAACTGTTCCACGGCACGATCGAAATCGGCTTTCTCGTGATCGAGTTGGTTGACTACAAAAATTACGGGTTTATTGAATTTTTCCGTATACCGGAAGTGATTGTTGGTGCCGACTTCCACGCCATACTGGGCATTGATGAGAATTACTGCTGTGTCGGTCACATTGAGGGAGGTAACTACACCACCGATAAAGTCGTCGGATCCGGGACAATCGAGGATGTTTAATTTTTTGTCGAGCCATTCCGTCTGAATCAAGGTAGAAAAAACGGAGTAGCCATACTCTTTTTCAACAGGGAAATAATCTGATACTGTGTTCTTTCCGTCGATAGAACCTCTGCGTTTTATAACACCACTCTCGTAAAGCATCGCTTCAACAAGAGTGGTTTTCCCAGTGCCCGAACTTCCCAGTAATGAGATGTTCTTAATCGCGTTTGACTGATATACCTTCATACACTTTAAATTTATAGATTAACTTAGATTTAATGCGGTTTTTCGTTTCTAATAAACGAACGGCAATGTATGAAATATGTTTGTAATGGCAGTCGGCTAATTTATGTTATTGAGCAGGTTTTTTATCTTTTAATAATTTTAAAACCGTCAATATCATAGCGGCTCCACAACCATTCGTTTACTTTCCAGGTGAGCCAGGCACTTCCGGCTCCCAGTACTGCCCCGGCCAACACATCCGAAGGATAATGAACACCCAGGTGCATGCGCGAGAACCCGACGGCTCCGGCCCAGGCAAACGAGGGTGCTATTATATACCATTTGGGGTATTTCAGGCTCAGGGCGGTGGCAGTGGCAAATGCTCCGGAAGTATGACCCGAAGGCATACTGAAGTCATCCTGTAGTTCGTAAACCTCGAGCATTCCCGGA
Organism: uncultured Paludibacter sp.; assembly: GCA_964559265.1. Classification (GTDB taxonomy): domain Bacteria; phylum Bacteroidota; class Bacteroidia; order Bacteroidales; family Paludibacteraceae; genus Paludibacter. The sequence continues at coordinate 48,402 of CAZLHC010000009.1, read as the reverse complement.
TAGGAATCGTACGGACGGGGTCGGGCAATCAATTCTTTCAACGAATAGGTTAGTCCCAAATTGACACCCGAGGCAAAAGCAATGTAAAATGCATCTTTAAAAAGCTCCTTGTCCTTATCGATAATTGAATATCCACCCATCAGGACAGGCACAGCCAGACTTACAGGCACAGCCGTTCCGGTAAGGAAACGACTTACCGGTTTCAGGCCCGGTAAGCTACCATTGATACTTCGCAAGGTATTAATGTCCGTATTTTGTGATCGTACCGGGTTAAAAAGAGCAGAAACGATGCTCAGAAAAAGAATAAAAAGCGTAACTTTGCGCATTGAAATTGATTTTTTTTGCAAATATAGACAATTAAATGTACAAGATAGCGGTGATCGGCCCCGAATCGACGGGAAAATCGGCACTCACGCAAGCGTTAGCCCGGCATTATTCTTCCCCCTTTGTGGACGAGTACGCGCGCGACTATATAGCAAATTTAAAACGCCCTTATACCTTCGGGGATGTGTGTGTCATTGCACGCCATCAAATCGAAGCTGAAAAAATGTACAACCAACCGTCTGACAACCGGGCTCCGTTTGTGTTTTTCGACACCGAACTTATTATAACTAAAGTATGGTTCGAATACTGCTATAAAATGGTACCCGATTTTGTAAACCAGCAACTTCAGCAACGATTTTTCGATTTGTACCTCGTGTGCGATACCGATTTAGCCTGGGAACCCGACCCCGTAAGGGAGCACGGCCACGATCGGGAGTTTTTCGCAGCCTGGTATCGACGGGAAATTGAACAACTCGAAAAACCATATGTTATAGTGCAGGGTTTTGGCGATGAGCGCTTAACGAATGCAATTCGCGCTATCGAAAGCTGGATTTCAGATACTACAACAACTACCGAATGAAAAAAGAAAAAATACTCGATTTAGTACAACGCCTGGCCGACACCAGTCCGATAAAAGAGGTTTGCCACCATCAACTGAAAGATTCACCACTGCCTTCAGTACCGGTACTTTCCGAAATAGTAGATTTATGCCGGTCGGTATTGTTTCCCGGTTACTTCGGCGATGCAGGAGTAAATGAGCGCACGGTGATGTATCATATAGGTGTAAATGTCGACCGTTTGCAGTTATTGCTAAACCGTCAGATTAAAGCCGGATTATGTTTTGATGCTGTAAGCGAAGAACAGATTTGTGTCGAAATCGATGTACAGGCGCGGGAGCTTACCGAGCAATTCCTGGCACTGCTGCCCGAGATACGTACCACTTTGTACACCGACATTGTTGCAGCCTACAATGGCGATCCGGCTGCCAAAAGTTTTGGCGAAGTAATTTTTTGTTATCCCGGCATCCGCGCGGTAAGCAATTACCGCATTGCTCATACCCTGCTACAACTGGGTGTGCCGTTAATTCCACGCATTATTACCGAAATGGCCCATTCCGAAACAGGAATCGACATTCACCCGGGAGCAAGAATTGGAAAATATTTCACTATCGATCATGGCACCGGAGTAGTAATAGGCGAAACGGCTCGCATTGGCGACAACGTGAAAATGTTTCAGGGAGTCACCCTCGGTGCACGTAGTTTTCCGCTCGACGATCACGGCAATCCAATAAAAGGAATCGACCGGCACCCGAAAATCGGTAACAACGTTATTATTTATTCTAACTCAACCATTCTCGGGCCAATTACGGTAGGCGATGGAGCAGTTATCGGCGGCAATATCTGGGTCGACCAGGATGTGCCGGCAGGAGCAAAATTAGTTCAAAAGAAATAAAACCATCAACCCGTCGTACGACAGCAACTTTAAACCATTTTTCACCCACACAATGAACCAACAGTTTATAGCGAAGACCTTTAAAGGCCTTGAAGAAATTCTGGCCACCGAACTGGTAGCCCTTGGAGCCGACAATATTGAAATTCAACGCCGGGCAGTAGCCTTTACCGGCGACAAACGGCTGCTTTACAAAGCCAACCTTCACCTGCGCACTGCTATCCGGATTTTAATGCCCATCGCCAGCTTCAAAGCCAGGACTCCCGATGAAATTTATGCAGAAGTGATGAAACTCGACTGGTCGGCAATAATGACAACCGACAATACCTTTGCTATCGATGCTACTGTTTTTTCCGACGAAATGCGTCATTCGCGTTTTGTGGCCTACCGGGTGAAAGATGCCATTGTCGACTGGTTCCGCCAGCATACCGGCAAACGCCCTTCGGTAAAGGTCGATAATCCTCAACTTACCTTTAATGTACATGTAGCTCAGGATCAGTGCACCTTGTCGCTCGACAGTTCGGGTGAATCGTTGCACAAGCGGGGCTATCGGGTCAATCAGACCGAAGCACCGATAAGTGAAGTGCTGGCAGCAGGGATGCTGCTGAAGGCCGGCTGGGACGGACAGAGCGACTTTGTGGATCCCTTTTGCGGGTCGGGTACCTTATTGATCGAAGCCGCAATGATTGCGTTGAACATTCCTCCGGGCTTGTATCGACCTTCGTTTGGATTTGAGCAGTGGAACGATTTCGATAAAGAATTATTCGATGAATTGTACCAGGACGATAGTGCCGAACGTACTTTTGAGCACCGTATCTATGGCTTCGACATCTCGGCAAAAGCCCTGAAAATTGCAGAAGAAAATATTAAAAGTGCGGGAGTTGGAAAATACATAACCCTTAACAAGGCAGACATTGCCGAACTGGAATCGCCTTCGGAGAATTGCCTGATGGTAACTAATCCACCCTATGGCGAACGATTGAAACCCGAAGAACTGGAACCTATATATGTGGCACTAGGAAGAACACTCAAGCACCGGTTTACCGGCTCAACTGCCTGGGTAATCAGTTCGGAAGAATACCTGCTCGAACGAATCGGATTCAAACCATCGGAAAAAGTTAAATTGATGAATGGTCCGCTGGATTGCCTATTCAATTGCTACGAAGTGTTTGCCGGCAAAAAGGAAGAACGCTTCGCTGAACAACAGGACTAAGCTCCCGTTCCCGGCAGTGGAGTGTTAAGCACGTATCGCTCACTCCCCATACACATACCAATACATCATCCCCACCAATCCGCCACCACCAACAATATTACCTAAAGTCGCCGGAATCAGGTTGCTGAAAATAAATTCGCTCCAGGTTACCGGCGATCCATAAAAAATGGCAGTAGGAATGAAAAACATATTGGCTACGGAGTGCTCGTAGCCCATCGTTACAAAAGCCATAACCGGAAACCAGATTGCAGCAATTTTACTTACCACATCCTTGGCTGCAAACGACAACCACATGGCCAGCGCTACCAGCCAATTGGCACCAACACCTTTCAAAAAAGTTTTGTAAAACGGATTTCCCGTTTTGGCATCGGCAATGTTCAAAATACTATCGTGCCAGGGAGCGTTATCGAACAAACCCGAAAGATAGGTCATAAAATAGGCTACGAAAAGTGCTCCGATGAAATTCCCGATGTATACAAGCGTCCAGTTGCGCATCAGTTGCGAAACTTTCAACCGACGCGACATCACCGGTGGTATAAAATAGGCCGTATTCCCCGTAAATAAATCGGCTCCGGCTATTGAACACATAATGAGCCCGATGGGAAATACGGCTCCCATCAAAAACTTCTGAATCCCCGGATTTTCAGCGGCTATCCCCGGGACTCCTCCCCCTACCATCACGGCCAATAAACTTCCTAAGGCAATGTAGGCGCCGGCCAAAAAGGACAGCACCATTGTTTTCGAAACCGATGTTTGGGAACGCGTTATGGCTCCTTCGGTTGCTTTCGCAACTAATTCGTTTGGTGTATAATAACCCATGTACAATTTTTAATTGTAAATTATAAATTATTGATTAATAATTGCAAACACCAATAATTCACAATTAATAATTAACAATTAATTAATTATCGTTTCTTTTCCGTAACTCTTCAATATGGTTTCAGCACGATGCAGCTGTTCGGGCGTGTTCATCTCCACATCTTCCAACTGGTACTCCCAACCCAGCGCATCATACTTATGTTTACCCAGTTTATGATAGGGCTGAATTTCTATCTTCTGCACATTGCTCATCGATTCAATAAAATGTCCCAGTTTATGCAGATGCTCTTCCTTGTCGGAATAACCGGGCACTAACACATACCGTAGCCACACCGGCTTGTTGATACTGTGCAGGAACGACGCAAAGCGAAGCGTCAACTGATTTTTTACCCCCGTGAGCTGCTGATGCGCTTCTTCGTTCATTTGCTTTATATCGAGCAAAACCAGATCGGTGTAGTCCATCAGTTCTTTCACCGCCGGAGTCAGCGCACTGCCGTTGGTATCGATACAAGTATTGAAACCATCTTCTTTCAGTGCCTTGAAAACCGGAATAAGCTCGCGGGCCTGCAACAAGGGCTCGCCTCCCGAAACGGTAATACCGCCTTTCTTGCCAAAATAAGGGCGCTGATTGCGCGCCATCTGCACTATCTCCTCTACCGACATGGGTTTTGAAACCTTCATCTCGATGGTATCGGGATTGGCACAATAAAGGCATTTGAAATTGCAGCCCTGCAGGAATAAAACAAGGCGAACACCCGGCCCGTCGAAGGTACCGAGCGATTCTACCGAATGTACGTTGAGCATCGTTTTGTAATTGTTAGAAGTGTATAGCTTTTAAAACTGCGTTCACAGGTGCCTGAGTACAATTTCTTACCGAACCGGACTGCGAAGTTTCCGATGGCCGACTCCCTTCACTGAAAGGAATCGACCATCGGCATTTTTTCTTACAGAGTTTCGAAGAAACTACGTGAAATTACTTCGAGCTGCTGTGCACGGGTAAGGCGAACAAAGTTCACGGCATAGCCCGAAACACGGATGGTGAGCTGTGGGTAATTCTCAGGGTGTTCCATTGCATCTTCTAACATCTCACGGTTCAAAACGTTCACGTTGAGGTGATGGGCATCCTTTATAAAGTAACCATCGATAATCGATACCAGGTTTTCCTGACGCTGATCGTCGGTAGGACCCAGCGACTTAGGTACAATCGAGAAGGTATTTGAGATTCCATCCAGCGCATTGGTGTAGTCGAGCTTCGATACCGAGCTCAGCGAAGCGATGGCACCGGAATGGTCGCGTCCGTGCATCGGGTTGGCTCCCGGTGCGAAAGGCACTCCATGTGCACGTCCGTCGGGTGTTGCACCGGTTTTCTTACCATATACCACGTTCGAAGTAATGGTCAGAATCGACATGGTAGGATCGGCATTTTTATAGGTTGGCAATTGGGCCAGCAACTGGTTGAAATACGAAGGAATTTCCACGGCAAACTGGTCCACACGGTCGTCGTCGTTTCCATAGAAGGGGAATTCGCCCTCAATTTTGAAATCAACAGTAATGCCCTGTTCGTTGCGTACCGGAGTTACCTTTGCATATTTGATAGCCGAAAGTGAGTCAGCTACGATACTCAAACCGGCTACCCCGTAGGCCAGGTTGATTTTCGGGTTCGTATCGATGAGCGACATCTGCGCTTTTTCGTAGTAGTACTTATCGTGCATGTAATGGATGATGTTCATCGTTTCGTTGTACACACGCGCTACTTCTTTCATGGTGTAGCGGAACACTTCCATTACTTCATCAATATCGAGAACGTCCTGCGATTTCAATTTGGGCACTCCGGTAATTACCTGTTTGCCCGAAAGTTCGCACCGACCTTCGTTGAGGGCCAGCAACAGCGTCTTGGCCAGGTTGGTACGCGCACCGAAGAACTGAATCTGCTTTCCGATTTCCTGGAACGATACGCAGCAGGCAATTCCGTAGTCGTCGCTGCAACGGGTTTCCTGCATCAGGTCGTCGTTTTCGTACTGAATCGACGAAGTATCGATCGACACTTTCGCACAGAATTTCTTGAAGTTTTCGGGCAGGTGTTCCGACCAAAGCACGGTCATATTGGGTTCGGGCGATGGGCCGAGGTTGTACAAGGTCTGGAGGAAGCGGAACGAGGTTTTGGTCACCTTATGACGACCATCGGCCATCAGACCACCAATCGACTCGGTTACCCAGGTAGGGTCGCCTGCAAAAATTTCGTTATAAGCCTCCATACGCAGGTGACGCACCATACGCAGTTTCATCACAAACTGGTCGATCATCTCCTGAGCATATTCTTCCGAAATTTTACCTTCGGCAATATCTTTTTCAATATATATATCGAGGAAAGAAGACACATTACCCAGCGACATAGCGGCGCCATCCTGTTCCTTTACGGCAGCCAGGTAACCCATGTATACCCACTGAATAGCTTCCTGAGCAGTTTCGGCCGGACGACTCAAATCGAATCCGTACGATTTACCCATTTCGATCATATCGTAGAGCGCCTTGATTTGCTCCGAAACTTCTTCGCGCAGACGAATACGGGCATCGGTCATCGGGCCTTCGAGGCTTTCGAGATCGGCTTTCTTGAATTCAATTAATTTACTGATACCATAGAGCGCCACACGACGATAGTCGCCAATGATACGACCGCGGGCATAATTATCGGGCAAACCGGTGAGAATACCCAGCGAGCGGTAGGTACGAATTTCGTTGGTATACACATCGAACACTCCATCGTTGTGCGTCTTTACATATTTGGTAAACGTATCCTTCACCTGAGGATCTACTTCCACTCCGTGTTCCGAACAAGCTTTATCCACTACAGCATAGCCGCCATAAGGCTTCATAGCCCGTTTGAGGAGCATGTCGGTTTGCAAACCCACGATTAATTCTTTTTGCTGGTCGATATAACCCGGGGCATGCGAAGTGATGGTCGAAACCGTTTTGTTGTCGATGGCGCGAACACCATTGTTTTTACGTTCTTCCTGGATAGCATCTTTACAGATTTGCCAGAGTTCGTCGGTGCGTTGAGTTGGTCCACAAAGGAACGAATCGTCGCCATCGTATGGAGACACATTAGTTAACACAAAATCACGAACGTCGATTGCGACATTCCATTTACCTGGTTTAAAGCTCATAAATAAGTGATGAGTGGTGAGTTATTAGTGTTTTTAGTTTAATTGAACCTATAAGTTTCTCGAATTCGGGTGCAAAAATACAAAAAACATGTTATATAGCATAATTTATTGGAGAAATAATTCGCTAATGTGTAATGTGGAGATTGCATTCTAAATATATACTACCTATTAGTGGCATTTTATAGGGCTTATTTAGAATGTTAAAAAGATTCAAGAGCCAAGAATCAAGAGTCAAGAGCCGGGAGTCAAGACGTGGGGTTGTGAGCATGTATAAAAAGAGCCAGGAATCAAGAATCAAGAATCAAGAGCCAAGAGCCGGGATAGTGAGCATGTAATCACATCTTGGTTCTTGGTTCTTGATTCTTGAATCTTTTTTCAAAAAAATATTGCACTTTCAAAAAAATAAACTACTTTTGCAAACCGAAACACGAAAATGTTTCACCTGCCCAGATGGCGGAATTGGTAGACGCGCTGGTCTCAAACACCAGTGGATTCACTTCCATGCCGGTTCGATCCCGGCTCTGGGTACAATAAAAACGCTAATTTGCTGAATTTCAGCAGTTAGCGTTTTTTTATTTCCATTTTTTGTCCACCAAATGTCCACCAAGTGTTTTTTAACATTTGAACAGTATTTCAAAGGTGGCAAAAACAACCCTCATTTTTGGTTCATCGAAGATAGAAAAAACATTCCATGTCCACAATATTTTGCTCAAATTCAAAATTTGGCTACCTTTGTAGTATATACTTCTAAAGCATATGCTTTTCTAGTTAAGAAAAAGGTTTAAATCTTCAATGGGTGGCTGTGAAGTTACCCATTGATGTTTTTATGAAAACTGAAAGCAATAAAGTATCGAAGTGTTGTCACAACTCTTTTGTAGACAATAACCGAAAGCACATAGACGTAATCAAATATATCTGTCAAAATAGCCATCCATCCTTTTTGCAAAAGATAGTCGTATGATTCCTTCAAATCCGGAATACTTAACAAATACACCCCGGTTTTAATTTTAGAAGCAACACTTATCAGGTTTTCACTTTCGGTAAGTTCATCGAACATTCTGTAGGCTTTCGCTTTGATGACACCACCTTTTCCCTGCGCATCGTATTTGGCAGAAGGAACTGAAATGACATCAATATTCTCAATGGCATCGCTTGATAATTGTCCGAGCAAAACTGATGGATCGAGCTGGTTGACGCTAAACGCTCCCTTTGAGTCGGTGACGGTTCCCCGGTCGCTAAACTGATTGTTTTTAAGGATTGAGATATTGCAAATGGAATTAGCTCACCGGTGCCGGCATCTGAAATTACACCCTGAATACTTCCGTTCCTGGCAAGCACTCCTAACGAAAATAACAACAGTAAAAAACAAATAGATATAATTCTTTTATGCATGTTTCAATGTTTTAGTATCCGGCATTAAACACGCTACATCTGAAATTTGTTTACTAACGAAATGATACTCGACAAAACCGTATATTTATTCACAACTTGCAACTTCAATGACTTTACGATAACCAGAAAGCTTTTAAAAGTTATAATATACGATGGATAAATGCACAGTCAGAACTACAACCAGCAACAAAACACACTGACATACAGCTACCTATACACACTTACTGGTAAGTCTTGAATTGAACTTAACAGGCTCAACCAGAGGCTTTGCAAATAATTATCGATAGAATTATTGAAAACCGTTTATACTTTTATCAACTTTACTACCTTTGCAACTAAAAGCTTTTACATAAATGAACGTTCATTTTATTCAACACGAAATTTTTGAAGCTCCCGGTGCTTACTTGGAATGGGCAAAATTGAGAAATTACACCATCTCCTTTTCAAGGGTGTTCGAAAACCAACCTTTACCTGATGCGGTAGGCGACATTGATTTGCTGATTGTAATGGGTGGCCCTCAAAGTCCGGATACTACCAAAGATGAATGCCCGCATTTTGATGCAAAAGCGGAAATCGCTCTGCTACAAAAAGCTATCAACAATGGCAAAGCTGTTGTAGGCGTGTGTTTGGGTGCGCAACTTATCGGCGAAGCATTTGGCGCGAAAGTGGAAAAAAGTCCTGAAAAAGAAATTGGTGTTTTTCCGATTCAGCTTACTGCTCAGGGTTTGGATGATGAAAAACTAAATCATTTGGGGTCAATACTGAATGTCGGTCACTGGCACAGCGATATGCCGGGATTAACACCTCAATGCAGCATTTTGGCCAACAGCAAGGCTTGTCCGAGACAAATTATACGATATGATCAACTTGTTTATGGATTTCAATGTCACATGGAATTTAACTCCAGCCTGATAGAATTGCTAATTGCTGAAGATGCTGATTTTTTAAGCCGTAACGCCACACTTCCATTTATTCAACAACCTGCTGATATCAGAAGCGTTGACTATACTGAAATGAACGAAAAACTGGTTTTGTTTTTGGACAAACTGACAGAGGAATATAAACGACAATCCCTGTAAAATCTAAATCTGCCAATAAATCAGCCCAAACGCTTTCGACTGGCGTTTGGGCTGATTAGTTGTTAAGCACTATTTTCTGCTTAATAGATTTCAGCCTGGATTAGCTTTTACTTCACAATTATTTTTATTACTTCATCGTGTACTTTTACAAGATAAGCTCCTGAGCTGAATACCTGACTTACCAGTAATTTCTGCCCTTCTGTAACTTGCTGCGATACCAGCAAACCCGATAAATTGTAAATACGGACGAGATCGCCCTGTTTTAATCTCTTCGATTCAACAACCACCTGATTGGTTGGATTGACATATACATGTATCCGACCGGTAGTGGTCGAATCGAAGTCGGTAGTGTAAGAAGGTGAGCGGAACAATAAGCTGAATCGATTCGAAGTAGAAATACCATCGGATGTAAATTCGTATTCGGCACCCGGGGTCAACTCTATTTCAGTTTTCAGATCCTGATCCCTCAATAGTACTTTCATGGTTTCCAGATTTTCAATTTCGGAGACCTTCAACGTAAACACACCTGCTCGTTCGGTCCGGAATCCCAGCACTATGGCGGTGTCGGGACTCAACGAATACAGTTTGTTAATCGCCAATTCTTTGTTTGTAGCAACTGTAAAGATCTCTGCGATATCGCTGCTGTTGTTGCTGAATTTATCCGAATCGTAAAAATCGTATCCGTTAACAGCCGAAGGACTGGTCGTGATTAAAGTTTGATCGGTATTTACACCATTACTCAAATCTAACCGAAGTAATTTACGGATTGAATTACTGTTAATCCGATGGCGGTTATAGCTGTTGAGCTGACTTTTGGCCGAACGTAGTTCGTTGGTAAAGGTAATTTCCGGACTACTCATATCGGAATTCACTTTCACCCAGAAGGCCTGCATGGGAGCAATGAATTGCGTTGCTTTTCCGCGAACACCCACGCTCACATGATCCTCTCCATCGAAGGTATCGAAGCCCATTGCACCGCTGGCAGTACGGGTACGAATCCAGATGGTGGGACGAATATCCTTTCGTTGTTTTGCAGTACCAAATCCGGTAATTGCATTCCAGTCGATATGAGAAGGATAGGGATTACCAATCAGATTGAATCCACGCGCACTTCCGGCACCGGCAGTTCGGCTCAAGGAAACCGGCCCGATATCGCCATTGTTTAACGTACCGGTAAAGGTATAAATACCGGTTGTGTTAATTTGAGCCAGGTAGCCTTTACCGGGTTGCAATACTTCACCGGTTGAAGTAATTTGAGGATACGAAGCGGTTGCCTCCCTGTAGTAACCGAACTTGTTGTTAGCCCCCGGCACCAGAATGCCGGCACTGGTTGCTCCCGTAACCGGTGAAGACAAGTACCACCAGTTATCGGTTTTACCACTACCCGTAGCTTGTGTAAGATACAACTGTACCCGGGTAGTACCTGCCACCTGTAATTCACCATCGTTAACCAGCATCGGTGTCCCATTTTCATTCGCATACAGGGTAAGGTCGCCGCTTACATTCAAACTTGTACCGGAAGCAATTTTCAGACTGGCTTGTGGCTCGATTACCATACCTGCTACCGAAACTGAACTCCGCACTTCGGGCTCGTTAATGGATGTTTTTACGGTTACGGTTGTCGACAAATCGGGTGTACCGTGACTCCAGTTCGATGCCAGGCGCCAATCGGACGAATTGCTACCCGTCCAGCTCGAAACGTCAGGACTGGCCGTATAATCGGTGATCGAAATATTATCGATATTAATCATTTCGCCATCAGTTTTCTGGATTCTGATGCGTACATTTCCAGGTTGATTCACCCTAAACTGCGTTGAATAAATATTTGCTCCCGAACTGACAGGATTACCCACATTCCACCAGGAAACACCTCCATCCACCGAAAGCTGTAGCATCCAATCGCTACCGCTGGTTGCGCCAAACGCTGCATGATCGATGGTTACCGTTCCGGCTCCTTTTGCTTTGTCGAATCCCATGGTAACCGAACCCGTTCGCTGTAAACGCACTCCTTTACTATCCACTATTTTATCTTCTTCATCGTTACCCAGCAGTGCATCATTGAAATGCCATTTACCAGTCTTCAGGTCAACGTCACCATCCGAATAGGCATCCTTTATGCCACTTTCAAAATTTTCAATCCATGGGTTTATGGCAGTTTGTTCGGTAACAAATTGTATCACAACCGGATTAGAAGCCGAACCAACAATATTATCGGGAACAAACTGAAGAATCGGGGAATCAGCCGTCGCCTCGACAGAATTATTAAAGCATCTGAATTCCACCCGTTTGTTTACATCACTTACATTTCCCCAAACCGATAAGAAAGCAAAATACCGTTTTTTATTCGCATTATAATTCAATTTAATCGTACCCCGACATACATTATCGATAAAGGCACCTAGCTCGAGTTGAGAAGCAGTTACTTCTGCATTGTTTACAGCAACCACGGCCGTGATAGTCATACTCGAAGCAAATTCATTCTGATTGTAGGACCAATGCATTTGATCGGCCTCTTTTGTTCTTCGCTGAACGTTGGACCTTGACCTGTAGTTCGTAGGATAAGTAAAGCTTTTAGCTGTCTGACTCCTGGAGTAATACATGTAACCCTGACCCGGAACAAGGTATTCCAGACTACCAATCCAGCTGTTGCCCGAGTAGGAAGCAAATCCAATCTGACCTTTCAACTGATCGCCCTCCGAAGGACTAAGACCGCTGAGTGCCTCCTGAACCGGTGCCACAAATTGCGGAATATAGCCAATCCAGTTCCAGTCCGGATTCAAACTGACAGGATAATCCGGCGCTTTTGCCACGCTTCCCTCCAGCTTAACTGTTTTTGACAGAGCCGATTTAATCATATACATCGACTTTTGCGCAACAGTCAGCAGTGAACCATCCCAACTGCTTGCACTGTAGCCCAGGAATCCATCTGAACGAGATTTAATCAGAATACCATCGGTACCCATCTGATTTTTCAACTGTTCCAACAACGCAGGTGAAGTACTTTCTACATTCGTCGAAATCCAGTTCCAGCCTTTTTTAATGGAGAGCTGCTGCTCAATTTTATCAGTCGCGTTAAACCGAGCTGGTTGCGACACACTTCCGACCATGCCACCTGCGACGAATGCACCTGTGCCTGACTCTATTTCAATTCCGGGATACAATCGCCCGGTACCGGCATCCCACAAACTGTAAACAATGGGTCTACCGTTGTCTTCGCTGTTTCCGTATACATCCAGGTAAACTCTGAAACTGTTCAGTTGAGCATTAAATACCGGCCGGCCCAATCCAACACATCTGGAGTCGATAAACGCTGCCAGCATATCTTCCTGATCTTCCTGATAAATCCCCTCAATCAACAATTGTCCGGTAATGTTCATCGACGATTCATACTCGTAAGGATTTACGGACCAATCGGGACGGGCACCCGTTACTTTTAAAAACACAGGCAATACCTCATCGATGTTCTTACTTCCGGTGAGGCGAAGCTCACACTCGTAGGCACCAATATTGGCAGATTTGTCAACGGTGAAAGTTAATGTCGTTTTTTCCAGTGGATTCAATGTTCCTGTCGTTTTAGTCACTGATAACCAATCAGGCAAACCACTTATGACATAATTTTCGTAGTTGCCGGAGCTATTGGTAAGTGTCGCATCAAACGACAATGGCTCCAATACTTCTTTTTTAAGATTTACCGCTTCCGTTTGCCATTTCAGACGATTCTGATTAACAAATGCAGTCCATTTTAAAGGAGAAGCCAATCTGTTTCCATTCAAATCCATGATGCGTTGAACTTCAAATTCCAGGACACAGTTTTCAATACGATTAGCATCTTCATTGATATTTACAATAATTTTATTTTCGGAAGAAGTAAATGTAGAATTCACTTTCACTCTTGGACGAGTTGCCTTTATTGCAGGCGTATTATCGGTAAAAGCAACATCCTTAGCCATAGCGAATCCACCATTATCCATAAATGAATATGCAGGAATTGAAAAATCGTTAACCGATGAAACAATGTCGTTCGAACTATTTACCTGTTCGAAGGGATAGTATGCTACCAAACCGGTTTCATTTCCGGCAAGTTTTGAACGCATATCCAGCCGGACATTATCACCGGTTAATGCACTGTTCCAAATTCTGATTTCATCCATTGAACCTACAAATCGATTATCAATTGTTGGCTTGGTTGCATCAGCCTCATACCAGCGACGGGCTCCAAAAGCTACCGAATCGGAAGCCATTCCTCCAATATTTGTTGAAGATGTCTGAAACTTTTGGGTACCATCAATATAGATATTTGTATTTCCGGAGCGCAAAACACTTAATGCAAAGTGATGCCACACATTGTCCAACACCACACCTGAATTCAGGACGTACAAATTATCATGGGTAGAAAGGGTCAAATTTCCGTCCTCATTGAAAGCTATCATCAGGTTTTTGCTTCCCGCTGTTTCGTCGCCAACACAGGAATACAGTGTTGCATTTTTCTGACCAGCCTGACCGCGGAACCAGAACTCAAGCGAAAAGTCGTTGTCTTTTGTAAATGGAATATGTCCGGATTTCACCACCACCTGGTTTTCACCGTTCAGTTCTGTTGCCAATCCTTTTGGTGAAATATACCACGAACTTCCCACAGTCAGGTTTCTACCCCGGGCTTTATCAACAGCTATTTTACCATAGCCTTCATCCATTAACCAGTATCCAGCTAAATTGAGTTCATTTCCGGTTTTGGATTTCGAACGGTCGGCTGTAATAGTTGCATACGATCTTGCTTCACTCCAAACACTTAATTGACGAAGTAAGCCTTTAAATCCATTACCAACCATGATACGGCCGGTTGGAGCAATTCCGTTGGGCAACTGCTCACTGAAAAGTAGTGATTTCGTTTTATTGGCATTACTCCATAGCATAAGCGCCAGGGTGTTGCTGTAGTTATTGTAGCTTAACGCAAGGTATTGGAAGCTTGCATCCGCAATTAAATCAGTAGTTTGTTTCGCAAAGTCGGAACCAACTGTTACCTTAAAATTAGCACCGACAGCTTGCAATGCAATCTTATTACTTCCCTCACCAATACTAAAGATGGTGCCGGTTTCATTGGAAGGATCAATTTGTATTTTCCCTTCAATGGTAAAACTGCTTTGTAAATTCATTGGCATTTCAGTAAATGCTTGTTGATTTCCATCGAACTGCAATCCAACATTATCTGTTTGCATGTAATCATTCAACACCCCATAGACCTGAACATCAGTAGATGCAATTTTTTCAGCCTGAATTTTTTCGTTGAATGTTACTGAAGCCTCATTTTCAGGAGTTAATATACCATTGGATGGAGAAGGCATTCCCATTGACTGCGGAGTTTTCATGTCTTTTACGACAGTTATCACCGGAGTTTCGTTATACACATCGCCGGCACAAACTGTACGGGCCCTAAACTGATAAACCTGATCCGGCTCATCCTTCATCGCAAACTTATACGTAATACTAACATCATTACTTCCTATTTGAATAGCCCCTGCTGACGGATTCATAATGGTGCTGTTAAGTACAAATTCTTTGGCCAGTTTCCAGTTTAAATCATTTACACCTTTGTATTGCAGTCGTATTCCACCAAAATTCTTAAAGTTTTTGTCGAAGTCTTTCAACACGACTGTTAAGTCGCTTCCGGTTTCAGTATTTACAATCCTGTCTTCAATCTGCATCGTTAAATCACTACAAGAGGGAACAAAATAGGCCGATATATCGGCATACTCCATTATGTCGCTCTCGCAGGGTGAAGCAAAGATTAAACGAATATTCTCATATTCCAGGTCATCCGAACTCCCTTGTGTTAAGCGGATGGTTTTACGCATTGCATTTTTAGGATCTACTAAGTAGAGTCGTGGTTCAACGAGTGGAGTACCATCAATGGTAATTATCGCACCACGCGGATTTGTTGTCGGATCCACAGAAAGCTGATACCAGCAAGCCACATCTGCGGGCGATAAATTTTTAAGATCAACATCAAAAGTTGCCTGTTTGCCACTGGCTACCCCTGATACCCTGGGTACAAGCACATCAATTCCCGGTTTTTCAATTTGCACTGCGGGTGTACTCAACGCTACCGACTGACCGATTGCATTGGTATAATACAAGGTAGAATCCCCTTTTTCGTAAGGGCAGGACGATAAGCCACCACGGGTTACAAAAATAGGACCTCCTTCCTGTTCTACATTGGTTACTTCGTAGCTTGTAATTGCGTTGTTACCGTTAATATCTGCAGTAGGAGTAACGGTGTGCGATTTTGGAGTGAACACATCTACCGAATAATAATTGCTTGCATCACCATCTTCTAAGGTATAGCTATACGTAATCGTATTTTCGGTTGCAACTGCTGAACTTTTTTCTTCACCACCACCTGCACTCACCTCATTTTCGAGGGTGAAACCAAAACTATTAACGGTTAATCCGGCACTTGAAACACCAACTACCTGTAAATCCCATGCTACTTCGTTGGTTTGTTCAACACTCGAGGTCCGTGTGATGGATTTTGACAATACGGTTCCTGCATCAAACGAATAGTTTTTGGAATCGTATGCTATCGAACTTAAGTAACCTATCGGATTTTTGCCCTGAGCCCGCAGTTTCTCCATTTCATTCCGGCGAATAACATTCTCCCATTGGTTTATCTGATTCGAATAAAACAAAACAGAATCAATATACACCTTTGTAATGGAAATTGGTTTCACCCAATTGTAGGTTCCTTTTTTGCCAAAATCAGGATCGGAAGGCAATAGCGTTGTAAGATACTTCGAACCAGTTCCCCTGGTGTACACCGACGTGTCAGCAACAGTATTCAGTATCGAAGCTCTCATACTCTGCAAATTCGGAATCAACCGTGTAACGATGTGATTTTGTGTGTACCTGAAAGAGGTTGAATCACTCATTGGAACAAAAATATAACTTTCATTTTCAACAAAATCTATCGCTGTTTCAGTTGGTTTGAAACCCAATTGTTTACATTTTGCAAAACCAATATTAGAGGAGTTGGCGATATAAACATCTCCATTGGCACCTACATAGTCGGGAGAGGAAGAAGTGCTGATACTTTCAGACATTGAAAAAGACTCTGTCCTGGATGTTCCGTCAGCCCCTGAAACACTCTGTTCAATACCACCACCAATATCCAGCTTATTTGCTGTTTTAACGGTTGTTGCGACTCCTATACCCGTTACTAAGGTAACATCACCACCCAGATTAGCTATAAATTTATGTCCCGAAGACTCACTTCCAATACCTTTATAAGAAACCGTATTGGTAGTGGTCGATCCTTTTTCCAGGGTTGCATAACTATTCGATCCCGGTGGGTCGCGCAAAACAGCGATCACTTTGTCGGGGCCTTTGGTTATAAAATCAACTCCACCTACAGGAACTGCGCCTATCACAATTCCACTTATCCCAACATCTGTTCCGTTTTTCCAGGGGAAAGAGCTACCATTGTATTGTACCGAGGCTGTCATTCCTTTTGTGTGAGGAAAAACAAGATTCGGTAAGTCAGCAGTAAAGGTATAATTATAAACACCGGTAGAATCCAACACATAATCGGTTGCAGCTGTGGTTGAACTTATTTTATTTTCAATAATGAGTTGTGCCCCGCTAAGTGGCACTATGTCCGACGCCCCGGTGACAGGATGTATATATTCTTCGTATGCCTTTACCTGAAAATTGTAGCTGTTTCCCTGCGTAAATACCGGGGATCCACTGGTGTATACAGCTAATCCGTTTAGTTTCTTAACTAAAGGTATGGTTCTGTTATTCTTGTCATTGTTTGGATCCACATAATAATAGAGTGTGTCGCCAAAAGTGGCCCAGTCGTACTTCAAATCCTTGATTGTAAACACAGGCACCGGTGCTTTGTAGGTCAAATCCAGCCGTTGATGATATTTACACGAATCAATTTTTGTAACCGAGACACCCTCTACCATCTTTTTCCCGGCATGAATGGTATCTACCCTTGTTATCATCGGAATCATATCGATAGCCGGTTTGTTTTCTAACTGAAAAGCAGTTTTGTTTTTATCCGGTGTTTGCACATCAATAACCGTCATGGGTATCGGGGGCACCTGAACCAAAAATTCACCACTGGACAGATCCGTGGTAATAATGATTTTATCTTCTCCCCTTTTCACTTTTGCAGTACTTTTTACTACTGTATTGCCACTTGTGAGCGAAAGCGAATCGGCAGAGGTATAATTCAATTGATAGACATCCTTCAGTTTGGGCTGAATAGTTACTTTTGCCTGTCCAATATTGGCAATACTTCTGTTGAATCCTACCGGTTTGGCAGCTTGAACTGCTCCACCAACTACCCGGCCTGCAAGGGTTACTTTGGTAAGGTCCTTAAAATTGATATTGCTTTTATTTACATTGAAGTTATACTTCGTATCCATTTTTAAGGTAGCATTCGGATCGGCATCGGCGAAAACATGACCGTTCTTACGCAATGTGATTTTATGTTCCCCTATCGGAACATCAATTTCGTATTGCCCCGTAGCATCCGAAACTAACACTACATTATCGCGTGTGGCCGTAATTCCATCCACTAAAAACTCAACCCCTTCAACCGGGTAATTTGTATTTTCATAGAAGATAGTTCCACTGATTTTAAACGACGAAATATCTTTAAAACTGATTTTACTTTGAACTTCAGAACTGGTACCTCCAATAAAAATTAATTGTTTTGCAGGTTCAAATTCATGTGTTCCCAGTGCCGG
This sequence comes from uncultured Paludibacter sp., assembly GCA_964559265.1. Taxonomy (GTDB): domain Bacteria; phylum Bacteroidota; class Bacteroidia; order Bacteroidales; family Paludibacteraceae; genus Paludibacter. The sequence goes on along the minus strand of CAZLHC010000009.1, from coordinate 30,212 downwards.
CACAACCTGATAAGTTGAGCCATTCCCTTTATAAGGAACCCCCTGAATAATGTAATTTCCATTAATATCCGTAGTTGTTTTAATCGACAACTGATCTAAGGTAGGCACGACGTCCGAAGTGGTAGCCCCAACCAATGAAATATGATTCTCGTTGTAACTTTTGCTAATGTTCGATTTATCAAAAATATAACTATTAATACCCTCATCCATTTGCCAGTAACCTATCAAATCCAATTCTGTTCCTGCCAGATAACGATCGTAATTAGCACTGATTTCAGTAGCTGTCAATGCCCTGTTCCACAAACGCATTTCATCTATATTTCCGATGTAATTTTTGCTGGTCGACAAGTATGGAGAAGCTAATTTGGCCTCTGCAGTTATTGTATTCTTACAGGCATAAGTGGCAGTCAGTTTAACGCTGTCGGTTGCAACTCCATTCAACGAGGTTTTCAGGTATTGGCTTGTTTTGTTATAACTTACTGACAAATGAAAGAATTTATCATTTGAAATATTAGCAATATTAGTGGTAATAACAGGAGCTGTTGTTGAATTATCATGTATAAAAACCTTTATAGCATTTCCATCCAGCCGTATCGAATACTCATTCCTCAACTCATAAATGAACGCATTCACCTGTGTTCTGTTTGCCGGTTTTAGCCAGCCTTGCCAGGTAAATCCGGTTGCAATACAACCATGTTTTGCTGCTTTTAACTTGGCAACACCTCCAAACTGAGTTCCCTGTTTATTGAATACGATACTCTTATAAAGCTTCTGCTCCATATCCTGATTCTCAACCGACACATTTACTCCTCCGACTGCTGTACCTGAACCAAACACAATATTCCCACTAATTGTGCCTATTGGTTGACTAAAACCTAAACCCACCGAATCTGCAGTATAAACTTCCACAGCATCGCCTGTTGCAGGTTGATAGTAAGATTTAATCTGATACTGGTATAATATTCCGGGAGAAACGGACAGGTCTTCCCAGTTTTCTATTTTATTAGACGATTGCTTTTCGGCAACCATTTCATAATTAAATACTTTTGATCCGTTGTCGTATATCTTCCTGTAAATAACAAATTTATCGCTCAGAAGTGGCTTGTCTATTTCCCACGACAACCTGATGCGGTCATTTAACACTCCTTTTGAAGTCGTCAGACTCACAAACTTAGCCCGGTCGACAATTTTAACATCCCTCCATGCACTGGTATCAATTCTTCCGTTATTATCCAATTGCAACTGGTACCGGTAGGGCACTGCATTTACAGCTGTATAATCGACATATTTCAGCGAATTTCCCGACACCACAAAATCTTTGACATCCAGCGAGTTAATCAGGTTTATGCGTCGAATAGTAATATTAGCCGGATTATTTGTACACCAGGTCATCTTCCAGCTTATTTCTGCATTAGCCGCTTTTGCAGGTGAAACTACTGCAATATTGCCAACAGCAGTAAAGCTGCTAAAGTCGATTGTAAGACGAGAAGTTGTAATATCTGTTTTTACCAACAATTCCGGTATATAGGCATGTGCATCTGTTTTCGTAAAATTTACCGAAGTGGCGTTCAAAATATTAGGAATCGTTCGGATAATATAGGTATATTTTTTATCCCAGGCCAATGCCACATCATTATCATTGTACGAAACCACATTCATTCCCAGGCCACTTGGTGTAAGAAGCGTATAAATAGCATTAGTTCCATCATTTACTTTTCGATAAATATACACTTTGGAGTTCGGATCTATTTGCGATGGATTTGCATAGGTCCAGTTTAAAGAAGTCGTTTTTGTACAAGCATCGAAGCTACATGTGCCCAGCACCGGATTAGGGAAACCTGCTACGTTCACCGGATTCATGTTCTTAGTGTAGACTTTATAACCATAACCACTACCTATTGTAAAAACAAGGCGTGGGTAAACCGTAGTTACTTTATTTAAGGCACCTAATGCCAGATTTACCGATCCTGCAGCTCCTGTTCCTGTTGCCGCGGAAGTGTTATGTATTTTTGTTGTATACGAATTATTGTTATATAATTCCAGGGTAGTGCTTCCAAGCGAGGCATTATAACTGTCCCATTTAAAATTAAACCATTTGCCATCGGCTGTGCCGTCAATTGTTTTCAGTAACGGATTTGTTATCTGAGCCGGATTATAAACGGGCAAGTCAACAGTCAAACTATAATCAGTGCCGGAACTCCATTTACTGCAACACCACCAATCCAGCTCCCATTTCCAATCACACCGAAATTTGACAGTTTTACCACCCACATTCGAAGGATATTCCCATCGAAAATTCAAATATCTCAAATCGGTATTTGAACCGTTTACATGCCCCTGATAGGTAACAATGCCAGCTGTCGAACTATTACCAAAATTTTTCGAAGAGAAAAAATTACCGTCTTTTGGGTGGTCAAAATCTGCCATTCCGTAGGACATGAATTCAACCCAGGCTCCCCCATCAACCTGATAGTATAGTTTGATAGAATTCATCCTGTCGGAATAGGGTGTTGATGTGTGAGAAAAAATTCTAAAGTCAACATAATTATAAGCATTAGCGTCCGCAGGTTTAATAACATTGAATTGATCCCTGTTCGTTGGTGAGAAGTAGGAATCAGCACCCGCTTTGACCTGCAACGAAAGAACCAACATTAACAATAAAATTAAATTGCTCAACCTGAACGGCACTAATAAGTTGAATTTTGTTTTCATGAGATTTTTATTTTTGTAATTCTGCTTTTACCAGGCACCCGGTAATTAAAATATTTTTAACACGCACTAAATTAAACTGAGCTTTACTCATACGCGTACAAATTTATTATATATTCTCTTTTGCCATGTATCAAATTCACAATATTGCAAATTCACATTTACAAATCTTAGTGATTTGTTAACAAAAAGCCCGGCTTTGGGTGTATTTCGGCACTGCTGAGCCGGCATATTATAAAAAAAATTACGACGGGCATCTTCGATGGCATTTCTTCCGTTTAATAAGGTATACTTAAACCTAAACCGATAAATTTACTATCTTTGCCCACTGTCGGGATAATATCGACACCTCAGGTGTGAACCATTTCCCCAACCAATCAGTCACTACGCAATTATCAACACCTATCAATATTAAAGTTTAGTGATTACCCGGAAACACCTGCTTATTAGCCTATTAGTTGTTCTTACTTCTTTTCCGCGAATTAAGGCACAGTTGACAGTTAATTCCTTTTTAGAACTTGGAGAAACGAATATTTCAGAGGGTATTTATTTAACAAATGGATACCGGAGTTTGTATCAGTACCAGCGGTTTCTGATTGAAGCCGGAATCGTGACGAATCTATCTGATGTTGATTCTGTAGGGATTTCAGGAGTAGATTTAGCCCTTTCTGCCGATGTGAAGTTAAAGTCGAAACCTATCAGAGTCCGTATTTTCTACCTGATGAATTTTGTATCGGAATACCTGCACGAAAGCAACACAGGCTTTACGCTGGAGATGCGGGAGTGGAAACACCTTGGACTCAGGGTAGGTAATAATATTAAGACCTACACCTACAACCGGTTGGCCACGAATGAATTCGGGATCAGCCAGAAAGACCGACGTTTCAGCGAGTACATTAATCTGCTTTATGATGTATCCGCGTATCTGAAACCCATCGGGAATGAATGGAACCTGGGCATTGCGTGCACCAACACCGATCAGTATGTATTCAATCATGCGACCAATCCTATGTTAATAATCCGGAGTTCGTATGAGCTTTCACCCCATCTCTCCCTGGAGATGAATATTGGTTACAAGAGGGCCGGCATCATGAATATCAGTGCTCATCATTTCGGGTATTTTTTACGAACGGGAATCAACTGGAGCCTATGAAAAGCGTTTTACTCATACTTACACTAACGGTAGTAACAGCCTGCGAATATTTTGAATTGCGGGGCTTTGTTAGCTCGTACGAAACAGCAGATCAGCGCTTTGAACAATCGATGGAATGGAACAAAGCAAAGGGCTACACGTCAATCCACCACTCGCAGCAGCATTACACCCTCTATGCTATGAGCGATTCACATGTGGGAGCTACCCAAAATCTGACGCGTTTTTTTGACGCTGCGCAGTCGAACGCACTGGCTGCCCTTCTGGTAGGCGATCTTACAACGGGGAAGCAGGCCGATTATGAGGTATTTTCGTCGCATCTGCCTGCCGACACCACTTTCAGGTACTTTGCCCTGGCCGGAAATCATGACATCTATTTTGACGGGTGGAAACATTACAGAAAACTCTTCGGCACTTCCACCTACTACTTTAGTGTAAACACGCCCAATGCCAGCGATTTGTTTATCTGTTTAGATTCGAGCGGCGGTACGCTGGGCAGCCTGCAATTGGAGTGGTTCAGAACAGTACTGGAAACAATGCGGAACAATTACAGGCATTGTGTGGTATTCACACACAATAACCTGTTGCGTTTCAGGCCCACCATGAGCACCAATCCCTATGTTGAAGAAGTGCAGGTTTTGTTGGATTTATTTCTCAGGCACCGGGTTGGATTCGCGATTACGGGTCATGACCATATTAGCGACTCAGCCACCTTTGGCAGCACAACCCATATAACGATGGATGCCTTGCTGGACAAGAACAAGCAGGCCGGCTATTTAAAACTGATGATTCGGGAAGAGGGTATTGAATTTAGGTTTGAGAAAATGTAAGATAAACGGATTCAATAAAAAACAAAGGGTTGCAATCAACCCTGGTTCTCATTCAATACACCATCGGAACTATCTGCTAAAAGCACCGAAGATACTCCCGGGAATATCGTCCTCTTTCAATACACCATCGGCACAATCCGTTTCGTTTTCTGCATATACGCTTCATAAGCTGAATAATGGGCAATCAGAATTTTTTCCTCAACATTCATCTTTACAATAAAATTGACAATTACAACAATTAGCACCACCAACCGGATGTGCGAATAGTCGTTGAGCAGAAATGCCAGCAACAAGAGTAATACTGCGGTGTACATTGGATGCCGGATTACCCGGTAAGGACCAGAGGTGCACAATTGTCCGCCCCGACGAACAGAGGGCAATGCGGTAAGGGTGTGCAATTTCATAGCCACAATGGCCCAAACACCCAGCACCACCGACATGATTTCGAGCAGCAACACGACGATATTTAGAGGATAACTACTTCCGGTAATGACAAAAAACGCGATACCGGCAAACTGAATGGCAACTAAAAGATAATGGGTGATCATAACCATGATAAGTATGAACGGATTTCTACAGTGCTTTTCGCATTATATAACTCAAATACAGCAATTCTCCCGACTCAAACTGCTTGTAAATTATGGAATCCCTTACGCCCGCAAATTCATGAAACTGATTTATAAAGACCCTGGGTACTTTTTGCGAAATTGTTTGCATCCTGCGGTCGTGATCTTCGTCAAGGGCTTTGAGAACGTTGGGAGTAATGTCTCTTTTCGTAAGCAACGCCAACCCTGATGCAGTTATCAATTGATCGAGCTTCTTAATTTCGTAGGGTTTACGAAAATCGGTGAATAGAAAATAGCCTCCGGGGCGAAGTACTTTTATTACTTCGTGCAGAAAGCTGGTCATCGACGAATAGCAATGCGACGACTCCACATTGATAACCACATCGAAACTTCCGGCACTGAACGGCATATGTTCGGCATCACCTTCCACAAAAACGAGTCCGCCCGCGCTTAGTTTTCTGTTGCATAATTTTACAGCTTCGCCTGAAAAATCGAGCCCTACCAATTGCTCCGGCTTATGGTATTTACTGATCATGGAGGCACCGCCTCCCCGGCCACTGCCTACTTCAAGAATTTGTTTGTCGGCCAGTTCAATTTCGGCAGTTAACTGATTATACAACTGATACGAAAGTCGGTTTCCTTCATCGGCCAGATCCAGAACAGGTTGATTTGCACTTCCCTCCAAACTGGCATAGCCATAATTCATAAATATCCATTCATCCTGTTTTATATAGCGCCCCATGGCCTGATACATCCATTTCCGGCTCAGCTTTCGAAAACCGGGAATCGAATCACATAACTTATTGTATAGCGTAATCAATGTTGTTGTCATTGAATTTCAGGATGTCATACAGTTAGGATATATGTGTCAAAAGTAGTTATAATTTCGAATCTTTAGCCTTTTCTGTTCATTTTTTTGACACATTCAACAGATGAACATTTTTCGGGGATTAACTACGTATACAACACCATAAGGTATACAATTCGTGCTCAAGTGAACTTATTTAAGTACCTTTGCGCCATGAATCAACAAGCTATTCTCGATAAAGCAGGCATTGCCGCTCTAAATCCCATGCAACAAGAAGCGGGGAAAGTGATCTCCACCCATCCCGAAACTATTTTACTGTCGCCCACCGGAACCGGTAAAACGCTGGCTTACCTGTTGCCGCTGCTATCGAAGCTCGATGGCGACTGTCGCGAGGTGCAGCTGTTGATAGTGGTGCCATCGCGGGAGCTGGCCATGCAAACCGAGCAGGTGGTGCGGAACCTGGGAGCGGGTTTCAAGGCGAATGCTGTTTATGGGGGTCGTGCAGGCTCACAGGACAAGATCGACCTGAAACACCGTCCGGCTATTCTGATTGGCACTCCGGGACGTATAGCCGACCATTTGCGCAAGCAGAGTTTCACCACCGATTTCATTACAACTCTGGTACTCGACGAATTCGACAAATCGCTGGAAGTTGGGTTTGAGGCTGAGATGAGCGAAATTATTGCGGCGGTAACGGCGGTAAAAACAAAAGTGCTGACCTCGGCCACCAAGCCGGCAAGCATTCCTGCTTTTGCCCGTCTGAAAAAGCCACGCTACATCGATTACCTGCACGAGAAAATTGAGCAACTGAGTATTAAAACGATTATTTCGCCTACAAAGGACAAAATTGAAACCCTGGTGGATGCGTTAAGTCACCTGGGCAATCAGCCCGGAATCATCTTCTGTAATTTCAAGGACAGTATACAGTATGTGAGCGATAGGTTGAATGCCGCCAATATTAGTCATGGTTGTTTTCACGGCGGCATGGAGCAAATTGACCGGGAACGCACCTTACTGAAATTTCGCAATGGCACGCATCAGTTGATTATTGCCACCGATTTGGCGGCACGTGGTCTCGACATTCCCGAAATCAAATTCATTATTCATTACCAGCTTCCGTCCAAAGAAGAGGAATTTATTCACCGTAACGGGCGTACTGCGCGGATGAACAGCGATGGAACAGCCTATATTTTAGCGTATCAGCAGGAAAAGTTACCCGAATTTACCGGCAAAGCGCCAATTGAGAAAATTCAGCCGGCCCCACTACCAGCCCCATCGCCCTGGTGTACGCTGTATGTTACCGGCGGGCGTCGCGATAAAATATCCAAATCCGATATTGCCGGTTTTTTCATGAAACAGGGCAATCTACAGCCGGACGAACTGGGTGTGATAGAAATAAAACCGGAAGGAAGTTTTGTGGCAGTACCTGCGGAAAAAGCTGAAGAACTGATAAAACGAACCAACAACATGCGACTCAAGACCAAGAAGGTACGAGTGAGCGAGTGCGGGTAAGCTATACCTGCACAAACCTATGCTATGGTGAACTTTTTACCGTAAATCGTTGAAAAGCACAAGTGCAGGCAAAAGAAACCTGCACATTTACAAAGCACTCAGGTTAAATTCAGCATCTTACTTCGTGCGAGCATACAAGCTCCCACTACCCCGGCACTTGCGCCCAGTTGCGACAACTTCAGCGTGGTATCGCCGGCAATAAGGCTGAGTGAGTACTTGCGAATAGCCGTCTGAATAGGAATCATCAGGTAATCGCCGGTTTCGGAAAGCAAACCGCCAATAACGACCAGATCGGGATTGAATAAGTTAATTAAGCCTGCAACATGCTTCCCAAGGGTAAGACCCACTTCTTCGACCAATTCGATGGCCAGCATATCGCCCGTGAGTGTAGCCGAGATAATATCGGAGAGCAAAATCTCCTTCCCTTCCGACACCTTCTTTTGCAGAACCGTGGAATGACCCTCAGTAATCTTTTCAAGCAGGCGGCGCTGGATATACGAACCGGAAGCCTGTGTTTCAAGACAACCTTTTTTGCCGCAATGACACATCACTTCGTTGTCGAATACATTATTATGACCAAATTCGCCCGAAAAACCCGACTTCCCGTAATTCAGTTCGCCATCGGTAATAATTCCTACCCCGAGGCCCCAGCCTACGTTTACAAAAAGCACATTCTTTTCGCCCTTTACCACTCCACTCAGGTACTCGCCATAAGCCATAGCCCGCGAATCGTTGTCGATGGTAACCATCATCCCCAGCCGTTCACTCAAAACATCCGAAATCGGAGTCTCGCTAAAGTAATACCGCGTATAACTATGACCGGTCTGTGCATTCACACGTCCCGATATATTAACCCCCACCGTCAGAATTTTATCCTTCGACACCGGAAGTTTAGATATAAATGTAGTGATAATATCGCAGAGCAGATCGATTGACTCCCGGCTGTTGGATTGTTGGAAAGGCACATCCATCTGCGAATACACGACATTTCCGTTGAAATTTATCAATGCAAGATTAACAGTATAATCCAGAATATCAACTCCCATGAAGTATCCGGAGTCGGGATTAATACCGTAATTACTCGGGCGCCGACCTCCGGCAGTTTCCTGTTTACCAAAATCAACCACGTAGCCATCTTCCATGAGCTCGGTAACAAGCTTGGTAACGGTAGGCACACTCAAATCCATTTCACGCCCCAGTTCGGCCAGCGTATTGGCACCATTGAGGATATAATAACGAATTATATTAATTTTCAGGGAAGCGCTTTTAGTCCCCGATTGAATTTCAGCCGCTAACGATTGTTTCATACGGTGATTATTTATTTTTTAAACCAAACTCATCATTTTGCTGCGAGCCAGCATACAAGCACCAATTACCCCGGCAGTATCGCCCAGTTTGCTGAGTTTTACCGCGGTATCGTTCCCAACCAGATTGAGCGAATACTTGCGAATTGCCCCCTTGATAGGAAACAATAAATAATCACCGGTTTGTGCCATCGTTCCACCAATTATCACCAGCTCAGGATTGAGCAGATTAATAATCCCGGCAATGTGTTTTCCGAGTGTATTCCCAACTTCCTCCACCAGCTCAATAGCCATCATATCGCCTTTCAGCGTAGCTTTTATAATATCGTCGAGCATCAAACTTTCGCCTTTTGCCAATTTCTTCTGAAGTACCGACGTATTACCTTTAGCAATTTCTTCCAGCACCCGGCGATGAATATACGATCCCGATGCCTGAGTTTCGAGACAGCCTTTTTTACCACAATGGCACATTATTTCGTTGTCGAAAACACTAATATGCCCAAACTCACCGGCATAACCCGACTTACCATAATACAGCTTGGAATTATTAATTATTCCCATGCCAAGCCCCCAGCTTACATCTACAAAAACAACACTCCGCTCGCTGTTACCGGCTCCACACATGTACTCGCCATACGCCATCGCACGCGAATCGTTGTCGATAGTAACATGGAGACCCAGTTTCTGCATGAAAATTTCGCTCAGTGGCTGTTCGTTGAAAAAATAACGACTGTATTTATGCCCGCTATCGGTGGTTACCAGTCCGGTCGCATTTATACCCACATTCAGAATTTTTTCCTTCGGAATGCTGAGTTTGTGCATAAACTGATTGATTATTTCGCACAACACATCCAGGCTTTCGGGACTGTTTTGTTGTTTATACGGAATTTCTTTGTTAGAAGCTACAATTACCCCGGTGAAATTTATTAGTGCAATGTTTACTCCAAAATCGCGAATATCGACCCCCATAAAATAACCCGACTCGGGTCGGATACCGTACATATTGGGTCGTCGGCCGCCGGCAGTTTCCTGTTTGCCATAGTCAGCAACAAAGCCATCCACCATTAATTCGCCTACCAGATTGGTTACCGTTGGTACACTTAAATTTAGTTCTTTGCTGAGTTCGGCAATGGTATTATTGCCATGTAAGATGTAATAACGTATAATTTCGACCTTCAGGGCTACTGCTTTTGAACCCGATCGAATCTGGTCGACGAACGCTTGATTCATGAATAGTGTGTATTGATAAAATAAATTATATTAAAGCGCAAAAGTAGCATTTTTTTTCAATAATTAGTACAAAAACCTTAAAAAAAAGAATTAACTATGAATCAAAACGAACTTTATGGTTTCAAACCGGGTACGCCAACGGAAAAGTCCCCGCAATACGAATGATTTGCGGGGACTTTAACTCTCGTGATGGTTATAACTTTCTGATACGTATATCTTTAAATTTCACGACCGAACCATGTCCCAGGAATCCGATATGGCCCTTTTTGTTGAACAAGCCGGGGTGTTCCTTGTGATCAATCGGGCCGCCTTCTTTGGTTGCTTCCCGAAGGTTGCCTTCCAGAATCACGGTTCCGTTCAGGGTAATTTTAATATAATCGCCTTTGGCTACCACTTCCTGATAATTCCATTCGCCCAACGGCTTTAAAAATCCTCGCTTAGCAGCAATGATTCCATATACCGAACCATGATACTGATAGGGCTCCAGGTTGGCATATATGGGGGCTTCGTTGTCGAGAATCTGAAGTTCCATACCTACATAGGCCGGATCGCCCTCCATTGGAGTACGAATGCCTAATCCGTTGTTGGCACCGGGGGTAAGCTGAAACTGAAAACGGAATACAAAGTCACCGAATTCTTCTTTGGTAAATAAATTACCGCCATGACTGTTGCTCGGATAAATCACCATCACTCCGTTTTCGGTAACATAATCGGTGGTATTACCCGTCCATTTGTGCATATGGGTTCCGTCGAACAGGACTTCAAAACCTTCCTTTAGTTCTTCTTTCGAGAGTTGGAAAGGTTCGGGACGGGGAATTTCCTTCAGGTAGATATTGCGGTAAATAACCTTGCTGCCATGTGCCTGAAGTTCAATTTGCTCGTTCAGGAAGATCGGCAGTTTACGATCCCAGTAATTTTCCAGGATTACATTATTGGTAACCAGCTCGCCATTGAGGTACACCGTTACCCGGTCGCCTATCATCTTTATATGGAAGGTATTCCACTCACCCACTTTTTGATCGGCCACTTTGAGCGGTTTCGATGGATTTACATGGTTGTTGTACAAACCGCCGGAGCCCACCTGAGCTCCCACTTTCACGCGGGCAGTGTCCCATATTTGCACCTGAGGCGTACCGCGCAGGTAAATCCCCGCATCCGGCTCATCGCCCGGTAGCAACTTCCAATCAATCAGCATTTCAAAATCGCCGTACTGCCGGGTGGTGCATAAGTTATTTCCTTTCCCCGAAAACACCAGCTCGCCATTTTCAATCAGCCAGGTTTGAGCGGCCTCTTCATCGGCCTTTTTCTGAGCTGCCGCCAATTCCTGTGGTTTCATTTTCGCACGCGAAACAGGATTGCCTACCAACCCTTTCCAGCCGGTCAAATCGTTGCCGTTAAAAATGGAAACAAAACCTTCGGTGTTGCTGGTTTCCGACAAATATTTGTCGATGGCCTGACGCTGGTACGCTGCATCGGGATTCGAAAGTACGGAACTTATTTTCGTCAGGATACGACGGGTAACGGCACCTGCAAATTCGGGAGTATTCAACGCGATTTTCATTCCTGCCTGTGCAGCGGGTTCGGCCAGCTGGCTATTCTCCAGAAATTGTTCGATAAATAACAAGGCCTGAAAACTATTCGTACTGCCCATCTGATTCAATATAGCCACTTTCTGCTTATCGGTTTTTGCAAACGCCATCACTTCCTGCAAATAATTGGCTTTTACTATTCCGGTTTTATCCGAAGTTGATATCAGCGAAATCAGTGCATCAACGGCTTTACTTACATCCGAAGCATTTTTTCCGGCGCGGGCAATGTCGAGCAATGGATAAACAGCATCGAAAGTTTTGATGGATACCAGAGCCTTAAAGGCAGCTTCGGCACTTTTGCCCGGCTGCTGGTATCCTGCTAAAATACTTTCGAGCGCTTGTTTGGCACCCGTATTGGCGAGCGAACTATAATACACATAGGGCTTCTCCGATTTTTTCATCCGATCGGCGATAAGCGACAATTGCTCTTTTACCGGTAATTTCGAAAGTACGGCGTTGGCCGCAGCCTGTAAATCAGCATTGTATTTATTATCGCCTTTTTCGAGCTCCTCAAACAACTGCGGCAGGTTAGCGGTCGTGGCTACATATTTCAAGGTTTGAGCTGCCTTTTGTTGTACTTTCGGGGTGCCAAGCGATAGCTGATCGTAAACCACATTGTATTGAGCACTCATCATCCTTTTCCCCATTAGTTCCAGCGCCACCTGCTTTCCATCTTCTGAAAACGAATCGTACGCACCAACCAGCACAACACTCAAATCGCCCTTATAACTTTCCAATGCCTCCTGTACCAGCTTCAGGCTGAAGTCATTATTGCTTTTTAACAAACCCACCAGTGGGTTAAGCACCTGTGTTCCACCAATGTTAGCCAGCGAACGAATGGCTGCTTTTTGTACTTCAGGATGTACAGACCGGATGTATTTCGAAATTTCCGGAACAGCAGTCGACACTTTCGAACTTCCTAACCAGTATATCATTGCCGTTTTAGCCTCTTCCGATCGGGTTCTTTTTAATTGCTTCAGAATTAAATCAGTTCCTTTACGATCGGCAAAATCAGCGTAAATATTCATTACATTAGCCGCAAATTTCACGTCTTTATCGTTGAGCGCTGTCGAAAGCAATTTAGTTTTATTTACCGCCGACATAGGCATCAGCAATTCCACCGCCGAAACACGCAGGTGTTGAATACTGAGTTTAGTTGCCGTTTTCAACAACTCCTCCGCTTCCTTTTTTACTTCTGCCGGATGGCTATCGGCGAGCTTGTTCAGCAAATCGACAAAGGCAACGGTCGAATTATCAGCAGGAGTTGTACCCGGTGTGGTTGACAACATCTGCTGTTGAGCAGCCAGTTTCAACGGAGCAATCGAGGCTACTGTCCCTGTTTTGCTGAGTGCAGTATTCACAACGGCGGATACGGCCGGCGAATTGGCCTTTTTCTGCAATTGCAACAATGCAGGTTCGGCAGCAGCACTGCCCGTTTGTCCCAGTGCAGTTACCAGCACCAGGGTATATTTTTCCGACTTCACCCCTTGCAGGGCAGCGAGCAATGCCTCCACAGCCCCGGGCGACTGGATGTTGGCAAGTGCTTGCGCAGCCGGAGCCGACAGGTATTCATCGGTAAGAAAGGCGGCCAACTGAGCGACGTTCGACTCACGGCCAATTAATTCCAGCTGACGAATCACCAGCTGCTTTACCTGTTTATCGATCGGCATCGCCAGCGCTTTTCCATAGGCAGCCGCAGCAATTGTCCGCAACTGCTCTTTGGGAGCTACAAAATGAGTCCAGCCACTTACCGCAAATTCAAGGTTGGCATTACTTGTTTTTCCCGATGGATCGAACATGTTGAGTATCATCAACAAACCTTCCTCGCCGGTACTCACCAGACTGGTCATTGCTTCGGTGTAGCCCTGAGTGCGTTGAGCTGGTAGTTGTGCCAGCACATCGGCAACAAGAGTGGTTGTGGTACGGTGCTGAGGAACCTGCGCGTTGAATTCCTGCAACTGAAACAGTACTGCAACCAGCAGTACAAAATATTTAAAGAATGTATGTTTCATACGGTAATAATTATTTTATTTAAAGGTCGTATGGAACTCGCATGCCAACATCACCATAACCTTGAATGTGAAGTACTTACATGCTCGTTTCATTTTTTTAGAGTCAAGAATCAAGAGTCAAGAGTCAAGAGTCAGAAGACAAGAATCAGGATTCGTGGGTATTTTTTATTGATTAAATAACCAGATTTATGAAAGCTTATCAGATACTCCAGGGAGCCCGCATCGGTTCATCCACCAGCTGATTGGCTTCCGGATCGTTGATAAATTCCTGTTTCACCGGATCGAAATGCAGGGTACGGTTAAGTCGCAGGGCCACGGCACCCATATTCACGATGGTACAGGAGTGATGACCATTCACCTCGTTGAGGGCAAATTTCTGGCGAGTGCGGATGCATTCCAGGAAGTCGGTATTTTGAGGAGCCGGTTCGGGGAAATCGGCCAGTTTTTTCTGCCAGTCGGGAATATCGCACACAAAATTATTGTACACATTACCTTTGGGACCGGCAATATAGGGCGTACCCGGCACACCATAGTCGCCTCCCCAGAGCACAATCTGGCAGCCATCGGCATAGGTGTAGGTAATCGAACGCCAGGTACCGGCAGCTTCGCTGTGCTGTTGTGGAGCATCCACTTCCACTTTCACCGGGCTGGTATGATCTTTATCGAGAATGTATTGTACCGGATCGATATAATGCTGACCCATATCACCCAGACCACCCGCATCATAATCCCAGTATCCCCGGAAGGTACCATGTACCCGATGCGCATTATACGGTTTGTAAGGAGCCGGGCCCAGCCACATGTTGTAGTCGAGTTCGGCAGGAATAGGTTGCGGTTCGAGATGCGTTTTACCTACCCAGTAAAATTTCCAGTCGAAGCCGGTATGTTTACTGATGGTTACTTTAAGCGGCCAGCCAAGCATCCCACTTTGCACCAGTTTTTTGAGGGGTTTCACAGGCGTACCCAGTCCGTAAAACGGATCGGCAAAGCGGAACCAGGTATTCAGCCGGAAGATACTACCATTTTGCTGCACCGCTTCCATCACCCGTTTACCTTCGCCAATGGTGCGGGTCATCGGTTTTTCGCACCAGATGTCCTTTCCGGCTTTAGCAGCCTCGGCGGCCATAATACCATGCCAGTGCGGAGGAGTGGCAATGTGCACAATATCCACATTCCGGTCGAGAATCAGGGAGCGAAAATCGTTGTACAGATTTATTTTATCTTTCACAAGAGTAGCTGCCTGCGTGAGGTGCTTTTTGTCGACATCACACATGGCCACCACGCGGGTGCCATCGTAGGGCACGTGACCGCGACCCATATTGCCCACCCCGATAATACCTTTAGTCAACTGATCGCTGGGTGCCACATAGCCCCGGCCCAGTACGCTGCGCGGCACCACTGTAAAAAGCGAGAGCGTACCGAGCGATTTTAAAAAATTTCGCCTGTTTGTCTTCATGGATAATAAATAATTTTAAAAACGCTAAGATATATAAAATTAAGCACACACAAAAAATGTTTATAAATAAATGGTAGTTTTTAAGCATATGCTCTGGAAAATCCATTTTGCGCCATGGTCAAAAAGTGGTAGTACACTCTATCACATTTGTTGCTGTAAATTTCGCTATCGTAGCTTTTGGGGAGTGTTTCATCGAGTACTTTTTTAATAGCCAATTGCACTTGCATGCGGGTTTGGGTATCTTTAAACCAGTCAGTAATAAGTACCGAAGGGCGTTCTTCCTGAAGTTTGTGCAACAGGCTTTTTGCAGCAAGTTTCACTCTTTGCTCCTCGTCTTTGGTCAGGTTCTCTTTTTTGAGCAAGTCGAAGATTTCCAATTCATCATCAGTAAGACCTTCTTTAGCTGCCCGCATTTCTTCTTCGCGCATTTTATCCACAAAATCCATTAACTCTTCAAAGATATTTTCGTTGGTAGAATTACCCGAGTTGTAACGATCGATAATTTCCTGCAATTTTTGGGCAAAGCCGATGCGGGTTACATTCCGCTCCAACATTTGTTGAAGCTTATTTGAAATAAAGGATCTGAGATCTGCAATTTCGATATTTTTGTGAGGAGCCTCTTTGTATTCTACTTTTAATTTCTCAATGTCAAGTTTACTCAGATCGATTTGTTTCCAGGGCTTTATTGTAAATGCATTCCCTTCTGCAGTAACGTTTTCAACAACCGGCAGATTCATATTTTCTAATGGCCCCTGTGCCACAATGCTTTCATCGAGCAACTGACTGATACGCCTTTTAGCACTCTCTAAATCAGTTCTATCTGCTTTTCCATCCATCACATCCCGCAAATAATGTATAACGGCTGCTAACGGAAAATCTTTTCGTCGGCCTGAAATCTCAGGTCGGCAGGCTTCATATAACGCATCAATGGTATTGTCGTACACTACAAACTGTTTACGATGTTCATCGTTTGCTACTATGACATCGGCAAAATCATCGAATAATCCCAACTTATTGAAAAGCACTTTCGACTCACTTATTTCGGTCAGATTTACCCCAATGGTGCAGCACCATTCCCGGCATTCATTTATGGCATCGGCAAGTAACACATAGAGTTGATCCTTTTCCTGTACCGGCACCTCTTCGCCCGAAGCGCCACCACCAAAAGTGCCTCCACCATAGGAAGCAAAGGCTTTTTTGAGGTTACGGAAAACGTTGTAATAATCCACAATTAAACCGTTTTTCTTAGGTTTGTTATTTATCAAATAGTCGGTTACCCTGTTGGCACGCGTTATGGTTTGCATCAGGGTATGGTCTTTCATAGGCTTGTCGATATACAAGGTTGAGACCGTTGGCGCATCGAAGCCTGTGAGCCACATACTACAAACAAAAACAAGTCTCAAAGGATCATCCGGCTTTTTGAATTTGTATTCTAAATCAAAGCCGTTATCGTCGGTGGTAAGCAAGCGTTTTCGGTGCCACTTAATATCTAAGTTTTGTCGTTCAAATTTCTCTTCTTCGCCGGCTTCTTCGCTTACAATTACTGCCATATCGGTTTTACGCATCCAGTCAAGCACGCGTCTTTGTTCCTCCTTTTCTTTACCATCCTTCAGAGAACTAATTTGTGTTTGTAACTTCCGTTTCTCATCTTCCCACAATCGCATTACCTTGTTGTACATTTTTACGGCTGTGAATTTATCAATGGCAATTACCATCCCTTTACCCAAATAACCACGTCGGGGGAAATGATACACAATATCATGGGCAATAGTTTCCAGGCGATCGTCGCGCTTAAGAACGCTCATTTCAGTTGCAAAATCCTTTTCCAGTCTGATTTGATCGGCCTCTGTCAGATTTTCATCACTTACAATATCGGCCAGATCATCATCAATCGCATCATTTTGCAATAATACCGACGGAACCCGCTTGTGGTAGAAAAGCGGAACAGTAGCTTCATCTTCAACACTTTGTTTGAAGTTGTATTCCGATACATTTTCGCCAAACCATTCCTTCGTGAGCTGCCTGCTGCCCAACAATGGCGTTCCTGTAAATGCCATGTACTGTGCATTAGGCAAACCAGTACGCATGTTTTCTGCCAAATCTTTATACTGTGTTCGATGTGCTTCGTCAATAATCACAATTATATCGTTGCGGGTTGACAACACAGGATATGCCTGTCCCCTGGGATATCGGAATTTTTGTATCAGCGTAAATATATAGCGGGTATTAGTTTGAAGCATTTCACGCAGATCTTCGCTATTGGCAGGACGGCACTTGATATCCTTGTTAAATGAGCCTGCTCCCAAAAAGTTACGGTAAATCTGGCCATCCAAATCATCGCGATCGGTTACAATCAGAAAAGTGAAGTTGCCGGTGAACTTGCGAAATACCTTCCGGGCGAAAAATATCATACTATAACTCTTGCCACTGCCCTGCGTATGCCAGAAAACACCTAACTTGCCTTTGTTTGCGCTGTCGGTTCCTTCGGAATCGTGCTTCAAACGAAGTGCGAAGTTGTCAATGGCATTGTTTACGCCCAGGAACTGGTGGTTTTTGGCTGCAATTTTGGCTATATCGTTGTAAAATAGAATGAAATTTTCCACATAATCCAATAATTTTCCTTTTTCGCAAAGCCCCAACACAGCATAATCCAAACTGACACCATATTGCTTTATGCGTTTCTTATCTGGCACTTGCTCTTCGGAGTCGGGACGCAGCCAATTGAAAAAGTGGCCATAACCTGCATTAAAACTGCCCACTTTTGTCTCTATCCCATTACTCAGCATACACAGTGCATTGTAATGAAACAGCAGGGGAATATCGCGGCGGTAGTTGGTGAGGTTGTCGTCGTAAGCATTCCGAACAGCCACATTGCTGTTTTTGAGTTCGATGAATATAACGGGAAGTCCGTTCAGAAAAACAATCAGGTCGGGTCGGCGACGGATAAACTGCCCCTGCACCCAGAGTTGGGATACAACCAGATAATCATTTTTAGTAGGCTCATTAAAGTCCAACACCTTTACATTTACAGTTTCTTTCCGGCCTTTGGCATTGTTTATTTCAAGCTGAATGCCATTTTTTATTAAGCCTGCAATTTCTTTGTTAGCTTCAAATTCCGATTTATCCAAACGAGTCTGACAGACTTGCTCAAAAGCCTGATCAATGGCAGACTCGGGAAGTCCTCTATTAAGTTCTGCCAGCTTCCGGCGGAGCAACGGCTTTATCACTACATCCGTTTCAGCTTGCCGACCCGTAGTGTCATTCTCCAGGCAATTGACATGGCGATAACCGAGATTATGCGTGAACACATCTATAATTGCCTTTTCTATTTGATCTTCCGATATATAATTTGCCATTTCCGTTTTCAAATTAAGCAGAAAGTGTTTGTATTTCTGATATATACGTTTTGTTTCCTTTTTCCTATTAAGGAAGAAATGAAACACAATAATTATGTAATTACTCTATTTTGTACCTCAACTCTAAGTTGCCATTTTTGCAAAGAACATTGCAAAGAAGAATTTCACAATACTTTCCAATATCCAGATTTTCTTGAACCTTCACGCTTCAATATACCTGCTTTTTGCATCGCTGCTATATGGTATTGAACACCTTTATAGGTAATTCCCAGCATCGCTGCAAGTTCTGTTATCGTAATGTCTTTATTTGAAATTATATAATTAATAATTTTATTCCGGCTATCAACTTTATCACCTAGTTTATCACCTAGTTTATCACCTAGTTTATCACCTGGTTTATCACCTGGTTTATCACTTTTTGAAATAGGTCTATTAAATTTAATTGTAAACATACCATCAGTGCTAAATTCGGGCAATGGTAAATCGGCAGCTTTCATCAAATCATTCATCCGGTTTATGCCCGAGCCAACCTGTTCCACCAAATGCATACGGGCAAAAAGCCCGAAAATAAGCGGATTGCGTGAATGACTTTTTTTGCCAAAATCAGCTAATGGTATGGCACTAACCAATCCACCGGGATTGGATATTTCCACGCGATCGTCGAATAGTTCAACAAGTGTTTTTGCGCCTTTGTCGTAATAATCGCGGTGAGCCAGTGCATTTACAATGGCCTCTTTGAATACCGTTTCGGGAATTTCCCATATTTCTTTACGTGGTCCCGAACCTTGCCCCTCAATATCGTATGCCACATTCAGTTTCGTGCGAAGCCACTCCATTGCTTGCCGGAACTGTGCATGGAGATTGCTACCGTAAGGTTTGTCGTCGATAATAAAACGTTTGTCAGTACCTCTGTATGCCACACAACGGATAATAGCAGTATCGATTATCTGCTCGGGGTTTTTCCCGAAAAACAACACAGCACCGTTTTTAAACTGCCCATTGTCGTTCAGTAGTTTCAGGTTGCCGAAAAGCTGTTTATCGGACACCGAACTGCCTAACCGTGCTTCTGTTTTGAAAAGTTGCAGTAGGTCGGTATCAACCATACTATTCGGGTCAAATTCCGGGCACGATACTTCGTCGAAATATATTTTACCCGATTGCTGAAAGAAATCGCGCATTTGCTCGGCGGTGGTGAGTTTTTGCGAGTTAGGACCTATACGCACATAAATTGCCCCCGATAAAACATAGGGCTTATTAGCTCCCGACGGAACTTCGACAACTCCAATCTGTTTGCCATCAGCTTCCACCATCGTAAGTGTACAATGAAGCGCAGGGGTAATTTCGCCTATGGAATTTTGAATGGCCGACCGTTTGGCATTGTCGATACTTACACCTTTCAGGTTATTATTATCGTCAATACCTATCAGTAATACTCCTCCGGCAGCATTGGCAAACGCACATACCTCTTCGCTCAGTTCCTTTACTTTAGCGGGAACCGACAACTTAAATTCTGCATTGTAACCTTCGCCACCGGCTATCAATAATTGTATATCTTCGGGTGTAACCATAGTTGTTTTTTTTATTTCAGCTCCAGTTTTCCACTTATCAACCGTGGCAACAAACGGTCACGGATTTGACGAAGTTGGGTGTTTTGCTCTCCTAAAAGTGCTATCTGCTTTTGCATAATCAGAGTTTTATCATGAAACTGTTGCATTAAATCATCATCGGGTAAAATAATCTCCTGATATTTTAGAAATGGTTCAAACTGATAGTTACTAATTCCTGTTGACTGAACCTGAAAAGCCTCAATCATTCCTGTATCATATAGATAGTTTAAATAATAATACAAGTAAAGCGGCGGCATACTAGTTGTTCGTATTTGTTTACAAAAACTTGCAGCCATAACCTTATCACCATACGAATCCAATAATTCCTGAGTAATATAACACGTTCTGCCTAAAGGTTGACCTTCACTACCTCCGGCAGTTTCGAACACAATATCACCCTCAATAAGTTCTCTTGACTTCATGTTTGAAGTTTTGTGAAAACGATACACTTCCCTATTTGCTTTTCCGATACGAACTCCGGGAATATCCGTACCACGGATTACATAACCTGAAGTAGCAAATTGATTATCTTGTATATCATTTCCCCAGCCGCCACCAATATAATAATCAATGACTTTCCCAATTGGCTTAATGTTCCATTCCTTTGGGAAACCTTTCATAAACTTTGCTTTTTTATGCCCCGGAAATCGCATCCGCACGAACCATTCTTTGTAAAGTTCACGGGCAGTTTCTTCCAATAGTTTAATTCGCTGATTATTGACTTCGATTAAGTCGTCGTAAGCGGAAAGTATGGAAGCTATACGGCGTTGGGCAGTTATAGATGGTAAATGTATTTTTAACTTTTTGATTGCATCTATCGTTAGTGCTGGTTGTGAAGAACCGATTAGATTCTGTTGAATAGTTTTTTGACCTATTTCAGACCTAATCCATTGAAAAAGAAAGCTAGGGTCAATGTCTTTCTTATATTTTTTTATCCAGGTCAGATTTCCATCTTTAAAATAAAAAAACTCATTTTCCTTGACTTTATATGGAACACCAATTGTCCCAACTGAGGTAAGTAAAATATCATCTTTTAGAGGAACTCCAAATTTGGATTTAAACTTCTGATATTGTTCTTTGCTTATATAAAGTTCAACTGAGATTTCATTTCCATTGAATTTTTCAATAACTTCTTTTGAACGATAAAATGGAACGCCTTCTTTGACATAATCCGACAAGAAAACTCTTTTACTCGAGGTTACTTCACAAACTTCTCCAAACCTAAATTCTTTCCAATCTTTCATTACAATTGCTTTAGATTTTCATTAATCAAATTACTTAAATCTATAACCTTTTCATTCAATGCTTTAAGTGTTCCATGTCTTTCTTTCATTTCCGCCAAAAACTCTTCTTCGGTCAATCCATCCTCTTCAATCACCACGCCTACATAGCGTCCCGGGTTCATGCTCCAGTCCTGTTCTTCAATTTCAGCCAGGGTGGCAGCTTTGCAAAGTCCGGTTACATCTTCGTACACCCCAGCTGGAAAACGCTCGGCTAGCCATGCAATTTGCGCTTCGAAATAGTGTTGTTTGCCCAGCAGCGCTTTGTAAAGATTTTCAGCTTCTTCCACCTGTTTTTCCCAGCGCTTCAGTTCTTTATCCGCATCGGGTTTTTCGGCTTTCAGTTTTTCCACCACCAGCCGTTGGTCATTCGCCTGATTAGAATAGTCAATGGCTTGTGCTTCGTATTTTGCCAGCAGGGTTGTCAGTCGGTCGGTTTCGCCGCGGTATAGCCGTACAATGGTGGCAATGTTCTGTATTTGCTCTTCGGTAAACTCCCGGTGTGCACGGTCTATCTGTCGGAATATGTTTCGGGCATCAATAAACAATACTTTTGGTTCGCTACCGGCTTTGCTTTTGTCGAAAAACCACAAGGTAGCAGGCAAGGTAACCGTATAGAACATGTTTTTGGGCAAGGTAAGCATACAGTCGATAACACCGCTACGAACCAGGTTTTGCCGAATATCGGCTTCGCTGTTGCGGGCATCGCTGGCAGAGTTCGCCATAACTAAAGCGGCTTTTCCGGTAGGTTTCAGTGATGTGGCAAACAGGTTTATCCACAGGTAATTGGCATTGGGTACCGTGTTGGGATTATCTTTTTTCTTACCTGATTTTTTTGTTTTGTTTTGTGGTATACCATATTCGTTGAACCGTTTTTGGTCCTTTACCTTATCCAGATTTACTTCATCCACATTGAAAGGAGGATTGGCCATCACATAATCGAATTTTCCATAGCTGTTATAGGGGTCGTCGTAGTAACTGTTGGCGGGCTTTATCTCACCACGCAAACCATTCACAGTAATATTCATACGTGCCAGCTTTACAGTTTCGGGCGTACGCTCAGCTCCATACACCATCAGATCCTTGGAATCGTTGTCGTGCAGTTCTTCACGTCTGCGATCCACAAAATAGGAGCTTTGCACAAACATACCACCACTACCGCAAGCCGGGTCGAAAATTGTCCCACGATAAGGTTCGATAATTTCAACCATCAGTTTTACTACGCTGGTTGGCGTAAAGAACTCTCCACCTCCCTGCCCTTCGGCTAATGCAAACTCGCTTAGAAAATACTCATATACTTTACCAAAAACATCGCCCGATGCATCCTCGGGAATATCGGCAAAAATTTTCAGGAGCGATTTAGGTAAACTACGATCTTCGTCGGAATAGAGCTTAAAATATTCATCCTTCGGCAAGCTATCGGCCAGTTCAGGCTTATACCGTTCAATCTCCTCCATTGCATGCTTGATTGCCCTGGCGATATCCACTTCCTCAGGCAACGAAAGAAGGTAGTCGTAGCGAGCCTCTTCGGGCAAATAAAAACCACAGCTGACAATAGCCATTTCAACTTCTGTCTGTTGCAGGCGACTACCATTCTGAGCTTTTAATGTAGCTTGTATATCTGGCATAATGCGATTGAAACGCAACGATGCGAATCGTAAAAAAATCAGTCCCAGAATAGGAGTTGCATATTCACTGGCTTTCAATCCACTATCTACTCTTAACTTATCAGCTGCCTGCCAGAGTTTATTTTCTAAATCTTTTAGTTGTTCAGGGGTCATTATTAGCTATTTACTTGTATGTTAGAATTTTCTTGAAAAGAATAAAAGATGAGCAAAATTAATAAAAAAAACGAGAGAACCGGCCTATTTCTCCTCCAGGCCAAAATCCTGTTGTTCGACTCATTCATTTTCCTGCACACTCCCACCCTCTTTGTGCATTTTTTATCACCATTCGTGCAATTATAAGGCAACTTATGCGTAACTTTGCCCGCGAACAACGTTAAACAGACAAAATGAGTAGTATTGACACTTCCAACATCAAGTCGTATCTACACGATCGACTTAAAAATCTCTCGTCTTCACACCAACCCTCCGATCACACTTTTCATATTCCGGTAATGGGACTGGCCTATACCGTAGATGCTCCGGTAAAAGTGGCCCGCTACGGCATTTCTTCGGTTATTTCGATTATCGAAGACCGGCTTATTGAAATGATGCGCGCGCATTATTACCCGACCATCGACCAGCCCTATGTGCCCATTACGGTACAGGAACCCGACCACCGGGCCCGCAGGGTAGCTGATTACCTGAACCTGGTGCAAACCATCGTTCACAAGCAAATGGATAAGTTGCGGGATGAAGCTTTTGAAATGGGCAGCGACATTACCAAATATTTCGAGATGCTGCCCAATGACAGCATTCTCAAAAATATGTACCTCGACATGATCCATTGCCCCAACCAAATGGAAAAGGCAGCCAAACAGTCGCAACTCCGCAACCGTATTGTGGCCGGACGGATTGATGTGAACATCATGACCAAACTCGATGGCGACACCTACGACAAAAACGGCGATGCTATAGCAGATGGGTCGAATGCTGTTACGGCACTTCGGGGATACATAAATAGCGATCTTCGTAATTCGGGGATTGTGTTTTCGGCCGGATTAAATCCACGCCTTTACAATTACCTCGAATCTACCAATGTATTCTTCCCGAACGAAAACGGGGAGTTTACTAAAAAAGTAATTATAAAGGTGAGCGATTACCGCTCGGCGCTTATTCAGGGAAAATTCCTGGCAAAGAAAGGTATCTGGGTAAGTGAGTTCCGTATCGAATCGGGCCTGAATTGCGGAGGCCATGCCTTTGCAACTACCGGATATCTGCTCGGCCCGGTACTGGAAGAATTCAAACAAAACCGACAAGAATTAAGCGCGGCGCTTTTTGAATTGTACCAACCGGCATTAAACGAAAAAACCGGCATCCGGCTTACTGAAGCACCCGGTCTGAATGTTACTGTACAGGGAGGCATCGGAACCTACGAAGAAGCCCGTTTTCTTCGCGAACAGTACGAGCTTTCGGGCACCGGCTGGGGAACGCCTTTCTTACTGGTTCCCGAAGCTACCACGGTAGACGACATCACCTTGCAATTACTCTCGAAAGCCACTTCCGACGACGTATTTATAAGTAACTACTCGCCGCTGGGAGTTCCGTTTTATTACCTGAAAGGCACCACGGGCGATCTGCAGAAACATCAGTTTATTGCTGATGGAAAACCGGGTAGTTCGTGCCCCGAGAAACTCCTTCAATTCAACACCGAATTTACCGAAAAGCCTATTTGTACCGCATCAAAGAAATACCAGTCGCTGAAACTCGACCAACTTGCAACCCTCGAACTCACTGAAGCAGAAAAGGAAGTTCGCAAAACCAATATTCTGGCCAGGGACTGCTTGTGTGTAGGATTAAGCAATGCTGCCGCACTTCATCACAACGAATTGTTTTTGAAAAACAATACAGCAGTAAACATCTGTCCGGGTCCCAACATCGCCAACTTCTCGAAGGTGGTATCGTTGCAAACCATGGTCGATCATATTTACGGTCGCACCAATCTGGTAACCAATCCCGATCGGCCCCACGTATTTATTGCCGAAATGGGTATCTATTTTAAATTTCTGAAAAAAGAGCTGGAACAGGGAGATTCGGGCGACAAAAAACGCAGGAGTTACTACGAATTGTTTCTCAAAAACTTAGGTGAAGCCATTCACTATTATCAACAGCTGTATGATGCAGGAAAGATTGCAGCCACAGGTTTCACCGAATCGCTGAAAAGTTTTGCGGCCGAAATAGGTAATATTAAACAAGCATACGCTTTGAACTGAGAAAAGCATCCATGAGTGGCAACCGCATGAATACCCGACTCATCGCACCCACCACCGAAGGAATCAAATACAATGGTTCCAAACGGAAAGTACTACCTTCCATTTTCGAACTGATCAACAGTCTCGAATTACGAACAGTGCTGGACGGATTCAGTGGTTCGACGAGGGTGTCGCAGGCATTTGCAAAAGCAGGATACATAACCACTTCCAACGATATTTCGGTATGGTCGGAAACCCTGGCGACAGCCTACCTGCTCAACACACAACCAGCGAGTCATTATCAGCCACTTATCGACCATCTCAATTCGCTGAAAGGCTACGATGGCTGGTTCTCCGAGCATTACGGAGGACCAGGCCATCAATCGTGCAAACGTCCCTTTCAGCTTCACAACACCCGTAAACTGGATGCCATCCGCGATGAACTCGACCGGCTGAATCTTTCAACAGTTGAGCGGGCAGTGGCGCTTACCAGCCTGATACTGGCACTCGACAAAGTGGATAACACCCTGGGGCATTACGCAGCCTACCTGGCTGATTGGTCGGCCCGATCGCACAAAGAACTGAAGCTCCAGGTACCACTTCTTTTCGAAAACAGCCATAAAAACGAAGTGATTCGTGGCGACATATTCGACACGATTGCCGATCGCGAATTCGATCTGGCTTATTTTGATCCGCCTTATGGTTCGAACAACGAAAAAATGCCCCCGAGCCGGGTGCGTTACAATTCGTATTATCACATCTGGACTTCGGTAATTCTTAACGATAAGCCAGCCCTTTTTGGCAAGGCCAACCGAAGGACTGATTCAAAAGACAGCATTGCCTCTTCGGTTTTCGAAGAATTCAGAAAAGATGAAACCGGTAGTTACATTGCCATGCAGGCCATCCGGAAACTGGTGGAACAAACCAATGCCCGGTATATCCTGCTTTCGTACAGTTCGGGAGGCAGGGCCAGTAAGGAAGCACTGCACGAGTGTATTTGGTCGACGGGCAAGTTACTTGCCGCGGTAGAGATTGATTACAAGAAAAACGTGATGGGGCAAATGCGCTGGACCAACGAATGGGTAAACAGTGACGGAAAATACCTGGAATATTTATTTTTGATGGAGAAAAGATGAAACACCACGATTAATGGCCAATGTTTTTTTAGCATACCAATCGCATACTGTATAATCTACTTACTCAGACTTTCCATACACCTCCGGATGTAAATACGTACCTTTTTCGTGCGCTGCCTTTGGTTGCTCTACTTCAATAGGGTTCTTCTTTGCATACTTATCGTTTCTCACCCCCGTTACCTGCCAGCTTACTTTTATTCCGGGATCTGAAGTACGAATTACAAATGAATTATGGCTGACTTCTTTATGGATAATTGATTGAGCGCTTCGGTTTTAAAAGCTTTTTCGTATTTTTACACCCAACTTATAAAAACGAATCCCTATGAAGAAATCGCTTCTTTTAGTATTGGTTTTCTTTTCAGCTGTTATGGTACCAATTTTTGCTCAGCCTTCAACTCCCGACCTTCACTACTCCAACCACCGTTGGCGACCAGGCTACGACACCCGCAAGATCGGCAACACCATAATCTTTCAGGGAAACAATAAAAAACGAAACTATTTTGAAGGTTGGTATTTCAAAATGGTTTCGGCCGATGGTTCGGCTATTCTAAGCGTAATTCCCGGCATAGCCCTTTCGAAGGATGGAAAAGAGCAGCATGCCTTTGTACAGGTAATTGACGGCAAAACGGCTCAGACCAGGTATTATTCGTATCCGGTTGAAGAGTTTTGGTTTGCCCGCGATGGATTTGCCGTAAAAGTAGGGAACAATTATTTTTCGAAAGACCGTATTTCGCTCGATTTAAAAGACGATAGCACTTCGCTCAGCGGATCGGTATCGATGAGCAACCGGGTGGAATACACCACCAACGACTGGATCAATCCCGGCATTATGGGTTGGTACCGTTTTGTGCCGTTCATGGAATGTTACCATGGGGTAGTAAGTTTAACGCATAGTCTGAGTGGTACGTTGACAACCAACGCCACCACTTTTGATTTTACAGGAGGAAAAGGGTATATCGAAAAAGACTGGGGTTCGGGCATGCCTTCGGCCTGGATTTGGATGCAAAGCAATCATTTTTCAAATCCTGGCAGTTCGCTGATGTTGTCGGTGGCCACCATCCCCTGGCTGGGCAGTTCGTTCAACGGCTTCCTCGGATTTTTTTATCACGAAGGCACCACCTATCATTTTGCCACCTATCGGCGGTCGAAACTGAAGCTCGAAGTAATCGACGATAGTCGGGTACAACTAAAAATTGTAAGCCGGGATCATACCCTTTTGATTGAAGCCAAATCGAACAATGCCGGGATGTTGCATGCTCCGGTGGAGGGCGTAATGGATCGACGGATTCCGGAAAGCATCGATGCTGAAGTAAAAGTAACCCTGCTCAACAGGAAGGGAGATGTAGTGGTTAGCGATTCCTCGTCGGTTACAGGATTAGAAATGGTGGGCAATTACAGGCGCTTACAACAATAAAAATAAGAAAAGTAGTATCGGAATAGCTGCACCTACACACAGCGTGTCACCACTGACAAACTACATTTTCAAAATATTTTAGTAATTTCGCGCTCGTTACTAAACAAAACTCATCAATACTTTGCCATCCTTTATCGACATACTCGAGTTTCTGGGCACTTTCGCCTTTGCCATCAGCGGAATACGTCTGGCTTCGGGAAAGCAGATCGACTGGTTCGGAGCCTATATCATTGGATTAATAACAGCCATAGGCGGAGGAACCCTTCGCGATTTGCTAATAGACGTCACCCCTTTCTGGATGACGAACAGCATGTATTTTTCAACCACTGCGCTTGCTTTGCTGGCCACCCTGCTTTTCAAGGAAAAAATCTTCAAACTGGGTGAAGCCCTTTTTTTGTTTGATGCCATTGGATTAGGACTGTTTACGGTGGTAGGAATTACCAAAAGCGTGGATGTCGGTTTGCCCATCTGGGTTAGCATCACCATGGGTACCATAACAGGCACCGTAGGCGGCGTATTGCGCGATGTATTGCTCAACGAAGTTCCGGCCCTGTTTAAGCGCGACATTTATGCCATGGCCTGTATTGCCGGGGGACTGGTGTACTTTGCAGGCCAATACCTGGGTCTACCATCGGCAGCCACCGAAATAAGTGCAGCTGCAGCGGTTATTGTGCTCCGACTGGTGGCTGTGCGCTATCACTTGCATATACCGGTATTGAAAAATAATTATACCGGAGAAGAAAAAAAATAGTTGAGAAAGTTAAATTTTTGCAAAACGTAGCATTGCCCATCGTTGGGATTATAAAGCTGAAAAAACTGATATTTTAATTGCATATCACTAACTACTACTATCATAAAATTAGTAAATTTGCAGCAATTATCATAAAAACGATCTCAACTCCACATTTACGCATGAAACGGTTCGTTTTAGTATTCGTGTCCTGTATCCTGTTATTCCATCCGTACACAATGGCTGGTTTGACACTCGAAAGCTGCCAGCAAAAAGCCCGCGAACACTACCCGCAGGTGAAGCAATTCGGGCTGCTCGAAAAATCGGAAATCTACAGTTTAGCCAATGCAGGTAAAGCGTATTTGCCCCGGCTCAGCGTGAGTGCGCAGGCTACTTACCAGTCCGACATCACTTTGCTACCACCGGCACTGGGGCAGGCACTCAGCAAGGCAATCGGCCAACCGGTTGAGTTTGAATCCATCCACAAGGACCAATACAGGGTGGTGGCCGAAGTCAATCAGCTGATTTGGGACGGTGGCGGAGTACGCACACAGCAGGATGCCATCCGCACAGGCAGCCGGATTGAAAAACAGCAGCTGGAGGTTGAGTTGCAGCAATTGAAGGAACGGGTCAACCAGCTTTTTTTTGGCATTCTGTCGCTCAACGAGCAACTTACCCAACTGGATTACTTACATGCCGAGCTCCGGGCTAATTACGACAAAGTACAGGTTTTGTGTACCAATGGGATATTGAGCCAATCGGATGTTGATTTGATAAAAGTGGAGCAGTTAAAATTAAACCAAAAAAAGGCTGAATTACGGTCCATCGGGCAGGCATACCGCCGGATGTTGGTGATTATGACAAGCGATAGCACTATTGCCCGGGCGGAACTGGAAAAACCCGCCATCCCTCTGCTCAGCGACACCATCCACCGGCCCGAACTGGAGATATTTTCCCTTCAAAAAGACTTACTCGCTACCCGGGAAAGAAGTTTACGGGCTGCGAACCTCCCGAATGCCGGAGCTTTTCTGCAGGGAGGATATGGCAATCCGGGATTGAATATGCTGGAGCCGGGTTTCACTCCCTGGTATATGGTGGGTGCACGGCTGAGCTGGAATATCAGCGGCTTGTACACCCAAAAAGACAAACTGAAAAACCTGGCCATCAGTCGGAAAACGGTCGACGTACAGCAGGAGACTTTTTTGCACAACACGCGGCTGAGGATGGAACAATTGCAGCAGGAACTGGAAAAAATCGGGGAGCAGCTAAAAACCGACGAGGAAATAGTGGCGCTGCGCAAGCAGATAAAAAAGGCAGCTGAGGCACGGGTTGAAAATGGAACGATGACGGTAACCGATTTACTCCGTGAGATTACCGCCGAAAATGCGGCAATACAGGAACAAAAGCAGAGAGAACTGCAATGGTTGATGATACTGTATGAACTGAAGTTAATTATTAATTGTTAATTATTAATTGTTAATTGTTATGAGGGGGGTGTATTTGGTTTTATTGGTGGCAGTTCTGGGAGGGTGCAGCCACAGCAACGAAAGTTATGATGCTTCGGGAACATTCGAGGCCACCGAAATTATGGTTTCGGCCGAGAGTAGCGGGAAAATTCTGGAATTAAACCTGCGCGAAGGGGAACAGCTGGAGAAAGATCAGGTGGT
>CAZLHC010000008.1:56785-87794 GCA_964559265.1 uncultured Paludibacter sp. | reverse complement strand
TAAAATCAATTCCCGGGTAGCCATCCAGTGTCTATGAGTCCCGGCAATTTAGATACTAAACTGATATTAACGTTTCGAGAACTGGAATCTCTTACGTGCTTTCGGCTGACCCGATTTCTTACGTTCCACCTCGCGTGGGTCACGTGTCATGAATCCTTCCGATTTCAAGGCTGGCTTGTCATCCGGATTGATTTTTACCAGTGCACGGGCGATAGCCAGACGAAGCGCTTCGGCCTGTCCTTTAAATCCACCTCCGTCGAGGTTAACTTTAATATTGTATTTCTCGGTAACTCCCAGTTTAGCCAGGGGCTGAGTTACTATGTACTGCAACATCGGTGATGGAAAATAAACACTCAAATCACGTTTGTTAATTGTGATCTGACCATTTCCTTCGCTTACGAAAACACGTGCTATTGCAGCTTTTCTTCTTCCTAAGGCATTTATTACTTCCATACTGATTATTTAAGTGCGTTTAAATCGATTGTTTTTGGCTGTTGAGCTTCTTTATCATGTTCTGCACCTGCAAAAACATACAGGTTACCCAACAACTGAGCTCCTAATTTATTCTTGGGTAACATACCCTTTACCACCTTTTTAATCAGTTTTTCAGGACTTTTGGCCATCAACTTCGCAGGGGTGATCTCACGCTGTCCGCCGGGATAACCGGTGTGGCGAAGATAAATGCGATCAGTCCATTTCATACCGGTCAACTGTACTTTTTCAGCGTTGATAATGATTACATTATCACCGCAATCTACGTGAGGGGTGTAACTGGGTTTGTACTTGCCGCGCAATAACTTAGCGACTTTCGAGCCCATACGTCCCAACACCAGATCGGTAGCATCCACTACTACCCATTCTTTCTGCGCCGTTGCTTTATTCGCAGAAATGGTCTTATAACTTAACGTATCCACTTTAAATAATTTATTATTTTTGATTAATACCTGTGGTTTTCTACCTCAGGAATATTGAATTTGAAAGAGGCTAATCGGCACAAATTCAACACCTTCTGTTCGTAAAAATCCAACTTTTACACTGGGATAATAAACGGACTGCAAAGATACTGTAAATCTTTATATTACCAAACAGTTGTAATTAAAAAATTTAGTATAAAAATAAAAATCAGGCTTGACACTCAAGCTTCCCCAAATCCGGTAGGCACCGGTGGGAGCATTGTGTTATCGGCAATTTTTATCTTTCCGTTCTGGCCTTCAAATTTAGCTATATTATCCTGCAAGGCAAATAATAATCGCTTGGCATGCTCGGGGGTCAGTATGATACGCGCCTTTACGTTGGCCTTGGGCGTTCCCGGCATCATACGGATAAAATCGAGTACAAATTCGGAGGAAGAATGCGAAATGATGGCCAGATTCGAGTAAATTCCTTCGGCTATTTCCGGAGATAATTCAATGTTAAGCTGGTTCTGATTTTTTGGGTCCATAAAAAGTGTATTTTGTAATGGTTTTTTGAACTGCAAATGTACTTCATTTTCGAATGAACCGAAACAGTTATATGCTAATATTTACAAGTTTCCTTACCAGTAGTCCGTTGCTGGTCTTAATCCTTAGTATATAGGTACCTGATCGGAAGATTTGTTCGGAGTGAAAATCGGATTCAACCGAATTTTGCTTCCAAATGCATTCTCCCTGCACCGTAAACAACTCAACTGTATGCAACTGTACTTCGGAATTGAGGCTCCTTACCTGCAACTGTCCTTTTGTAAACAACGCAACTATCGAATGCAGGTCGGGATTTCGGAGTCCCGTAGGAAAACCTGTCGCAGTTACCGGAATTGAACGTTGCAACTCACCACACTTCAACTCAATTGTTTCACCGGATATGTCGCGCGAGCCATCAAAACTCACTGTAAGTGTAACCACTCCCGAATTAATTTCATCTGATGTTACAACCGAACGACTAATACGAACACCTTCGGGTGCTGTAAGTACAATATCGTTGTGAATATATTTTCCGGTCAACGCTATAGTTCGTGTTGTGGCCGACTGTGAAAACGACAAATTGTTGGGAAGCACCGTCAGTTCAACCGGAAGCCGAATGCCCTCTTTAATTTCCAAATCGGCTATTCCTCCCATAATAGTTGAAGTATTGGTGAAGGTAAGGTAATACCGACCATCTTCCGGGACAGAAAATACCTGCCGGAAATCGAACAAGGAGTATTTATCGACCTTAAAAATGGTTCGGTGATTATTGTAAACCGAAAAGCCTGAATTGTCGGGAGCTGAATTGACCCCTATACTATAAACAGCATATTCGCCGCCGTTGGCCTGCCATGCATATTTACCTCCAACCGTATAGTATCGCCCTTTGTAGAGATCGACCGGATATGCATAATATTTTTCGGGAGACAGCGTACCATCCCACCGCAGATGCAAAACCCGTCCTCCCCAGGCAGCGCCGTTATAGGTATAGCTACCGGCAGTTGTCTGATCGGAATACCGTACATCAGCTGTAGCATTAGCCGTTTTCCAGGCCACCGACCCGTTGGCCATCCAACCCGCCTTATCGGGTTCCGACCCAGCCCCGGAAGCACCATCGGCATCCCAGTATTCTATCAAATTGGAGCTGGCAGGACGCGCGGGCTGCGCATACACCGCCACTTGGGTTGTGCCCAGCGACGACAAGATACGAATGGGTTGTCCTGTCAGAACTCCTGAAGTGTATGTAGCTGTCACATAAGCTCCAAGGCTTGCTTCGGCAGGTGTAACCGACTGTTGACTGAGGGTGATACCTGAGGGAGCCGACAACAACACATTTCCGGATTGACCGTTCGAAGTAACGCGAAAAACCAACGAATTTACTGCACTATTGAAATGCAAGGCTGAATGCGAAATCTGATGATACGGCTGATTCAGCTCATACACTTCTACATTATCGATAAGTGTACCTGCGGGTCCTGAAAAAACGACTCCCCCACCCTCTCCGGCAGTTGCAGGAGTGGTAAACGAGAAATCGACCAGCTGCCATTGTCCCGGTGCAAATCCAACCCGGTGTATCACATCTGCATCGGATCCCAGACCATTAATACCCACTACTACACCGGTATCGGCACAGTTAATCATGGCACGCACCCGGTATTGTTTTTCGGGCAACCAGTTGATTCGTTGCAGGTACTTACCCGTACGAACTTCGGCACAATACGTACCCGATAGTACTCTCATTGGATTTCGGTTGCGTAAACGCTCCCCTTCTCCATCAGGAATAGCTGAATTACATTCGGGGTCGGGCGCCAGATTAGCCCCTGCATTTAGAGGCAAGAAAGGAATTGCATAGGATGCATCGGGCTGATAAACGCGCACATAGTCGACGTAATAGGTTATCGGATAGTTGGGTTTCGAGGGATCGCCCCCATTGACACCTCCCAATGCGAGGTTCAGTAAAATATGGTGATTACGGCTGGTAAACGGATTTGAACCATCATTGTTTTTAGTTTTTGCAGTTTCGATGGTATTCAACAACTCACCATCCAGGTAGATTTTTATAAACTCGGGTGTCCAGTCCATCACCCAGATATGGTATTTATTGGCCCAGTCACTATCTTTACCTTTAAAATACGACATTGGTTTTTTACTCGAATCCCACACTCCCTGCCATTGCGTGGCCGAACCCCAGGCTGCATTGGCTAAAATACCATCGCCATAATACTCCATAATGTCGATTTCGCCGTTGGTAGGCCATTCGCCCCAATCGCCCAGAGTCCATATTGCCGGCCATGCTCCCGTAACGGCGGGAAGTTTTGCACGAATCTCAAATCGTCCATACTTAAACGATTTCTTACCGCGGGTATGTATGGAGGCTGATGTGTAGTTTACATACTCCCTGCTCTTCTTCCAATCGGAACTGCCAGCTACGTAGTTCGGATTTTTGAACGTCTCGCGGCGTCCTGTTAGCCGGAGCGAACCATTAGCCATCGACGCATTATCCGACTGGTACCACTGATGTTCTTCGTTACGAACAAACCCGTTTTCATAGCTCCAGTTGGAACCCGATGGTTTACCCGTTTCGTTAAATTCGTCGGACCAAATCAATTTGTAACCGGGCAAATTGGCCGGAGGAGTTGGATCGGGCAAATAAGGATCAATCTGTGCAACCAGGTTTACGGGAAGCAACAACATTAAAAAAAAGTAGTGTGGCAGTTTCATTCGAAAGTAATTGTTTTTCAAAGGTCGTCTGAAACCCGTACGTAATTCGGGAGTTGGAATATTGGCATACACGTTTCAGACAATAATTAATATTTTTTTCCGGGAAACTGCTTCGTTTCGACAACACAAGCTCCCCACCACAAAGATAGAGCTTCCATCCATAAAGATGGACTCTTGTAGTGGCAAAAAGGGCGAAGATTAGTGCAAACTCTGAATTTACTTCTGACGTGAAATAGCCGCTTTTAGTAGTTCATAAGTATTTTTTTTGCTTTTACAATCTGTTGCTCTGCTGTGATTTTACTCAACTTACTCAATTGAAATTCGTTCAACACTTCATCCAGCTCCTTCAAAAACTCTTTGTTATCCACTTTAACTGCTTCCTGTTTCAGGATTCTCAGCTTTTCAAAATCCTGAATACCTTCAATAAGCTTTTCGAAGCGAATAGAAGATGCCGGCCCCGGATATATCTGAAAAGTATCGCCCGCAGGCCAGGCAGTAAACCTACTGTCGGAAAGCGGATTAGCTGGCCAGCTGTTGTAAGCCCAGCGCAGGTAACCATCCATTCCGGTTGCTGCCGTGTACCATCCTATCCACACATGTTCGGCTGGTGGCGAAAAGGTAAAGCCGTTGGGATATTTCTCGACACAACAGGTGTACCACGTACTCAACTTCCCTTCTGCACGGCGTCGTTCCAGCACATCGGCAGGAAATTCCCATCGCGAAGCTACACAATACTCGAAAATAGCACCTTCAATTTCGGGATGATAATCGCCGGCCAGCGCAATTTTCCAGGCAGGGTCGATTTGTTTCAGCAGTGTAATTACAGCCTGCATAGCTGCCATCGGACGTTCGTCCATTGCAATGGTGGTTTTTTCAAACCAGTTTTTCGATTTCAAATGGCGCGTAAAGTCGGTGAGCATGGGAGTCCAGAATGCAGTGTATTCGGGCGAACCAATTTTGTTGGTGAATACTTCAACTGTACCGGTTTTCTCGTCGAAATAGGGAAATGCAATTTTCCAGGGAACCATACTGTAGCAATTGATCCGTTCGTTGATACCACAACTCATCATAAAATGGATATAATTATCAAACAAGGTATAATCATAACTCCAACTTCCATCCGCTTTTTTAGTCCACTTTATGAGTCCCGGATAATCGTCGTAGGTCTGATGCCCCCAGGGCTCCTCAACTATACTGGCGGTAATGTTTTTTTGTCCGGCAGCAGCCAGCATCGTCATGTAGGGTTTCATTAATTTATAATGTTGCCTGCTCCACAATTTCACACCATGTACCCGCGCAATGGCAGCCGGATGTTGCCACAAATCGAGGGCAAAGCTCCATTCCGAAGGTGCCGGCAATTGACGGTCCTGCACCCGAAGCACCAGAGGTAGTGTAATTCGGTGTCCTGCGTTTATAGTAATACTAGCCCGGTAAATGCCGGGCGATGCCGATGCCGGAACCTGCACACTAATCCATACCGGCTGAACCGAATTGGTTGCCACAAGGCCCTTATTTACTCCGGTGTGTATAATATCCGCAACCAGAAACGAATCAAAATCCTGCGGCTTCCGATGTCCGCAGCCCGCGCTAAACTCATCGGTAAGTGTATAACCAATAGTTCCAACAGTGCAATGCTTTGCCGCAATCACATCTTTATTGTCCGACTTAAAACTTCCCACCTTAATTGTGAACGAACGATTGTGCCCGGCCGACCAAATCAATACCTGGGAATGAACCCGCTCGCCACGCCAGGCAACCAGGGTATCGGTCTGATGTAACCCGTTTGCAATCCATCTATCGGAAGCATATCGTTGGTTGGTAGTTCCAAAAGCAGCCCCTGTCTGTGGAGTAACCGTCGACCACTCAGTACTTTTCACTTCTTCCGATACCCTATCGGGCTTTTGGAGTTGCCAACTCAAATCTTGTGCGTTTAAACATAAAAGAGTAAAAAACGTTACAAGGAAAGCTATTTTTCTCATTTTTTTATTATTTTTGGTGTTCAATTAGTCTGTTTTTTATTGGAATATGCAAATATACTAATCAACCTCAGAAATAAAAAAATAGTTACAATCAGAATATTGGTCATGATCAACAATCCTGAATACAAAACGTCAAGATTAACCCCATCTTGACTCTTGACTCTTGATTCTTGATTCTTGACTCTAAAAAAACTACAAATGAAACAAATTAAAAAAAATTTCGCTTTAGCCCTTTTGCTTCTCACAGGAATAGTAAGCGCTCAAAACCAGGGTATTGAAGCCGGGTATGTGAGCTCACAAACCAACAACAATGATGCAGTAACAGGCATTCAAATCGGTCCCGTTGCCGAAAGCACATTATTCGGACCGTTACGTTTTCAGTATGGTATTAAGTACCAGCTATTGTACCAATACACCGAACATTCATTAGGAAAAAGCACATATACCGGACATTTTGTAGAAGTTCCACTCCGACTGAATGTATCGTTTGCACTCACCAACGATTTTACTATATTTGCATTTGCTGGTCCTAATATCGATTTTGGGTTGGAAGAAAAGATTGTCACGCTGACTCCTGTCTTTGGTTCAGAAGTAAAAACCACTATCCATCAGTATAAAATTGATTCCGACGACAACAACCAGCCGGATTATTCGCGGTTCAATCTTCAGGCAGGTATAGGTGGTGGAATCCATTACCACAACCTGCGGGTAAAAGCGGGTTACGACTGGGGGCTTAATGACTTGTACCTTCCATCGGATGGGGTTAGCAAGCGTAATCAGCTTACTTTATCCTTAGGATTTCTACTTTAAACATTAAAAAAACACTATCCATGAGTCCTTTATCAACACCCTCTGTTACCGGATTAAAACATCAGATCGAAACCGATGGTTTCAAGAAGATAGGCGACGATCTCCACCTGGTAAGCTCGTATTTTAGCAGTGTGCTAATCGGTTTGAGCGAAGAATTGGTAGCACGTATGCTATTTCAGATCAGTGAAGAAGACAAAGAAGTTGCCGAAGAAGTGGCCCAACGCGAAAAGTTGGTACAAGCCTTAAGTATTTACTTTCAGCTGATGAATCTGGTAGAAGAAAATGCGGCAGTTCAATTCCGACGGAAAGTTGAAAACAGAGTGGGTGCTGAATACATCAGGGGTTCCTGGGCCGAAACCTTTATCCGCTGGAAAAATGCAGGACTAACGGAAGAACAGATTGCCTCCATTTTACCGCAGCTACAGATACAACCGGTACTTACCGCACACCCTACCGAGGCAAAGCGGGTATCAATTTTAGAACTTCACCGCGAATTTTACCTGATGTTGGTAAAGAAAGAAAATGCTATTTGGTCGGAAACCGAATTGCAGGTAATTGAGGAAAGTTTTCATGCTTTACTTGAACGATGGTGGCGAAGTGGTGAAGTGTATCTCGAAAAGCCGGATGTAAGCTCGGAACGAAGTGCTGTGATGCACTACTTCTCGAAGGTATTTCCTGAGGCATTAACATTGAGCGACAAGCGCCTGAAATATGCCTGGCATGCAGCAGGATTTTCGCCAACCCGGCTTTCGGAACCACAGCACTATCCAACTCTTCGGTTTGGAAGCTGGGTAGGTGGCGACCGCGACGGACATCCCTACGTTACTGCTCAGGTAACCCGCGACACCCTGAATCTGCATCGTCAGACTGCCATTCAACTAATTGAAACACAAGTTCGCAATTTAATTTCGACCTTGAGCTTTTCCGAAAACCGAAGTTATGTACCGCCGGCACTATTGCTTCGAATACAAGAATTAAAAGAGAAGTTCGGAAAAAAGGGACAAAAAGCCATTGAACGCAACCTGCACGAACCCTGGCGACAATTTCTGAATTTGCTTATCATTAAACTTGAAAATACGCGTACCGAACAGGTATCCGGGATCGGGACTTATTATACAAACGCCGGAGAATTAATGGACGAGTTACGGTTTTTGCGTCAAACTTTGCTGGATGCAGGAGCCCACAGAATTGTCGACACCTATCTATTCCCCATCGAACGACAGGTTCAGTGTTTCGGATTTCATCTTGCTAAATTAGACATCCGTCAGAATAGCAGCTTTCACGACCAAGCAATTGAGCAAATGCTATCGTTTGCCTCCTTGCCCGAAAACGACTACAGCAACTGGGACGAATCGAAAAAGATGACTTTTTTGCAACAAGAATTACGAAGCAACCGGCCATTCGTGGTGAGTGGTACAACAGTAGGACCCGAAGCCGATCAGGTGTTGGCTTGTTTTCAGGTATTAAAAGAGCATTGTCAACGCTATGGTACCGACGGAATCGGGTCGCTTATCGTGAGCATGACCCGTGGTGTGAGCGATTTGCTGGCCGTTTTCCTGTTTATGCGGGAAGTAGGCATGCAGCGGGGATTATTACAGGTGGTGCCCCTGTTTGAGACCATCGACGATTTGAAGAAATCGTACCTGATTCTGGATGAATACCTGTCGTTAGACCTTGTACAACAACTTCAGGTGGAAGAACAGGAGGTGATGTTAGGCTACAGCGACAGCAATAAAGACGGAGGAATAGTGGCAAGCCGGTGGAATATTCATCAGGCCGAACAATCGCTTACCCGTGTAGCTCAAAAACATAAACTGAAGCTGAAATTCTTCCACGGAATCGGAGGAACAATCAGCCGGGGTGGCGGAAAGTACCATCGATTTCTCGATGGCATGCCCTCGGGAACGTTAAGCGGTGCCATCAAATTAACGGTACAGGGCGAAACCATTGCTCAGCAATTTGCCAACTTAGTAAATGCTACCTACAATTTGGAGATGTTGTTGTCGGGAACGGCTCTGCAAACCAGTTATCATTTATTTCCTCCTGCAAAACAAGATTTACCTTACGAAGCGTTGGATGCGTTATCGCGCCAATCATTGGAATACTATCAGCAACTGATTCAACACCCCCGTTTTATTGAGTTTTATGGCGAGTGTACACCCATCGATGTGGTGGAGCAAAGCAAAATCGGATCACGCCCTGCCCGTCGCACCGGCAAACGTACGCTCAACGACCTGCGGGCAATTCCGTGGGTTTTCAGTTGGAATCAGTCGCGCTTTAATCTTACTGCCTGGTATGGAGTAGGTTATGCATTAGAGCAACTACAAATGAACGAACCTGAATTATACAGGCAACTACAGGCACAGGCACAGCAATGGCCGTTTTTGAAATACGCACTGATTCAGATTGAAACCAACCTGTTGAACGCCGATACCGATATGATGCGGGAATATGCTTCACTGGTGACCGATGGAAGCTTGCGTGAAGAATTACTTTCGCTTATACTTGACGAACACCGGCGCAGTATGCAGCAAATTGCCTTCATGCTGGGTGAAAACACCGCCGAACGGCGCGAAAATCTGCTCACAAATATCAATCGTCGAAGAAATGCATTGGCTACACTTCATAAGATGCAAACACGCCTCCTGAAGCATTGGCGGTCGATACGCGAAACCAATCCGGCCGAGGCCGATGTGGTTTTGAATCAGTTATTGGTAATCACAACAGCCATCTCGGGAGGTGTTAAAAACACCGGTTGATGCTGAAGGTAACAACCAAATGCTTCACCAACTCCATTCGTTGTTTCACAATTAAACGATTTGGAGAAGTTAAATTCCCGGGCCATCCGGCAAACACGATTCACGGGTCAACCGTCGGGATGTAAAAATTATCGAAAAAATACGAAAACTGATTTAAATGAACAGCAACACAGCTCATCCTCCTAAGCGACCGGTACTCACCGTGGTATCTTCTTTTGTTATAATGCTGAGCCTGGGTGGAATTTACGCATGGAGCGTAATAGTACCCGAGCTAATTCGTTCGTACCATTGGACAGCCGTACAATCGCAATTGATTTTCGGGTTGCTAATTGCTGTATTTCCGGCCACCATGATTTTAGCCGGCAAACTACAGGAGCGTGTAAGTCCGCGGTTTCAGGCAATATTGTCGGCTGTTTTTTTTGGAGGTGGATATGTAGTATCCAGTTTCTCAAACGGTAACTTTTACATCATTTTGCTTGGGATTGGTGTATTGGCAGGAATAGGGACCGGTTTTGGTTATATGACAGCACTCACCGTACCTGTAAAATGGTTTCCGGAGAAAAAAGGGCTGGTAACCGGAATTGTTTCAGCAGGATTTGGATTGGCCGCAGTAGTACTCACCTATTTAATAGAGCATGCACTCATCGATGGACTGGATGTTATGGAGATATTCCGTCGCATCGGACTTGGCTATGGTGGAATGATCCTGCTGTTTGCCTTTTTTATTCGTAAACCAGCAGCAGCAGTGGCCTCAAGCCTTGTAACCTCACGCAAAATGCTACGTACCAAGCACTTTATGTTTTTAGCGACCGGCATTTTTTTCGGCACTTTTGCGGGCTTGTTGGTCTTAGGAAATCTTAATCCTATCGGAGCAGAACAGGGAATCGAAAAGCACACCCTTATGATCGGTGTTTCCGTGTTTGCCATTGCCAACTTCACCGGGCGACTAAGCTGGGGTTGGATAAGTGATTACGTACCTGCACGCACCTGTATACCCATTGCGTTACTATTGCAGGCTATAGGAATTTTTCTGATGGGATACCTGCCATTAACCGGGACACTGTATATCGTATTATCGATACTTATTGGGTTTGGATTTGGCTCCAATTTCGTTTTATTTGCAAAAGAAAGTGCCTCCCATTTTGGCATTGCCAACTTAGGAGGCATTTATCCCTATGTATTTTTAGGGTATGCATTGGCCGGGATTTTCGGTCCGCTCACCGGTGGTTATTTGTACGACCTCACAGGCAGTTTTCATTATGCCAGTTACGCTGCTGCTACCATGAGTTTGGTGGGAGCGGTGTTGTTTGTAGCCACCTCAAAACACAAGTAAACGAGCATCGCCTGAGCGAGTTGTTCCGGGTTGCGACCTCATAATATGATTAAACGAGCATCGCCTGAGCGAGTTGTACCGGATTGCGACCTCATAATATGATTAAACGAGCATCGCCTGAGCGAGTTGTGCCGGGTTGCGACCTCAGAGTACGAAGTAATCGAAAGTTGCAACCCGGCACAACGAGCGTTACTCCCAGGAGAGAATCACCTTCCCGCAATTCCCCGATTCCATAATATCAAATCCTTTCTGGAAATCATCAATATGAAAACGATGGGTAATCACCGGATTTAAATCGATACCCGAAATCAGCATCTGCTCCATCTGGTACCAGGTTTCCCACATCTCACGCCCGTAAATACCTTTCAGCGTAAGAGCCTTGAAGATGATTTTATCCCACTGAACCTGGGTGGTATTCGGCAAAATACCCAACAACGAAATTTTTGATCCGTTGTACATGTTTTCAATCATACCCTCAAAAGCAGCGGGCGAGCCCGACATCTCCAACCCGATATCAAAACCAACCATACGCAATTGATTCATCGCACCTTCGATTGTTTCACCCTTTGCCGGGTTGATAGTCAGCGTAGCACCCATCTTTTTGGCAATTTCCAACCGATAATCGCTCAGGTCGCTTACCACAATATGACGGGCTCCCGCAAATCGACAAATAGCTGTGGCCATACTGCCAATAAGTCCGGCCCCGGTAATCAACACATCTTCGCCTATCAGCGGAAACGAAAGTGCTGTATGCGTCGCATTACCAAACGGATCCATGATGGCTGCCATCTCGTCGGAAATACGGGCATCCAGTTTCACCACATTTTCGGCCGGCAACGAAAGGTACTCGGCAAAAGAACCATCGCGATTTACCCCTACACCAATGGTATTGGCACATACGTGCAGTTTACCGCGCCTACAATTGCGACAATGTCCGCAGGCGATATGACCTTCGCCCGTAACCCGATCGCCCACTTGAAGGTTTTTAACTCCATGACCCACCTGCACTATTTCGCCCACATATTCGTGACCAATAATCATAGGCGTATTGATAGTACGCTGTGCCCAGTCGTCCCATTTGTAAATATGCAAATCGGTACCACAAATAGCCGATTTTTTAATCTTTATCAATACATCGTTAATACCGATTTGAGGAATCGGCATATCCTGCATCCACAGGCCCTTTTCGGGTTTTGCTTTAACTAATGCTTTCATTTTTTTTAGAATCAAGAGTCAAGAATCAAGAATCAAGAGACGAGAACCGATTCATGCAATCTGATGATGATTGATCTTTATTATTTTTATATTTATTGTTGATTATACAAGTGTAAGATACTTATCCTGACAAAAAAATAATTAGTTGATAATTCCTTTCGCTTTGCCTACTTTAGCAAACGCTGTCAGGCACTGATCCAACTGCTCGCGGGTATGTGCCGCTGACAATTGTACACGAATGCGGGCCTGCTCCTTCGGAACCACCGGATAATAAAAACCAATCACATAAATTCCTTCATCGAGCATAGCTGCTGCCACTTCCTGAGCCAGTTTGGCGTCGTAAAGCATTACCGCACAAATGGCCGATTCGGTTGGTTTGATATCAAATCCGATTTCTTTCATTTTAGCCACAAAATAAGAAGTGTTTTCGTGAAGCTGATCCTGTAATTTATTGGTTTCATCAATCATGTGAAACATTTCAATGCCGGCAGCCGCAACCATAGGGGGAATAGAATTGGAGAATAAATAAGGACGCGAGCGCTGGCGAAGCATATCGATAATTTCTTTTTTACCCGTGGTGAAACCGCCGATAGCACCTCCAAAAGCCTTACCCAATGTACCGGTAATAATTTCAACCTGACCTTTCAGGTTGTAAAGCTCGGTAACTCCTCGTCCGGTTTTACCCACAACTCCGGCCGAGTGCGACTCATCCACCATCACCATGGCATTGTACTTTTGCGCCAGTTCATATATTTTATCAAGTGGCGCCACGTTACCATCCATCGAAAATACTCCATCGGTAACTATCAACCGGAAACGCTGTTCCTGAGCAGCCTGCAATTGTTTCTCCAACTCCTGCATATCGGCATTGGCATACCGGTAGCGCTGAGCCTTGCACAGTCGAACCCCGTCGATAATGGAGGCATGATTCAACGCATCCGAAATAATGGCATCCTGCTCGGTAAGCAGGGGCTCGAAAACTCCTCCGTTGGCATCGAAACAGGCGGCATACAATATGGCATCCTCGGTTCCGAAAAAACGCGAAATTTCAGACTCCAGTTCTTTGTGAAGATCCTGAGTCCCGCAAATAAAACGAACCGACGACATCCCATAACCATGCGTTTCGAGCGCCCCGGCCGCTGCTGCGCGCAACCGGGGGTGATTGGAAAGCCCCAGGTAGTTGTTGGCACAAAAATTTAATACTTCTTTTCCGTCGGAAACCCGGATGGATGCTCCCTGAGGAGACACAATAATCCGCTCGTTCTTATACAGACCGGCGGATTCAATGGCAGCTAACT
The DNA here is from genome assembly GCA_964559265.1 of uncultured Paludibacter sp. Taxonomy (GTDB): domain Bacteria; phylum Bacteroidota; class Bacteroidia; order Bacteroidales; family Paludibacteraceae; genus Paludibacter. Next base: position 74,240 of record CAZLHC010000008.1, on the reverse strand, counting down.
CGCTGCTTAAATGCGATTTAAACGTATCGTACATGAGCTGTGTAATTAGATTTTTACTTGCTCACAAAGATACGTTTAATCCCTGAAATACACTATCATTCGAAAAATTTATTTTTGATAAATATCAAATTTGATAGTCTGTTTTATAATCTATTTTAGCAACAGGACGCTGATAAATAAATTTGTATAAAAATGGGTAGATTTTACAGGCCACGCAAAATCCTATCGCAGCCTCCAAAAATGCACAAATTCCGAAAATCAACGCAATCACAAGGGCGGCTACATCCCACCCCGCAATGGAGCTTATTGCCACCAACACCGAAAATAAAAGTCCTACCCGGGCAGCAAAAAGCTTCGGACCAGCATTTACTAATTTTGGTTTTACCTGCAGAACCGAAAGAATCCGTTTCGATAGCTGAGCCAGCAAACTCCATTTAGGATATTCTAATCCCCTTGCTAAAAAATCGACCACCAGAAATACAACCGGAAGTACCGAACCGGTAATCAGAAATACCACCAGCAATCCTACGGTGAAAAATCCGTTCAGACGGGCTACGTGCTCGTCAATCTTCTTAAACGATATGGGGCAAAATGCATTGTTGTTCATACTCTTAATTTTCTAAATAAATAATACTACAAAAATACATCTGCAACCGGCTTTCTGAAATCCCTTCTTTACAGTAAAATCATACCATAATCAGGGTATTTTATCACCATACATTCCGCATTTATTGTTACAATCCGAAAACTGCGCTGTTTATCAGCACTTTTATATATTCGGGCTTGGTATCCGACAGTATCTTCAATACATAAACTCCCGGAGCTAGTCCGGCTACGGGAACGCTGATCCGGCTCTCCGAATCGCCCGGAACGACACGCATTAATCTCCCATTCAGGTCGTACAACATTACCTGCGAAACCTTTCGACCCTGCGCCTCCACAAAAACAACATCCACAGCCGGGTTGGGGTATATATTTAATTTGTTGGGTACAGGTGTTTCAACCGACGAAACCACACTGTACAAACCACCTATAGCATCGGGCGATAGTTCATAGCTGTACACCCTGAAATCGTCGACATAACCGGTAAACATCGGGTCGGTAGCAAACTGACTTCTTCCTATATAATTAAAGGCCGGCCGGAAATCGGAGGGTCGAATCGTGATGGCAGCAGTAGCCGCTACTCTCGTACCGTTTACGTACAACTTCACACTATCGGCTCCCATGGTTACCGCCACATGCGACCATTGAAAATAGGGCAGAGCCGTCGGGGCGTCGAGGGTTTGCTCGGCGCCTCCATTTCTGATGGCAAATCGCAATCGCCCCGAATTGGTCCGTGGAGTTAAAAACAGGTAGTTTTGCGGATCGTTCCCAAAATCAAAAATACGCTGCCACGACGAGTTTAATCCTCTGAAATTGACCCGTGCTGAAATAGTAAGTGTGCGGTGATTAGCAATGGTATACGGCAATTGTACAAAACTACCTGAGCCCAACACGATAGCTTTTCCGCCGGTAGCTCCATCGGTATAACTCACGGAACCATACACAGCACCGTGATTCAGGTGTTCGGTGGTATCGCGTACCGACGACTCAAATCCATACCGGGCTACCAGCGCCTTTCCGCCGGTAGCTTCCGAACTTACTACCGATGTAAAGGCCGAACGATTCAACGATGCATCAATTGCACTTACTTTATAAAAATACCGGATGCCTGGCGTCAGATCGTTATCGACAAACGATGTTGCCGCCACCCCACGGGCTATGGTTTCATAATCACCCTCTTCGGCTGTCGAACGGAATATTGTATACCCCACCACATCGGCCGATGAGGAAGCCTGCCAACTCAATCCAATGGAATGCGTCCGGGCTTCGGCCCTGATACCTGACGGTGCTTCGGGCACTTCAAACTCAGGCACTGTACCCACCGGCACAAATCGCCATTGCTGATTCAATCCTTCGTCGCGATCCCATTGCTGAATATTCGCATTATCAAGAACGCTCCCGTTGGCCACTTCAATACATTTTGCACTGTGACGGCTGCGAATATAAAACCAGCCATCGCCGGCATACTCAAGGTACCACTGTTGATTGCCACCTTTGGTATCTTCCCACAACGCAATATTTCCCCCGTTTTGAAGCGACCAGTTGTAGATATCGGGTGATTTTCCGCTGTTTTTTGCCGTTATGGTAAAATAGCTGAAATCGCCTCCCACCGGCGCATCCACCGGCACCACATTCCATTGTTGATAGGTAAATCCGCCGTAACTGCCCTGCCGGATATTCGCACCATTCTGCGACGAACCGGAAGCGACCTCCATCACCTTTTTACTTTGACGGTTGACCAACACATAGCTGCCGTTAATTACCGGCTGAATATCGTCGCCCTGGGTAATATTCACCACTTTTTCGGCATTCGTTTGTCCTTGCTGATACCCGGTACCCCCCGGCATCACAACAGTGAATTCGCGTTGTGGTCCGTGCCCATCGTAAAAAACACTCCGGTGAGCCGACACAAAACGGTAGGTAGTAGTTACCGCCTGACGTTCGGATGATCCAACAAAAGCCTGCACTTTACCCCCGGGATGCCGGTAAACCGATGCTGCCGTCCAGTTTGGCCGGTGCTCGGCATAGCCTAACCTCACACCATCGCTGGCCTTCACGAATTCCGAACGGGCATATTCGGCCGTACCCCACCATATTCCGGTTTGCATGCCATACTCTGCCCCCACCATTGCTTCCATTACATTGTGAAGCTCATCGTTCGAGGCATGATGTCCATTACCCCTTACAGCTCTGAAAAACGCTGCATAATTATCGAAACTACCGGCCAGCTGGTGCGTATTTCCTTCGTCCAGCCGCGATTTCAACTGATTATACCAGTTGAGGGCCTGATCGGTATTCAGTGTATTCCCGCCTGAAATCCGGATACTGTCGAACAGGGGATTCTTGCGAAGTTCGCCGGCAATATTGTAAAAATCGGTCAGACTACCCTGACCCGTTGCTGTATAATCGGGCTCGTTGAAAGGCGAGATAGTAACCACTTTTCGTCCGGCCTGCTGATAACGCCGGGTAGTAAGATCCATTAACTGCGCCCATCGTGCCGCATTGCCTGCATACCAGGCATGCACCGACGGGTGATCGCTGTTGATTACCAATTGCGCGGTAGGGTTGGTTAAGTTTACCAACCCGATACGGGTATTGATCCATCGAATCTGCTCGGATTGAAGCTCTCCTGCGACCAATTCATGCGTGGGTTGAAACGAAACCCTTACCACATCAATATTTGAAGCGCCCATAAAGGCAACTCCTCTGCGGATATTATCTTCACTGGGCCAGGCGGTATCGAGTCCCCAAAGGATAGAAAACTGCTTTCCTTCAGCATTCAGATCGAAGTAAACCGTACGATCGGGAACGGGTTGCGCCACCAGGGTTGAACCGGAAGCGGACTGCGACGAACTGACACCAGACTGTGCAAGGCCCGTAAGGTAGTGTGTCGAACCAGTACCGGATAGTGCCATTCCGTACGGGGCCGGTAAAAACAAAAGTCCACAAGCGAGGTGGGCAATACTTATTTTCATTTTTTTTATTTACAAAAATAGCCACTGTCGGTTACTTAAAAGTAGAAAATTGCAGCTATTTAGTGGACAATCGCTTTATCACCTCTCAACAAATGGCGTTCAACTATTTAAAAATTCTTCCAGCGTTCCGGTTTGGGCCACCTTGTACCTGCCTCCCGACTCGGCAACCGTGCAACATTCGGTATACGCATCGTGTTCGAAAATGAGCACCTGCTGTTCGGCTACCGCTTCGTCGAGCAATATCTTTTTCTCGGCCATGGAGGTAATTGGGAAGGTATCGTAGGCCGAAACCCAGGCCAGAGGCACATTGGGAGCTATCGGAATTACATCGCCCGAATAAACAAAGGTTCGTTTCCCGGTCGAAATATACGTCACCAGCTGACCAACCGTATGTCCGTTAAAAATTTTAATGCGTATATCGGGAGTAAGTGCAATGGGCTCTGTCACCAATTTTAAACGCCCGGCTTGTTGCACCGGTTCCATATTTTCGGGAAAATACGAATCGCCTTCGCGCACGTTGGGCTGTTGCGAATTACGCCATTGCGCCTCAGCCACCCAATAGTACGCGTTTTTAAACGTTAGTTCGAGCTGCTTTTGTTCGTTGTAACGGGTGCAACCTCCGCAATGATCGAAGTGAAGATGCGTAAGAATGACATCGGTAACCTCATCGCAGCTATATCCCATGGAGGGTAATAACTCCTGAAAATCAATCAGATCTTTCATGCCGTACAACTTGAAATAATCGGTTTGCTTGGTACCGGCACCAGTGTCGATCAGAATTTTCCGATCACCGGTATCGATAAACAGGCACCGCATGTGCAAGCGGCAAAAATTATTGTCGTCGCAGGGATAGCGCTTTTTCCATACTCGTTTAGGAACCACACCAAAACAGGCGCCTCCGTCAGCGTTAAAATATCCTGCCTCTATCTTGAATAGCTTCATTTTTGAATTTTTTTTTACTAATTTTGCGGGTTATAAAAAGCAAAGGCAAAATTAATCAAAATAAATTCCCTGACAACCCACATGCAACACGTCCATTTTATAGCGATCGGGGGAACCACTTTTCTTGACCTGGCCATAGCGGTGAGCAGGAAAAATGGTTACAAAGTAACAGTATCGGGCGAAAACCTATCGGAGCAGACTCTCTCGCAGCTGAAACAGCACGGACTTACTCCCGACAGGCAGGGCTGGTACCCTGAATTACTTACCCGGAATATTTCGGCCATCGTGTATGGTGCCGAAGTAAGCAACAATAACCCGGAATTGGTACGTGCACGTGAATTGGGACTTAAAATTTATTCATCGCCCGAATACCTGTTTGTTCAAACCCGGAATAAAACCCGTATTGTGGTGGCCGGAAGTCATGGAAAAACGACCATCACCGCTATGATTCTGTACGTGATGAAACAACTTCGCATTGAGGCCGATTACCTCATCGGAAATCGGGTGGAAGGATTGAGCAGCACGGTGAAACTTTCGTATGAATCCAGAATCGCAGTTTTCGATGGCGACGAAAAACTAAGTTCCTCCATCGATAAACGACCAAAATTTCATCTTTACAAACCCCATATTGCCATATTAACCGGTATTGATCGCGATTACAGTCAAACTTTTCCCGACTTTGAGGTGTATGTCGAACAGTTCGACCAGTTTATCAACCTGATGGAAACGCAGGGGCGACTCATCTACTACGAGGGCGATCCTGCACTGGGACAGTTGATTTCGCGCCTGCGTCGCGATTTGGTGGCGTTTGCCTACAACACTCCGGCTTACTCAATGGATAATGAAGTGTGTAGCCTGAAAACCCGCAAAGGAAAAACGATTGTTAAAGTAACAGGCGAAGACAAACTAAGGTGTATACAGGCTGCAATGCTGGCATGCAAACAGGTGGGAATCAACGAAGATCAGTTTTTTTCAGTCATTGGTGGATTTTCCTCCAATCAACTTCAATCACTCTAAAGTTACACTATAACAACTATGGACGAAAAACAAAAGGTATTGGACGAACGTTACATGCGGATGGCACGTATCTGGGCCGAAAATTCGTATTGCGAGCGCCGGCAGGTCGGCGCACTGCTGGTTAAAAATAAGATGATTATTTCCGACGGTTACAACGGTACTCCATCGGGCTTCGAAAATAAGTGTGAGGATGAAAATTTTCAGTCGAAGCCGTATGTATTGCATGCCGAAGCCAATGCCATCACCAAAGTGGCCCGCTCGCACAATAGCAGCGATGGTGCTACCTTGTATGTAACCGCTTCTCCCTGCATCGAATGCTCTAAACTGATTATTCAGGCGGGTATCAAAAGGGTAATTTACGGAGAAGAATACCGGATTATGGACGGGGTGGAATTGTTGAGAAAAGCAGGGATAGAGGTGTTGTTTTTGGAGAGTCAAGATTCAAGAACCAAGAACCAAGAATAAAGAACCAAGAGTAAAGAGTCAAGAACCAAGAGTCAAGAATAAAGAATAAAGAGATGAACAGGAAAAACCTACAATTGGTAGCTATTGTTCTGGCAGCGTTGATTGCCGGATTATTACTGGGTAACATGATTGCCAGCCGGCAGCTGAGTCGCGAACACAATGGCATGGGTGGATTGTTTGACCGGCTGTTGAAGTCGTCGGGCAAGGTGGACCAATTGCTCCAACTGATCGATAAAAATTATGTTGACTCCACCGATACCGATGAGTTGACCGAGGAAATGGCTATCGACCTGATTGCCAAACTTGATCCACATTCGGTTTATATTCCGGCTAAGGACCTGGAAATTGTAAACACCGAATTGGAAGGAAGCTTCTCGGGCATTGGTGTTCAGTTTAATATTCAGAACGACACCATTATGGTGATATCGGTAATTAGCGGTGGACCATCGGAACAAGCAGGGCTGCTGGCCGGCGACCGTATTATTCAGGTCGACGATTCGGTATTCACCGGAAAAACCATCACCAACGAAAAAGTATTACGAACCCTACGCGGTAAAGACAAATCGAAAGTGAAGCTGGGAGTGAAACGCCCCGGGACAAGCGAAATGCTTTCGTACACCATAACCCGCGATGAGATACCCGTAACCTCCGTCGATATAAGCTACCTGGTTGCTCCGGGCACCGGGCTTATCAAGGTAAATAAGTTCGGAGAATCTACTTACAAAGAATTTCTTACCGCCATTGCCAACCTGAAATCAAAAGGAGCGACCCGGTTTATTATCGACCTTCGTGAAAACAGCGGCGGATACCTCGAAAGAGCCATCGCGATGATTAACGAATTTTTACCTGCTAAACAATTAATTGTATATACCGAAGGGAAATCGTACCCCCGCTACGATGCTTTTTCGGATGGAACCGGCAGCTGCATCAACAACCCGGTGGCGGTACTAATTGATGAATTCTCGGCATCGGCTTCCGAAATTTTTGCGGGAGCTATACAGGACAACGACCGCGGAGTAATCATCGGACGTCGGTCATTCGGCAAAGGACTGGTACAGCAACAGTTTGACCTGTCGGACGGTTCGGCCGTAAGGCTCACCGTAGCCCGCTACTACACACCTTCGGGCCGTAGTATACAGAAACCTTACGAAAAAGGAAAATCGGACGAATACAATATGGATTTGATGAACCGCTATATGCACGGCGAATTTGCAACGGCCGACAGTATTCACAACAACGACACCCTGGTATTTAAAACTCTGGCTGGCCGCACCGTGTATGGAGGAGGCGGAATTATGCCCGATATTTTCATCCCGCGCGATACCACGGATTTTACCGACTATTTTGCTAAAGTAGTAAACTACGCTCACATATACCAGTTTGCTTTCGCTTATACCGACCAGCACCGCGCCACATTGGCTAAACTGAAGGATTGGAAAGCGATGGAAAAGCACCTGGACGCGCAAAACCTGCTGAACCAGTTTGTAGCTTTTGCCGAAAAAAGAGGGGTAAAACCCCATCCCACCCAAATTCAGCAATCGCGCAACATTATGCTGGTGCGGTTAAAAGCGTATATCAGTCGTAATGTATTGGGCGACGAAGGCTTTTATCCGATTTTGTTTAAAGATGACCCTGCTGTAAAAAGGGCAATCAGCGAAGTAAGTAAAAAGAAGTAAGCAAAAAGAGAATCCCCCTGGTTGAGTAGTACTCCACCAGGGGGATTTTTTTAATTAGTGATCGATTCTTTTTTGAACTATTAATTCGAACGGATAATTCTTTGCGTCCTCACTCCTGCATCCCCACTTACACTCAAGATATATACTCCTGCCGGATAAGCACTTATATCAATCTCCTGCACTCCCTGCCAGGTATTCAACAATTGTCCCTGCAGCGAATACATCTTCAGTTCTGCGCCACTGCTTGAGTCGGTAATCCATATCCGGCCACGGGTTTCAGTAGGATAAACCAGGGCTTGTTCGGCCGGAACTACAGTTTCCACATTGCTCGGAAAATCAATTTTACGATCGGCATAAACCAATACCTGACCGGGTTGTAAGGTAATAGGCTCGTTGGTATATCCAATGTATTTTTGTTCGCCGGTAAGCACATTATACCACATTCCGCCTTTCGGAAAATTCGGGAAGGCTACCGCCGTCTGGTCGGCTTTAAAATTCCCGAGTACCAGCAAACTCAGGTCGTTGTGACTTAACGAAATTCTACGGCCGTTATCCCAGTCGGAAGTACTGTAATTGAACTGAAAAGTACCCGATGAAAATGCTGTTGGAAACAGTTTACGCAACGAAATAAGTTTCGACGAAGCTTCCATAGCTGCTTTACGGTGAGGCAGATCGAGCCATCCCCAGGCCGATGGTTTGTTGCTCGTACGTCCACCCAATGCATCAATCGAATAATCGAAACCCAGTTCCTGGAATTGCCATAGCATTTTCGGACCCGGCACCAATACTGTAAACGCGACATTCAACGGCACCCGGCTAATCCGGTAAACCGAGTCGGTTTTTACACTACCCGTACCAAATGCTTTTGCTTTGTAAAAATTGCGCTCTTCATCGTGACTTTCGGAATAACCCACCCACCGGCGGGGAGTAGAATTGAGTTCTCCGAAATCGCTGCTCGACGAAAATCCCATAGCAGCCTGCGAAAAGGAATTATTTACATTGCGCCACAAATACATCCCCCGGTTGGCAAGCGCGAGCTCTTCATCGTAATCGCAAAAATGCTCCAGAATAAACATCACATCTTCTTTTGCTTCTTTTGCAGCCGTATAGTATTCGGTAAGATAATCGATACGGGTCTGATCGTAACGCGAAGCAGTTGATTCGGTTGAACTTTTCTGGGTGAAACCCTTGGTAAGGTCCAGGCGGTATCCGTCAATTTTATATTCATCAATCCAGTATTTCAACACCCGTTTGAAAAATTCACGTGTGGGAGCATAGGAATGATTGAAATCGTGAAAAACACTATAAGGATGAGGAGCCGTTACATTAAACCAGGGATTATTTGCTGCAGTTTGACCGGCCGTCGAATTCCAGTACAGGGCAGCCATTGGGTTTATTCCGGTGGCATGATTGAATACCACATCGAGAATCACTGCTATGCCGCGTTTATGGCATTCATCTACAAAACGTTTGTACATTTCGGGAGTTCCATACGCTTTGTCGGGAGCAAAAAAGTGATGGGGATTGTAGCCCCAGCTCTCGTTGCCATCAAATTCCTGTACCGGCATCAGCTCAACAGCCGTCACACCTAATTTTTTAAGGTAGTCGAGTTTCGCAATGGTTGCTTCCAACGACTTTTCGACCGTAAAATCACGAAGCAACAATTCGTAAATCACCATATTTTCGCGATCGTGCATTTTAAAGTCAGGTACTTCCCAGGTATAGGGTGTTTTATTGGTCTGCAGGGTAGCCACCAACCCTTCGGTTTTACCTGCAGGATAGGGTTTAAGACCGGAAAAACGTTGCGTAGGGTAATTTATCCACTGATCGTTCCACGGGTCTAGTACCAGCTCGGTATACGGATCGCTCACCCGTAACTGACCGTCCACTAAATACTGATAGGCATACAGATGACCGGGAGTCAATCCTTCGAGCGTAATCCACCAATACTCACCATCGCGCTTAAGCTGATAATTGTTTTTTGGAATCCAATTATTGAACTCCCCGATTAAAAACACATTCTGCTTTCCGGGAGCATGCAGCACCAGGGTTGCCGAAGAGGATCCCGTGTAAGTTATACCAAGCTCTACACCAGCCGGACGAGGTTCATCCACCACCGGAGCGCTGGCAACTATCATCAGAGTATCGTATACCGTGGTACCACCAGCCGAAGCCGAAGCAATCACTTCGTAATCGCCAGCTGTTGCAAAAGTATGTGTATAATTAAGCGTGGTAGCGGCAGCCACAGAAGCCATCGGCTGCGCGTTAATTTTCAGACTCAAATCGGCTGTCAGGGTAGAACCAACCACAAACTCGAGGGAAGCACCGGGAGTTATCATCTGATCGTTGGTAGGGGATGTAAATGACACATGCAAACCCGACTGATAAACCGGCACAAAAATATTTTTTTCACCCACATCCCTTCCTGTGCGCGATGCAGTACTGTTGCGAAATACAAACGCCAGTTTGCGCACCACTTCGCCGGTATTCAGGTTATAATAGCCTGCCATATTGGGCGTAATGAGTAACTTCCATTTATTATTGCCCAGTTTCGACAATAAATACTTCGGACTGTTGTCCAGCCAAGCTGCAGGAGCGTGTTTCCAGTCGGAATCGCTGGTGCTTGCCGTCGTAATTACACCGGCATGCGCATACACGTCGGTACCTGTATAATCTTTCAAACCGGCATTTCCGAGCGAAGCGTCAAATATAACTTCAACCTCGCCGGTAAAGTCGCTGGTAAGAATAGCTGGGTTGGTAACAATAAGCTGGGCCGAAACCAGCATACTCAGCATCGCGCTGAACAGGAGTAAAAAGGTTTTCTTCATATTTGTATCTCTTTTTTTTCGAAATTTTTGTTCCAACTTCTTTACATAAAACAAGAAGAACGAACAATTGTGCACAAAAATAGAAGAAAGCGAAAGCACCCCGACCGGATTAAGAGCTTTTAACCCTGCTTTCGATTGCAAACGTTTGCATGTCGTGTGTAAGTTCTGTATTTTCAAATACTTGACGTGCTTCGTCCAACAGCAGTTCCTTATTGTGATAGCGGGCCGAATAATGCCCGATCAGGAGTTTCCCTACACCGGCCTTCGATGCAATGGTAGCTGCCTCGCGGGCGGTCGAATGCATCGTCTGCCGGGCTCTCTTCTGCTCCGAATCGGCAAAGGTAGCCTCATGGTACAACAAATCGACACCTTGCAGCAACGGAATCAGGTTTTCGTTGTAGGCCGTATCCGAGCAATAGGCATACGAAACCACCGGATTGGGTGGCGCAGTAAGTCGTTCGTTCGGAATTATTTCACCTTCAGCATTTACAAAATCAGCTCCCTGTCGAATTAAATTGAGCTGTGCAACGGGGATTTTATAATAATCGATCCACTCGCGCAACAAATGACGGTAACCGGGCTTCTCGCGAAATAGAAAACCAGCACAAGGCACCCGATGGCGGAGCGGAAGTGTGGTTACACTCAGCGACCGATCGTCGTAAATTACCGTCGACTGCCGGGCATCGAATTCCTCAAAACAAATCCGAAAAGGTGATTCGGCACAGAAAAAGGCCAGTTGCGGTTCAAAAAGGTCACGTATGCCTACCGGGCCATGAATGTATAAATCGGCCGTCCGGTTGAGCATCCCCAGGGTCGAAATGAGACCCAGCAATCCAAAACAATGATCGCCATGCAGGTGAGAAATAAAGATATGGCCGAGCCGGTTGAGTTTCAGGCCCATTTGCCGCAAGCGGATTTGCGTACCCTCGCCACAATCGATTAAGAATTGTTTTTCGCGGATATCGAACAGTTGAGCCGTTGGAAAATTATCGCGGGTAGGAAGTGCTGAGCCAGAGCCAAGGATAGTAAGCATACATAAAAAATGTTTTGGGGTTATAAGCCAAGCTCATCCGGATGATACCACTCGATTTCGGGATCGCGGTTGTACCAGGTAAGTTGCCTTTTGGCATAGCGACGCGAATTCTGTTTTATCATATCGATGGCAAAATCGAGGGGCCAGGTTCCGTCGAAGTATTCGAACAACTCCTTATACCCTACCGTATTTAATGCATTCAGATGGCGGTGGGGATACACCCTGCGCGCTTCTTCGAGCAATCCCTGCTCCATCATTTGGTCCACACGCAGGTTGATGCGTTCGTAGAGTTCGGGACGGGGTCGGTTGAGCCCGATTTTCCGGATGGTAAACGACCGCTGCTTCACCTGTCCCGTTCGGAGCTCAGTGTACGGTCTTCCGGTTTGAGTACAAACTTCGAGGGCATGAATTACCCGTTTGTGGTTTTGAAGATCTACCTGCCGATAATGTTCCGGATCGAGCCGCAGCAATTCTTCCTGAAGAAAAGAAAGACCATTAGTGTGAAATTCTTCCTGCCAGAAATTCCGGATCGATTCATCGATAGAGGGTATAGCGTCGAGCCCCTTGCACACCGCATCCACATACATCATCGAACCGCCCGACAAAATAACGACAGGATGGTTGGGGAAAAGTTCCTTTTCGAGCAGCTGAATCGCATCGAGTTCATACTGCCCGGCACTATAGGCATCGGTAACCGAATGAGTAGCTATAAAATAATGCGGCGCCACTGCCAGCTCTTCAGCTGTTGGCGCCGCGGTACCTATGGGGAGCTCGCGGTAAATTTGCCGCGAATCGGATGATACGATGGGAGCATTAAAACGCCGGGCCAGGGCCAGACTCACGGCTGTTTTGCCTACACCGGTCGGCCCGAGCACCACTAATAATGTGCGTTCGGCTCCTTTAAAATCGATCGTCATTAAATAAACTCCCGTCGTCGAAATTCATATCTCCGAACCCTTCTTCGTCGAGTTCGTCGAGATCAAAATCTTCATCGCCATAAAAATTCTCGTCCACCGTCAGCTTCGAGCCCGATACAAACTCATCTTCATCGACCATTTGTTGAGGAGCAATGCCTTTAGAGCTAACACATTCGGCTTTACTCATACGGATTCCGGGAATGATTTCGGTAAGTTCCATAAAGAAAGCCCGATCTGCCATCATATCAAAAACATACAGCAACTTTTGCTTTTCGTCGGGCAACAAATCCTCCAGCTTAGTATCTTCCATTACTAAGTTGTCGTACTCCGAGCTCGACTCCATTTCAACCAATGTTACTTCCTGACCCTTTTCCCAATTGTCGGAACAAATGAAAAATGTTGTCATAAGGTTTTTCTCGTAGTTCACCGAATCGAGAATAGCTGTATGTAAATCGAAGAAAGTTGCCTCCGAATCAATCGAAATGACACGTACAAATTGATCGACTTCGTCGGATAAAAGTGTAAATTTAAAAACCATAGTATTCCGTTTTATAATCGGGTGTAAAAATACGTAAAATTTTCGATTACGCTTTGAGTTTATCCTCAATTTCTTTTACACTCAGGCGGAAACTTTTATCAATTTCCATCAGGTCGGTCACTATCTTACAGGCATGCAATACCGTAGCATGATCGCGCTGACCAATCAAATCGCCAATCGACGATAAGGAATTTTTAGTCATTTGTTTGGATAGATACATGGCAATCTGGCGGGCCTGTACCACCTCACGTTTGCGGCTGCGGGTCGAAATAGCATCCACCGACAACGAAAAATGTTCGCACACCACATCGCGGATTTGTTCCACCGTAGTAGCACGGGGGCGTACATTCACAATGCGCCCTACCACCTTTTCGGCCAGGTGCATATCCACCGGGGTATTAGCCAGAGTGGAATGAGCCAGCAACGACGCCAGGGTACCTTCCAGATCGCGTACATTATCGGTAACGTGGGTAGCAATGTAATTAACCACTTCATCGGTAATTTCGAGCCCGTCGCGGTAAATTTTATTTTTCAGAATTGCCTTACGTAATTCAATATCGGGTTTTTCGATTTCGGCCGACAAGCCCCATTTAAAACGGGTAAGCAAGCGTTGCTCCATTCCTGCCAGAACCAGGGGTGAGCGATCGGAAGTCAGAATAAGCTGCTTACCGTTTTGATGCAGGTGGTTGAACAGATGAAAGAAAGTGTTTTGCGTACCGGTTTTCCCCATCAACTCATGAATATCTTCCAGAATAAGCACATCAATGGTCTGGTAGAAATTCAGAAAATCGTTGGCTGCATTGCGACGCACGGCATCGGTATATTGTATTTGAAAAGTATTGGATGAAACATATAGTACCCGTTTTTCGGGATGCAGTTGTTTGGTGAGAACACCGATTGCGTTAGCAAGGTGAGTTTTACCCACACCCGACTCGCCATATACAAATAAGGGATTAAAAATGGTTTTCCCGGGATCGTTGGCAATGCTCATCCCGGCTGTTCGTGCCAATTTATTACTCTTTCCTTCAACCAGGTTGTTGAAATTATATTTCAGATTAAGTTGCGGGTCGAGCTCGGGTAGTCGTTGTTTCTGATAGGGATCGACATAGCGGGGAGCCGAAGCAGCAGCAGGATTAACTGCCTGTGGCTTGGGGTGATTTCCTTCACTGGGAATACGGGTACCCTGTCCACTTGTTTTATCAATCAACACCCGGTATTCGAGTAAAGTACCTTCACCCAACACCCGGTACAAAGTCATCTTCAATAAATCGATGTACTTTTCCTCAATAAACTCAACGAAATACTGGCTGGGAACCTGCAACACCAATACATTATTGTCGTATTGCAAGGGTACGATAGGCATGAACCAGGTGTTATACGATGCTTCATTTATATTATCCTTGATAACTTCCAGGCATTTGCTCCACAATTTTTCTGGTAAATGAGACATCATTACAACATTCAATTATAAAAATTTATACGACTTATTATTATTAACACACCTGATTTCCCTCTTTGCGGACTCCCTTATTCGTGACAAGGGGAGTCAAGCTGGGCTACAAATTTCAGAAAGATTTTTGATATAAAAAAACAGACAATATTTTTACATTTATTCACAAATTGCAGAATCTTAATTATCAGCAGGTTACACACACTCTTTGATTAGCAGCAACTTACAACAACTAAATTGTTAATCGATTTAAAAATCAACAGATTAGCCTTCATTTCATTTTTTAGATTTCTAAGGAGTTACAACTCCGTTAAAAGAATGATAAACCATTGTTTTCAACAGCTTCTTCGATTCGTTGCAACAAACCTACAAAAAAATGCATTTTAGAATAGTTCTTAATAACAAACTATTCTTTTTTTCCAAACAGAGAAAAATGAACATACCTACGGGGCTGACTTTTCAGGTCGATTAGCAACTGGTCGGCACTGTTGGCCGTGTTGGTTAAATTACGGTACAATTGTTCATCGTTGAGCAGCAATCCAATACTACCTTCACCATTGTTAATTTTGGAAGATATTTGTTTAAGGTCGCGGATGGTAAGGTCGACTTGTTGGAGTGAGCCTGCAAAGTCGGCACCCCGCAGGTTAGCGCTCACCACCCGGAAATCGCCGGTTATTGCCTTCACATCTCCAAGGATAGAAGGCAGTTGATTATTCATCATTTTTCGGAGCGCCACCGAGCTCTGTGCCAGTTCGGCAGTGGTGGTTTCGAGCGCTGTCAGGCTATTTTGAACCGAACCATTATCGACGATCCGACGAACCGAGCGCAGCAGCGAATCGGCCTGAGCGGCAATATTATCGATTTTAGGCATCAGGCTACCGGTTAATTCGGCCATTAATCCACCTCCCAGGGTACTCACAAGCGTATCGCCTGCTGCATGAAAAGCCTGACCCGACAGGTAAGGTTCGTATACTAATTGAATAGCCTTACCACCCATTAATCCATCGTCGAAGAGCTCCATTCGTACCCCTTTCGGCAACTCAATATCGCGGCTCACCGATACTTTAACGACAAACGAAGTTTTACGTGAGAAATCATATTCGATGGCTTCTACCTGCCCCACTTTCAATCCTTTTACATAAACAGGAGCCGAGGGCACCAGTCCGTCGATATTTTCATACGTGCCGTAGAAGTTGGATACGGATGCAAACACATCGATTCCCTTCAAAAAATTGAGACCGAAGTACAGAACGAAAACCGCTACAACGGCCAGAAGTCCCACCCTGAACTCGCGTGATATTTTTAGTTTTGTCATATTATTAGTTGTTATTAAATAACAGATCGTGAACGCAGCAGTAGCTACAAAGCCTGTCTGAGTTCCCGGTTAGTTAGAATATTTTAAAGCCTCGTTGATACTTATTTTGCGATCGCCTAAAAAAGCAATTACGAAGGCATCGGGAAATTTCTTTCGCACTTCACTTTTAAGCCGGTTAGCCTCATCGTAGCTGGTTTCGTGGCCAACCGTGTATTTATAAAGACCACCTTCGCGATATACATCTACGTTTTTAAGTCCTTTAAATGCTGGCGACTGAGTGCTAAGCGAAGTGGGCGACGACTTAAACTGTACTTTAAATACCGGTACTGAAACCTGTCCACTATCCGACTGTTTTACAATCTGCTGTATTGATTCGGGCTCCCGTGTACTCCCCGACGGAGATTGTGGGGTTCTGGGCACAGCGGTACGAGTACCTTCCGTAGCACTATCGTCGTTTGCTGTTGTCGTACCGCCTTGCGGAGAAGCAGCCGGAGTGTCGGCTTTTCGGGTTGCCGGTTCGGGATCTTTGACAGGAGTTGCTGTGCGGGAGGAGGTGGAGGGTGAACCATTGCCGGTTTTACGATCGTAGGTTCGTTTGTATTTAACAAATGCTGAATAAATTGACTCTGCCATTTCCTGCTGTCCGCGTTCGCTGGCCATATACAATTCCTCTTGTTGGTTCGAGATAAAGCCTAGTTCGACCAACACACTGGGGCAGGCCGAGCGGTGGAGCACCCAAAATCCGGCCTGTCGCACTCCTCTGTCGTGACGGCGCGAACGGGTGGTAAGTTGTTGTTGAACATCGGTAGCAAATGAAATGCTATTATCGAGATAGGTATCCATCATAAACTCGAACATGATGTATGAATCGACCGACGAAGGATCGAAACCCTGATAGCGGGTTTTATAATCATCTTCGAGCATCATCACCGAGTTTTCGGCCATGGCTACAGCAAGGTTAGCCTGCGACTTGGCCAACCCCAGGGTGTAGGTTTCGGCGCCATAGGCGGCACGGCTTTTTGCAGCATTGGTATGCACCGAAATAAACAGGTCAGCGTGATGATTATTAGCAATGGAGGCCCGTTCTTCGAGGGGTACAAAGATATCGGTTTTGCGGGTGTATACTACCCTGATATCGGGAAAGTTATCGTTCACCATCTCTCCTACTTTTCTGACTACCGAAAGTGTTATATCTTTTTCGCGGGAGATTTTCCCGACAGCTCCCGGGTCACGACCACCATGTCCGGCATCGAGTACCAGAACAAAGTTACGTTTTTGGGCAAGGGTATATGCCGGATGCAGCAGGAGCAGGGCAACCAGCAGTACAAAAACAGCTTGTATGGATACGTTGGGCTTACTTATTCTCATGTTATGCTCGCAAAACAAGCACAAAAGTACGCTTTTATCTGCTGACTTTCTTCATCCCGCTGAGTAATATTTCCAATTTAAATAAAAAAAAAGTTATTAAGACTTTTAGCACTGTTTTTTTCACTAATTTTGTCCGTTATTTTTAAAAAGCGCCACACAGCCTGATGTTATTTTACAAAACATTATCTTTCAAAAGATTAGCTACAGCCATTGCCATACTGGTAGCAATGACTGTTTCTATATCCACGCAGGCGCAACGTCGAATGGAGAGCGAAACCCAGGTACGGGGCGGATCGCAGGCTGCAACTTCGGCTGAAAAAACCACCAA
>CAZLHC010000008.1:0-56685 GCA_964559265.1 uncultured Paludibacter sp. | reverse complement strand
ACCACCAATCGGGCAGCGATTAAAAAATCGGGAGGATCGACCGGAGGAATTGAAGATGAAATTGTATATAAATCGAGCGATTCGATTGTACTGACGGCCAACGGAACAGCATTTCTGCACGGGAGTACCGAAATTACGTATCAGACTATAAAATTGGAAGCCGACTATGTGCGGGTAAAAATTGACAGCAGCCTGGTGTTTGCAAAAGGCACCAAAGGCGAAGATGGCACTATGACCGGCGAACCGGTCTTCAGTGAGGGCGAATCGTCGTACAATTCGCGGGAGCTCAGCTACAACCTGAAAAGCCGGAAGGGATACATCCGGCATGTAGTAACGCAGGAAGGCGAAGGGTATATCATCAGCGAACGTACCAAAAAGATGGAAGACAATACCTTGTGTATGGCCGGGGGAAAATACACTACCTGCGATAATCACGACCATCCGCACTTTTACCTCGACATTTCGAAAGGAAAAGTAAAACCCGGCGAGTACATAGTGACTGGTCCGGCCCATTTAGTAGTTGCCGATGTACCTTTACCCGTAGCTTTACCCTTCGGATTTTTTCCGTTTACCAACGAATACTCTTCCGGAGTTCTGATGCCCAGTTTCACCGACGAGATGTCGCGTGGGTTCGGACTTAGTAATGGAGGTTATTATTTTGCCCTCAGCGATTATATCGATCTGGAACTTACCGGTGAAATATACACTAAGGGAACCTGGGCAGCAGCTGCGACTACCAATTACACCAAAAAATACAAATACAGAGGAAGTTTTAATTTCAGTTACCGCGAAGACGTAACAGGCGAAAAAGGCCTGTCCGACTACAGTAAGGCCAACAACCTGAGTATTCGGTGGTCGCACTCACAGGATGCAAAAGCAAATCCCAATTTCACTTTTTCGTCGAGTGTCAATTTCGCTACCAGTGGATATAACCGCAGCAACATCAACACCTATCATCGTCCGGAAATCAATTCCGAGAATACCAAAAGTTCGAGTGTTTCGTTTTCCAAACGATTTGCGAACATTCCATCGCTCAACTTATCGGGGAGTGTATTAATCAATCAGCGCACCAAGGACTCTACCATCAACCTCAGCTTACCTAATATTAATGTATCCTACAGCCGGTTTTATCCGTTCCGCCGGAAAAATGCTGTAGGCGACGAACGGTGGTACGAAAAAATCAGCATGTCGTATTCAGGGGCCTTTGCCAATAGCATCGATACCAAAGAAAATAAGCTCTTAAGCTCATCGTTTACCCGCGATTGGCGCAACGGTATGCGACATTCGCTACCGGTTTCGGCTACCTTTAGTTTATTCAAGTACATCAACATCTCGCCTACCTTCAATTACAACGAGCGTTGGTATTTCAAAGCCATTGATAAAAGCTGGGACACCGACCGGCAAAAAGAGCTGAACGATACCACTGATGGTTTTTACAGGGTCTACGATTTTAACATGGGAGTTTCGGCTTCTACCAAATTTTACCTGTTCTACATACCCCTGCGTTCGTTGTTTGGCGATAAAGTCGATCGGATCCGTCACGTCATCACTCCCAGCCTGGGCTTCAGCTACAACCCCGATTTTGGCGAATCGCGCTGGGGATATTACAGAACCTATACCCGTGAAACCCGCAATGCCCTGAATCCCGATAATGTAAACCGGACGGAGGTAGAATATTCGCGATTTGCAGGATCGTTGTATGGCACTCCCGGGAGAGGTAAATCGGGAAGTGTCAATTTTTCGTTGGGCAACAATATTGAGATGAAGATCAAAAACGAAAACGATACCACAGGAAAAGAAGCCTTTAAGAAAATAAGCCTGATCGACAACTTCAACCTGGGTGGAAGTTACAACCTGGCAGCCGATTCGATGCGCTGGTCGACTTTTTCGGCAGGATTGCGAATAAAACTTACAAAAAGTTATTCCCTGAATTTAAGTACCAGTTTCGATCCCTATATGTTTGCACTCAATCCCAACGGGCAACCAATCCGGGTAAATCAACTCCGCTGGAATAACGGTCGTTTCCCCCGGTTTATGGGCACCGGCACCCAACTTAGCTATACTTTTAACAACGATACTTTCAAGAAATTATTCGGACGCGACACGAAAGAGGGTAAAAGCGATTCGTCGCAACCACCTGCAGATGCCGAAACCGCAACCCTGAGTAACGACGGAGCCCCGGGAAATCAGCCTTTAAATCAGGACGAGACAGCTGCCAAAGCCGAAGTAAGCGACGATGGGTATGTGAAGGTGAGTCTGCCCTGGAGTTTCAGTTTCAATTACTCGGTACGGTATGGCGACAGCAATGTATTTGATGCCGACAAACTTGAATTTGAGCGTGAGTTTACTCATAATTTAAGCTTTAACGGCAATATTTCGCTTACCAACAACTGGAAGATAAACGGGAACTCCACCTACGATTTCAAGCTGAAAAAAGTCACTTATACCAGCATTTCGGTCAACCGGAGTTTACATTGCTGGAGCATGTCGGCAAGCATAGTACCCTTTGGAATGTTTAAGTCGTACAATTTTCACATCGGGGTAAATTCGAGTATGTTGGCCGACCTGAAGTACGACAAACGGAGCGACTCGGGGATGAACAAAATCACCTGGTATTAGGTTATAGTAGGTTTAAAACAGAACAAAAAGTAATTCTATCAATAAAAACAATAACAAACAATGAAAATTACAGCAAACAAATCGGTATCAGCAGAATACGAACTCTTTGTTGATGGTGAAAACGAAGGTGAACTTGAATTAATGGAAAAAGCCACCGCGCAGCAACCTTTAACCTTTATTTATGGAGTGGGCATGATGTTGCCAAAATTTGAGGAACATCTGTTTGGTCTGGCTACCGGCGATAAATTTGAATTTACGCTGAATGTAGAAGATGCTTATGGAGAATATGAAGATTCAAACGTCCTTGATTTGGAGCGTTCGATTTTCGAAATCGATGGCAAACTCGACGATAAAGTTATTTTTGCCGGCAATGTAGTACCCTTGATGGACTCGGAAGGCAACCGGTTGAATGCCCAGGTAGTAGAAGTTACCGGCACACATGTGAAGGTCGACCTGAACCATCCGTTGGCAGGCGAGAATCTTCATTTCAAAGGATCGGTACTGGAAGTACACGAAGCCACTGAAGAAGAAATGAACGCTCTGTTTGGTGGTGGAGGTGGTTGTGGTTGTGGCAGCGGAGGTTGTGGCAGCGACGATTGCGGATGTGGCGACGATCACGACCACGAGCATGGCAAAGGCGGCGGCTGCGGCTGTCACTAATCCGGCAGATCCAACAATAACGCAAACAGTCCCGGCGGAAGCAGTTCTTCCGGGACTGTCAATATTTAACGCAACTAATTTTTTATCAGATGTCGAATACAATCGGAAAACTCTTTACATTTACTTCTTTTGGCGAATCGCATGGTGTGGGTATTGGTGGAATTGTGGATGGCTGTCCGGCCGGAATATCCATCGACGAAGCCTATATTCAGAGCGAGCTCGACCGGCGTAAGCCGGGTCAGTCGAAGATCGCCACACCCCGTAAAGAAGACGATAAGGTAGAATTTTTATCGGGCATTTTTGAGGGTAAGACTACGGGAACGCCTATTGCATTTGTCATTTGGAATCAGAACCAGCACAGCAAGGATTACGATCATCTGAAAGAGATTTACCGCCCCTCTCATGCCGACTACACCTACCAGCAGAAATATGGTATTCGCGATTACAGGGGCGGAGGTCGAAGTTCGGCCCGCGAAACAGCATCGCGGGTGGTGGCCGGGGCAATAGCCAAACTGGTGTTGGCAGAATTGGGTGTAAAGGTTACAGCCTTTACCTCGCAGGTAGGTCCCATCCGCATGAAAGCGAGTATTCAGGAAGCCGATCTTACTGCTATTGAATCGAATATCGTACGGTGTCCTGAATCAGAAACGGCGGAAGCTATGATTGATTACATCTCTGAATTAAAGAAAAACGGCGACTCAACAGGTGGCACCATCAGTTGCATACTACAAGGAATGCCTACCGGCTGGGGCGAACCCATCTTCGACAAACTACAGGCCCGCCTGGCCTTTGCTATGCTGAGTATCAATGCTTCGCACGGATTCGACTACGGAGCCGGATTCGATGGAGTGGCCATGAAGGGTTCGCAAATGAACGATCCGTTTACTACTATTGAGGGCAGGGTAAGTACCAAAACCAATCATTCGGGAGGAATTCAGGGCGGAATCAGCAATGGTCAGGATGTTTACTTCCGGGTGCTTTTTAAACCGGTGGCAACCATCTCTCAAAAACAGGAAACTATCAATGTACAACTGGAGGAAACTGAACTTCAGGCACGGGGCAGGCACGATCCCTGTGTACTTCCACGGGCAGTGCCTATTGTAGAAGCAATGGCAGCCATGACCCTACTGGACCTGTACCTGAGTCAGTCGAACAAAATCTGAAAACAAAATGGACGCAACACTTCCGTGGGCCGTCATTATCAACCTTAAATCCGGCAAAAAACACTTTCGTCAACAAATGCTTTATCTTTTTCATCAATTGAAGAATGAAGGCATTCATTACGAACACAAATTTACCGATTTTGCAGGTCATGCTGTACTTATCGCCCGGAATTACGCCCGGAATGGATACCGCAATTTTTTGGTGGTGGGTGGCGATGGCACGATAAGCGAAGTGGTGAACGGAATTTTTAGTGCCGGGGTTCCGACCAGTGAGCTTACCATTGCCCAAATTCCACGGGGTACCGGCAACGACTGGGCTCGTTACTGGGGGTTAAACCGGAATTACAAGCAAGCCATTGCAGTTTTTCTGGCAGGAAAAAGGCAGCCAATTGATATTGGAAAAATAAACTATGTTTTGGAGGGCGAAAAGCGGGAGCATTACTTTATCAATTCGATCGGGTTTGGATTAGATGCCGCAGTAGTGCGAGCAACGCACCGGTTGAAGCGATATACCGGTAGTCATTCGTTCCTTTATTTTATTGCCCTTCTCTCGGCCGTATTCAGGTATCGGCCCTTTCGCTTTCATCTTCAGACCGAAGAAAAAGAGATTAAGGATGTTCTTTTCACCATGAATATTGCTAATGGCTGTTACAGTGGCGGAGGAATGAAGCAGAACCCGGGAGCAATGCCCGACGATGGGATTTTCGACGCCATGATGGTTCGAAAACCGGGAATTCGCGATATACTTACGGCTTTACCCCGCCTATTCAACGGAACTTTACTCACGCACCCGGCATTGGAATCGTTTCGGACCCGGCAACTGGAGCTCAATTACCACAATGGAGGATATTTTGAAGCCGACGGGATTTTAGTTAACTGCGATCCGCCTCTGCAAATCGGCCTATTGCCTCACGCACTTCAGATGATTGTACCTTAAACACAAAAACACAGAGAACCATGGAATTCAGAAAAATTACCGAAGAAGCTTCGTTGCACGATCGGCTCGATGAGAAAAGCGTCGAAGCATTGCTTCATGAAATGAATGAAGAAGATAGCAAGGTACCACAGGCTGTAGCAGCGACGATTCCGAACATCAATCGCCTGGTTGTGAAAATAGTGGAACGGATGAAACGGGGAGGACGTATTTTTTACCTGGGTGCCGGAACCAGCGGTCGGCTGGGAGTGCTCGATGCTTCGGAAATACCTCCGACTTTTGGAATGCCGCCGGGACTGGTGGTAGGCTTGATTGCGGGAGGCGATACTGCGCTTCGCAATCCGGTTGAGAATGCGGAAGATGATAGTGAAAAAGGATGGCAGGAACTGGTAGAGCGCGAAATAAACAAGGATGATACGGTGATTGGAATTGCAGCATCGGGAACAACGCCCTATGTAATCGGCGCTTTACAACAGGCTCGCCGACTGGGTATTCTCACAGCGGGCATTACCTGTAATCCGGGATCACCCGTGGCTGTTGAAGCCGAAATTCCGATCGAAGTGGTGGTAGGTCCCGAATTTGTAACCGGCAGCACCCGTCTGAAATCGGGTACCGCTCAAAAACTGGTGCTGAATATGATTACTACCACCACTATGATTCAGCTGGGCAGGGTGAAAGGCAACCGGATGGTGAATATGCAACTGACCAATGCCAAACTAATCGACAGGGGGACACGAATGATAGTAGAAGAATTGCAGCTCGATTACAAGCAAGCTCAAAATTTACTTCTCATCCATGGTTCGGTAAAAAAAGCGATCGATGCCTATTTAAAATCCTGACACCTATGCAAGCCACACAACGTTTATTGGCCCTGGATGTAATGCGGGGCATTACCATTGCCGGAATGATTATGGTAAACAATCCCGGTAGCTGGAGTTATGTGTATACACCACTGGGTCATGCAGCCTGGGATGGCCTCACTCCCACCGACCTGGTGTTTCCGTTTTTTATGTTTATTATGGGAATTTCGATGTACCTGTCGTACCGGAAATTCGACTTCCGGCTTACTTCGGCTACCTTTGTTAAGCTACTCCGCCGATCGGTTTTACTTTTCCTGATTGGATTGGCATTAGGTTGGCTGGCGCTTAGCTGGCGACAGTGGAACGCTTTGGAATCCGGAGGACAAACATGGGCCGGACTCTGGTCGTCGGTTTCAACACTCACCGATTTACGCATTTTAGGAGTGCTGCAACGACTGGCATTGGTTTCGTTTTTCGCTACACTCATCGCTTTAAGTGTACATCAAAAAACCATCCCCTGGTTGATTGGAGTAATCTTGTTAGCTTACTGGCTACTAATAGGATTAACCGACAGTTACCAAATGAGCCCCGACAGCATAGTAGCGGTTGTTGACCGGACCATTTTAGGCGAATCGCATATGTACCGTGATACGATGGCCGATGGAACCCGCATTGCATTTGACCCGGAAGGGATATTGAGCACTCTGCCCGGGATCGCCCATGTACTGCTTGGTTTTTGGGCCGGCAGATTACTTTCCGAAAAAAATGACACCCGGGAACAATTACAATCGCTGATGCTTTTCGGAACCCTGCTTTTGTTTACGGGATTATTGTTGCAGTACGGGTTCCCGATTAATAAAAAAATATGGAGTTCGAGTTTTGTGCTTACAACCTGCGGAATGGGTTCGCTGTTGCTTGGATTACTGGTGTATGTAATTGATATCCGGGGAGCCCGACGCTGGAGTGTGTTTTTCGAATCGTTTGGTGTGAATCCGATGGCAATTTATGTATTAGGAGCGCTGCTCAGTATTATTACAGGAAATATTCTGCTTCAGAATAACGGTTCGGTTATCAGTCTCAAATCTTATCTTTATACAACTATCTTTCAGGAGCTATTGGGCGACTACCCTGGTTCATTGGCATTTGCAATAAGTTTTGTGGTGGTATGCTGGCTGGCCGGACATTATCTCTACAAAAAGAAAATTTATATCAAGTTGTAAAAAATTACCAAAAAAATTCATTTTTGTATTGGAAAAGAGAATAATATTCTCTACATTTGCCCGTCTGTCTAACCGACATTAAGTGATCTGAAATGAGAAAAACACTCCTGCTGATTGTTCTTATTGGAACAACGGTTTTTGCGTACCCACAAAAAGTACGAACAGGCATTGAAATCCTTCGGGCGAATAACTTCCGGCAACTCGAAGGAAAGCGGATTGGTTTAATAACCAACCCTACAGGAATCGACAGCCATTTTCAATCTACCATCGATATATTATTTCAGGCTCCCAATGTACAATTGGTGGCATTGTTTGGTCCCGAACACGGAGTCAGGGGCGACGTATATGCCGGCGATAAAGTCGACAACCGCTCCGATAGTCGTACCGGCCTTCCGGTGTATTCCCTGTACGGAGCCACGCGCAAGCCCACTCAGGAAATGCTGAAGGGAATCGATGCACTGGTATATGACATTCAGGATAACGGCTGTCGCTCGTTTACCTATATTTCTACCATGGGACTTGCAATGGAAGCCGCTGCTGAAGCAGGAATCGAATTCATAGTACTCGACCGGCCGAATCCGCTGGGTGGTGTGAAAATTGAAGGCAATGTGGCCGAAAAAGCGTATCAATCGTTTGTGAGCCAATTTCCGATCCCCTATTTATACGGACTTAGCTGTGGCGAACTGGCCACGATGATTAATAACGAAAAGATGAATGCACTTCAGTGCAAACTTACTGTTGTTAAAATGAAAGGATGGAAACGAGCGATGAACTGGGAAGCTACCGGCTTACCCTGGGTTGTAGCATCGCCACACCTTCCGCACAATCACAGTTCATATTTTTATCCTGCCACCGGAATTTTCGGCGAACTTGGTTTTTTATCGATCGGTGTTGGCTACACCCTTCCTTTCGAAATTGTGGGAGCTCCGTGGATCAATGCTGATTCGCTTTCAACGGCACTCAATGCCTTACAATTAGCAGGAATTCATTTTCGTCCGATCCATTTCAAACCTTTTTACAGCACCTTTAAAGGCGAACAATGTGAAGGAGTACAGTTGCACATAACCGATTACAAATCGGTACGACTTACTGAAATTCAGTTTTACATTATGCAGGAACTGGCCCGTTTGTACCCCGAACGAATGGTGTTCGACTGTGCCAATCCTTCGCGATTTGACATGTTTGACAAGGTTTGTGGTACCAACCAAATCCGTCTCCGTTTTTCGGAGCAGCACCGGGTAAGCGACATTCTCACCTACTTTAGAAAAGACGAACAGAATTTCCGCATCCTTTCGAAGCGATATTATCTGTATAAATAATGTACCAGCACCCCGACACCGACAGCCATCGACAATTTCTGACCGAAATACGACGATTGATTCCAAAAGGATTGCTATACACCGACCCTACCCGGAGATTGGCCTGGGGCACCGATGCCGGGATTTACAGACTAATTCCTCAACTGGTTGTACAGTCGACCAGCGAGAAGCAAATTGCAGAACTGATGCAATTAGCTCCGCGATATGGAAAAACACTTACTTTCAGAGCTGCCGGCACCAGTCTTTCGGGCCAGGCCATCAGCGATTCAATATTGGTAATTGCCGGACAACACTGGGAAAAACACCAGCTTTCGGCCGATGCACACACTATTCGGTTGCAGCCCGGAATTGTTGGCCAGCATGTAAATCATATTTTAAAACCCTTCGGAAAAAAGTTCCCCCCCGATCCGGCATCACTTAAATCGGCTATGGTTGGCGGCATTGTTCAGAATAATGCTTCGGGAATGAGTTGTGGAATACACGAAAACAGCTATCGGATGATTCGCTCGGCCCGACTTATTCTTGCCGATGGAACCGTTTTAGATACAGGAGATAAAGCCAGCTGCGAAGACTTCAGAAACACCCATCCCGAATTTATTACAACCATTGAGCAGCTGCGCGACAGTGTAAGGTCCGATAGTATCTTATCGGAACGAATCCGGAAAAAATACAGCATAAAAAATGTCACCGGGCTTTCCATAAATGCGCTTATCGATTTCGACGATCCATTTGAAATCATCACCCGGCTAATTGTGGGTTCGGAAGGCACACTGGCTTTTCTGGCCGAAGTAACGATGCAAACTGTCGACCTGAAGCCATTTTCGGCCAGTGCCATGCTCTACTTCCCTACCCTTCGGAGTGCTTGCGAAGCTGTAGTAGCATTGAAATCGCATCCGGTTTCGGCAGCTGAATTATTCGATCGGGCGGCTATTCGTTCGGTAGAAGATAAACCCGATGCGCTTTCAGAATTGCGTCAACTGCCCGACGATGGAGCGGTGATGTTGTTAAAAACTGAAACCTTATCGCAGGAGGAATTAAACCGTAACATCGCCTCCGTTTCGGCCGAACTTAGCCGCTTCCCCTTACTTCACGCACCTGTGTTTACCGACAAAGAAGAAGAATATGCGCCTTACTGGACCATGCGTTCAGGAATTTTTCCTACGGTAGGAAGTACCCGCCCCACGGGCACTACCTGCATAATTGAGGATGTCGCGTTCCAGTTAAACGATTTGCCACAAGCGATAGCCGACCTGCGGGAGGTACTTTTGCAACACGGATATGGCGATGCTGTGCTATACGGACATGCGTTGGAGGGGAACTTTCATTTTATTCTGAATCAGTTTTTCGATAAGCGTAGTGAAATCGAACGCTATGACCGGCTGATGAAGGCTGTGGCCGATTTGGTGGTCGACGTTTACGACGGATCGTTGAAAGCCGAGCATGGCACCGGACGCAATATGGCACCTTTTGTGCGGAAAGAATGGGGCGACAAGGCCTGGGAGATCATGAAGTCGATAAAACACTTGTTTGATCCCGGGGGAATACTTAATCCGGGAGTAATTTTCAATGACGATCCCCACTGTCATTTAAAGAATTTAAAAGCGCTTCCGGCCACCCATCCATTGATTGACCAGTGCATAGAATGCGGATTTTGCGAGATCAACTGCGTAAGTTCAGGACTTACCCTTTCGGCACGCCAGCGAATTGTGGTACAGCGGGAAATTAAGCGACTGGGCACAACCGGAGAAGATGCTGAGACACTTCAACTTCTTGAAAAGGAATATGATTATGCCGGCAATAGAAGCTGTGCCGGCGATGGATTATGTGCCATTGCCTGTCCGGTGGGGATTAATACCGGCGAATACATCCACCATCTTCGACATGAACAAGTGCGTAACAGCCATTTAGCCATGGCTGCCGGTTCATTTACCGCTTCGCACCTGCATTGGATGGCCGGTGGAGTAAAAACGCTGTTAGGCACGGCCTATGCGGTGCGATCGCTAACGGGTAAAGGTATTATGAAAGGTATGACCCGTGGATTACGCTGGATAAGTGGAAATACAATTCCTTTGTGGACCCCCTCGTTGCCGGCTCCGGCACCGGGCTGGCATTCGCTGCTACGAATTGCTGAAGGATACAATCGGGCGTTGAAACACAGCGAATCTGACTCTCCCCTGCTCAAAGTGGTTTATTTCCCGAGTTGTCTGAATCAGATGATGGGGAGTTCGAAAGGGGATCCGGAATTGGTTCCACTGGCTGAAAAAATGATTTCATTGCTTCACAAGGCCGGATATGAAGTACTTTTTCCTGAGGCAATGAACCGGTTGTGTTGTGGGACCATTTGGGAAAGCAAGGGTATGCCCGACATAGCCGATCAGAAGTCGGACGAACTGGAGAGAGCATTACTGGAGGCCAGCAATCAGGGAGAGTATCCGGTACTATGTGACCAGAGTCCGTGTTTGTATCGGATGCGTAAAAAAATTGAGGGATTGAGGCTATATGAACCGGTAGAATTTATTGAGCATTTTTTAGTCGACCGATTGGAATTTGAGCCTGTTGAAGAAGCGATTTCGGTATTTGCTACCTGCTCGACCCGGAAAATGCTGCTCGACCCGGTGCTGGTGAAGCTGGCTTCGCGGTGCAGCAAGCGGGTATTGGTACCTGCAGAGTTGGCTTGTTGCGGTTTTGCCGGCGACAAAGGATTTACGATGCCCGAATTGAACGAACACGGATTGCGCAAACTAAGGCCTCAATTGGAGAAAGCAGGCATTATAGCGGGTTACAGCAACAGCCGCACCTGCGAAATCGGACTTTCGACACACAGTGGAGTACCCTGGATGTCGATTGTGTACCTGGTAGATCGGTGCACGCGTAAGAAGCGCGACCAGGTGACCTAAGTGTCGCAGTACTGAGATATTGACCATCACCTTTATAATTACCGGATGTGTTGCCAATAAAGTTCTTTAAGTTGAATACTACCATGAAACATCTTTTACCTTTTTTCTTACTAATTTTCCTTACACAAAGCCAATTTTCGTTTGCTAAAAAGCACGAGATGAGAGCTGTATGGATCGCTACGGTGGCTAATATCGACTGGCCGTCGAAGCCGGGTCTTCCATCGTCAGCACAAAAGGAAGAAATGATACGTTTGCTCGATTACCTTGAAAAAGCCAATATAAATACGATAGTGATGCAGATAAGGCCAACGGCAGATGCATTTTACCCATCGGCCCTGGAGCCCTGGTCGCATTGGCTCACTGGCAGGCAAGGTGAAAAACCAGGCACATTTTACGATCCGCTCGCATTTATCATCGACGAAGCCCACCGCCGCTGCATCGAAGTACACGTATGGCTCAATCCTTACCGGGTAATGAATTCCAATAAACCAGAGCTGCTTCAGCCCGATCATTTATATTACAAGCGACCCGATTTATTTGTACAGTACGGAAATCAGCTGTATTTTAATCCGGGTCTCGATGAAACACGGCAAGCCTTGAACCGGGTGGTAGAGGACATCGTACAACGCTACGATGTGGATGCCATCCATTTCGACGATTATTTTTATCCATACAAGGTAGCCGGTGAAGAATTCCCGGACAGTGAAACCTTCAGGCAATTTCCACGCGGATATGCCAACCATCAGCGCGACGACTGGCGACGCAATAATGTGGATATGGTAATAAAAGAGTTGCAACATACTATCAAAAGCAATAAACCCTGGGTTGAATTTGGGATATCGCCTTTTGGTGTGTGGCGTAACAATTCGGTTGACCCTGCCGGTTCGGCTACCCGGGCCGGAGTTCAGAATTACGACGATTTGTATGCCGATATTCTGAAATGGCTTCGGGAAGGCTGGATTGATTATGTAGCTCCTCAATTGTATTGGGAAATTGGGAAAGAAGTGGCCGATTATGCCATTCTGGTAAAGTGGTGGAACGAAAATGTATATGGTAAAAACTTATATATCGGATTGTATGCCTCCAAACTGGGTAACGAGAAAGCCGACCCGGCCTGGCAACGGCCCAACGAGTTGGCCCGACAATTAAGACTTAATCAGCAGTACAGCGGAGTGGATGGTGCCATTTTCTTTAGTGCCAAAGGATTTGTTAAGAACCTGCAGGGGCTTACCGACAGTCTGCGAACCCATTTTTACCGGTATCCGGCTTTAACTCCTTTGAGTCGGAATATCCTAAGCAATCCATCGGCTTCGCCCGAAGAAGTAAAAGTTATTCGCGATGGAAAAGAACGCTTGTTGCGATGGGATCCGGTAAAGGCAGAAGGCGGTCAGGCAATCGCCTGTTATGTGGTGTATGCATTTAAAGGTAAAAAAGCCGGCAGTATCGACGATGCTTCGGCAATACTTGTAAAAACCACTCAAACATATGTTGATTTAACAAAGCTACCCGTCAAATTGAGAGGTAATTACACGTTTGTTGTTACCAGTGTAAATAAATACAAACAAGAAAGCATTCCTACGCGTGCAGTTACCCGAAAACTTTAGTTTTCAAAACAATTGAGCAACCAATTGCGTTAAATAAATCATAGAGCCTTGAATTTTCCTTAAATTTAATAGAAAACCGACTTGAAGAGTGTACAAATTCAACATTCGCAGGCAGGTTTGATGAGATCTTAGAAATATATTTTCAACATGAAAAAAATCACCTATTTACTCATCCTTTTCAGTTGCGTTGCCACTGGATTAAGCAGTCAGAAGCTCAATGTTAGTGGAACAGTTCGTTCGGCCGACGATAGTCAGCCAGTAATAGGAGCTTCGGTAGTAGAGCCGGGGACAGGCCATGGCACTATTACCGATACGCAAGGACGCTATGTTATTGCAGTGGACAAAGGAGCTGTGCTTCGATTCAGCTATGTGGGCATGGAGACCGTTGAACGTGAGGTAAACGCAGCCGGCCCCCTCAACATTACCCTGCAAATGGTAGCTCAGCGTATCGATGAAGTAGTTGTTACGGCCATGGGAGTAAGGCAAGAAAAGAAACGAATGAATTTTGCCGTACAAAGTGTCAATTCCGAGATGCTTACCGAAAACAAAGCTCCCAACTTTGTAAACTCACTTCAAGGCAAAATTGCCGGATTAAGTGTTACTAATTCGAGTGGTTCGCCCAATTCGGGAACCCAGGTTATTATTCGGGGAATATCGTCGATAAACAATGGACAGAGCAACGAACCTTTGTTTATTCTCGATGGCATGCCCATATCGGGCAGTGGCTCCAATGCTGCCGACATCAACCCTTCGGACATCGAAAATGTAACGGTACTCAAAGGAGCAGCAGCAGCAGCACTTTACGGCACCAGTGCTGCCAACGGAGTCATAATGATAACCACCAAAAAAGGTCAGGTAGGCAAAGTAAATGCTACTTTCAGCGGGAGTTGGCAATACGACATTCCTACTCGTTTACAGCCGCTACAGACCATGTACGCACCCGGATCGCAGGGATTTTATGTCGATAAAGCCATGGGAGGCTGGGGTCCACCTTTAAATCCGGGACAAAAAACCTACAACAATACTTCAAACTTTTTACAAAACGGCTTTTATCAAAAATACGATATGAGTCTCAGTGGCGGAAGTGAAAAATTTCAGGCCTATGCTTCTGTTAACTATTCGCGCAACGAGGGTATTGTCCCCAACGATTATCTGAACAAGTTGGGAGTTTTACTAAAAGGAACTTACCAACCGATAAAATCGCTAACCATCACATTATCTGCCAATATTCAGGAAAACCGGTACCGGACATTTTCAGCTACCGGGATGTCGTCGGTCTACAATTTTCCAATCACTCAGGACATACGCGACTACGAACTCACCAACGGATTTCCCAGGTTCCTGTATTATGCCGACGGCGATGGCAAAAAGCACAATTCACCAATAAGTCCCTTATATTCGCGGTACAACGATTATGGCATCAACAACCGACTAAGAAATATACTGAACGGGACAATTGAATGGAAACCAATTAAAAACCTGAACATAACAGGACGGGTAAGTTACGATGCCAGTGCATATGCCTACGATGGATATACCGTTCCGCGATTCGACGATTCGGTGGTATTGCCCCACTTAAGCAAGCCTGCCGACCCGGATGAAAATGCAACAGCCGCCGAATTAAAGGAATTTCAGAAACAACTGGATGCCTATCACACCTTTCTCGATCGATATGCCTCCACCCCTTATCTTTCGAGTAAAGACATTGCCGACATGGACAAAGACTTGCTTGGATCGTACAGCACAACCATGAGCAGAAGTCAGCTACTTTCGGCATCGGCGCTGGCAACATACAAAATCGAATTACCCGACGAGTTCAGCATCGATTTGATGGCCGGAACCGATCTGCGAATGCAGGATGGATTTTCGACCGCCAATGCAGGACGCGATTTTATAATTCCCGGCACATTTAGCCTGAGTAATACCAACAGCGAATATCTATTTTTAGGCGACCGCACTGCCAGTCACAATCAAAAACGAATGTTTGGATATTTTGGTGAAATACGAGGAGACTACAAGGGAGTTGCTTCTTTAAGCGTCACCAGCCGATGGGACTGGTCGTCGACCATAATTTCTAATCCCTATTTTTACCCTTCTGTAACAGGAGGAATATTATTTTCGGAATTGTTTAACCTCAGTAATAAAACTTTCAGCTATGGTAAAATTCGCGGAAATTATGCAGTTGTAGGTAAAGACACCAGTCCGTATTTGTACGACCGCCGTTACAAACAATTTGCTACCTATCCCGACAACGGGTATGGCATCGACCCCACTTTATCGTCGGCCGATCGGAACCTGATGCCTGAGATGTCGTACTCCTGGGAAATTGGAGCCGATTTGCGCTTTTTCGACAGTAAAACCCGAATTGACCTCGCTTACTACTCGGTAAAAGTAGACAATCAGATAGTAATTGTTCGCGTTTCACCTTCATCAGGTTTTATTTTGCAAACCCGAAACGAGGGCGCTATACGCAACGAAGGAATTGAGTTGACCTGGGATCAGGACATTGTAAAAACCAGGAATTTTTCATGGACAACCCTGTTTAACTTTGGCCTGAACAGAGGATCGGTTGTAAGTTTACCCGAAGACATTGCTGAAATCACTGGTACGCAATACGGCGACATTTACACCTCAGCCTTTCTGGGCGAATCAACTACCGGTATATCAGGAAAAGACTACTTACGCAATTCCGAGGGAAAAATAATTGTCGGTTCCGATGGTTTTCCTAAGATTGACCCTAACAAAAACAAATACATAGGCAACCGGGAGCCTCTTTTCCGATCAGGAATCACCAATACCTTCAGGTACAAAGAAGCATCGTTCTCATTTCTACTCGAAGGTCGGCTGGGAGGCGACGTAGTGAATGTCACAGGCAGAGGACTTATTTCCAATGGTCAGAGCAAGATGCTTGAAAAGTACCGTGGCCGTCAGATTGTAATCGATGGGGTGACCGAGCTTCCTGATGGTAGTTATGAACCAAATACAATTCCTATAACACTGGATCATCAGACCATCAACAATTCGATTTATGCGGTAAGTTCAAATTTCATTGAAGATGGTTCATACATCCGCTTAAGTTATGCCAGTTTCAATTACGATTTATCGAAATACGTACGCAAGACTGCTTTCACCAGTCTGCGGTGCTCGATTACCGGAAATAACCTGCTACTGTTGACCCGTTATACAGGTGCCGACCCCAGCTTGAACGCCAACACCAGCGCCGGAGGAACCGGTTCGGCAGGTGTCGATAATTACGCCGTACCCGGCACCACCAGTATCAATTTTGGAATTACAGCCAGCTTCTGATTTTTAATATAACACATTTTGAACATGAAAACTCTACGATACAGCTTGTTGATTCTACCGGCACTTCTCCTGTTCGGCGGGTGCGATGAGTTTCTGGATGTAAACACCAGCAAGGATAGTCCGACAACCATCACTGTCGATCAGGCTTTACCCACTGCCTGCTTTTATGCAGCACAAGAAGTATACGACCATTCCGAGTATAGCATATACCTTTCACAGGCCCTAACCACCCCTTCGAAAAGTCAAACCGGAGTGTATGCCTACAGTCAGGGATGGGAATTTTTGTCGATGAACCGCCATCCGCAATGGCGCCGGCATTTTTACGATCTGGGTGCTAATATAAACGAAATGATTCGTGCAGCTGAAAAAATCGATTCGAAGAATATTGTACTTATCGGTCGCACCATTATGCTTCAATCGACGATGCTTACCACCGATGTATTCGGACCAATGCCCCGTTCGAACGCCTACACATCGACCTCTCCAACCTACGACAGTCAGGAAGAAGTATACGAATGGTTGCTACGCGAGGCAGAAGAACTGATTGCCCTGTATGATAATGCTGCGTGGACCAACCATCCGGCGAACATTCCGATTACCGAGAAAATGGATCGAATATACAAAGGCGATCTAAAGAAATGGGGATTGTATACCAAGGCCTTACGTGCCCGGCTCTGGATACGCAAGTTACCAAACTGGGAAAACAATCCAACAGTGTGCAACAAAATCATCCAACTGGTTGATGAAGTATTGAACGATCCCGAGTGGCAGGAGCCCCGTTATAACTATCCCGGTGGCACGAACGAGCAAAACTGCCCATGGGGATCATCGGCGCCGGTAATCAACGCCTGGGAAAGCAGAGGCAACCGCCTGGCTACCTCGATGCCTACAAAATTTTTCGCATATGCATTACTGGGCACCTACCCCAACCGGCTTACCACCCGGTTGTCGGCGCTCGACCCACGCGCTGAGAAACTGATGTCGCCCCGGGGCACAGGAGCGGGAGGAAGCGACGCAATTCGTTGGCTGGAAAGCAATATCGGCATGGATGTTTCGATGAAGGTAACGTATTACCCCGATTTATTCGCTACCACATCGGGAGCCAATCCATACACCAAAAACGATGGATACGTTGCTCTCATCACTGACGAAGAATTGATGTTTATAAAAGCTGAAGCACAGTATTGGAATGGAGATAAAGCATCCGCTTTTCAAACCACCAAGAATGCTGTACTTCGTAATTTCGAACGTTTTTCGGTGAAAGAACCGGTACAGGCTGTCGATGGATCGAACGCGGTAAAGCGTTATCAATTATTTTTCGACGTCCGTTTACCTGGTCCATCCACCTTCACTATTGCCGACCTGATGCAACAAAAATACATTGCTATGTATTTACAACCCGAGCAATGGACCGACATGAGGCGCTATAATTACAGCAGTAAAACCAACGGTATCAAATACGACAACGTGGCTGTATATACTATTTCAACTTGCCACAAAGGAAGTGGCACCAGCTTTACTGTTGCCGACTTTAATACCGAATATTCCCTGCGAAGGCCTTATAATCTGTATGAGCCTTATTGGCTACAGGCCGATGCAGCAGGCACTAATGCCGAACTTTCGCCCAACGCATGGATTCAGAGATTGAACTACGACCCCGAAACCGAGGACAAATACAATCGGAAAGAACTGGAACGATTAGGAGCCTATAAAAACCACGAATGGTTGAAGAAACGAATGATTTGGGCTCAAAACACCAGCGGCAAAGCAACGGCAAGCGACCCAACAGAATGGAAATAATAAAAAACAATTATCGTATGACATCACAATATTCATTTCCGGCAATAACCCGGATGGCAAAAGCAGGAAGTCAACTACTGATTGCACTGATGGTGATCGGGTTAACAGCCTGTGAAAAACAGGACTTCTTCGACGATGTAGCTATCACCGGAAATATCGGGCCTCAGGCGTATTGGGAAGTAGCTAGTTCTTCGGTTAGTGCAGGAGCCAACGCACCATTTGAGATTCAATACTATACCACCACCGACGAAGCTATCGATCGTACTGAAGTTTGGTACAACGTTACCGAAATCCAGGAAAAAAGCGTCTCCTGTGGTTGGGTGACCTCCTTTTCGTATTCTGTCAATTCGATCATTGCAGAGCAAAAACGAATTGAGCAAAAAATCCAGACTTTCCCCCATTCAATGGCTGTATGGTCCGATTCGTTACACGCTTATACCTTCAAAGCATCTTTTCCGGTAAGCGGAACATTAAAACCATTTAACTGGGTAAAACCCGAGTCCTTCGATTCGACACGGATGAAAACCTACTTCGGTGAAGGATTTATGCAACAATTTAAAGACAGTCTTTACCAACTGATGAAGTACGTCGATTTTAAAAACATGATGCTGGGCCTGAGTTTAGTCGAAAGCTTCGAGCAGTATACCGACACCAGTTTCGATGCAAACTCCAACTCTGAATACTATCATTTCAACAAAGACTCTAATGGTAATATGCCGGTACCAGCCGAAATAACCGCATTGTATACTTCTATACCTTTCGACAAACTGATTGAGAGTGCTTCAGGATACAATGTTGAATTTAAACGAAACTATTATCTTGAAGCGCGAATGCGGGTATACGATAAACAAGGAGTTTACGGGCTGACGGTGTTGAAAAAAATCACTATCAATTAAAAATCTCCAACCTTATAAAGCAGAAAAAACATGAAAACACAAGTTTATTTCCATCCAATTATAATTATCGGGCTACTGGGGATTGCATTGTCGGGTTGTATCGACAACGAACCAGAGATCGTTGATTTACCATCACCGGCTGTTGCCTTTACCTATGAAATAACCAACGAAAGCTACAAGCTCGATTATTATGTTGGAGATACGGTGCAATTCACCAGTATTTCGGGTTTGGCAGGCGAATGCGTATGGGATTTCGGCGATGGCACCGAACCGGCCAAGGGAATTACAGTGAATCACAAATATTCACGAGCAGGCACTTTTACTGTAAAACTGACGATAGCCGGGCTGAAGTATAATGTCCAACCGATTATGATTAAAGATATTGTACCTATCATGTCGGTCGATCCTATTAAAGGCGGAATATGTGAAGTGATGACTACTCCGGTGAGCATATCGGTTGAATTGCCCAATCCCGAAAATTTACCTGAAGATTACTTATGGATTTTTCCGCAGGGAACCACCGATGAGAACGGAAATGCTATTACGACAAGCACATCCCGCGATCCGGGAAAAGTAAAATTCAGCCATGTAGGATCGCAAACGGTACGTCTGCAGGTAAAACTGGCGGGCCGTACGTTAGAAGAAGGAATCGTTAACGTGCAAGTAGCTTACAATCAGGAAGTACCTACACTGTATTATGCGGTTAAGGGTGGTAATATAATGGCGCTAAAACTGGTGAGTAATAAACCTTCGACGATGAATATCAACCCATTTGATATGGGAGTTGCGTCGGGCAAGCATCCGCTCAACATTTTATTCAACGACCAATCGTTATACATACTCGATTGCGGACAGCAATTTACCTATGTTGACGATGCAGCGGGCATATTGGGCGACGGGAGAATAACCTTGATGTCGAAAGAGGGCTCCAGGGTCGAAACGATGTTATCGAACGTAGGAGGAGCAGCATTCAACGATCCATTTTACGGATATATTGAAGGCTCCAATTTGTATTTTGCCAACCGGAATACCGGCATTTGTAAGATAGCATTAACCGACCGTAACAAGGTGTTTTCGACTACTGATTTTCCGTGGTTTGTTCAAAATGCTACATTAGGATATTATGGGAATGGTTGGAGCTATGGATCGATGAATGCTTCGTTTACAAAAATAAACGGCACATGGCACTGGTGCAAAACCTATAATGGAACAGGAATATTCCGTTTTACCGATGCTGATATATTGCCAGCGCCCATTACGGGAGGTCAGTCAGCGCCGGCAGCAGGAGTTGCGCTTTCGGGCATGAGCCCTAAGTCGCTGGTATGGGACAATAAAAACAAAATCATTTATTTCGCAATTTACGATACTGGTTACGAAGGATTGTACCGGTGTACGCTGGAACAATTAAGTGCTATTGGAGGCAGCAGAAGCAATCTTGCACCGTATAAACTTCTCACAACCAACGGTAAAAGCATCACCCCAATTACCGAACCCGGAAAAGGAGAAGGCTCAACAGGTGAATTTATAGGCATTTCTCAGTTAGCAATTGACGAAGCAACCGGCAGTGTTTATTTTGGTTTACGATCGGCCAATCCGAACGAAGTAAAATCGGGTTTGATGCGTTACAATCCGGCGACCAATAAAATTGAACATGTTATTGAAGGTGTTGAGGTGTATGGAGTAGCTGTAAACAACAGCAAATCGAAATTATTTTAAATAAATTCCGAATGAAACGAATTTGTCAGCTTTTTGTGTTTGTCGTTTTTGCTATCACAACACTAGCTTCACAAAACCCCAAACGTGAGGTACGGGCTACCTGGCTTTCAACAGTATGGCGACTCGACTGGCCTTCTACGACTGTTCCGGCCGCCACCGGCACCAATGAGGCATCGCGTGAAGCGGCCCGAAATGTACAAAAATCAGGATTACTCTCTGTTCTCGAAAAACTGAAAGCAGCAAATTTCAATACGGTGTTCTTCCAGGTGCGTGGAATGTGCGATGCCTTCTATGATTCGAACTACGAGCCCTGGAGCCAGTACTTGTCATCGGCCCGGGGAGCCGATCCGGGTTGGGACCCGCTGGCATTTCTTATTGAAGAAGGACACACAAGAGGTATTGAAGTACATGCCTGGCTGAATCCTTATCGTTATTCCACCTCAGCAGACTCGCACGGGAATTTACCCGACGATTATGCAACAGTGCACCCCGAATGGCTACTGGATTATGGAAGTTCAGCAAAAATACTAAATCCGGGATTGCCGGAAGTACGTCAGCGTATTTGTGATGTAGTAGCCGACCTACTTACCAACTACGATGTGGATGGCATTGTGTTCGACGATTACTTTTATAATTCGGGCACAACAGATGCGATGGATCAGCAGCAATTTCAACTTTACAATCCCGGCGGACTGTCGCGGGGCGATTGGAGGCGGGAAAATGTAAACCAGATGATTAAAGATGTTCAGGCCCGAATAAACAGCATTAAGCCTTATGTAACTTTCGGTGTTAGTCCGGCCGGAGTGGCAGCATCCGACGAGAATGTGGCCCGAAAATACGGCGTGGAAAAATGTCCGGTGGGAAGTGACTGGCAATACAATGGCATTTACAGCGACCCGTTGGCATGGCTTTACAACGGCACAATCGATTATATTTCGCCTCAGAATTACTGGGCAACAGGCACTACCAACGATTATTCAAAATTAAGCCCCTGGTGGTCAAAAGTGGCTAACTTCTTTGGTCGTCAGTATTACTCCAGCAACACGAGCACCTTTTCGGCCACAGAATTAATAAACGAAATCAATATTAATCGAAACGCCGATCTGAACGGCACAAGTGGCATGGTTTATTTTCGCACCAACAACCTCTCTACGACCAATTTCAACGCTTTCAAAGCAGCTCCCTACCAGCAACAGGCACTTGGAGGAGTCTACGGATGGAAAAACGCTCCATCGCAGGGTCTGGTTGAAGGAGTGTTTGTTTCGGGGCTAAATCTCAGTTGGAATTACAGCCAACCCGGAGTACGATATAGTATTTATGCCATTCCACGATCCGACTTGTCGAAGCCGGGGCTTTTCACTACACCCGAATACCTGCTTGGAATTTCCTACAGCAAAAGCTATTCACTTCCAAGCGGAATAACTGCAGCATCACACGCCATTGCAGTGGCCGTGTACGACCGTTACGGACATGAATATTCACCCCGGTTTTACGGGGAAGTTGCAGGCACAACAGGCATAGCTCAACTTACCTACCCGGCACCGGCAAGCCAGCAGGTAGTATTACCCGCTTTGTTTACCTGGCTACCTGTTGGAGGTGCAGCCTATTACAAATGGGAACTTGCCGAAGATGAATCCTTTACACGACCAATCACCACGCGTGAAATCATAGTACCCGAATTTTATTCAGGACTTCAAACCAATATTAAAGAAAACAAAACCTATTACTGGAGAGTGAAAACCATAACACCCAACGCTCCCGTAACCGTTTCGGAAGTTCGTAGTTTTGAAGGTACAAAATTCAAAATCACCTCGCCAGCCGATGGAAGTGATGCTGTACCGATGACAGCCGAATTCAACTGGACCGGGATAGGCGACGGAGCCAGTTACACCCTTGAGTTATCAGGCAAATCAGATTTCAACCCCTTGATTTACGCCACAACCGTCGATTCCACATCAGCCCTTGTACCCGAAGGCATACTAGCCACTTCGACTATCTACTATGCACGCGTAAAGGCAGTGAAAGGATCTGCTCAGGCTATCTCCGAACGAATTCAATTTACTACGGTCGAATTGCCTGTACCCGTCCCTACCTTACTATCGCCTGCAAATGGCACAACAGTGTATGGCAACACAATAGAACTCTCGTGGCATGTACAGGTATCGAAGGGTTTCCGTGCCGAATTGTCGCAAAACACCACCTTCCCAACCCGGAGTACCAGCCTGAGCATAGTGGATGCCTCAACCTTTAAAGCCACCTACACTAATCTGAAGGATGGAACCTATTACCTTCGCGTAAGGGCGTTGAACAAAACAGGTCTCACCGAACCATCGGATTATGTAACAGTTCATCTTATTACTGTATCGTCGATCCATAATGTAAACGAAACCGATTTCTGTTATCACTATTACGATTCGAACGACAATTGTCATATTGTGATTGAAAATGCTCTTTCAACTGAAGCAATGGTCGAAATCTACTCGTCAACCGGGATGTTAACAGGTAGCACTACTTTTTCGCTTACAACCGGTAGAAATACTCTTTCGCCCGATTTGACAAAATTCGGCAGCGGATTTTACCTTATCGTTGTAAAAGCTGGTGAGCAACGACAAGTACTAAAAGTCAGAAAATAAAAAACGGATTATTCAAGTGATCCAATTAATTAACTAAAAATTATGTGTGTATGAAAAAAATTACGTTACTTATTGCAGCTTGCAGCATGACAATACTGTCGTTTGCAGCAGGAGGAAACATCACTTATGTACTAAATGGTGGTGTAACAAACGATTATGGCTGGAAAAACAAAGCAGATATGCTTGTTGAATTGAACCAGGACTACAACACATTTTACAAAATTACTACCGGAACCTGGGTAACCTGGGAGACCCTGGATGTTATTTTGAAAACAGCTGATCCTGTTACCCGAATCCCTACATTTGCAACCAGCATGTGGGGAGTAATCAAAACCGACAAGTGGTTATGGTTACATGATTATATTGTAGCTACTGGTAAAGTGCAGGGGATAGCAGCAATAGCCGAAGCCGAAAATGCATATTGGCGATACGAAGTTTCGGCATTTTTCACGAACCGCAAACGTGCAGGATGGCCAATCTCAGCCGATTATACGGTTGCGGGTCAGCCTGATGCATTTATGCCGGCCTGGAAACATGCCTTTGCAGGACCAGCCAGCTACGATGGTACCGCGGAAATTATTATCCCGGCCCCATTTCGGGAAGGTTTCACTTTCGACGGATGGTATGACAATACCGAATTTACCGGCGATAAAATAATTTCTATTGCAGCAGGAGCCGAAGGCGATAAAACCCTTTATGCAAAATGGATTGAATACATCCCTTCTTGTACGGAAGTCAGGGCGTTGGCTGATGGCACCAGCACAAAGGCAGGGGGAGTAGTCACCTATGTGAACGGAACCACAGCATACATACAGGATGCAACAACCGGCTTGCTCGTTGAATTTGCCACAGTTCCTGAGATGGTTGCCGGCGAAAAAATCACCCTTTCGGGAACAGTAGGAACAGTAGGCGCTTACAAGAAAGTAACTAACGCCACCTTATCTTCCAAAGAAAAAGGAAACATGCCAGCCTTCCAGTCTATTGCCCTGGCAGTACTGAAAGCCGATGCAGCTGCATACATGTTTGAATACATTTACCTCGAAGGATTGAAAATTTCGGAATACGGAACGGGAACTGTTACATTAATCGACGAAGCCTCAAACACCATCACGCTGAAAGCTACGATCAACCAGGCAAACCTCCCTGTTAATACAAAAGTAAATGTAAAAGCCGTAGTTAGCTTCGATACCGAATTAGTATTAGTTGCTGAAGCAAGCAGCGTAACCGCAGCTCCGATTCCACGAGTCGATCCTTCAACTTATACTCCGATTGCCGAAGGCAAATACACACTTACCAGTAAATGGATGGTATCGAACACCCTCGAAAATCTTTCGGCGAATCCGGTTGGAACTGCCAGCATGGTACGTGGCATGGCTGCCAAAGATGGAAAAATGTATTTCATTGATCGTGAACTCAAACGAATTACCATTGTGGATGGAGCTACGGGCAATCGCCTCACTCCTTTGAAGTTGGCCGACAATGTATTTACGTATACCAACGAAGAGCAACAAGTTGTTGCTGCAGGAACTTTACCATTTAACGATATAAAAATAGATGGAGGTGGAAATGTTCTGGTAGGAAATGGTATCACCTCGAATGCACAACCTTTCCAAATCTGGAAAATTGACATGGCAACCGGCCAGGGAACATTGGTACTTCAGGAAATTCTGAAAGAAAATCCTGACTTTGCAGGTGCAACCACCCTTCGTTTTGATGCCTTTGGAGTATATGGAGACGTCACTAAAAATGCAATTATTATGGCTGCCAATGCCTCAGCTATGGAAGCTTATAAATGGACCATTACCAATGGAGTTGCAGGAAAAGCTGAAGTTATTATTATCGATACCGATATGGAGGGAACCTTCCTTACTAAGTTGACTAATCCGGGTTCGGCTCCTCAGATTTTCCCTGTCGACGAAAACTTCTTCTACATCGATGGTTGGGATACTTTACCAACTTTAATTGATATGGCCGGAAATGTGGTAGATGGATTTTACAATGTACCTAAGGAGGTAGAAGACTGGTCGATTGGCCTTTCGAACCGAAAAGGACATAACGGTTTAATTGAATTTGATCTTGCAGGTGAACAATTCTTCCTGATCG
Organism: uncultured Paludibacter sp.; assembly: GCA_964559265.1. Lineage (GTDB taxonomy): Bacteria > Bacteroidota > Bacteroidia > Bacteroidales > Paludibacteraceae > Paludibacter. Next base: position 31,015 of record CAZLHC010000008.1, on the reverse strand, counting down.
CATCTATGAACACTGCAGGAACACCTCCATCCACTTTCCGCTTGTTTAAATGGGCTAATGCCGGCAAAGAATTCAAAGACATTGCTTCGATGTGGACATTACCTGCCAACGGTATGGGAGCCGCTTCAAATCCTTATCGCACGGCTGTACCTTCGGTAGATGTGGATGAAACCAACAAGGTAGCTCATATTTACCTCTACACAGGTGAAAATGGCTATGGTGTGTATGAATTTAAAATCAACGGAGGCACCAATATTGATCCAATTAACACAACAGCCATTCGGGTTACAGTGAATAACGGAACAATTCAACTCACCGAAGCTGTTGCACAGGTGGATGTATTCAACGTTGCCGGTCAACGTATCGCGCAGGCACGTAATGTATCGAGCCTTACTATTCCCGACAATAAGGGTGTATATGTGGTTAACTTCACCGACAGCAAAGGATTACACCATGTACAAAAAGTAATTGTTCGATAAGTTAATGCCGTAGGGCAAGCTCTGAAAAACGCAGAGGGCGCAAAATAGATATCGGTTGCGTTCTCTGCGTTTTCTCTCTTTTTTTGTATACCTGTAAATTTGCATTCCCATGTCAAACATTTCAACGACACCCGCTTCCTGTGTGTTCAGATTAGTAAGTTTTCGGATCTGGCTGGTTGTAATTTTACTTACCGGCGCGTGGATTCAACCGCTCCCGGCAACCGGCATTACTATCGACGGTAAAGACTATTCAGTCGATACACTGGCAAATTTCAAAATAGGTCCGGGAAGTAGATACACTTCCCTTCGTCTGCTCAGCAACAACCGGCTCGACGTCTACTTTCTGAAAGTGGATGCCACCAACCCTTATGTCACTTTCAGGGCGGCATTGGGGCGCGACTCCATTTACACCGGCGAACAACCCTCGGCAGTAGCAAAGCGCAAGAGCAAGGAAGGCGCAGTATATTTTGCCGGAACCAACGGTGATTTTTATGCTACCACCGGCTATATCGGCTATCCGGTAGCCGGCTGCGTGGTGGATTATGAAATAGCCCGACCGCCCTCAACTGCCCGAAAAGTAATTGCGTTTGAGGACAATAAAATACCGTTTATTGGAGCAATGTGGTACGAAGGAAAAATAACAAGGGGCAACGAAAGCTGGTCAATTACTACGGTAAATCACCTACGGGAGACCAACCAGTTGGTTCTTTACAATCAGCACAACGGAAAAGTTACTCGCACAAATTCATTTGGAACCGAGGTCTTGGTTGAACTACTTCCTGAACAAAGCTGGAAGATAAATTCGCCGGTGAGGGTAAAAGTTATAAAAACAGAGCAAGGAAAGGGGAATATGACTATTCCTAAAGGTGCGGCTGTACTTTCGGGCCATGGCACATCGGCAACCTTACTCAACAGCCTGGCTGTAAATGAAGAACTTGAAATTCAGTTGACCATCGACAATGAAGGAAGTAAGGGTGCATTTTCGCAACTGGTAGGAGGCGACAACCGCAATGTAATGTTGAAAGACGGAGTAATTGAGACAGCTCAAATCTGGAACGAGCTGCATCCCAGAACTGCGATCGGATATAGCCAAGACCAGAAAACAGTTATTTTTTGTGTTGTGGATGGCCGGGGTGCTTCGGCCGGAGTTACGACCAAACAATTGGCCGAATTAATGAAAAGTGCAGGAGCATGGACCGCATTTAACATGGACGGTGGAGGTTCGAGTGCTATGTACGTTAAGGAATTCGGGCCTATGAATGCTACCAGTGATGGAACGGAGCGTGCTGTGGCCAATTCCATTTTTGCCGTTTCGTCGGCACCAGCCGATCCGGTGATCAGTTCGATTGAAAGTTACGAAACAACTATTAAACTCCCGAAATTCGGAGTTTTTAAACCCCGGTTTCTGGGATACAATCAGTACGGAATGTTGATTGACAAAGATGTAAGCGATGTTGTACTCTCGTGTGATGCCACGGCAGGTTACATCAACGCCAACGGAGAATTTGTATTTACCGGCAACTCCAGTGGAAAACTAACAGCCACCCTCGGAAATATTTCGACTACTGTAACGGTACAACTGGTACATGATGCTGAAATTTTTATCCGGCTCGATTCCGTCTGCATCGATCTTCACAACCCCTATCCCATTGAAGTTCAAAGTAAAATCGGATTAAACACAATGACAGTTCTTCCATCAGCTTTGACCTGGACGATACGAAATCCTGACGTTTGTGAGATTAAAGAGGGTGTAGTAACCGGGCTCAACAACGGCACGACAATAGTAGTGGGCAGTCTGGGAACATTTCGGGATTCAATAAAAGTAACCGTTGAAATTCCAAGTTCGGGCCGAATAGTTCACAATACCTTTTCCTCCGGAATTCAATGGGCACTCACCAGCTCACTTACCTCGTGGAACACTCATTTCGACTCTACGCTTCGTCCGCAAAGCTGGGAGCATGGCAATGCCATTCAATACACTTTTCAAAGCACCCGTTCCCCTTTCTTCAAACTTACGGGTTCGGTGCAACTATATGGCTTACCCGATACGATACAGATTGTATTGAATACCGGCACAGCCACATTCAATTCAATAATCGTTGGAATGAAGTCGGCCGTATCGCTAACTACTACTCCCGTTACATTTAACAATGTAGGTGGCTCATCCGATTTTCTACTAAGCATTCCACGCAGCGCATTCCTTACGAACACCAGCGACTTTGCCAATTTCCCGCTATCGCTGGAATACCTCACCTTTTATCTCAACAGCTCGGGGCATGTATCCGGACAGACTTACGTGGTGGGACTGAAAGAAATTGCCTTACGCTACAAACACCTTACCACCCGCATTCCGGTAGTAACACTTTCAAATCGCTTCCATATCTATCCAAATCCGGCCAAAGGCTCACTGCTTCGGATTAATGGAAAGTCCGATGGCCTGGTAACACTTCAGCTATCAACCATCGATGGAAGAATACTTTATCGGAGCCACATGAACGGGCCTGAAGCTGAAGTCCCGATTGGACATCTGGAAGCAGGAATTTATTTAGTTCACATTTCAACGGAAGTTTATTCCGAAACACATCGCTTTATAAAACAGTAGCATAAACAACTATCAAATGAGAAAACTATTTTTAAATCTCTTCATTTTGCTGATCTCCTTTAGTAGCTTAGCTCAGAGAGTAGCCGTTAAAAGTCACTTCGAACTTAACACAGGCAGCACACCTGCATTTTTTCCGGTATTGAACACTACCGGCGATAAACTACTTTACTCTACAGGAGCATACTCCGGGTTGACACTTTTTGATTTTGCTTCCAATACCGGCACAACGATTACACAAGAAGCGGGAGCAGGTTTCGAGCCCGTTTTTGATCAAACGAATAACCGTATCTTCTACCGGTTCAGCACTTTTAGTAACGGTCGTAAGCTCGACGGCATGCAAAGTTTCGACCTGAAAACGGGATCGACTGTTGAAATGCTTTCACCACAAAGAGAATTACGCCAGGTACGTAGTTATAACAATGGATTTTTAGTAGCTGCCGAAAAGAAAATTTTGAAAGTTACATTTGGACGAACCGAAAACGACGACTTGTATTATGTCACTACCGAAGATCTGAAAATGGTAGTTATAAACAATGGTCGTAAAACCTACCTGAATCCTTTGAAAATGGACGAAAGCCGCTACATCTGGGTCTCCTTATCGCCCGACAACACAAAGATTCTGTTTACTGCCGTGGGTAAAGGAACCTACATTTGCGACTTACAAGGTAAGATTCTGCATACACTCAACTACATTAATGCTCCGGTTTGGTACAACCAACAGTATGTAGCAGGGATGGTGGATAAAGACGACGGTCATGTTGTTACGGCTTCTACCATTCAGCTGGTAAACATACAAACGAACGAACGGGTTCAGGTAAGCCGAACAGGAGAGATGGCAATGCATCCATCGGCAGCCGGAAAGGCCCGGAAAATTGCATACCATACTACAGACGGAAAAATTGTAGTTGCCGATATTGAAATTAAACCCTGATTTTACAGGTAACGTATGAAGCGAGCATGTAGACACTTTACATCAAAGGGTTTTGGTAATGTTGACATGCGAGTTCCATACGACCCCAAAAAACAAGTAGTACCGTATGAAAAAACAAGTAGTAAACAGGAAGTTATTCACTTTGATACTTCTGTTGGCCGGATTGTTGGCTGAACTATCGGCTCAAAATCTGCAGGGCGTAAAAATATACATCAATCCCGGCCATGGCGGTTACGACAGCGACGACCGGAACGTGGTAATTGCTCCTTTCAAATCGGGCGATCAGCGCGGTTTTTGGGAATCGAAAAGCAATCTGGATAAAGGATTTGCACTGAGAGAACTGCTTCAGGCAGCCGGAGCTACCGTGCTGATGTCGCGCACTACCAACACCACTGCCGATGACCTTCCGCTTTCGCAAATTGTAGCTTCGGCCAATCAGGCAGGGGTCGATTTCATGCTTTCGATTCATAGTAATGCCGGCAACGGAGTGGCTAATCATGTGTTAATGCTGCATGTGGGCCTCGATCCTACCGACACCCAAATCTACAACACCTTCAACATCACCCTACCGGCACATAAAAAACTATCGGACGACAGTCGTGCCATCAGTACCGAAATAGCCAAAAACCTGTACGCCAACCAACTCACCATGTGGTCGTCGGGTTACTCGGTGCGTGGCGACAAAACTTTTGCCCGTACGGCTATGGGGTGGAGCGATGGGTATGGAGTACTCAGGAGTTTGTATGTTCCGGGTGTAATTTCGGAAGGATCGATGCACGATTATATTCCCGAAACCTACCGGTTGATGAACCTGGAATACAAGTGGCTGGAGGCCTGGAATTTTTACAAATCGTTTTGCAATTACTTTAACGGAGGAGAAATACAAACCGGAAATATTGCTGGTTCGGTACGCGACAGTCGCATTAAGTTAGAAGCTACCTATAACCGATTTAAAGGAAGAGATGAAATGCTTCCTATAAACGGCGCAAAATTAACGTTAATAGAAACAGGAGAAACCTATACAGCCGACACCCTTCAAAATGGTGTATTTGTATTTAAAAATCTAACTCCCGGAATATACCATGTAAAAGCTGAAAAAGAAGGCTATTATACTAAAACTCAGGAAATAACCGTGAGCCGGCATAATATTTCGTGGATCAACTTAGACCTGAATCGCATCCGAAACACAGCTCCAGAAGTTATTCAATATTCTCCGAATGTTTCACTTACCGATAGTGTAGATGCATCGACCTCTATCCTGCTTGAATTTAACTGGGACATGGATGAAGCTTCAACCGCAGCAGCATTTAGCATTACACCAACTGTTGAAGGTAAAATAACGTTCGAAGATACCCAGTACAAAATGAGGTTTACTCCTACCTTTCCACTTGAAAAATCGACAATTTACACGGTAAAGCTGGCTAAAACGGCTTCGCATCCCGACAATCTGAGTATGAACGAAGATTTCAGTTTTCAATTTATAACCAAAAGCCGCAACCGGTTGGAATTATTGGGCAGTTATCCGAACACTTCGCATCAACAGGTACACTACAATTCCCCTTCGTTTCGGTTGATTTTCGATAAAAAGCTGAATACCTCCAATTTACAGACTGCTGTTAAAATACTCGACAGTAACCGACAAGTGGTTTCCAAGAATGCACGTTCGGTGGAAAACAATAAAATAATGTTGCCATACGGTTCAACCTATTTCAGATTAATTGACAATTTGAAAATCGGAGAAAAATATTTTCTGGTGGTCGACGGAACGGTAAAAGATGAAGTGGGAGTATCGGTAGTTGAAACTATTGAAATACCATTTACCGCTGTTGATGCTTTAACGGGTGATTTACCAATAGTCGAATCGTTTGAAAACCTGAGTTTTACATACAACGCAGCCATGAGCCAGGGAGCTTCCAATGCAACATCGTCGGTTAATTCTGCAACCCGGTTGGCAGGGAGTAATTCGCTAAAACTTACGGCCACCCTTGATCCGGGCGGCATAGCCACTTTTGCTGCTGCGACTCCTGTTAATTTCACATGGGATGACGTTGCCGGTTTACATATTTTCGGCGACCTGAGTGGCAATCTGCTGGAGCTGGAATTCAGCGCCTTACCCGAAATAAGGTACATACCGTTATGTACTACCGGATTCTACGGCTGGGAATTTCACGAAGTCGAACTATCGTCGCTGGAACCCGAAACTACCTACGCGTTGACCGGAATACGAATCAACCGTAGTTCAGCCTACCCATGGAGTGCTTCCTCCGAGATTTACCTCGATAATCTGCTGAAATACAACGATCCAATTTCATCGACACCCGCTCTGGCAGAAGATCAGCTGCTTATTTATCCTAATCCCGCCGACCATTGGATTACAACGAATTTGGCCGACGCCCGACTTCGTTTATATACATTGACGGGGCAATTGGTACGAAAAGCACAATCGACAATGATGATAGACGATTTAGATCCGGGAATTTACCTGATAAGGATTGAATCGGGCAGCAACAATTACCTAAAAAAGGTACTCATTCGCTGATAAAATAATGAATCGCTGATATAGTACTCATTCGCTGATAAGTTCCTGTTGAGCTGATAAGTTCCTGTTTCGTTGATAAGTTCCTGTTTAGCTGATAAAGAAGGGCGCCCCCTGTTGGAAGCGCCCTTCTTTATTAACCTACTTCTATCAATTATTTCATAAATTTAGATGCTACACCATTGATACGAATAATATAAATTCCATTATCCAGGTCTTTTGAATAACTTCCCGATGCACGAACACTTTCAATTTTCACCCCATTGGTACTGAAAATTTCAATCTGAGCTTCATCATCCAACTCAATTAAGACACCGGTAGCAGTACGGAGAATACGGCCAGTTTGGCCAGCACCCTCCTTATTGGTGGTAATAAACGGCAATTCCGATTCGTGAGCTCCTGCATAGGTCAATTCAGCACGATCGGTACCCAGCATATCTTTCATAACTTCGGGTAAACGAGGCACCGCGAGGTTTGCATCTTTCACCGAATTGCCGGTCAACAACAGATTACCTGCCGCAACATCGGCAAAATGAACTTCCACCAGCTTAGAATTTACATCTTTTGTTGGATTAGCCGTTTGGTACTCGGCCAACGAAAGAAATGCTGCAACATATTTGTGGGTTGTGTTGGTTGGCAGCGTATAGAATCGGTTGTAATCGCTTTCAGGAGTTGGAACATGACTTATAAAATAAGCATTTCCATGATTGGCTACAGCACTCATAAAGATATTATTCTTAATCTGAGCGGTATTACCCGACAATTGAATAGCTGCATAATAACCGGTTGACGATGGATCGGTGAGTTCGGGCATGTAGAAGGTGTTGTTGTAAATTTTGCCAGCAACCCCACTGTAGAACAAATAAACCAAATTGGTCGCTGTAGTGGATGGTTTGGTTTTATTCATTCCGGCAAAGGTATTATTGTATATATTATAGGTAGCACCCGACGAAAGAGAAACCGTACGATGGCCATTACCTGTAATTTCTTCGGTAGTGGATTTCAGAAATTTGTTATTATAGATATTTACCGTACCTGTAACACCTGTAGATGTCCAGAAACCATAACTGATTGTTCCGGCGGCTCCGGTTTGTTCCTGCGCAAACACATTCCCGTATACTTCCATATTGTTGGTATAATTTACTTCCACCAACCTGCGACGAGCGGTAACCACATTGTTTTTAAACACTACATTGTTGGCTTTTACTGTAGTTAACGTACCTGAATTGGTAATACGTACTCCCATGGCTACATTATTGCCCAGGGCAGTGAGTTCGTTATTTTCGATGGTAAAATTGGAAGGTCCAACTTCGATAGCAGTACCTTTACGCACCACAGCTCCCACACAGAACGGAGAACTGGTGCTGGTTGTATTGTTGATAACCTTGCAATTTTTTATGGTAACATTTTCACAATCGCCAATCACTACAATAACCCGGGCTCCGGTGTGTGAAGCGTTGGTATTAGTAAAAGTAAGGCGGCGGGTAGTTCCTCCCACTGCATAACCATCAATAATTACATTATCGGTACCAATTGTATTGGCATCCAGCCAGGCAGCAGTGAGTCCGGCAGTTGGATAGCCAATTACCAGGTGACCTGTTGGACTGGTATTATCGGTCAGCTGCGTAAAAGTGATGGTACGATCGGCATCTGTATCAGGACGAATGGTTACACTAAAGCCATTCGTATTCACACCCAGGCCGATATTGGTTGCTTCAGTAATATCCGAAGTGATTTCCAACACAACATTGCCGGCAACACCAGCCGTATTCAATTCGGCAAAAGCTGCTCCCAGCGAACTAAAGTTGGGTGCTACTTCGGACACTCCAACTTTATAGGTCCCCGACAATCCTTCTGCAATCACAAACGAACTCATAGCCACAAAAAGGGCCAGTAAAGTAATTTTTCTCATATGATATTAAATTTAAAGTGAATAAATTGTTTTTATTTTTTAAGTAACTGTCGTGTAAGTACTTTTCCTCCATAAGTAATTCTTATCAAATAGGTTCCTTTTGCAAAACCACTCATCGGAAGTTGTACTGATGAACCAGAAAGCTGTTGGGTCAACAGTTGTCGGCCATTCAAATCAAAAATTTCGATACGCGACAGATTTCCTTCGGCAATCGATATCGACAACTCATCTTCCACCGGATTCGGGAATATACGAATATCCGTCTTTTCACTATGCAGATCGTCGAGTCCGGTGTTGAGCACCACCAGATTTGCTGCTGCCGGAGCCGGTGTAGTAAAGCGATTCCCGGCTTTTGGCATCGCCCATACTCCCAGTCGCTCACTTGAATTTGAAATAACATACAGATTCCCGGCAAGGTCGTACGATAAGCCTACCGTATTGGTCCCCATAGCCGGTTTAATAGAATGCATCAGCTTTAATGCTGGAACTCCCACCGAATCATAACTGACTTCAAACACCTTCACCTCGTTGGAACATCCCATCGCCAACCGTTTTCCATCGGGATGTACCGCCAGTCCGCCCATAACCGAATTTCCGATTAAGGAAGGAGTTTTCCCCGAATTAAAGGTTAAGGTTCCGGATGCATTAACATGGATCAACGAAGGTATGGTTGCAGCATCTTCGAAACGGTATTGCGAAATCCACCAGCCTCCTCTTCCATCGGGTGCAATAGCCGAATTGTAATTTTGTTGCAGATTCCCATTCAGTCCATCGTTGTAAACGATAGCATCAGGTGGTGTTTTCCGGGGCAGATCTGTCCCAATATTATACCGAAGCAAATTACCTCTGTTGGTTGCTACTGCATCAACATAATATTTATCGAAGGTATACAAGGTGGTAGCTGCTCCCTTCCCGGTCACCCAACAATGCGAAATTGCTCCATGAATATTTACTCCGTTGTAAGAAGCCAATCCAGTGGTAACACTCAGACCTGAAAATACCGGTGTAAACGGATCGGTGGGTCGTTCGGGATTCATTCGCCAAACTCCCGGGTTCGTATCACTCCAGTCGGTCAGGTACACAAGTCCGTCCTCCCCAACACTCACCCGCATCGGCGAGCCGGCTCCGGCCCAAACTACTCCTCCAGGGTAAGAAGCAGCTCCCTGCAAAGTAACATCTTCAAGCGCCGAATTTAATATGTAAATCCCATCAGAAGTCGTTCGATTGGTCACCGCACCTCCTACCGTTTCTGAAGCATAAATTCTTCCAAAAAAAGTACTTTCTACCTGGTTATCAACCGCTACTCCACGGGGCGAATAAAATTGCAACTGCGGTTGCGAATCGTTCGAAATTTTCATAGGTCGATCTATTCCCGGCGCAACTACCGCTATACTCCACCGGTAACTTCCGTTGGGCAAATCGAGTTCCTGCATCGTAAGTTCTTTTTCCTGCACTCCCTTCAACATGCTACCAAAGTGAATCCCTTTTTGTAACGCCCCGCTTTCCTCGTTCACCATCAGCGTAACCGAATCGGCAGCTTCGTTGAGGGTAAACCGGAAACGGAAACCATCCGAAACCGGCTCCGCCGAAAGTTCGGAGGCGAAAATATTAGCCTTTGCCGCCGGCACCACCGATTTAAACCGGGAAGCACCCCGATTGGCGGCTAAAAGAAGTAATTCAATATCGTAACCAGTAACTCTTGCTCCACCAGCCATGTAGGTTACTTTGCTACCACCCGCATTAGCTGTCGTATAACTTTCGGAAACAACCCTGGCTTTATCCAGGCCATCGGTTACGTTGTAGAGTCGCAGACTTACTTCCGATGAATCGGCAGAACATTCCGGAGCTGCCATCAATATACCCCCTGCGTGGCGAAAAAACACATTTCCAAACGACACCGGTGAAACCTCCGGGAAAGTACCGTGAGCTACCAATGGATCGCGATCGGGCTTCGACCAGTTGAATTGAAAATCGGTGGGTTGTAATATTTCACTGTCCACCACTATCCTATCGTTGGCAAAAGGCGAGGTAGTAAACCGGACCTTCTTTCCCCACAATGCTTCGGTATACCTGGTGGCGTCGAGCATATACTTATATCCAACCGCCTGCTGGCCTTCTTCGTAGTTTAACCCCACAATTCGAATAGCCTTACTGCTACCCGAAGTTACCGAAGGTGTGTAAACCACACAACGCCAGCGCGGACCCCTTACCGCCATCGTTTCACCTATGATACCATTCGACCAGTTCCCCTGACTCTGCGTCTGGAACAATAGTGTCGGAGCCGAAGCATCGTCGTTCCAGGTGTATACTTTAAAGTAACGGCCTTTCGTCTCGGGCAGGCCTACTGTATCTTTATTACAGGCCAACAAATAACCATCCGAAGTAAAAGCAATATCGCTTAATGGCAATATTCCACCATTTACGCCGGATAAATTCATTTCAGAAATAATTTCAAAGTTTGTAGCACTCACCACCAATAATCGGGGGTCAGCAGTAAGCACATATACTTTATCGTTGCGATAAAGCACCCGTCGAATGGTTGCACTGGTGAGCCATTCCGGTGCTCCCGAAGCTATCCGGTTAAACTGATAAGATGGAAGCACTACTGCTCCAGCTTCCTGAATCGGGTCGGGATAATCAGGAGTGGTATCGCGCTCAAGAATAATAGACGGATTAACCAGCATCATACGGGCAAAAGTAGTTGTTGAAGCCGAAACTGTAACAGTGGTATCTTTGGGTGTATGATTTGCTGCCGAAATACGCAACCTATAGGTACCGGGCTGCAGCTGATGGAATGCAAAAACACCATTGTAAAGCGTATCTACCTGATATCCGGCCAGGGAGTCACCGGCAGCATTCATCAACTTCACACGGGCTCCATTCAGCGGCAACCAACGATCGTGAGTCCCTGCTTTATACACATAGTGCGGATGATTCAGGGTTTGATCAACTCCTTTTACAAAACCGGCAATACTGCCTTGTGCAGGAAAATCAGCCTGAAAATAGTCGCAAAAATACCGATGAAAATTGGTAGCTTCCAATTTACAGTAATCAGGATTCAACAAGCGGTGAGTTTCGGGTTTATAATCGTGAAACGAACCCTCGGACAAAAATCCGGGCACAACCAGCGGGGTAAGCACTCCTAATCCATAGGTACCGTAAAACGTGGAATCGCCCCTTATGTTAGTTGAGGTGGCATAATGCGTCCAAACCGTCAGTTGATTATATAAAAGGTGTGGCCATGCTTTTTGCGCCATAGTCAGACTTTGGGGAAATTTCGGGGCATTATCGCGGCCATGGAAAAGAAACAACAGGTAATTAGTTCCTGTATTATTCCCCACTGCATTACTGTGGATTGAAAGAAATGCATCCACATTATTAGCGTTCGCTTCAGCAGCAATTTCGGACAAACTGCGATCGTCGGCCGCACGGTTCAGGGTGCGCGACATGTAGACCGTAGCTCCCTGACTTAGCAACAAATCTCTTAAGTAAAGACCCTTAATAAGGTTACTTTTCGACTCCCAAAAACCAAGTGTATCGCCCATAGCATAAGGAATGGTTTGGATATTCCGGTCGTTACTATCCCATCCACCATGTCCGGGGTTCAGGAATATTTTCACACCCGTCAAATCGATTGCAATCATGCAAGTGCTCACCAATAAAGCTGTTAAAACAAAAAAAATCTTCTTCATGGTCGGTTCCTCCTAACGTAATTTTACATTCAGAATATACACTTCGCCCTTATCAGTATTAAAGGCAATCCGACTGCCATCGGGAGATGCAGCGGGATACATGGCTATGAATTCCTTTGTGGCTGTAAGCTGTTGTTTATTTTTTCCATCGACCGACACAGCCCAAAGTGTAGATTCGACCACCCGACCTCCATCGTCTCTGTCGTCCATCCCTACTACCCAACCAGTTGTGAGCCAAACCGGAGCATTCAACTTTCCTAAGGCCACCACATTTTTTCCGCTCAATGTCGACACATAGGTACCACGTCCGGCAGCGGTAAATAAAATCCGGCTGCCATCGGGAGATATCGATGGCCATATATAACTGGCATCGTTGCCTAAAGGGTCAATTACCTTTCTTCCAGCCGACGAATAGAGTACCATTTTTCGGTTTTCGATGGTAAGTAGTGGCTTTAGTTCCGTTTGCTTTACAACACCCCTTTGCATTCTTCCCGACTTCACGTACACAGGCCTGTTGCCTGCAAATGCCGGGCTAATGGCTTCGCGTCCCCGCTCTGTAAGTTTTTGCTTTTCACCCGTTACCAACGACACGCTATGTAACGAATTGTGACGTAACCGATCGACCAGTTCGATCTTTGTAAATAACACTTCCTGACCATCATCGCTGATTCGGGCAGCATATCCTGCACCTGGCTCATCGGTCAGTTTCTGTAACTTTCGGGAAGCAGGTTCCCATTTCTGAAGCCCCGAATAATTTACCGAAGTGAGTAATAAATACGATCCATCGGGACTGAACTTCGGATAAAAAGCACCCCCGACAACAGGAACATCCTGCTTTTCAATCAACTGCACTTCAATAAACTGTGCAGAAACAGCTGTAAAAATGAAGCTAAACAGCAACAGAGAAAACAATCGTACCATAGCAGTTATATTAAACTTAGCCGAAAGTTGACGAGCCCCCTACGTCCTATCTTGCCGACAGACCGACATAGAACTTACAATTTCCAACAAAGCGATTTAAGATTAACATTTTAAAACTATTATTTAACAAACCAAGACTAACTAATGTTTAAAAAAAACAATCAATACCAGTAAAAAAAAATAACCTGATGCGCGTTCTACTTGCATTTTTACAATAAGTCAAAAACGAATCCGGTTTTAATTCAGCCCTACAATCCACCTCGTCTGATATTTATGCCAAATATATGCACAACAACCAGCATAAGAACGCGCCATATATTATTTTTTGTTAATTATACATAATTTACAACCCGACTAATCTCCAAAACCAACAAGTCCATCAATTGTCAAAATTACAGTTTGTAATCAAAACGCAACAACAACTATAAAAAACATCACTAAAGATATTTTTTACAATCAAGCTGAATAATTATTAAAGAAATTCATTTTATATCACTAGCAACAAGTAAAAATACACGTTGAAAAGATATATTTTCCATCTTTTTTTTTAAAAATGATTACTTTTGCCTGCGTCGATTGAAACGTTCTGCCAGCCGACACAACTGACCCACCAGCAGAACACCATCGTTAACCAATTTTTAAATCTGTAAAATGCAAAAACGAATTCTTACACTGTTCTTGTGTATGGCGCTTATCAGCAGCGCTTTTGCACAGTTCTCCGTAAGGGGAACCGTTTCCGACACAGAAGGTACCCCTGTAATGGGAGCGACCGTTCTGGAAAAGGGAACTACCAACGGTACGATTACCGACCTGAATGGCAGGTACAGCCTTCAGGTGAAAAATTCTTCTGCAGTGCTAACTTTTTCCTATGTAGGAATGACCACGCTCGAGGTGGCCGTAGGCGGAAAGGCACAAGTAAACGCAACACTTTCGACCTCTGCCGTCAACATCGACGAAGTGGTAGTAACGGCACTCGGAATTTCGAGGGAAAAGAAAACGCTCGGTTATTCCTTGCAGGAAATCAAGGGTGAATCGCTGCTCGATTCCCGTGAGAACAACATTGCAAATGCCTTGTCGGGAAAAGTTACCGGCTTGCAGGTAATTCGCTCCAGCAACGGTCCTGCCGGTTCATCAAAATTAGTTTTACGTGGTTATAGCTCACTAACGGGCGATAACCAGCCGCTTATTGTAGTGGATGGTATTCCGGTTGAGAACTTCACCGGAGCCAGCAACAACGACTATTGGAACCCTTCTACCGATATGGGAAATGGTCTGAGCGACATCAATCCGGAAGATATCGAAAGCATGTCGGTACTGAAAGGTGCTTCGGCGGCTGCATTATACGGCTCGCGAGCTGGCAACGGGGTAATCCTTATCACTACCAAATCGGGAAAGAAACGCGATGGTCTGGGTGTTACCCTTTCTTCGTCGATCGGTTTCGAACAGATATTGGCTACTCCTGAAATGCAATCGACTTTTGGTCAGGGAGCCGATGGTATTTTCGACAACCGCAGCAGCAATAGCTGGGGTCCGCAAATCACCGGACAGAATGTCACTAAATGGGATGGTTTTTCTTCGTCGTTACAGGCGTTCGATAATGTTCAAAACTATTTCAAAACCGGTTTAAATCTGAACAATAACGTTTCGTTCCAACAGCAAATCAACAATACTTCGGTATATACTTCACTTACCCGTACCGACGATCAGAGTATGATTCCGGGTGCCGAACTGGCGCGTACCAATTTAATGACCCGTGCACTGGCTAAATTAGGCCAGACTCAGAAATGGACACTCGATACGAAAATACAATACATTCAATCGAAAGCCCACAATCGTCCGCTATCGGGTCACAACAGCTCGAACAGCTTCCGTACGATGTATCTGTTGCCAATTTCGATGGACATCCGCGATTTTTCGACCCCTGTAAATGCCCTGGGTTCGATGATCTGGTACGGTGGTGGTCAGCAGGTGAACCCCTATTGGTCGGAACTGTACAACCTGAACGACGACTCGCGCGATCGTTTTATTTTCCACGGATCGTTGCGCTACGATTTCAACGAGTGGTTGAAGGCTGAAGTGAAAGGTGGCACAGACATGTACACCAACAATACCGAAAGTAAACAATACGGCGGAAGTCCGCTTGGAGCAACCGGTCGGTACAGCATGGGTAAAAACACCTTTGCCGAAACCAACTACAGTGCGTTAATGACTGCTCAGAAAGACAATTTATTTGGAAAAGTAGGAGGTATGGTAACTTTAGGTGGAAACCTGATGAAACAAGTTGCAAGTGGAATCTCCGGAAGTTCGGGCGAACTCGAGGTGCCCAATCTTTTCTCGCTGAACAATGGC
Organism: uncultured Paludibacter sp.; assembly: GCA_964559265.1. GTDB lineage: Bacteria > Bacteroidota > Bacteroidia > Bacteroidales > Paludibacteraceae > Paludibacter. Next base: position 15,593 of record CAZLHC010000008.1, on the reverse strand, counting down.
AAAAACAATCCGTCAGTGGGCGAATCGTTCAGTTCGAAGAAAATTAATTCGGTGTACGGAATGCTACAGTTAAATTATGATGGTTACCTTTTCCTCGAAGGTACTTTCCGCAACGATTGGTCGTCGTCGCTGGCTACCGAAAACCGTTCGTATTTCTATCCATCGGTAAACGCATCGTGGGTAATCACCGACATGCTCAACAAAATGGACAAACAAACCAGTTGGCTGAGCTATGGTAAAGTACGTGCTTCGTATGCCATGGTAGGTAACGACCTTCCACCTTATCAGTTGTACAATACCTATTGGATTGGCAAAGACCCGCTGGGCAACACCACAGCCGGATTGGGAAACACACTGTACGACAAAGATGTATTAAGTGAGTTGATTAAATCGCTGGAGTTTGGTGCCGATGTTCGTTTCTTCAACAACCGTCTGGGTTTCGATTTCACCTGGTATAAATCCAATGCTACCCGTCAGTTGATCAACCTGCCAATGGACCCGCTCAGCGGATTCTCGAGCAAGAAAATCAATGCCGGTAACATCCAGAACAAAGGGATTGAATTAACTTTGAACGCATCGATTGTTGAACCTGTAAAACAAGGTTTTGGATGGGACATGCAGTTGAACTATTCGAAAAACAACAATACGATTGAAGAATTGTATGACGATATCGATGTATATGCCCTCGGAGGCTTCGATAACTTACAAATTCTTGCTAATGTTGGTGGCGAATACGGCGAAATATGGGGAACAACGTACAAAAGAGTAGAAGATGCAAACAGCCCGTATTTTGGAAAAATGATTCTCACAGCCGATGGATTACCGCAGGGAAATACCGAAAAAGTAAAAATCGGATCACAAGTCCCCGATGCGTTACTTGGTTTATCGAACACCTTTAGCTACAAAGGATTGGCGTTCAGCTTCCTTATCGACGGACGATTTGGTGGCGAGATGTTCTCCACGACCAATCAGGCTATGCAGGCAGCTGGTACAGCAGCCATTACAGCTCCGGGTGGAGTGCGTGAGAACATGACTCTCGATGGAGTTATTGCGAGCGGAACCGACTTTGCCCCCAACACCAAGGAAATTACACCTCAACAATACTGGGTTACTGTAACCGGAGCAACCGGCAACCTGGGTATCGGCGAAGCCAACATCTACGATGCTACCAATATCCGCTTGCGTACTCTGCAGCTTACCTACGACTTACCATCGAGAATTTTGGCGAACACCATTCTTCAGCGGGTAAAAGTAGGATTTTCGGCCAACAATGTATGGTTGATTTCCAGCCACATGAATGGCGTAGATCCTGAGTCGACTTTTGCAACAGGAACCAATGCAGTAGGATTTGAGAACACAGCGCCTCCTACATCCAGAACTTATTTATTCAACATCACTTTAGGATTTTAAAAAAGCACTACAATGAAAAACAAAATAAAATCAGCACTTCTGCTGCTTATCGGAGCCACTACCTTTGCCTGCTCCGATTTCGACGAACTGAATGTTGATCCCAAGGCTGCAAGCATTGAGCAGGTTCAGGTGGAATACATCCTGAATAATGCCATCATTGGAGCACAGCAGGATCCTCATATTGCCGAACGTGCGTTTGTACTGTATTGGAAAACGGCAGCGCGACACCAACTTTCGACCGGGATAGCCGGCGGAACCTACAACGACGGATGGAGTAGTGATTACTATAGTTATCTTTCGGGCTGGCTCAAATCGGCCAATCTAGCGGTAACGGTTGCTCAGGAAAAAATCGATGGTGGGCTGGCATTGCCATACACCAACAACCTGTTGCAATTTGCCCGTATCTGGCGGGTTTACCTCATGAGCGAGTTCACCGACAACTTCGGCCCTATGCCCATCGATGCTTTTAACGGAACAAATCCGGAATTTAAAAGCGAAAAAGAAGTGTATTACTTTATGTTGAGCGAACTGGCCGATGCAACCACAAAAATTGAGTTGAACGCTCCGGCAGTACCTGCTACCAACACCAAGTACGACCAGGCTTACGGCTTCGACTACGCCAAATGGCAAAAATATGGGAACTCGATGCGTTTACGGCTGGCCATGCGTATCTCAGAGGTTGATGATGCTGATGCAAAAGCCAAAGCAAAAACCGAATTTGAAGCTGCTGCCAGCAAACCGCTGATTACTGCAGCCGATGAAATGTTCGGTGTTACAGAACGTCCGGGATGGGATGCTTTGTCGGGTGTTATGAGCCGCGAGTGGAATGCTCAGATTTTATCGGCGACCCTCAATAATCTGTACCTCGGGCTCGGTGGTATTAATTCGACCGATATACTTCCGGCTACTATGCACGGAAAAATCAAGGCCGACGATTACATGGGTATCAAATACGACCAGCACATTCCAACCAAAACCAACGATCCTTCTACCGGATTCTGGCTCGATGGTCTGCCTGCTAAAATGGACCCCCGTGCTTACAAAGCGTTTATTGTTCCCGGCGACTTCACCAACCCCGATTTCAGCTTTTATCCTTCGTGGGATCAGACTTCCCGTACAACTAAACGCAATTTACTGAATGCCGATGGTTCTAAATTTGTTGAAATCGATGCTACCTACTGCTGGAATGCACATACTATCGGAAACTGGGGCCCTGTAGGCTCACGTAATCAGGTTCGGAACTTTGTAGGCACCATGCCCCGACTGAGCCAGAAATTCCGTGGCAGCCAGGCCAAACGCATCTTCTTTGCCGACTGGGAAACCTACTTCCTGCTGGCCGAAGGTGCAATGAAGGGATGGAATGCCGGAACTACCGCCAAAACTGCCTACGAAAACGGAGTACGGGCCAGTTTTGCTTACTGGGGATTAGGCGCTCATGCCGATGCCTACCTGGCTTCGGAAAACTACAACCGTGCAGGCACTTCTGCTAAATTTGACCACGTTGCCGAACCTCCTGCATCTACCCTTAAAGTGTATGTTGATGGGTATACAGGACTTCCGGGAGTACATAGCTATACCTATCCAACGAATACAATTTATAAAAACGGCACGGTGAAAAATGATCAACTTACCAAAATCATTACGCAGAAATACATTGCTCAGGTACCCTGGTTACCTCTCGAAGCATGGAATGATCACCGCCGGTTAGGTCTGCCTTTCTTCGAAAACATCGCTGTTGAACTGGCAAACACCGACTTACCGGATCTGAACACTTCGAATTATATGACCAACAGTGTTAAGTTCTATCCGCAACGCCTGAAGTATCCTTCTTCGCTGGTAAACACCAACCCCGATGGTTACGAAGTAGCGGTAAGCTTATTATCCGATAAGAAAGACGCTGTTCTGACTCCACTCTGGTGGGCTAAGAAACCCTAAGATTATAGTGTATTATGTATCACTCAGGAGGAAAACTGACAGGTTTTCCTCCTGTTTTAGTTATATTCCATGCTTTTTTTGTACTTTTGCAACAATTTTGAAATGATCTGATTATGAGTATAGAACTAAGCGAACAGGAATTGTTCAGACGCCAGAGCCTGGCGAAGTTGCGCGAATTGGGAATCGACCCGTATCCCGCTGCCTTGTATCCAACCGATGCTTATTCCACCGACATAAAAGCCGAATTTAAGGACGAAGAAAGTGGAAAACCCGTTTGTATTGCCGGTCGACTGATGAGCCGCCGCATCATGGGAAAGGCTTCCTTCATGGAACTTCAGGACTCGAAAGGGCGTATTCAGGTGTATGTAAGTCGCGACGACATTAGCACCGAAGCACAACCGGAGATGTACAATGTAGTATTCAAAAAATTGCTGGATATCGGCGATTTTATTGGTATAAAAGGTTACGTATTCCGCACCCAAATGGGCGAAATATCGGTTCATGCCCGGGAACTTACCGTGCTATCGAAAGCCCTCCGCCCGCTTCCTATCGTGAAATACAAAGAAGGTGTTGCCTTCGATGCATTTGAAGATCCGGAGCAACGCTACCGCCAACGCTACGTCGACCTGGTGGTAAACGAAGGAATTAAAGATATTTTTATCAAGCGCACCAAAGTCTATAATTCGATGCGCGAATATTTCAACGGCATGGGCTATATGGAAGTGGAAACCCCGGTGCTCCAGTCGATCCCCGGCGGTGCTGCCGCCCGGCCCTTTGTAACGCACCACAATGCGCTCGACATCCCACTCTACCTTCGTATTGCCAACGAACTGTATTTGAAACGCTTAATAGTAGGAGGTTTCGAAGGAGTGTATGAATTTTCCAAAAACTTCCGCAACGAAGGAATGGACCGTACCCATAATCCGGAGTTTACTGCCATGGAAATTTACGTGGCGTATAAAGATTACAACTGGATGATGGAATTCACCGAAAAAATGGTGGAGAAAATCTGCCTGGATGTGAACGGCACTACCGAGTTGAAAGTAGGAGAAAAAAACATATCATTCAAAACGCCTTTCAAACGCGTTACGATGATTGATGCAATAAAGGAACACACCGGCATCGATATCAACGGAATGAACGAAGAAGAGCTGCGTGGAGTATGCAGGCAATTGCATGTTGAAGTAGATGCTTCGATGGGTAAAGGTAAGATGATTGACGAAATTTTCGGCGAAAAGTGCGAAGGGAATTATATTCAACCTACTTTTATTACCGACTACCCGATAGAGATGAGTCCGTTGTGTAAACGCCACCGTACCAATCCTGAGCTCACTGAGCGTTTCGAGCTGATGGTAAACGGAAAGGAACTTGCCAATGCCTATTCGGAACTCAACGACCCTATCGATCAGCTGGAGCGTTTTCAGGACCAGTTACAATTGAGCGAAAAAGGCGACGACGAAGCCATGCATATCGATATGGATTTTGTACGGTCACTCGAATACGGAATGCCACCTACCTCGGGAATGGGAATCGGAATGGACCGTCTGGTAATGCTGATGACCGGCCAACAAGCCATTCAGGAAGTACTATTCTTCCCTCAAATGAAACCGATAGGAATCAAAAAAGAAGAAGAAGAAACTTCAGAGAGTTAAAACTATGGCCGACCGACAACGAATTGCAGTATTGGGGGGTGGTAGCTGGGCTACCGCCATTGCCAAAATTGTTTTGAGCAATGCACCGGAAATCAACTGGTACATGCGCCGACAGGAGCAAATCGATGATTTTATAAGGCTCAGCAAGAACCCGTCGTACCTTACCGGCGTAAAATTCGACACCGACCGGATTAACTTCACCAGCAATATCAACCACCTGGTAGCCACCTCCGACATCCTTATTTTCGCCACCCCGTCGCCTTTTTTAAAACAGCATTTAAAAAAGTTGCGCCGTCGTATTGACACTAAAATTATCGTATCGGCCATTAAAGGTATTGTGCCCGACGAAAACCTTATTATCACCGATTTTTTCGAACAAAAATACAATGTTCCAAAAGAAAATCTGGCGGTTTTAGCTGGCCCCTGCCATGCCGAAGAAGTTGCATTGGAACGCTTATCATACCTTACCATTGCCTCCACTTCGCGTGAACGGGCAAAAATGCTGGCGGCCAAATTCTCGACTAATTTTGTAAAAACCACCACCAGCGACGATGTCACCGGGATGGAATATTCGTCGGTTATGAAGAATATCTACTCCATTGCTGCCGGCATTTGTCATGGATTGAAATATGGCGATAATTTTCAATCGGTATTAATTTCCAATGCCATACAAGAAATCAACCGTTTTTGCAACGCCACCAATCCCTTGTATCGCGATATCAACGAATCGGCCTACCTGGGCGACCTGCTGGTAACAGCTTATTCGAAGTTCAGTCGCAACCGGCTTTTTGGCACTATGATAGGAAAAGGTTATTCGGTTAAAACGGCTCAAATGGAAATGGAAATGATAGCCGAAGGTTATTATGCCACAAAAACCATCTACGAAATTAATCAGAAATACAAGGTCGACATGCCGATTGTGGATGCCGTATACGAGATTTTGTACAACCGGAACTCGCCTATTCTGAAAATCAGAGAACTTACCGATAAATTAAAGTAAAATTGTAAAAGAAATGAACAACATTCAGTTATCGATTGAAAAAGCTTATGGATTTGTAGCACCGGAAGCGGTTGCAGCTTACAAAACAGCGGCCGAGGCTGCCAATAAGGCCTTGCACCAGGGCACCGGCAAAGGAAGTGATTTCCTGGGTTGGCTCAATTTGCCCTCGTCGATCGACGAGGCTCACCTTGCCGACCTCGAAGCTACAGCTGCTCTGCTGCGCGCAAAATGTGAGGTTGTAGTGGTAATAGGTATCGGCGGAAGTTACCTGGGAGCTAAAGCAACCATCGACGCCTTGTCGAACAGCTTCGACTGGCTGCAAACCGAACGTAAAAGTCCGGCTATTGTATATGCAGGCCAAAACATTGGCGAAGATTATCTTTTTGAACTTCAGCAATTGCTCCTAAATAAAAAATTCGGAATTATTTCGATTTCTAAATCGGGAACTACTACCGAACCGGCACTGGCTTTTCGCCTGTTGAAAACTCAGCTCGAAGTACAACAAGGCAAGGAAGCTGCACGCGAACTTATTGTAGCAGTAACCGACAAAGCCCGTGGTGCATTGCGCACCTTAGCGGTGCAGGAAGGATACAAAACCTATGTAATTGAAGATACTATCGGGGGGCGTTACTCGGTTCTTTCGCCGGTTGGGCTGCTTCCTATCGCTGTTGCCGGCTTCGACATCCGCCAGCTGGTGAATGGGGCTGTAAGCATGGAAAATCAATGTAGCGAAGTGGTTGCCTTCGAAAACAACCTGGCTGCTCAGTACGCTGCTGTTCGTAACGAATTATACAAGAGCGGTAAAAAAATTGAAATTCTGGTAAACTATCATCCCAAACTTCATTTTGTATCGGAATGGTGGAAACAATTGTATGGAGAAAGCGAAGGTAAGGACAACCTGGGTATCTTCCCGGCAGCAGTTGACTTCACAACCGATCTTCACTCGATGGGCCAGTGGATTCAGGAGGGCGAACGCACCATTTTTGAAACGGTCATTTCGGTGAAAGAAAGCGACCATACCGTATTGGTTCCATCCGACGAAGCCAACCTCGACGGACTAAACTTCCTGGCTGGTAAACGCGTGGATGAGGTGAACAAGATGGCCGAACTGGGAACCTTGCTGGCACATATCGATGGTGGAGTTCCCAATCTTAAAATAGAACTGCCGAAGCTAAATGAATACTATTTAGGGCAGCTGTTTTACTTCTTCGAAAAAGCATGTGGAATAAGTGGTTACCTGTTGGGGGTGAATCCGTTCGACCAACCGGGGGTGGAAGCTTATAAGAAAAATATGTTTGCCTTGCTCGAAAAGCCGGGATTCGAAGCTGAGACTGCTGCGTTGAAAGCGCGTATTTAAGAGTCAAGAGCCAAGAGTCAAGATAGCTGTAACATCGTTTTCAGCTCGTCTTGACTCTTGCTTCTTGCTTCTTGACTCTTGCTTCTTGCTTCTTGACTCTTGACTCTTGACTCTTGCCTCCCCTAATCAAACATCTGACCAGCATTATTACTCAACTGAACCATATCGTCGTAATCCTTCGGACTCAAATCGAGGAAGTAATAATGTTGCGGATTGGTAGGTTCCCCGCGGTGATGCACTTCGTAGTGAAGGTGAGGACCGGTTGATTTACCGGTATTTCCCACTGCACCAATCACTTCACCTCTATTGACCTGCTGCCCTACCCTTACATCAATCTTGTGCATATGCGCATACAAGGTCTTGTAATTAAACCCATGATCGATCATTACGGTATTCCCATAACCCTGGCGCCAGCCGGCAAAAATGACACGTCCTTGTCCGGTAGCAAAAATATCGGTTCCGGTAGGTGCCGTAAAGTCCATTCCTTCGTGGAAACGGCGGGTGCGATAAATGGGGTCGATACGCCAACCATAGCCCGAAGCAGTTCGTTTTAAATCCTTATTCAATACGGGCATGATTGCCGGAATACTCTGCAACATTTTTTCCTGATTTTTGGCTAAATGCACCAGGTCGTCGTACGATTGCGACTGAATATAAAACTGCTTGCGAAGCGCATCAAATTTTCGGGTAGTTTCTACAGCAATTTGCGAATTGGTCATCGTGAGCAACTGCTTGTAGTATTCGGTATTACCTGCCGACGAATTGCGGAGTGAATAAGGTATGGGGTCGGCCTGGAAAATTACACGGTACAGATTATCATCACGCTGCTGAAGGTCACGCAATACGTCGTACATTTCGTCCATACTACGTTCGAGCAACTTATATTGAGCTTGCAGGCGATTTCGTTCGCGCGCAAGCTGTTTCTCTTCGGGGGAGGCTATGAAAGAAACAAAGATAAAAAAGAAACCAATTCCGAGCGACACTCCGGAGAACAAATGAATTAACAATCGTCTAACTTTATGGAGCAGCGTATGGTCGGTTTCTTCGTAACTTAATGTCTCAGGATTAAAGTGAAACTTCTTCTTAGCCATCTTTTTTCGTCATTTTAAAACTTTTATCGATAGAAGTGGCACAAAAGTAATAAAATTGAAGTATTTTTGCAGTCCTTTTACTGCATTTTAGAATTTATTATATGACTTCACAAGAATTACGTCAATCGTTTCTCGATTTTTTCGCTTCAAAAGATCATAAGATAGTGCCTTCGGCTCCCATGGTTATCAAGGATGACCCTACCCTGATGTTTACCAACGCAGGGATGAATCAGTTTAAAAACATCATTTTAGGGAACGACCCGATTAAATATCCACGCGTTGCCGATTCGCAGAAATGCCTTCGCGTGAGCGGTAAGCACAACGATCTCGAAGAAGTAGGTCACGATACCTATCACCACACCATGTTCGAGATGCTCGGCAACTGGTCGTTTGGCGATTATTTTAAAAAAGAAGCCATCGAATGGGCCTGGGAATACTTAACTGAAGTTCTCAAGCTCGATAAGGATCGGCTTTATGTTACCGTATTCGAAGGTTCGCCGGCCGAAGGGTTGGAGCGCGACGACGAAGCGGCTGCCATCTGGGAGCAATTCCTGCCGGCCACGCGCATTATCAATGGGAATAAAAAAGATAACTTCTGGGAAATGGGCGATACCGGACCGTGTGGGCCCTGCTCTGAAATTCATATCGATATCCGCACCAACGACGAACGGGCTAAAGTAGACGCACTCACCCTGGTAAATGGCAGTCACCCTCAGGTGATTGAAATCTGGAACAATGTGTTCATGCAATTCAACCGCAAGGCCGATGGTTCGCTCGAGTCGTTGCCGGCAAAAGTAATCGACACGGGCATGGGCTTCGAACGTCTGTGTATGGCCATGCAGGGCAAACAGTCGAACTACGACACCGACATCTTCCAACCGATTATTCAGGAGCTCGCTGCATTGTGTGGCATTGCCTACGGAGCCGATGAAAAAACCGATATCGCCATGCGCGTTATTGCCGACCATATCCGTACCATTGCCTTTTCGATTACCGATGGGCAATTGCCGTCGAATGCAAAGGCCGGTTATGTTATACGTCGTATTTTACGTCGGGCCGTGCGCTACGGCTATACCTTCCTGGGCCAACGCCAGGCGTTTATGCATCAATTAATTCCCGTTCTGGTAAAAGTAATGGGCCAGGCTTATCCCGAATTACCAGCTCAGCAAAGCCTGATTGGGAAGGTAATTAAAGAAGAAGAGGATTCGTTCCTGCGTACCCTCGAAACCGGTATCCGCTTGCTCGATAAGGTAATGGAAGAAGCTTCTGCTAAAGATAACGGTGCTTCCGGCAAGAACGTAAGCCCCTCTTCTGCCAAAGAAATTGCCGGAAAAGATGCATTTACCCTCTACGATACTTTTGGCTTTCCGCTCGACCTTACCGAGCTGATTGCCCGCGAGCACGGTTTTACTGTGAACATTGAAGATTTCACAGCCGAAATGCAAAAGCAGAAAGAACGTGCCCGCAATGCTGCCGCAGTTGAAACCGGTGACTGGGTGATAATCCGCGAAGGCGATAGCAACTTCGTGGGATACGACGCCACCGAATGTGAAACCAGCATCCTGCGTTACCGCAAAGTAAAACAGAAAAATCAGGAATACTACCAGCTCGTGCTTTCTGCTACTCCTTTTTATGCCGAAATGGGCGGACAGGTGGGCGATAGCGGAACGCTGAGTAACGGAAGTGAAACGGTAACTGTGTTCGACACTAAAAAGGAAAACAACTTATCGGTTCACCTGAGTAAGCAATTGCCCTCCGACCCTACAGAAACTTTCGTGGCACGCATCAACACCGGTAATCGCCAGTCGATCTGCAACAACCATACGGCCACTCACCTGCTTCACGAAGCCTTGCGCGAAGTGCTCGGAACCCATGTGGAACAGAAAGGTTCGTACGTGAGTCCGGAGAGTTTACGCTTCGACTTCTCGCACTTCCAAAAGATGACGCGGGAAGAAATCCGTGCAGTAGAAACCATTGCCAACCAAAAAATTCGCGAAGACCACCGCCGCAATGAACTGCGCGATACCCCGATAGCTCAGGCGCAGGCCATGGGAGCGATGGCGTTGTTTGGCGAAAAATACGGTGAAACGGTACGTGTAATACAGTTTGGCAGTTCAACCGAACTGTGTGGAGGAACACATGTGGAATCGACCGGACAAATCGGAATGGTGAAAATTATTTCTGAAAGTTCGATAGCAGCAGGCATTCGCCGGCTCGAGGCCATTACCGGTAAAGCGGTGGAAGAGTATCTGAATCAACAGGAAGATATCGTAGCACAAGCCCGGGAATTACTCGGACAAGCTCCCGATGTGTTGAACGCACTGAAAAAAATGACCGAGGAAGCTGCCGGTTTAAAAAAACAGGTAGAATCCATGAGTTTCGAAAAAATTCTGGCTCTTCGCGATCAGTTACTCAGTCAGGCCAAAGAAATAAAGGCTTCGATGGTGAACGAGGTAAAAGTAATTCACTTCGAAGGCAACTTGTCGGCCGATCAGGTAAAAACCCTTGCTTTCCAGCTACGCAACATACAAAATAAAGGACTCTTCTTTGTAGCCGGTTGTGTACACGAAGGCAAGCCGTCGCTAACGGTATTGCTCAGCGACGACCTGGTAGAAAAAGGACTCAATGCAGTGAATATAGCCCGCGAAGCCGCCAAAGAAATTCAGGGCGGCGGTGGAGGCCAGCCCTTCTTTGCTTCGGCGGGGGGTAAAAATGCGGCAGGAATTCAGAAAGCGGTTGAGAAGGCGGTAGAATCACTGAAGTAATTCGTTACCAGTTGCCTTTTAAAAAAGTGGATCGTTGCGTAATCGCCATAAAAAAGAAGGTATAGCACATAGCACTAAACGACGAACGATTATTCGATGAGAATTTCATAAAAAAAGCTTCGGAAACAATATAAGTTCCGAAGCTTTTTTATTCTATGTAGAATTAATCAGAATCGCCAGCGGGCCGAAAGCGCCACACCATCCCATCCGGTTCCGACTGAAGGAATGACATAAAGACCCGGACGCCAGTCGAGTGAAAGCTGAAGTGGTATGTCGAAATTGTATTCGATACCTAAATTGCCAACCACTGCAGCAGTAAAGATACTGGAGTTAATACCTACCGAGCCCCCTACACCAATATACCAGTTAAATCCATCGCTCAACGACGAAAGATCTTTCACCCAATGGTGAATTCCGGTAAGATACATACCACCATAGTTCCACGACCCAAAACCTAAGTCAGCTTCGAGGCGGGTTGATCCCGACAGTGGATGTTGGTAGGAGATTTCTCCTGCATTACCAAAACGAATACCCAGCGCTTTACCTTCAACCTGCGCACTAACAGCTCCAGCCATTCCGGCGAGCAACAAAATACTTACAACAAATTTTCTCATATAAATAGTATTTATTTAATTATAAATTGTTAATTGTTAATTGTTAATTGCTTGACAGTGAGAATGGTATTCTCATGGTCACAGGGAAAATTAACAATTAAGAATTAACAATTAATAATTCTCTTCCCAGTCTCCGTTAACCTTTATCAACTCTATTAGTCTGTCCACCGCTTCTTCTTCATTTATTCCTTTTTCGATGCACTCTTTTTTCTTATAGAGGCTCACCTTTCCCCGACCAAAGCCTACGTAGCCATAATCGGCATCGGCCATTTCGCCCGGTCCGTTTACGATACAACCCATGATGGCTATTTTCAGGCCCTTCAGGTGCGAGGTTTTTTCTTTTACACGAGCGATTACCGTTTGTAAACGGAACATCGTGCGTCCGCAACTCGGGCAGGAAATGTATTCTGTTTTGGTAACGCGCACCCTGCTGGCCTGGAGAATCCCGAAAGCCACCGAATTTACTTCTTCCACACCCAGCCGCTTCATGTACGAATATCCATCGGCAAGTTCCAGCATGATGCCATCGCCAAAACCATCCAGAAAAAGCACACCTAAATCGGCTGCCGCCTTAATTTGTAATTCCTGTAAGTCAGCAACCTGGTACGAACGATGCATCACCACCGGAGTTTCGATAGCATGAATCAACAGTGAATGGAAAAACGCACGCATCTCGCCTACCGGATTGATATGTGTGGAGCTCAGAATCACCACGACAGTTGCATCGGTTGCCAGCAATCGCAGCACTTCGGTACTGAGATCCGGATACGTCAATTTTAAAAATTTGAGTGAGGAAGAATCCTCTTTTATTTTCTCCAGATCAGAAACTTCGTACACCGCATATTCTTTACCGGCCTGATCGGTAACCACGCCTTCTTTCAGTAAGAAATCGGGAACAGTGGCAAAACCACCATCCTGAGGCATAATAACCACCGGAACCTGGTCGCCACCAACAATACCCACCTCACGGGTAACCCGACGCGTATATTCAAACGGATTGAACGACGGTGCTACAACAGCGTCAATAAGTGAATGATTTGATTTGGAACGTACATAATCGACGAGCTGGCGGGCAACCGGGATTTCGGCTTCCGGCTCTTCGCTGAGCGAAACCCGTACGGTATCGCCAACGCCGTCCTGAAGCATAGCTCCGATACCCACTGCCGATTTAATTCGCCCATCCTCACCATCGCCGGCCTCGGTAACTCCGAGATGCAACGGGAAATGCATGTCGCGCTGATTCATTTCGTGCACCAATAAGCGCACGGCATGTACCATCGACAAAGTATTGGAAGCTTTCATCGAAATTACCACATTGTGGAAATCTTCGTCGATACATACCTGCAGAAACTCCAGGCACGACTCCACCATCCCCCGGGGTGTGTCGCCCCAACGGTTCATCATCCGTTCGCTCAGCGAGCCATGATTCACCCCGATACGTATCGCAGTGTTGTGTTGCTTGCAAATATTGATGAGTTGGGTAAAACGTTCACTTATTTTACCATATTCAGCCTGATATTCTTCATCGGTATAATCAGGCGTATCGCGACGTACCATTCCGATAAAATTACCCGGATTCACCCGCACTTTTTCGACATATTGCGCAGCCACATCGGCAGCCTGCGCCACAAAATGAATATCGGCAACCAGGGGAACATTAAATCCTTTGTCGCGCAGGGCTGCGTGAATATTCTTCAGATTTTCAGCTTCCTTGACACCTTGTGCGGTAAAACGCACAATCTCACCTCCGGCCTCCACAATACGGATGCACTGTGCTACCGAATCGTCGGTATTGTTCGTATCGGTATTAGCCATCGATTGAACCCGTACCGGTTCAGCACCACCAAGAAAAACACTACCCACCTGAATTGTATCCGACTTCCGGCGGTTGTAGTTAAAAGGATTATACATAGATTTCGTTATCAGGATTTTAAAATTCTTTTGTTCTCAAAAAGAACCACAGTACCCGCAAAGATACATAATTTTGGTTTTCTTTTCACATACACTAAACAGATAATTTGAAAAAAAGTTGATTTAAATCGGATAGTTTGGTTAAAAAGTGTAACTTTGCACGACTTTTTAAAAAACTGAATAATCATGCATTTTCAACCAAAATTATTCGAAACCCTCCGTAACTATTCCAAAGAACAGTTTTACAAAGACCTAATGGCCGGCATTATCGTCGGAATAGTTGCCCTTCCTCTGGCCATTGCTTTCGGTATCGCATCGGGCGTAAGTCCCGAACAAGGCCTGTACACAGCCATCATTGCCGGATTTATAATCTCTTTTCTGGGGGGAAGCAGTGTTCAAATCGGCGGTCCCACCGGTGCATTTATAGTTATAGTTTACGGGATTGTTCAGGAGTTTGGCATTACCGGACTTGCCGTAGCCACCATAATAGCCGGAATCATGCTCATAGCAATGGGACTTCTGAAACTGGGAAGTGTAATCAAATTCATTCCCTACCCGGTTGTTGTCGGATTTACAAGTGGTATAGCCATGACCATTTTCGCCACTCAGATCAAAGACCTCTCAGGAATGCATATTGATTCAGTTCCGGCCGACTTTATACAAAAATGGGGCGTATATGCTCAACATATCTCTTCCGTTGAATGGTCAGCATTGGCAATTGGCGTTGGAACCATACTAATAATAAGCCTTACTCCCCGAATTACTAAAAAAATACCCGGTTCACTCATTGCCATTATCCTGATGACCGTTGTCGTATATTTTCTACGTAACAAGTTCGGAATGACAGGAATAGAAACCATTGGCGACCGGTTTAGCATAAATGCCAGTCTTCCATCAGCCGCTGCCCCTTCCGTCACCTTCGAAATGATACAAACCCTGATGCCCGCCGCCTTTACAATTGCCATGTTGGGCGCCATCGAATCGCTGCTCTCGGCTACCGTGGCCGATGGGGTTACCGGCAACCGGCATCATTCCAACACCGAACTGATTGCACAGGGTGTAGCCAACATCATTACTCCGCTTTTCGGAGGAATTCCGGCCACAGGAGCCATTGCCCGCACCATGACCAATATCAACAACGGCGGGCGCACCCCGGTAGCAGGGATTATCCACGCAGTAGTGCTGCTGCTCATTCTGTTGTTTCTCGGCAATCTCACGCGACACATCCCCATGGCCTGCCTGGCGGGAGTTTTGGTTATAGTAGCCTATAACATGAGCGAGTGGCGCACGTTTAAAAATTTATTGAAAGGTCAGAAATCGGATGTTGCAGTACTTATCGCCACCTTTCTGTTAACCGTTATCTTCGACCTTACCATTGCCATCGAAATCGGATTGCTGTTGGCGCTGGTGCTATTCCTGCGACGAATTTCCGAATCGACACAAATATCTATTTTCAAACACGACATTGAAAAACCCGAATTTATTGAGGGAAATGTCGAAAGCGAAAAACTGCTGCTGCCCAAAGGTGTGGAAGTTTACGAAATTGAAGGTCCTTTCTTTTTCGGAGTGGCAAATAAATTTGAAGAAACCATGAAACAGTTGGGCGACAAGCCAAAAGTACGAATTATTCGCATGCGAAAAGTACCATTTATGGACTCAACCGGTATCTATAACCTTCAAAGTTTAATTAAACTTTCGAAGAAGGACAAAACAATTATTCTGCTTTCGGGAGTGAACGAACAAGTAGCGGCGGTACTCGAAAAAGCAGGAATCCATACCGAACTCGGAGCCGAAAACATCCTTCACAACGTTGAAGCAGCCCTGCGACGTGCCAACGAATTGATTCAAAAAAAATAAA
>CAZLHC010000007.1:0-98429 GCA_964559265.1 uncultured Paludibacter sp. | reverse complement strand
CGTTGAGCGAATTATGCCCCGAATTGCCAGCCGCTAAGTCGCTGAGCGAATTATGAACCGGGATGGATTCGAGCAATTGCAAGAGGGTAGGTCCTGAATACCAGGGCGTACGCGTAGATGCATCCACCACATTGTCGCCATCGCGGGCCGAAATAGGTAGAAAGTAGGTCGTTCCCAACCGGAGTTGCAAAGCAATGCCTTCAAACTCCGATTTGATAGCCGTATACACTTCTTCCGAAAAATCGACCAAATCCATCTTGTTGATGGCGAAAATTACATGCGGCAGTTGCAACAGAGAAGCAATATAAGCATGCCGGCGGGTTTGTTCCACGATGCCATTGCGCGCATCGATAAGAATAATGGCGACATCGGCCGTCGAAGCACCCGTAACCATGTTGCGGGTATACTCGATATGCCCCGGAGTATCGGCGATGATAAACTTCCGGTTGGGGGTAGCAAAGTAACGATACGCCACATCGATGGTGATGCCCTGTTCGCGCTCAGCCCGCAAACCATCTGTAAGCAGCGCCAGGTTCACCTCATCACCCCCCAGCCGTTCGCTGGCCTCCTTCACCGCCTGCAGCTGATCTTCAAAAATTGATTTACTATCGTACAATAACCGACCGATTAAGGTACTTTTACCATCGTCGACACTGCCCGCAGTCGTAAACCGCAGCAGCTCCATATTTAAATAACCGTTTAATTGAGTTGACATTTTTTTAAAATTAGAGTCAAGAACCAAGAATCAAGAACCAAGAATCAAGAACCAAGAAAAACGAGACAAGAATTCAAAGCCCGTTAGTGGAGCGCGAAGCGCGCAACGCTCATTAGTGGAGCGAAGCGTAACGCCCCGTTAGTGGAGCGAAGCGTAACGCCCCGTTAGTGGAGCGAAGCGCAACGCCCCGTTAGTGAAGCGCGAAGCGCGCAACGCTCACTAGTGGAGCGCGAAGCGCGTAACGCCCCGTTAGTGAAGTGCGAAGCACGTAACGCTCACTAGTGAAGCGCGAAGCGCGCAACTCCCCGTTAGCGCAGCGCTAAAAATACCCCGCCTTCTTCCGGTCTTCCATCGCCGCCTCCGATCGCTTGTCGTCGGCCCGGCCACCCCGCTCGGTAACCCGCGACCCCGCAATCTCAGCAATTATTTCTTCCAGCGAATCGGCCGACGAAAGAGTGAGACCGGTGCAGGTGATGTCGCCAATGGTACGGCAGCGCACTTTTTCAACATACGGAACTTCGTCGTCGCGACGCGGGATGGCCGGCAAAGCGGCATACAGCATTCCATCGCGTTCGAACACTTCCCGCTCGTGAGTATAGTACAGCGAAGGCAGAGGAATGTTTTCCTGAAGAATATACTGCCAGATGTCCATCTCGGTCCAGTTGCTGATGGGGAAAATCCGGAAATGCTCGCCCTGATGTTTTTTCCCGTTAAAGATGTTCCAAAGCTCGGGGCGCTGGTTTTTAGGATCCCACTGCCCGAATTCGTCGCGGTGCGAGAAAACACGCTCCTTGGCACGGGCTTTTTCCTCGTCGCGCCGGGCTCCCCCGAGGGCAGCATCAAATTTATGCCGGGCCAGGGTGTCGAGCAAAGTCACCGTTTGTAACTTATTCCGACTGGCCGAATAGCCTTTTTCTTCCACGGCTCGTCCTTCCCGAATCGATTCTTCGACCGAGCCCACAATAAGCCGGGCTCCCAGTTTCTCGACCAACTCATCGCGGTAAGTTAGCGTTTCCTCGAAATTATGTCCGGTGTCGATGTGCACAAACGGAAAAGGAATAGCAGCCGGATAAAAGGCTTTCCAGGCCAGGTAGGCCATCACGATAGAGTCTTTGCCGCCCGAAAAAAGCAGGGCAGGACGTTCGAACTGTGCGGCGACTTCGCGCAGAATATAAATGGATTCGGCTTCAAGTTCTTTTAAATGGGTCATATTTAATTGTTAATTTTTAATTGTTAATTGTTAACCGGAGGGCGTTCAGGGTTTGAGTGAGTTGGCGCTCGGTATGGGCGGCCGATATAAAACTGGCTTCGAAGGCCGATGGCGACAGGTAGACTCCCCGGCTGAGCATGGCCCTGAAGTAGCGGGCAAAACGGTTGGTGTCGCTGGCGGCTGCTTCGGCAAAGTTGGTGACGGGAGTGGCCGAAAAGAAAAGCGTAAACAGCGATCCAACCTGATTTAGCTGAATGTCTTGTCCCCGGATGATTTCACGAAGGGCATCGCCAAATCGTTGGCTTTTTTCTTCCAGACGGGTGTAAAAGTCATCTTCCTGAAGCAATTGAAGAGTTTGTATGCCGGCTGCCATGGCCACCGGATTTCCCGAAAGTGTTCCGGCCTGATACACCTTGCCCAGTGGAGCCAGTTGATCCATGATGTCGGCTTTTCCTCCAAAAGCTGCGGCCGGAAATCCTCCGCCGATGATTTTTCCAAGCGTGGTGAGGTCGGGACGAACCCCGAAAAGTTCCTGTGCACCACCCCGACCGAGCCGGAAACCGGTGATTACTTCGTCGAAGATGAGCACACTTCCATACTGGTTGCAAATGGTTCGTAAGACTTGCAGAAAGCCGGGTGCGGGTGGCACCACGCCCATGTTGGCGGGAAGTGGTTCGGTGATGATGGCCGCGATTTGGTGGCCCAGCTCCTGAAATACCTGCTTTACAGCTTCCGGGTCGTTGAAGGGAACGCTGAGGGTGTTGCGGACAAAGGCTTCGGGAACTCCGGCAGAGGAGGCCCGGGATGCTGAGTTGTTGGAAATGCCGGTGCTGGCTATGGTTGATGCCCGGGATGCTGAGTTGTTGGAAATGCCGGTGCTGGCTATGGTTGATGCCGTTTCGCCGGGAATTCCCGCGGTACGTATCCCCGCCGCTCCCGATCCTGCTGCCACCAGCAAATGGTCGGCATGTCCGTGGTAGCAGCCGTCGAACTTCAGTATCAGGTCGCGGCCGGTGTAGGCGCGGGCCAGGCGGATGGCACTCATCACGGCTTCGGTGCCGGAACTTACAAACCGCACTTTTTCGATGGAGGGAACCGAATCGACTACCAGACGGGCCAATTGGGTTTCGGCGGTAGTGGGTATTCCGTAACTCGAACCTCGTTTGACGGCTGCCACCGAAGCTCCTACAATGGCGGGATGTGCATGCCCGTGCAGGTGAACTCCCCACGACAGGCAAAAATCGATGTACCGGCGGTTGTCGATATCGGTCAATACCGCCCCCCTGGCTTTTTGGATAAACAGCGGACTGGCGCCCACACTGCGCAGGGCCCGCACCGGACTGTTCACACCACCGGGAATCAGCTCCAGGGCATCGCTAAACGCTTTTTCGGATAAAGTCTTTTGCATAATACGTTATAATGTAGTGGGCTCCTGCCCGTTTAATTGCAGTAAGTGATTCGGTGAAAGCACGTCGCTCGTCCATAATTCCATTCACAGCAGCCATTTTCAGCATGGCGTATTCGCCCGAAACCTGATAAGCTGCCAGCGGTGTGGCCGGAAATGCCACCGAAGCACGCTGAATAATATCGAGGTAAGCCTGGGCAGGTTTCACCATCACCCAGTCGGCTCCTTCGGCTATGTCGGCTGCTATTTCGTCGATGCCCTGATGCTGCGTGCGGTAGTCCATCTGGTAACTCTGCCGGTCGCCAAACGAGGGAGCCGAACCAGCCGCATCGCGAAACGGACCGTAAAATGCCGAGGCGTACTTAGCCGAATAGGCCAGAATACGGGTGTTCAACCCTTCGGCATCGAGCGCCGATCGTAGGGCTTCTACCTGTCCGTCCATCATGGCCGAAGGTGCAACAAAATCGGCTCCGGCACGGGCATGGGCCAGCGCAATGCGGGCGAGCACGGGCAAGGTGCTGTCGTTGTCGATGATCTCGCCCTGCAGCAGTCCGCAATGGCCATGCGAGGTATATTCGCACAAACAGACATCGGTAAACACCGTGAGCAGCGGGAATTCGCGCTTGAGATAGCGCACCGCACGGCACACCAGCGAATGCGGATCGTAACCGGCTGTGGCTTCCGGGTTTTTCAACGTGTCGTCGATCACGCCAAACAGCAATACTTTGCCAATGCCCAGTTGCATGAGTTCGGTTACTTCGTCGTGAAGCCGGTCGATGGAAAAGCGAAACACACCGGGCAGGGTCGCAATCACTTGTCGTTGCCCGCTTCCTTCCACTATAAATAGGGGGTAGATGAAGTCGTCGGCCTGCAATCGTACATCGGCAAAGCGTTCGCGGGTGGCGAAATCGGTGCGGTAGGGTCGGAATCGTTTCATAGGGTACTATTCGTGTTGTTGTAGAATTTGTAGGCCAGGATAGCACTACGACTGATGGTTGAGTGGTTATCTGTTGGTCTCATTTGCTAGTGTGTTGATGGTGAATTGAGCCGGAGGCAGCCGCTGTATGCGTACTGCCGGATGCCTGCAACTTCACCTGGTAAGTCTTCGTGCTATCTTTCTCTCTGTCGAATCGGTTTTCGGTTTCCCGGCCCCGCAACAGGTACTCTTTGTCAGCCGGAAGTTGTCCGTAAACTTGCTTGAAATTGCTGACGCAGGAGGGCGATGTCAATACTATTGTGTCGATGCCGACAAGGTCGATGGGCTTCGTTGTCTCGGGTAAGCTGTTGGTATACAGTGGGATTTCGGAAACCTTCCAACCAGCGTTGCGTAGTCCTTCGGGAAGTGTCGGCAGCCCGATGGCCGAACGGGGGATGAATGCCCGGGCGGCGGGTTGGTGTAGCAGGAGTTTCAAAATTCCTTCCGACGATTCGTCGGTGGCCTGCAGGTCGGGTTTGAGGCCGTAGCGCAACAAAGCACTACTGGTAATGCGGCCTACCGATACAATGCGCAGACTGGCCAGTGAGCGAATGTCGGTTTTTTCTTCTTTCAGTAAGGCCTGAAAGAAAAAATCGACACTGTTGCGACTGGTGAAAATGAGCCAGTCGTGGTCGGGGAGTAGTTCACGCAAGGGTGGTGTGTCCAGTGCTTTCAATTCGATAAGCGGCTGATGAATCACCTTTCCCAGCCGGTCGTAATCGCCGGGATGGGTGCCGGTGACCAGCAGCGTAGGGCGACTTTTAGCGGGAAGTACAGCTCCAAGACTGGCTACTTTACCCACTACTACAATAAGCGGGGTGGGGTAGCTCTTTTCTTCGGAAGCCAACTCCTTTAGCGTACTGAAAAAGCGTTGTTCGTTGTCGCGCGATACATGGGCCGCCAGCAGCACCGGGGTTTCGGGATCGCGGCCCTGTGCCAGTGCATTGGCAGCGATGGGACGCAGGTTGGCGGCTCCCATGTATATTACCACGGTATCGGTGTCAGGAAGTTTTAATCCGGACGAATGACCGGTAACAAAAGCAACCGACGAAGCTAAGCCGCGGTGGGTGAGGGGAATGCCGGTGAGCGAGGCGACGGCCAGTGCGGTGGAGATTCCGGGGATGATTTCGAAGGGGATGTAGCATTGCGCCAGGGCCAGTGCTTCTTCGCCCCCGTGTGCAAATACCATCGGATCGCCTCCTTTCAACCGTACCACCCGGCGTCCGGCTCGTGCAGCATCCATCATCAGCCGGTGAATTTCTTCCTGCGAATGACTGTGCTGATCCTTCCGCTTGCCAACATATACTTTGTCGGCTGTGTAACGGTGCAATTCGCGGGCATCGAGCAGGTCGTCGTAGAAAATACAATCGGCCAGCTCCAGCGCCCGGGTAGCCCGGCGGGTGAGCAGATCGGGATTGCCCGGACCGAAACCGGTGATGCTCACGTGACCGTACCGGCTGCGCGCATCCACTGATGTAAAATCGACTTCTGAAGTTGGTAGGTTCACTTCGGCCGATTGCTCCGTTTTTGTTGAAACAGCTAGCCGGTTTCTTTTCTTTCCCACCACGGCCAGGCATCCCTGCAGCGGATGCGTGCGAAACGGTAGTACTTCCGCAATGCGGTGCGTTAATCCCAGCCGTTGCAGTGCACAGCTGGCCACGATAAGCGCATCGTACTCGCCGGCGTCGATTTGTGCGATCCGCTCTTCGATGGTGCCGCGTATGCCGGCCACTTCCAGGTCGGGACGAAGGGCCAGCAGCTCCGCTTTCCGGGTGGGCGAGCTGGTGGCCACGCGCGCTCCGGCGGGTAATTCGTTCAGCGTTTTATTCCTGGTGCTTACCAACGAATCGGTCGCATCGAAGGCTTCGGTTAATGCCAGCAATTCCAACCCTTCGGGAAGGGGGAAGGGCATGTCCTTGGCCGAATGGATGGCGATATCGGCTTCGCCCCGCAGCACGAGTTCGTCCTGCTCGCGGGTAAACAGGTCGGCCGGTGGGTTGTCGAGCAGCGAAATATCCTTGCGCCGGTCGCCCCAGGCGGGTTGGCTGATGATTTCGTACTGCAGCCCGGGGAAGGCTCTGAAAAATTCGCGTACCTGAATCAGGGCCAGGGCACTGGCACGACTGGCCACCCGCAGGGGGCTTTCCTGTGCCGACTGGTTTCGGCCGGCTTCATGCAGCGCTTCGCCCTTGGTAACGGGTTGGGCGGTGACAATATAACAGGAGTTTCTGCTGGCTTCATGCAGCGCTTCGCCTGGTTCGGCCGACCGGGGCCTGGTGGACGGTGTTAATTTTCGTGCCATTGCTTACGGGATTTATAAAAGCTACGTACTTCTTCTTCAATTATTTTTTCGGCTTTTTGAAGCGCATCGCCCCGCTGATACAGGTTTTGCTGAATACGGGCTTCAATATCTTCCAGATTATACAGCCGGACGTGCTGGTATTCGCCGATGCGTGAGTCGATATCCCGTGGAAAAGCCAGATCGAAAATCTGCATGGGCTGGTTCGCGGGGAATTTCTCGGGACGAACCACTGTGTAAGGGGCCGATGTGGCCGAAATCAACACATCGGTATGCGATAATACCTCGTGCAACTGGTCGAAACCCACTATGCGGCACCGGTATTTCTCGGCATAGGGAAGCGCTTTGTGGTAGCTGCGGTTAGCTACAAACAGGGTCTCGGCTCCTTTTTGCTGAAGAAACCGGATGGTGTCCTCGGTGAGTTTGTTGACGCCGATGAGGGTGATGCGGGCATCGGTAAGTGCGATGCCACTGGCTACAATCATCTCTACAGTAGCTTGCCCGTGCGACACGGCGCCGCGACTGATCCCCGAGCGGTTGCGCACGAGTTTGCCCACCCGCAGTGCCTGCTGAAACAGGCGATGCAATGCAGGCGATAAGGAATACCGTTCGCGGGCTGCTTCGTAAGCTGTTTTTACCTGTCCCTGTATGGCCGATTCGCCAGGCAGCCCCGATTCGAGCCCCGATACTACGCGGAATAAATGGCGCACGGTGGACTCGGCAATTTCGCCTTCGCCGGCATACACTTCGATGCGGTTGCAGGTTTGAAGCAGAACGTGAGGGGCAAAGACCGGAACGCCGGGTGCTTTGTTATGTTCGCACAGGTTGACCATCTGAAGCGCTTCCGGTGCGTTGTTACGCTCGCACGCGTCGATCTGCAGAAGTGCCTCCGGGCTTTTCATCTTCCTGAAAAATTCTTCCCGCTCACCGAGCCGGCTGCTGCTATGATTGATTGAGTTGTAGGATACCATCGTGTGATAATTGAGCGATCCGGTCGCGAACGGCTATCGACTGATACACATTTTGTGCATTCGACGAAACCGCAATCGTGAGGTGATCGTGTTTGAAAATAGCGGGGGATACAAAATCGCAAAGCAGGGGTGCGTCGCATACGCTGGTGAGGATGCCCCGCTGTTCGGCATCAGCCTTTATTTGCTCGTTGAGGGCGTGATCGCCGGTACATACATATACCAGGAAAAATCCATCTAAATCGGTGGGCTCGTAGGTTTTTCGTACCCGATCGAACGGTAATTCGCACATTTCAGGAGTGAAGTCGGGCGAAAGTACCGTCACGTTTTCGGTAACAAACCGGGCAAGAATGCTGGCTTTGTGGGTGGCTACTTTTCCGCCGCCTATCAGTAGAATTTTTTTACCGGTTACGTTGATCGATACGGGTAGGAACCGGAGGTCTTCTCGTTGCATAGGATATTAATTTTCGTGAAATAGTTTTCCGGCTTCCACCGCTTTTACATAGCCTTTGCGCACCACAAAATCGCCGAAATGTTCGCCGGACGCGCGGTTGGCCGCAAAATCGGCGAGCAAAGGATCAATTGTCGCGAGAATTTCATCTTCTCCCAGCATTTCTTTATACAGTTTATTCAGCCGGTTGCCGCTGAAGCTGGCGCCCAGGTACAGGTTGTACTTGCCCGGCGCACGGCCCACCAGCGCAATTTCGCCCAGGAAGGGTCGCCCGCAGCCGTTCGGACAGCCGGTCATGCGGATGGAGATGGGTTCATTGTGCAACCCGTGTTTGCCAAGCAGTTCTTCAATTTTGTCGACCAATACCGGTAGATAACGCTCGGCTTCGGCAAAAGAAAGTCCGCAATAGGGCAATGCAGCACAAGCTATGGAGTGGAGTCGTAGTTGCGAGTGGCTGCTTCCATCGCTAATCGAATATTTCTCAAAAACAGATTCAATTTTAGGTTTGTCGGTAGGTGTAATTTGTGCAATGGTTAGGTTTTGGTTGCCGGTAAGGATAAAACTTCCGGTATGAAATTCAGCAATCTCGCGGATAGCCGTTTTGGCAGCTACACCGTTTTTGTCGGTTAGTTTGCCCCCTTCCACAAACAGGGTGAAATGCCAGTCTCCCCGGGTATCCTGATGCCATCCGTAGTCGTCGCCCTGGGTGGTAAACTCAAACGGCCGTGCCGGTTCGAGCACCAAGCCATGGGTGCGCTGCAATTCGCTGCGAAAATAATCGAGCCCGTAGTTGTCGATGGTGTATTTCAGGCGGGCTTGTTTCCGGTCCTGCCGGTTGCCGTGGTCGCGCTGGAATACCACCACCGCTTCGGCAGCTTCCACCGTTTTTTTGACAGATATAAATCCCACCACATCGGCCACCCGCGGATAGGTGGCTGTGTTACCGAAGCTATAGCCCATTCCCCCGCCGACAGCGAGGTTATAGCCCTTCAAAACACCGTGCTCCACTATGGCTACGAAGCCCAGGTCGTTGGATAATACATCGGTGTCGTTGCGCGGGGGAATGGCCATAGCAATTTTAAATTTGCGGGGCAAATACGTTTTACCGTACAGAGGCTCCACTTCGGGTTCCCCTCCGGCTACCAGCTCCTTGTCGAGCCATATTTCGTGGTAGGCTCCTGTTTGCGGCGATAAGTGGGCCGAAATCTGACGGGCGTGTTCGGTAACTTCGGCATGCACGGCCGATTCCCACGGATTGGCCGATGCCATCACGTTGCGGTTGACATCGCCACACGCTGCCAGAGTGTCGAGCAGTGTATTGTTGATTTCCTTAATTGTTTTTTTGAGTTTTCGTTTTAGCACTGCATGAAACTGAAACGCCTGGCGGGTAGTGAGTTTCAGTTCACCATCGGCATAAGTGTCGGCCAGCGTATCGATGGCCCTCCATTGGGCAGGGGTGGTTACGCCGCCCGGAACCCGGATGCGGATGAGGTAACTGTACAGCGGTTCGAGTTTTTGCTGACGGCGTTCTTCGTCGAGGTCGCGGTTTTGCTGCTGATACACACCGTGGAATTTGATAAGCAGCTGATCGTCGGGCGCAATAGCTCCGGTGATAGGGTTTTCGAGGCTTTCGACAATGGTGTTGCGCAGGTAATTACTTTTTATTTTGAGGGCTTCAAAAGCCGGAATATCTTGTTGGCTCATACTGAAATTGGTTTTATGAAATTAATATACATCGAGTTGAAGTCGGCGTTCGCGCTGCATTACCTCCAGTTCTTCCCGGGCCTGTTCTTCCGAAAGCCCGCCTTCTTGCTGAAGAATGGTGCTGAGTGCTTGTTGCACATCGGCTGCCATCTTGCGCATGTCGCCGCAAATGTATACCTGTGCTCCCATGGCTATCCAGTCGTAGAGCTCTTTAGCGTTTTCGAGCATGCGGTGTTGCACGTATACGGGTTCGTCCTGATCGCGCGAGAAGGCTACATCCATTCGGGTAAGCACGCCCGATTTCAGGTAATTCTGCCACTCGGTCTGGTACAGAAATTCGGTTTCAAAATGCCGGTTTCCGAAAATCAGCCAGCTTTTACCGGCACCCGGAGTGAGCTCGCGTTCCTGTACAAAGGCGCGGTAAGGAGCAATTCCGGTACCGGCGCCTATCATAATGAGGGGAGTGGAGGGGTCTTCGGGCAAGCGAAAGTGCGGATTCGACTCGATAAATACCGGCACGGTTTCATCGTCGGCGGTAACGTCGGATAAAAAGCCGGTGCAGGTACCACGTTTGGTGCGACCGTTTTTCTCGTAACCTACCAGGGCTACGGTAAGGTGTACTTCGCCGGGGTATGCATTCGGGCTCGAAGCGATGGAATAATACCGGGGCTGTAGGGGCTTAAGTAAAGTGGTGAGTTGTGCGGCAGTGAGCTTCACCGGGAAGTCGGTTAGTAAATCCACACTGTCTCTTCCGTACAGGTATTCCTGCAAAGCCACCGGATTTTCGGCCAGCTTCACCAGTTCTGTTTTCTTCTCAGAAATTGATTCCACTGCTCCGCCAGTTGATGAGCCCTGATCCGGAATTAAAGCGATAAGTTTCCTTACCTGATCGGGCGATAACTTGCCGATTTCCAGGTGACGCAGTAAGGCTTCACCCAACTCCAGCTTCATCCCGTTCACTTCGACAATTTCGTTGGCCTGCAATCCGGTAACTGCCAGTACTTCACGGGTCAGCTGATCCGAATTCACGGGCAATATACCAGCCGAATCGCCGGGCAGGTAGCTTAACCCATCGGTTTGAAGTTCAATATGAAGGGTAGTACGGTCGGAATCCCGGCCGTGAAGATTTATTTTTTCAAAAACCGGAGCCTTAAAGGGGTTTTTACGGCTGAACTCTGGTGTTTTGGAGGGCGGCTTAGCCACAGTTGCCGCAGCATTGGTTCTGAATGCCGGCCCTGCGTTTTTGAAAGCAGCACCCGGTATATTGTTTTTCAGAACATTCCCTTTCGCTGGTTTAGCCAGCTTAAAGCCGGCAGGCGCAGCAGTTACCACCGCCGGCTCGCCTTTCAACTGTTCGAAAAACTCTTCCAGCCATTTTTCATCCTCCGGTTTTATATCCACATCGCTCAACTGCGCTGGTCGTAACCGCGTAGCTCCTAATTCGGCCAGCCGGCTGTCGAATTCTTTGCCGGTTTTGCAGAAATGAAAATACGACGAATCGCCCAGGGCAAAAACGGCGTATTTCAGATTCGGGAGATGGGGAGCGCGTTTTCCATGCAGGTAATCGTAAACCGACTTTGCCTGAAACGGAGGTTCGCCATCGCCATGGGTCGACACAATAACCAGCAGCTGCTCTTCCTGCTCCAGTTGTTTTACCGGATAGTCTTCCATGCTTTTTAACGTTACATCAATACCCTTATCGGCAGCCATTAGCTGTGCGATTTTTGCCAGATTAGCACCGTTGCCGGTGCGTGAGCCGTAGAGTAGGGTGAGGCTGGCTTTTTTAAGTGATTGTGGTGATGGATGAGGACTGGTTGATGCCGGTTTGCCGTTCGCATGGGAGCTATATCCGGCTATATATCCGGCTAACCAGGCCAGTTGTTGCTCGTTGAGTGGTTCGATCAAACGGTTGAGAAGATCCAAATCGCTCGCGCTGAAAGGTGAATTTGTTATGCTCATTATTTTTTATTGCTGAATTAGTTATATTTCGTACTCGGGACCTCCCTGAACTTTGCCAAATTTAATCCTGTTCCACATTCGTTCGTGAAGGTAAAAAATGGCTATTTTCGAAATGAAATCAACTCCCATAATCGAAAAGGCAAACTTCAATTCACCGGTTACGATGTACGAAATTATAAAAGTGGCTATCGTGCCGGTAATCCGGTACGAAATGGATTTAACTAAGCTGCGGTAGTTCTTTTCACGCATACGAAATAGATTTTGTTGTGGGTTGTGTACTGATGAAACTCCGGGTGCTGCGCTACTGCAAAAGTTCCTGCTGCAAAATTCAGCCATTATTCCTGTTTATGCCATACCACCCCAAGGGCATTTTTATACCTTCGTTATGGTAGGTTGAAAATGGTATATCTATACATTATTACTTCGCGATTTGACTTTTTTGCTAAAATTCGATTCCTCAGTTTTACTTCTTGATAATTTATACTACTTTTGCGCACTGTAACTGTGCTGTTTGCTGTGCTGATAAGTGCTGATGGTGTAGCCCAAGCCGTAAATAGTAACAAACAAAATGTAATTAACTAAAATATGAAGAAAACTGCTTTGATTTCCGGAATCACCGGACAGGACGGGGCTTACCTCGCCGAATTGCTCTTGAAAAAAGGATATATTGTACATGGAATCAAACGTCGTTCGTCGATGTTCAATACCGACCGAATCGACCACCTGTACCAGGACCCACACGTTACCGAACGCAACCTGATTTTGCATTACGGCGATTTGACCGACTCGATGAACCTTACCCGGATTATACAGGAAACGCAACCCGACGAAATATACAACCTGGCTGCTATGAGTCATGTGAAGGTGAGTTTTGATACCCCCGAATATACTGCCAATGCCGATGGTATTGGTACGCTGCGAATTCTGGAAGCAGTTCGCTTGCTGGGTTTGGCGCATAAAACCCGCATCTATCAGGCTTCCACTTCCGAATTGTACGGACTGGTGCAGGAAATTCCTCAGAAAGAAACCACACCGTTTTACCCCCGCTCGCCCTATGCAGTGGCTAAAATGTATGCCTACTGGATTACGGTAAACTACCGCGAAGCCTATAAAATGCATGCCAGCAATGGTATTTTGTTCAACCACGAATCGCCGCTGCGGGGCGAAACTTTTGTAACCCGAAAAATTACCCGCGCCACCGCCCGCATTGTCATGGGGATGCAGGAAGCCATGTACCTGGGAAATTTGTCGGCGCAGCGCGACTGGGGCCACGCGAAGGATTATGTAAAAGCGATGTGGCTGATCCTTCAACAGGAGGAGCCCGACGATTATGTGATTGCCACCGGAATTACCACCGAAGTGCGCGAATTTGTTCGTAAAGCGTTTGCCGAATTAGGGGTTACCATTGAGTTCCGGGGCGAAGGAGTCGACGAAAAAGGGTATATTACCGCTATTGATGAAACGCGCTTTGCTACCGAGGTTGGTGCCGAATTTATACCTCATCTGAAGGAAATTACCCGTCCGATAGTAGAAGTCGATCCGGCTTATTTCCGTCCTACCGAAGTAGAACTGCTTATTGGCGATGCCACCAAATCGAAAACGAAGCTGGGTTGGACTCCGCAGTACGATTTGGATGGATTGGTAGAAGATATGATGAAATCGGATGTGAAATTGATGAAAAAGGAAACCTATTTGAAAGAAGGGGGCTTCCGGATTTTGAATTATTTTGAATAAGGATGGATAAAAACGCAAAAATATACATTGCCGGTCACCTCGGTATGGTGGGGTCGGCTATAAAGCGAAATTTAGAAGCAAAGGGTTTTACTAATTTTGTAACCCGGAGTTTCGATGAGTTGAACCTGTTGGATGAAGCCGGTGTAGCCCGTTTTTTTGCCGACGAAAAACCGGAATATGTAGTGCTGGCTGCTGCTAAAGTAGGTGGGATTGTGGCCAATAATACCTACCGGGCTCAGTTTATCTACGAAAACCTGATGATTCAGAATCATGTGATTCATCAGTCGTACCTCCACGGAGTTAAAAAACTGTTGTTTTTGGGTTCATCGTGCATTTATCCGCGCATGGCCCCGCAACCGATTAAGGAAGAATACCTGCTTACCGGATTGCTCGAGCCTACTAACGAGCCTTATGCTATTGCCAAGATTGCCGGAATAAAAATGTGCGAGGCCTATCACGATCAGTATGGTTGCAATTTTATTTCGATTATGCCTACCAATTTGTATGGGCAAAACGACAATTACGACCTGGAGAAATCGCATGTGTTGCCGGCGCTGATCCGGAAGATGGTGCTGGGCAACTACCTGATGTCCGGCGACCTGCAGGCCATTCGCCGCGACCTCGACCGGCTGCCGGTGGAAGGGGTCGACGGTCGTGCTTCCGACGAAACCATCAGGACGGTGCTTGCTAAATACGGTATCACCAACGAGTCGATTTTACTTTGGGGAACCGGTTCGCCGATGCGCGAATTTTTGCATGTCGACGATATGGCCGATGCGTCGGTGTTCCTGTTGCTTAACTACGATGCACCTGCCACCACACCCTCGCACGTGAATGCCGGTTGTGGTGAGGATATTGCCATTCGCGACCTGGCAGCACTGGTGCAGAAAATTACGAACTACCGGGGTGCGATTAAGTGGGACGATTCGAAACCCGACGGTACACCGCGTAAACTGCTTGATGTTTCGAAACTCCGTGGCCTGGGCTGGAAACCGTCGGTAACGCTGGAAGAAGGAATTCGAAGAGTTGTGAGCATCTACCTCAATTAATTTAACAAATGGCAGGAGGAATTGAAAATTATAAGGGTGTTTCCTCCCCGCCAGTTTGTACCCGCTGTTTTAAAATGCCTTTTTGGTAGGTAACCGATCACTGTTTTTTAAGGTTACGATAGCAATAATCGAATCGGGTTATGGATTTAAGTCTAATAATTAGCGATAAGTTGATGAATAACCCGTAAAAAGTGCTAATTTTGCAATCGTTATTACTGAAAAAACATGAAGGTAACTCACTCCGTTTTAATAACCGGTGGTGCTGGATTTATTGGGTCAAACCTCTGCGAAATGCTTATCGAAAAGGGCTATCGCGTGGTATGTCTCGATAATTTTGCAACCGGACATCGATCGAATATCGAATCGTTGATCAATCACCCTCAATTTACCCTTATCGAAGGTGATATTCGCTCGCTCGACACTTGTCGCAGTGCTGTCGAAGGTGTCGATGTGGTGCTCCACCAGGCGGCACTGGGCTCGGTGCCCCGTTCGATTAACGATCCCATAACTACCAACGAGGTAAACATTGGTGGATTTTTGAATATGCTGGTGGCTGCCCGCGATGCGGGGGTGAAGCGGTTTGTGTATGCTGCCAGTTCGTCGACCTATGGCGATTCGGTAGCCCTGCCCAAGGTGGAAGAAGTAATTGGCAGGCCGCTTTCGCCTTATGCCATTACAAAGTACGTGAATGAACTGTACGCCGATGTGTTTTCCAAAACCTACGGAATGCAATGCATCGGACTTCGTTACTTCAATGTGTTTGGTCGCCGGCAGGATCCCAACGGTGCGTATGCTGCTGTAATTCCGCTTTTTGTAAAACAACTGATGCGTCACGAGTCGCCACAGATAAACGGTACCGGCGAGTTTTCGCGCGATTTTACCTATATCGATAATGTGTTGCAGATGAATTGGCTGGCTATGACAACGGTGAATCCGGATGCAATTAATACCGTGTACAATACGGCGGTGGGGGAGCGAAATACCCTGCTTCAACTGGTAGGCAACCTGAAGACGATTCTTGCAGAATATGATCCGGCCATTGCTGAAGTAAAGGTGGTGAATGGTCCCGAACGCCCGGGCGATATTCCGCACTCGCTGGCTTCGATCGAAAAGGCAAAGCGGCTGCTGGGATATGAGCCTACACATAAACTCGAAGAAGGACTGAGAGAAGCAATAAAATATTATTTAATTGTTAATTGTTAATTGTTAATTATTAAGGGTGAGGGATTTCCTCTTCAATCCGTAAATTAACAATTAACAATTAACAACTAACAATTTATAAAGATGGATACTTTGAAAATTGCGGTAATTGGTTTGGGGTATGTGGGCCTGCCGCTGGCTCGTTTGTTTTCGACCAAATATACTACGGTGGGGTTTGATATCAATAAAAACCGGATTGAGGAACTCATGAAGGGGCACGATGCAACTCTTGAGGTTGAAGATGCGCTCCTGCAGGAGGCAATTTCTACACACGGTTTTATCTGTACCAACGATCCGGATAAAATCAGGGATTGTAATTTTTATGTGGTTACGGTGCCTACTCCGGTGGATATCAATAATAATCCCGACTTAACACCGCTATACAAAGCCAGCGAAACGGTAGGAAAGGTGATTGGTAAAAACGATATTGTGGTGTATGAGTCGACGGTGTATCCGGGCGTTACCGAAGATGAATGCATTCCCATCGTCGAAAAGGTGTCGGGTCTGAAGTTCAATGTCGACTTTTTTGCCGGTTATAGTCCCGAACGGATCAATCCGGGTGATAAAGAACATACAGTCGAGAAAATTAAAAAAGTCACTTCGGGCTCTACTCCCGAAATCGGACGGAAAGTGGATCAGGTGTATGCTTCGGTTATAGTAGCAGGCACACACCTGGCGCCAACCATCAAGGTGGCCGAAGCTGCTAAAGTAATCGAAAATTCGCAACGCGACATCAATATTGCCTTTGTAAATGAGCTTTCGAAGATTTTCAACAAGATGAATATCGATACCCACGCGGTGCTTGAGGCTGCCGGCACCAAGTGGAATTTCTTACCTTTTAAACCCGGATTGGTGGGTGGACATTGCATAGGGGTCGACCCTTATTACCTGGCCCAGGCGGCTCAACGTAAAGGCTATAATCCCGAAATTATTCTGGCCGGCCGGCGGATGAACGACGGAATGGGCGAATACGTGGCTAATGAGGTGATAAAACTGATGCTTAAAAAACGAATTCTGGTGGTGGATTCCAACTTGTTGTTGCTCGGCTTCACCTTCAAGGAAAATTGCCCCGATGTGCGCAACACCAAAGTGATCGATATTGTTAAAGCGCTAAAGGAATACAATGTGACGGTTACTATTTACGATCCCTGGGCCAATCCCGATGAGGTGATGCACGAGTACGGGGTGGTAACTACCCGAACCCTGCCTTCAACACGCTTTGATGCCGTAGTGTTGGCAGTGGCCCATACCTCATTTGGAAGTCTGGATATACCTGCCGTCTGCAAGGATAATTCGGTAGTATACGACGTAAAAGGATTTCTTCCCGAGAGCGACGGACGATTATAAAAAAAAACATACGACTATGACAAGAAAAGAATTCATTCGTCTTGTTCCTAAGACAGAGCTTCACCTTCACATCGAAGGTACTTTTGAGCCGGAACTGATGTTCGCTATTGCACACCGAAATAGTATTCAATTGCCGTATGCTACCGTTGAGGAGTTGAAGAAAGCCTACGAATTTGCCAATCTGCAGGAATTTCTGGATCTGTATTATGCAGGAGCGGGGGTGTTGTTGTATGAGCAGGATTTTTACGATTTAACACGGGCTTATTTCGATCGCATTCATGCGCAGGGAGTGGTGCATGCCGAAATCTTTTTTGATCCGCAAGCGCATACCGATCGGGGAGTTGCTTTTGTTACGGTATTGCAGGGAATTACCCGGGCAATGGACGATGTGCGTGCGGAGTACGGACTTAGTTCTGGTTTGATATTGAGCATTTTACGGCATCTTTCAGAAGAAAGTGCATTGCATACCCTCGACGAAGCCTTGCCTTATAAACAATATTTTATCGGTGTAGGTCTCGATTCATCGGAATTGGGACATCCGCCTGCAAAATTTAAACGGGTGTTTGACCGGGCGCGGGCCGAAGGGCTTAAAATTCTGGCCCATGCCGGTGAAGAAGGTCCACCTGCCTATATCTGGGAAGCGTTGCGCGAACTGAATGTGGATCGGCTCGATCATGGCAATCGGTCGCTGGAAGATGAACTGTTGGTGGAAGAATTGATCCGCCGTCGGATAGCGCTTACACTCTGTCCGCTTTCGAACCTTAAGTTGCAGGTAATTAAAGAGATGAAGCAACATCCGATTAAAAAAATGATGGAGCGGGGGATGTTGGTTACGGTTAATTCCGACGATCCTGCCTATTTCGGGGGGTATCTCACCGAAAACTACGAAGCCATTGCCGAAGCACTCGATTTAAGCATCGACCAATTGCGGCAGTTGGCAATCAACTCTTTTGAGGCCAGTTTTCTGCCCGACGACGAAAAAAAACAGTGGATACAGCAGGTAATTCAATGCTGTTAACAAGTAGTTACATTCTGTTTTTTTTCGGTGAATAATATTATCTTTGCCTGAGTATATTAAATTTTTAGTTATTGAAAAATGAATACGAATACAAATCCTACACTTTCCGAACCTGTTGAAGCTTTCCCTTATACTGCCCCTACGGAAGAAATCCGCAGGAAGTACAGCGAGATTTTCGAACTTACCGAATCGTTGAAAGTTCCTTTTCCCAAGTTGATTTTCGATAAATTGGTTGCCTTTGTAATTCTTACTTTTTGTTTGCCTATTGTTGCTGTGCTGCTCCTTATTAACTTTATCGAAGGGCTGCTGATTCCCGAAAACCGGGGTCCTTTGTTTTTCTATTACAATGCGGTGAGTGGCGGTAAAGTATTCAAAAAGTGGAAAATACGATTGATCAAAGAGAAATACATCGATAAGGAATTACAAGCCAAAGGCGATTGGCATGCCTACCAAAAAGAATGGATGCCCGAAGCTCGTACCCACCTGGGAGCTTTTGTAAAGAAATTTTACCTCGACGAAATCCCCCAGTTTTATATGGTGCTGAAAGGCGATATGTCGTTGGTTGGACCGCGTCCGCTGGCAATTCACCACTACGAGCGCGACCTGGCACAGGGTAACGTTACCCGAAAGTTGATCCGGGGTGGCTTGCTTGGGTATGGCCATGTTCGCAAGGGTACTTCTGATTTTGGTAAACCCGAATTTGAATACGAATACGTAAACCGCTACCTGCATTATTCGCCCTTTCAATTGCTGATGACTGATTTATACGTCATCTGGCGCGGAATTGTGGTGATGTCGAAAGGTGGGGGGCATTGATAAGGTAGAACCTGACGGCAACTTATTAAGTCGATGAAGTTGGTGAGTTGTACGGTTTGTTTCCCGAAAACTAAACAGCCCGGACATGAGCAAGAAATTAAGCATAAAAGAAAAATCGGTACTCATCAATATTGAGTCGCAATATTACGGAACCATTGCTGAGATTGGGGGTGGACAGGAAACCGCGCGCCATCTTTTTCAGGCGGGAGGGGCGTCCAATACCGTGGCTAAGTCGATTTCGGCCTACGATAAATTGTTTAGCGATCATTTTTACAATGCAGGTAAACCCTCGCGCTATGTGGCTGAAGAGAGGCTTCGCAGAATGGTTCTTTCGGAATATAATGAGCTCATTACCATATTAGATGGCAAAAATTCGCAACGGTTTTTTGCATTTGCCAATACAGTGGAGACGCTGAATTATACCAAAACCAATCAGGGTAATGGCTGGTTGGGGGTAGCGGTGGAGGGTACCGACCGAAACAATCCGAATCTGATTTTTGTACATATTAAGCTTCACGAGAATGATACATTATTGCAGCAGTATTCGCTGGGAGCCTTAGGTATCAATTTGATATACGGAGGTTTGTTTCAACTCGACGATCCGCGCAACATTCTGCTGGGTTTACTCGACAACCTGGATACCGATAGGGTAGAAGTCGATTATATTTACACCGAAGGTCCCGATATGACCTGGGTGGATAACCGCCTGCTCAATCTGATGCTGGTGAGCAACGCGATGACGCCGGCCATCATGTTCGACCCATCGGGGTTGATTCAGCAGCCGGGCGATTTGTTGTACAAGAAAAACGTACTGCTCGTTCGGGGCTATTTCCGTCCGATCAATAAGCTGGGGATGGAATTTATAGAAGATAGTCTGGAGATTTTCAAACGCGATGAAGATTATCGCCCGGATAATACCCTTGCTTTTTGCGAAATTTCGCTCAATTACCTGATGCAGGGTGAACAGGTCAACGAAATAGATTTTCTGCACCGGGTAGAATTGCTCAACCTGATGGGACAAAGTGTAATGGTGTCGCGATTCCAGCGTTACTCGGGCCTGGTTCGCTATTTTCGTCAGTTTAAGCTGATAAAGCTACGAATGGTTGTGGGCTTGCCCACTTTTATGCGTATTCTGGAGCCAGAGCAATATGCCGATTTGCGGGGCGGGCTGCTCGAAGCGATGGGCGATTTGTTTCAGGAGAATGTAAAAATGTACCTCTACCCATCGCTGGATGATAATGGCGACCTTGTGTTTCCGGAAGATGAACGTTTCAGGATGCCGGTACGCTTACTATGGCAATACCTGAGAGCCACCGGTAAGATTTTAATCTTACGCAGTGTGTCGACTAAAAATCTTCAAATTCATACTGCCGAAATTACCCGGTTGATTGAAGAGGCCGATGATGTGGCGTTACAACAAATGCTACCCGAGCCAGTATTCCGTGCTATAAAAACGGAGCGCTGGTTCGATTATGGTATTCACAGGGCTTCGAATAGCTAAGAGCTCACTAAACAAACAGGAGCCGCAATCATGCGGCTCCTGTTTGTTTTATTTCATCCATTCAGGCTGCTCCTGTTTCTTCAGGTAATAATTGAAGAAACCGAACATTTTGGTACTTAAGTCGACGCGATTGGCCCAGTATTTTGCTTCAATATTGTGATCCATCCCATTATAATTCAGCATCCACACCGGTTTGCCCAGGCGGTACAGGGCCATGAAATATTCAATTCCCTGGTACCAGGGCACTGCTCCATCGTTGTCGTTGTGCATCATAAGCAGAGGAGTATTCACCCGGGGCGCGTGGAAAACAGGCGAATTTTCGAGGTAAAGGAGCGGACGCTCCCACAACGTACCCCCAATCCGGCTCTGCGTGTTTTCGTACTGAAACATGCGGCTCATACCGGTTCCCCAACGAATACCGCCATAAGCACTGGTCATGTTGCTCACCGGCGCTCCCGCCATAGCTGCTGCAAACATATCGGTTTGTGTAATCAGATACGCAATCTGATACCCTCCCCAGCTCTGCCCCTGTAATCCCATCGCCTTTTCGTCGATATAGCCCCTCGTGTTGAGTAAGCTCTTCACCCCACTCACGATGGCATCGTAGGCGTTCTTGCCCGGATAGCCTGTGGTGTAAACAATATCGGGAACAAAAACAAGGTATTCGTTACTTACATAAAACGGAATACTGATGATCGACCGGCTGGGTTGCGGAAAGTTGTAGCGGTGGTAGGTCTCGGCGCTTCGCTCGTAGAAATACACCACCATGGGATACTTTTTAGCAGGGTCGAAATTTTCGGGTTTATAGAGTAAGCCACGCAGACTGTCGCCGGCAAACGAGCTCCATTTTACCAGTTCCACCGTAGGCCATACAAATTCGGCCTGGTGCTGGTTGGTCGCCGAAATCACCGTAGTTTCGCCGAAGTTCAGGTTGCTGAGCTCCACTTCCGGAAAACGGCCGGCAGTTTGGCGCGACCACAACAGGGCGTCGCTGTCGGTGGCTTTTACAATGCTACCGGCCGACCAGTTGCCGGAGATAAGGGTTTCTATAACCGGATAGATCGCAGCGGTTTTCGACCGCGATTCGTTTTTCGATTGCCGTGCAGAGTTATCTTTTCTGCTGGCATTTTGCATTCCCGAATCTCCGGCAACTGTTTTCAGGCTTGCAAATCCTTCTTCATACGTATCTTCGTTCACCATCGAAAGCAACAGAGGCTTCTGTAGGTCAATGGTTGTTTTTTTTGTATCGGTAGCGATGTAGCGGTAACGCAGCTGTTGCTTTCGACCATTGGTAAGGTTCACAGGATCTGCTTTTCCGCGCGGATCGAGCAACCACAGGTCGTAGCGGTCGTACACCACCAGGTGCTCGTCGTTGTCGGTCCATCCGGCCACTCCATAGGGCGACGGGTCGTCGGGAGTGTCGTGTAATTCGTCGGTAAGCGCTACACCCGGCTGGGTGCTGATAGCCTGTGTGGCACCAGTGGCGAGTTCGCGCGTGTAATATTGCCGCTGGTCGGGATCGAACCAGGCCACAAAGCGAGCTCCGGGCGAAAGTTGCAGGTGCTGACCACCTTTGACCAGGGTTGTTTTCTGTCCGTTTTTCAGGTCTACCAGGTAATAATCGGTGAGCATGCGCGAGCTCCAGGTAATGCTTCGTTCGTGCGGCTTACGATCCGAACCGATGGCCAGTTCTCCATTGTACTGATGCATCAGCCGGATGGTTTCTACCGTCGAATCGGCCAGTTGCACTACCTTGTCATCGCTGATACGGTAGATTGCCAGGTAGGTCTGCCGTTTTTTCTGCGCTTCTTGTTTGAGCTGCCGCGGCTTCAGTACATTATCGGTATGGCTCCATAGGTCGAGCTTTGCTTTTTCTTCGGCCAGCAATGTGTCTTTTTCGACCGGCTTTACCTTTGGCGCTGTTCCGAAGAAAAGCTTACTGCCGTCTTCCGAAAAATAAAGCGTACCATTTACCGAGGGGGCCCATCCTTTAGGAAGCGCTGCGGTTAACGAGTCGGCAATCAAGCGGAAAGAGCTCTTATTGGCTGCGCTTTTTTTTGCAGAGCTCTTGTTGGCCGTGCTTTTACCTTTTACAGCTACCGGATAATAATACAAACCGTAGTTTTTAGCAGCTGCTGTATCGCGCGATGCCAGCCAGGCCAGTTGTGTGCCGGGTCCGTCGAAGGTAAGGTTGCGCAGGTGCAGCGAATCGGTGAGCAGGGTATCGGCGAAGAATAAGGATTCACTACCAGGGTTTAGAGTAGATGACTTTTGCCCCGGGGGGAAGTCGCCGGATTTCACAGTGCCGGTTGCTGATGTGCCGGAGATTTCTCCCGGGATTTTGCCCGGCCGCACTACAACCAGCGATTGTAGTTGGGTGCTATCGGGAGCAGTAAGGAAAGCTATTGCAGTACCTTTATTGGCAATGGCAAAAGTATCGGCCTGCTCCATACTCAGTTTGTAATCGCTGATGGGATCCCATAGTACAAGCCGGTAGGTCGCTTTTTTGTTTTTTTTCGGACCTTCGCGCAGGTAGGTCAGCCAGCTGCTGTTTTCGTCGGGGAGCTGGTGCGATTTTACACTGTCGATGCGCTGAAACTGACGGTTGGCAAAGGTAAAAATACCGATTGCTTCTTTGGGCATGTTTTCTTTTTTGGTCTTGGCCAGCTTCAGTTTACGCAGACTATCTTCGGGCAACCGGAGTTTAAATACGGCATATTCCGAATTGGCGGCGATTTGTGCTGCGAAAGCATGGGGAATGGTGTCGTACTGTTTCCGGTCGGCATGGTAAATAACTAATAACCCATCGCCTTTTTGAGCCTTGGTTTCGTAAACTACTTTCTTCCCATCGTTGCTGATAAGGCGCTGTTCGATGCGCTGCCAACCGGCAAAGTCGGAAATACTCAGGGCTTTTTTATCCTTTCCGGTTAACCGGCTTTCGATAGTGGCCGGGTCGAAGGCTGGTTTTTGTCCCAGGGCTGGTCGCTCGTGCATCGAATTGAGCTTCGAGCTATAATTTATAAATCCTCCGTTTTGAAGATAAAACCGGTTGCCTTCCACTCCTCCATCGCGGTCGAGCCGGTACTTTGCTTGTGCAATATCGTCGCCGGTAAATCGCGCCCGCGTCAGTTCCACCCAGTTTCCGGTAGTGTCGCATGCCCATTGATTCTGAAAAAATACCCGACGGGCAATGTACCCGTTTTCGGGACTGAAATTTTCGAGAAAGGAATGGGGCCGGCTGTACCAGGTGTTGGTTTTAGGACGTTTGAAACGGGCAATGAGCTGCCAGTCGCCTTGCCGCGGATCGAAAAAATAGGCGGTGTAAATGGTATTTCCTTTTCCGTCGGGTTCGATTGAATTTAAGAAGCGATAGGCGACTCCGGCCTTCCAGGGGTAGCGCAGAAAACTCTGTCCTCCCGAACCTTCGTTGCCAAATTCGCCGGTAGTTACATCTTTTCCTTTGGCTAACAGCTTGATTTTCTGATCATCCGGAATATCGTTGGGATTGTCGGTGTGGAAGGGACTCCATACCGAGAATAAAATGCGTCGTTCAGTGGGCGAATTCACCTGGATGCCAAAATACCCTTCGCCAAATCCATTGGCCATAAAATACGAACCGATAGGATCTTCGCCTTCAGGCACCGTAAGTTCGTTGTAAAACCATTTGAAGTTGCGATCAGCGGGCAACGGATAGCCCAGATGAACCGACGGCCCGCGCCGTCCGAAATGATAGCGTGCGTTTTCGTTGTCGCGGATAAAATTAAGCTGATCGGCCAGTTCGCCTTCCACAACGAGTTCACTGAACCGCCCATAATGAGTACCGGTTTTTTTGATTCCTTTCAGCACGATGCGGTTGTAGCCTTTTGCCAACTGAAAGCTACCTACGGGCATCAGAGCTCCTTTGTTACTTTCGTTCAGTACCATCCTGCGAACGGTTTTTCCAACGCCAATGGTGACTTCAGTATTCCCTTCGGGCTTAACCTGCGTTGTTTCAGCCCTCCCTTCGGGCTTTACCTGCATCAGCGAAAGCTTCACCGTAGTAACTTCGGGACTGTTGATATACACCGAAAATTCGGTATCGGCATGTTGCCACGAAACAATTCCGGTGTTGGAAATTCGTTCCCGTTGTTCACCCGCGGTTTGAAATGCATTGCCCCCGAGCGGGACTATTGCTTTTTGTTGGGCAATAAGCACAAGGCTCACCACCACCGCTATCGTGGCCATCTTAAATCGTTGCGTCATAAGGTATGTTTTTGCATAAGTCGCAAAGATACCTTTTTTGCATAAAAATAGCAAACGGAAGAGAGTGGTTAGTGTATAAAATGCTATCAGACACACTTCACTCACTAACCACTAATAATTAACAATTGACAATTGACAATTAATAATTAACCATTAATCACTATCTTCAAATTTCTTTTATATTGAGAGGATTGTAACTGGTGATATCATCGTCGTACACATCGGTGTCTTCCCGCTCTTTCACCTTCTTGACAATATAATTGGTAAGCGGCAGAATCATAATTTCGTAACCGGTTTTCATGGCAGTTTGGGTGAGCAACAGCACCAACAGGTCGCTGTTGGGAATAACACCATAAAATGCCAGGAAGAAGAACACCAGCGAGTCGGCTCCTTCGCCGGCGAGGGTCGAAACCACGGCCCGCAGCGAAAAATTACGTCCTTTCTGCATGATTTTCATCTTGCTCATGATGTAGGCGTTGAGAAACGAGCCTACCAGAAAAGCAGCAAAGCTGGCCAGGGTAATGCGCAGGGTGTTGCCAAGTACCAGGTTGAAGGCTTCGCCATGGGTGAAATTTTCGGACCCGGGTACCCAGATGCTGAGCCGGAAAATGGCTACTGCCAGAAAATTCATGAGGAAGCCGTACCAAATGATGAGCCGGGCTTTGCGATAGCCCCACACTTCGGCAATCAGGTCGTTTACAATGTAGGAGATGGGAAAGATGAGCAAACCGGCGGTGGCTTCGATGGGCCCGAGTTGAATTAGTTTTTGCTCGATGATGTTGGCGGTAATGAGGCAGACCGTGAACAGAAGGCCTGCCACCATAAAGGCGACGGAAACTTGTTTTTTCATTTTTACTTGTTTTTTTAACGTGGTGTTCAAGCACACGTGTTTCTTGGCACTATGCCGCGAATTCGGGGCGCAAAGATACTATATTTTTGTGATTAGTGGTTAGTGGTTAGTGGTTAACTTCGTGCAAATTTTCATTATCTTTGCATCCCAATGGCCGATTATTCGCAACTTAAATATTTCAACGGACTCAATGCGCTGCGTTTTTTTGCTGCGTATTTAGTGGTGTTGCACCACGCCGAACAGATCCGAATGAAGTATGATTTGTTTCATCTGAAGGATTTCTCGCTGTTTAACAACGGTAGCGTGGCAGTGACTTTCTTCTTTTCGCTTAGCGGATTTCTAATTTCGTATTTGCTGCTACGCGAACATGAATCTACCGGGACTGTGGCGGTTCGTAAGTTTTATATGCGCCGGATTCTTCGTATCTGGCCCTTGTATTACCTACTGGTGCTGGTGGGGGCGCTTATCCTGCCGGCTTTTCTCGGCTTTATTCAGCATTCCTACGAAATGCCCTACCAATTTGGCGATGTAATTGCGTATTTTGTGCTGTTTGCCCCGTTTATGGTGAATATCCGGTTCGGACATCACCTTCTCGAACCGCTCTGGTCTATCGGGGTCGAAGAGGTGTTTTATATCTTCTGGGCGCCGCTCTGGAAATTCTTCCGGAAAAATATTTTGTGGATTATCGCGGGCATTTTTGTGCTGCGGGTGCTGCTTCTGACCGGGGCGGCTCTTTATGAATGGCCTGATACGGTGGAGCAACTTATTGCTATGCTGCAATTTGAAGCCATGGCCATGGGCGGACTAGCTGCCTACTGGCTCTACCATCGCCAATCGCCGGTCGAAAAGGCCTGGATTTTCTCCCGCCCTTTTCAATGGGTGGCGCTGACTTACATCGTTGCGCAGTTGGGTGCCGTGCGCTATTTGTCGTCGGTGTGGGTAGGCTTTGAATGGCTGTTTCAAACTCCGGTGTTGTCTTCCAGCCTCATGATCATGGCGTTTACCTGGCTTATCGTAAATATGGCGGTGAATCCGAAATCGGTTCTAAAACTCAATCATTCGGTGTTCGAATCGCTGGGCGATATTTCGTATGGAATCTATATGTACCATATGCTGGTTATTTTTGCGGTTATCTTATTCTTACAGAAGTTCCTGGCTGGTCTGTCGCCACTGGTTTCAACCCTGGTGTTTTATGTGCTGATTACTGCGGGTACTTTGCTGGTAGCGTATCTTTCGAAACATCTTTTCGAAAATAAATTTTTGAAACTGAAAACCAGGTTCAGGGAGTAAACGCTTATCGGGAGAATTCAATTGTGATGCCTGCCTCTGTTTGTTTATTCCCTGGAGTGCTGTTTTGCAATGCTTCTATTTTCCGTACTTGTCGTTCAATCCTATCCCGTTGTAAATCTGATTTTTATACTTCGTAATCCTGCTCTCCCGGGTCGCCACTTGCTTTGGTTGCGAAAAATAAATAATGTACCCGCGCTGACGACCGGGGGTGAGAGCGTAAAATGCTTTTCTGAACAGAGGGTCATCTTCAAAGGCTTGTTCGAGCTCTTCGGGGATGGGCTCTGTGTTTCGGGCAACTTCTACTTTTACTCCTTTTTCTTCCAGTTCAATGGCTTCCAGGATGTACAACTTGATTACTTCTCTGATGGTTGAAATTTCAGCTGTGTTCGTAAATCGGATGATTCTGGCCGATTGGATATTTCCCTGCTGTTGTAGGATGTGGTGGTTGTCGGAAAGTAGTACGCCCTTGTAAAATCCAATATTGGCCGATTCTTTCAGGGCATTTACCGTTACAATATTTTTTCCGTTGTGTGTGTACACCGGAACGCCCCATTTAATTTCTTCTTTCAATCCTGTTTCCAATACCAGCTGCCGGAGCATGTCCAGTTCTTCTACCCAATTCAATACTTTGCACTGTGGGGTGCCGCCGTACTTGCAGCGCATGCACCCTTGCAGTAAATAGTCGTCGACGGTATTCATCTTTTTAATGCTAAAAAAAACAGGGCCTCCGTTGCAAAATGATTCGTTGCGTCAGGGCCCTGTTTGTTCAAATTTTTACTGTTGTCAATTTCTTACATCACCAGCTGGATGTCGAGAACAAAGATATCGTCGATAAAATTGTCGCCCAGATTATCGAAAAACGATTTGGAACCATAGCGTACGTTGTATTTTGAACGATCGACCTTCAGCTGAGCCGAATATACATTGGCCTTTTTAGTAACATCAAACGAAATGCTTTCCGCTTTTCCTTTAATGGTAAGCAAGCCGGTAAGTGTTGCTTTCCCGTTATTGAACTTTGTGGCTTTGGTTACTTTGAAGGTTGCAGTCGGGAATTTTTCAACTCCAAAGAAATCGTCGGATTTTAAATGGCCTACCAGTTTTTGGTTGGCTCCTTCGTTGGTAAGGTCGGCGCAGGTAATGGTGTTCATGTCGATAACCACTTCGCCACTGGCAATATTTCCTCCTTTGAATTCAAATGCTCCGCTTTTCACCTTGATGTCGCCATTGTGCGAACCTCCGACTTTGTTGCCAATCCATTTTACGGTCGACTTACCGGTGTTGATATTCGCTTTTTGTGCGGTAAGCGTAAAAGTGGTTGCTAGTAATAGCAATGCTAGTGTTTTAACTGTTTTCATTTTGGATGTACTTTTTTACATTGTTGAAACTGTTAAACACTAACTGCGTGATTAAGGTTCAATCTCAAATTGTGAATATTTATAAATTCACAGGGTCAGCTACCCGGAAGGAATGTTTTGTGAAATACAATCCGCTTATCTGCATCCGAAAGTTTCTGCTTTGGAAGGTATTCAAGCGTATAATTATTGATGCGAAA
The DNA here is from genome assembly GCA_964559265.1 of uncultured Paludibacter sp. GTDB lineage: Bacteria > Bacteroidota > Bacteroidia > Bacteroidales > Paludibacteraceae > Paludibacter. Next base: position 70,143 of record CAZLHC010000007.1, on the reverse strand, counting down.
ATCCCGGGCGTCATCCACATTTTCTTTCATCTTAAAATCAACGCCCATATTGAAAATCATCAGGGTGTCGGTTGATTGATTTTTATTTTTTGCAATTGTATAGGTGTTGCTGCTTCGATAGGCATAATTTTGTGAGTAAATTTTTACGTAGAGGGTATCGGCTATCGTGCTGATGTCCAGTGAATCGATGTACCGCAACGAATCGGGGGCTACTGTTGTGATTCGTTTTTCGATATTTCTCCAATCGTCGCGCTTCGGAAAATTCGCAATCAATTCTAAATCCATCGCTATAAATTGGTTAACACCAAACGAACTGATGTCGGTATACTTTGTACATACCCGATTATTTGTTTCAGGTGTTGCGGCAACCAACAACACAACGGTCGTTACCAGCATTCCAAGAACAATTGCCAGTTTGTTTTTCTTCATAAGATTGATTTTAAAATATTTTTACGATTACATTACCTGTTTTTTGACCAGTTTCAACATATCGGTAGGCTTCCACGATTTGATCAAGTGTGTATTCGCTGTCGATGACCGGCTTAAATTCATTATTTTCAACCCGATTTTTCAAAAATTCGAGATCTTCTTTTCTGCTGACCGGGATTGAAAAAATTACTTTTTTATCCCTAAAAAGAGGTGTAATTAATGCATAGAAAATATTTTCTCCATTTTTGCCTAACTCGGTTGATACATACATTCCTTTGCTCGTTAATAAGGGTTTACATTGATTGAAAGAGCTTTTACCAACCGCATCAAATATTAATTCAAACCGGTTGGGAGTGCGGGTGAACTCCTGCGTTTGGTAATCAATAACTTCGTCGGCACCAAGTTTTTTTACCAGTTCCACATTGGGAGTATTACACACAGCTGTTACCCATACTCCAAAATATTTTAACAATTGCACCGCCGCCGAGCCAATTGCCCCGGTTGCTCCATATACAAGCGCCTTTTGACCTTGTTGTATGCCGGAAGCTCTGATGTTGCATAGTGCGTAATGTGCTCCCTCAGCAATGGCCGCCGATTGATAGATGTCGAAGTTTGAAGGAATTGATGTCACTGCTTTGTTTTCGTCGATGGTCAGGTATTCGGCATGTCCTCCAAAGCTTACATCGTTAAATCCGAATACCTTGTCGCCTTTTTTGAAATTAGTTACTGCACGACCTGTTTCAACTACAACACCCGAAAATTCGCTTCCAAGAATGGGCACTTTTGGTCGAAAGAGCCCGCTCCAAAAACGCGACACGATATATTCGGCACTACGAAAACCGGCATCTGTGCGGTTTGCGGTTGATGCATATACCTGTATCAATAATTCGTTGTCGGCCGGAATGGGAGTGGCTACTTCCATCAGGTGTACGACTTCTGGCGGACCGTATTTTTTGTAAATTGCTGCTTTCATCTGATTATTACTTTCTCCAACCGGTTTTTAACTCTCATCTCAATATTCTTGCTGAAACCGCTGAGTATATCCCTTACCCTGTTTTCCTTGTCGACGATTAAAAAAGCGGGATAACCAATATTCAGGTAACTGAAAATTTCAATTCTCTTTTCCTGTTTTACCGACGAATTGTACACCAGATTTGGTTTTAAGTTCTTTCGTTGCACATACCGGATCAAACTTTCTTTATCGTCAACCGGGTAAAATACAACGAATTCTACCGAATCTGACTGGTTGTATTCGTTGTACATTTTTTCGACATAGGGTATCGCTTCCTGACAAGGTCCACAATTAATCATCGATAAATAAATAATTTTAAATTTTTCCGGATTTTTTAATGAGTAATTGTTGCCCTGCAAATCAGCGAGTTCCCAACCGGGTAAAATGTCGTTTACTTTTACAACCGCTTTTTCGGGTGTTGACTGAATTGACGATTTGCTTAATTCAGAATAGTTTAGTACTGTGGAGTAACTGAAATTACTATAGTTGTACTCTTCAATAAAGGGTTGAAAGGTGTTGGTGGTGATGCGCAACATCAGCGGCATGAGGGACTTCTTCGCAATAAACAAAGAAGTTGGAAGTCCGTTTTTAACAGTTGAGAAGTGATAACAAGCCTGCTTGTGAAGTAGTGTGTCGGTTCGTAGTACTGATGTTGGATCTTTAAGTAGGGCTAATACATCGGTTAATTGTCCTTGTACGGTTAATTCCAACTCTTCCGGTTTCAGTTCCTCTATTCTTTTTTCGGTATACCGGTTTTGTTTAGGACTTACAAGCGCAGTCAGCAGTTTCCCGTTTTTATATACTTTAGTAGTTTTCTGAGGTAGTTTGAAGTAAGGGTGAATTAAACTGTCGGAGGCAACAAAATCATAGCCCCACACACTGTCCTCCGTGTTTTTCTGAAAAGAAGCTGAACCGTAGCTGTTTATGAACAGGGTGTCCTTCGAAAATTCAGTTTTGGTTGAGTTTCCCTGAATGATCAGTTTGTTTACGGTGTAATTTACCACTTTGTCATTTTCCAGTTTTCTGAGAATTTTAACTTTCAGATTTTCAGAAGCATGAAGATGAATGAGATTTACAAAGAGCAGAAGAAAAAAGCTAATTCGTTGCATAATATTAAGTTTAGGGTTTTCGATAGAAGTCATTCAACGAATGGGTGTAATAACTATAATCAATTTTATAGCGTCGTTGGAAAATGCGTGGCTCTTTTCGACCGACCGGAACCAATGTTAATTTTGTCATTCCGTTTATAGTGATGAACTTGCCCGAATTCATCGTTTTCTGGTCAAACAATACATCGAAATAATACAAGTATTTCCCAACCCAGTTGATGTATTTTTCGGCGTCCTCTCTACTAAGTTCACCTTGTTTATTGATCAGCTTCAAGTTGGTATTCTTATTGAAAACTTCTTTTTGAAATTCCACTCCATTTAAAGGCTTTCCGTTCAAAACAGGAAGTATGTTAAATTGAGGGTCGATAAAAATCCACTTCCCCAGTTCAGTTGAATATACTTCGGTAACAACATGGCCTGCACCACGCATCACTTTTTCAACATCCCGGGTTTTAAGACCTAACGTTCTGGCAGGAATACCGATACTATTGAGAGCTGCTGTAGCAACAATTCCATATTCTACACAGCGGAATTGTTTCCCTTCACGAGCCTCTTTCAAGATGGTCAACGCATCTTGTTTTGTCGGATTGTTACTGCCGTTGTGCTCCCATTGCTTACTCGTCCAGTCCAGTACCGCCTTTATTTTGTCCAGCTCGCTTTTTTCGACTTTTACTAAAAGGTCAATTTCGTACTGCTTTCTTAATTCGCTCAAATAGTCGTTTGCCAGGGTATCCGCGTAATAAAACTGATAAAGCGGATTGGGTGTTTCTTGCGAAAATGAAATTTCTTTTAAGTTGGAGGACGGACTCACATTAATGAGTTGATAAAACGAACTACAGCTGCAAAGCAAGATGCTGCTGATAATCAATAACAAAATTTTTATTTTCATACGGTAATACTTGTTTTTTCAACGGTCGTATGGAACTCGCATGCCAACATTACCCTGACCTTGGATGTGAAGTATTTACATGCTCGTTTCATATTGTAAAAGAGTTAATTTCTATTTGATCTGGTTGTAGGCAGCATTTCCTGCTTTAGCGCGCAAATATTGGGAATATAACTTGATTTTCAAGGTAAATGCGCTTTGTTTTTATAGAAAGATTATGACTGCCTGGTGTAAAGTAAGTGAAGAGATGCAAAAATACAAATATTTTTGGTTAAACAAAGCGTTGGGCGGATCTGTTTTTTCAAAGGGTGAAAGTATCTGACATAAAAAACCGGGAATTGGAAACTGACATCGTTCCGCTGCCGGTTCGTAAATACTTGCCTGATCAGATGCTGTTGTATCACTTGCGTCCTTGCTGGTTATTCACAATGGTTCGATATATACTCTGTGCATAATTTGATTTTGTTAGGCCCGGTATTTTATGTATTTTTGCCATCACGTAGTTCGTTCTTTAAAATATTTAGTAATAACGAGCTTTTAATAAACTCAAATCTCCATGCGCACGTTCAACTTCCTTCTGATTGCTTTTCTTCTGACGGTCATTACGGCATGTACACCTCGCACCGTTCAACTTACCTTTAGCGGAGTTGCGGAAGCCAAAAAAAACGCTTCGGCTCCGCTGAATGAGCTGATTAGCAAGCTCGAAAATCGAAAAGGAGAGGAGCCGGTGGTGATCAAATTTCCCAAAGGCCGGTACCATTTTTACGAAGAGGGGGCGTTTGAGCGGGTATATTATATTTCGAATCACGATCAGGTGAATCCTAAAAAAGTGGCTTTTGCGCTCGAAAATCTTTCGAACGTAACCATCGACGGGCAGGGTTCTGAATTTGTGTTTCATGGCCGAATGATTCCGTTTGCCATTGTCAACGGTAAAAATATTGTACTTAAAAATTTTTCCATCGATTTTGAACTTCCTGCGATTCGGCAACTTACCGTAAAAGAGGTGGACAATACTAAGCGTGAGCTTACGGCCGAAATACATCCCCGTGGAAATTACAGCATCGAAAACTCACAATTGATACTGCTGGGCGAGGGCTGGAAATCGAAACCGAATCATTATATGGCGTTCCGCTCCGATAAACGGCTGGCATATAAGCGTGCTGATGTGAGTTTTAATCCTTCGTCGGTAGAAGAAGTTCGGCCTGATGTGCTCCGCATCAGGGGCTTGAAAGATGCTGAGTTTGCTCAGCCGGGCGAAGTGCTGGCCCTGCGTAGTTATTACCGACCCACTCCCGGGATTTTTGTGAGCGAAAGCCTCAATACTGTTCTCGAAAATGTGCAGGTGCATTATGCCGAAGGGATGGGACTCATAGCTCAGATGAGTGAAAATATACGGCTCGACCGCTTTTCGGTGTGCCTGAAAGGGGAGGAGGATGTGCGGTATTTTACCACGCAGGCCGATGCTACGCATTTTTCGGCATGCAAAGGAGAGCTTATTTCGGTTAACGGCCTCTACGAAGGAATGGCCGATGATGCGATTAATGTGCACGGAACTTACCTGAAACTTACGAAACGGGTCGATGCCACTACGGTGCGGGCCCGCTACATGCACGGTCAGGCCTGGGGATTTAAGTGGGGCGAACCGGGCGATAGTGTGCAGGTGGTGGAGTCGCAACGGATGGAGCTGGTCGACAAGCAGGTGTATCGGATTCAATCGATCAAAGCAGTGGATGCGCCCACCGAATTTGGAGCGAAGGAATTTGAAATTGTGTTTAATAAAGCTCTTCCTGAGAATGTTACTGAGTCGGGAAGTTTTGGCCTCGAAAACCTGACCTGGACGCCTACCGTTGTGTTTTCAGGCAATACCATTCGCAACAACCGGGCGCGGGGGGCCCTGTTCAGTACTCCGAAACGGGTGGTGTGCGAAAATAATTTCTTCGACCATACGCATGGAACAGCGATTTTACTGTGTGGCGATTGCAATGGCTGGTTCGAAACCGGTGCCTGTACCGATGTGGTGATTCGCAACAACCGCTTTGTAAATGCGCTGACAGCCCAGTACCAGTTTACCAATGCCATCATCTCGATCTATCCGGAAATTCCTGATCTTAAGCATCAGCAACAATATTTTCATTCGGGCATAGTGATCGAAAATAATACCTTCGAAACCTTCGATCGGCCGTTGGTATATGCCAAATCGACCGACGGACTTATTTTCCGGAATAATATTGTTAAGAAAACCACCGATTTTCAACCCTTTCACTGGAATAAGCACCTGTTTTTCTTTGAGCGGGTAAGTAATGTACACATAATTGGGAACCAGTTTGAGGATGAACTGAATCCCGAAAACGACATCAGACTGGAACTCACAGAAAAGGAAGGTGTGAAAATAGAGAAATGAATACAATGTACCAGGAGGTGGTAAATCTCCTGGTACATATTTCGACCCATACAAGCGACTTTCATATCCGGGGATTGCCATTTTATACCCATCAAAACGAAAGTGAATTCGATTGGAAGTTCAGGAAAGAAGCCGAAGTGTAATATATAAAATATTTTCGCAGATCTACTTGTAATTTAGATTGCTATCTCGTATATTTGCACTGACCTGAACGAAATAATTTTAACTATGCCTGAGATTTGTCGTTTTTATGGATTGATTATTTATATGTTTTATAATGATCATCAGCCATCACATTTTAAAGTAAAATTTGGTGAATTTGAAGCAAACGTGTTCATAGAAAATGGTAATCTTCTGAACGGAGACTTGCCCCTTAATAAACTTAAATTAGTTCAGGCCTGGGCCGAAATTCATAAAGATGAGCTAATTCTTATATGGGATACAAAACAATTTCATAAAATAAAACCTCTTTCATAATGTTGAAAATAACCAATATACTCAGATTCACTAACTTTACAGTGACTTGTCGTTTCAACACAGGGGAGATTAAAGAATTAAATCTCTATCCGGTAATCACAAATCAACTCCACCTGAAAGGGATGTCGCAGCTGCTCAACGAGGAGGTACTGCATGCTGCAAAAATTGGAAAGATGGGAGAGTTGGTGTGGCCTTCGGTTGTTTGGTCCGATGAAAATAGCGCATGGGATTATGATATTTCTCCGGAGTTTTTTTATGAACATGCAAAAAGTATCAGGTCGTAACGGTTTTACGACATGTCGCGATGTAAATGACACCTGACCTCTTACTCCACCACCACTTTCTTCGGATTTACGCCCACGCCCTTCAGCCGGTATTTCAATTTCCCGTCGCGCGAAAAGCACAGAACATCGCCCCGGGTGGTGTAACTGCCGGCATCGGTGATAAACAACTCGCCATTACTTCCATTTCGGGTAATTCCAAAAGGAGTTTTTAGTAATGCCGGGTCGATAAATCCGGTTGTGGATAGTGCGCCGGATCGGGTGTCGTAGGTCTGAAATTCGCTGTCGCCGGTGCTATGGTCGAAACTGTACATCCACAGGGTATCGTTACTCAGGGTGAAGTTCAGCGGGTGGGCACCCTCAATTGTGCCAAGGTATTGGTGGGTGCGGGTATCGATGTGATGTAGCTGGTACCGCTCGTTGCCATAATTGCCGCGGGTTACCACATACAGTTGCCCGCGACTGTCGGCCTGAAGTGTAAAGGGATTGGCTCCAACTTCAATTTTCCTGATTTCTTTAAATGTTACCGGGTCGATTACCGAAACCGTACTGTCGTAATTCGGAAAGCTGAGCCCGCCTGAATTGGATACATATAAATTACCTCCGGCCACAGTTATGCCATCGGGATTTCGTCCTGCGGTAGTTATCCGGGTAATCGACAGTGTAGCTGTGTCGATCTCGGCTACCGTTCCGTCGAATGAACATACATACGCAAAACCATCGGAAAAGGCAATGTTGCGGGGCTCACGCGATCGCCCGATTCCATCTTTCATCGCGATTTGCTTCAGCGACCGGCCCGTTAATTTATCCACTACTTCTACCAGTCCGGAAGTGGAAACCACCAGATAAAGTTTAGTTCCGTAAATGCCCATATCGTTGGCCGTATCGCCCAACTTCCGACCATTCACAGTGCCAAACCAGTCGGTAGCAGTGGTGCGGGTTTCGAAATCGTACAATGCCAGGGTGCTGTTGTTCAGGTGGATCAGTCCTTCCGAAAGAATGTAGAGCCGTGAAGATGTGGCATTATCGGGCAATTCGCCTCCTGCCGGCGTTTTATCGGTCATGTCGTCGCAGGCTGAAAGAAACAGCAAACCAACCAGAGCAGCTAAAAATCGAACAGGAAGAAGATCGACCGGGATTTTTCTGCCTGCGATAGTTTTTGCACCGTACAGCATCCGGCGTGTCGCCATTCTGCCTGCGATAGTTTTTGCACCGTACAGCATCCGGCGTGTCGCCTTTCTTACTGACGAAATTAGTGTCTCCAACAGCGTCCGGCCTATCGCTCGTAAACTATTGCTCTCTCCGGCGTATTTTATTCCCCACTTCTTCAACACCCTTTTCTGACTTATAAGATAAAAATTAAAAATTAAAACTCACCACCAACCGGTAGTTCCTGCCCGGCATCGGGTACCACCTCACCACAGCGTATTGCTCATCAAACAAATTGTTGATTTCGCCCCGAATCGAAATTCGGGGAGCGGCAGTTTCAACCGGCGATAACCCGGAAGCCGCATCCCCGGAACCTTTGCTCTTTTTTCTCACCGAAAATTCCTTGGCTACCGAAATCCCCTGATCGCTGTACCCCTGCAAGCGGTTTTCAGCAAAATTTTCGCCCGTAGCATACCGTTTTCCCGACCATACCGCACTGTAGGCCACTGTGGCCCAGGGCGTGGTGAGCCCGGCGCGCGCCGAACCCGAAACCCTCGGAGTGTACGGTATCTGATGCAAATAGGTTCCCGATGCAGCATCGGTTACATCCAGCGCCCGCTGGTAACTGTAGGTGCCTGCCATCACCAGCGCAAAACCATTGCCTAACACAAAACTACTTTCCGCCGAAATATCAGCACCTGTAATCGCTACTTCGCCCAGATTCACCATGCTCCACACAAAAATGTTTTTCGTGGGTACGGCAATTATCTTATCGTAAACCCGGTTGTGAAAAAGGTCGGCGGTAAGCGAGAGATGGGGAAGCCAATTTCTCCATCGCTTCTTGCCATCTATCTCATGCGGACTCCCTGTCGTCCAGGTTACCCCTGCATTGAACTGATGGGTGGTCTCGGGTCGTAACGCTGCGTTGCCCACCCGCGAATAATACAAATCGTTGAAAGTGGGCATCCTGAAAATATTTTTATAAAATGCACGAATCCGGAAGTCGGTTTCGGAAAATAGTTTCCAGCTGATGCTGGCATAAGGCGATAAGCGATGACGGGGAGCCGCAGCTGTGCCCGTACGGACCTGCTCCACCACCGAGGTCGAAAGCAAACTACCGGTTGCCAATACCGAATTACTCACGTATTTGCCGGCTACCACATTCAGCAGGGTGTATCGCGAAGGGCGTGCAAAATCATGCGTCAGTTGCTCGTTTTCAAACTGCGCATCCATAGTGCCGGCAAAAAAATCCGACGAAAACGAAATTGATAAACCGGGTAATGAACGATACAGCACCGCCAGCGAATTATAGATTTCCTGCTGGGTGTATTGGCTGAATTGCCGACCTGCTTCGTTTAAATAGGCCGTGTCGGAATATTCAAGATACCCGCGGTGATAATTCCCGTTCCATTGCACCGTCCAGAGTGGATTCATTACGCGTTGGTAATGACCACGTGCAAAAAAAGTGTGGTCGGAAAGCCGCTGGGTCGAAAAATTTTCGGTAGCATACAGGATGGTGGCGCCCGGCAAGCCCCGGTTGGCCCGGTAATAATAAGCTTTCAGCCAGGCAGTTTCCTGCAACGAAAACCGGGCATACAGAGCTCCTTCCAGACGGAAATTTTCAACATCCGAATTCGTACGCGTTTCTTGTGAAAAATCGCCCGCGCCCGACGGATGATAAAAGAGTTTATACGGATAGCGTCCGTGCGCCTTCAGCCATTCGGAGCTCACCGAAGCAGCCATCCGCGAATTGAACTTCTTGCTGTAAAAAAACGATGGATTAAGCATGCCGAACGACCCGGTTTTAAACGAAACGATTCCCGATGAGACACTTTCCAGCGGATTGCGGCTACGTATGTTCATCACCGCTGCTGATCCGAATTGTCGCGCCGGCTGAAAAATCTGATCGCTTTGCCCGTTGTGCAGGGTCAGCGCTTCCACATTATCCAGCGAAAACCGGCCGATGTCCATCTGCCCCGTCTGGTTGTCGTTTACCAGAATGCCATCGTAGCTCACAGCGGTATGTGCTGCTCCTAAACTTCTTACCGACACTGTTTTGAGTCCACCAATGCCACCGTAATCTTTCACCATCACACCGGAGAAAAATTTTACCGCATCCGAAACCTGCAGGGCATTGAGTTGCTGTAACTGCTTCGACGATAAAAGCTGGAGAGGGGAGGAGGAACGCAATTCGGCGGTGCGAAACTGTTCGGTAATGGTAATTTCGCCGATGGAATACACGCGGGTGGTATCGGGAACTTCGTTGCGGGTACTGCTACCTGCCATCGCCAGTTGCGATGCTATTAAAATTATACCAAGTCCCCGCAATCGTAAATTCATACGATAATAAACTGTTTTTTTTAAATCATTCGAAATATTTAAAATGTGTAGAGCTGCCCGCTTTGTTGCAACCATAGCATCACCTACCTTTTGCCAATTCGGGTGTTTTAAGTAGAGCCACCCGTTTTGTTGCAAGGCCTGCATTTCGGGCAAATTCGAACGATACACATTTGTCCTCCATTTTGACCACAAAGATACACATATTCACCCGTTGCCGCCAAAAACGCACCGGTATACCTGCAAATAATGACTTATCTTTGCGTTTATTAAATCTGATAACTGATCTGCATGCGAATTATTTTTTTTCTTCTTGTAAGTCTTGTAAGCTTTTATACGCTTCAGGCTCAATCGCACTGGGAGTCGATGGTGGTTGAGTCGGTTACCTGGAAATATATAGTAGGAAACAGTGCTCCGCCGTCCAACTGGTATCAAAGTGGTTTCAACGATGCTGGCTGGAATTCAGGCCGGGGTGGAATTGGCTATGCCGATAACGACGATTATACAAAGCTTACTCCACCGGTAAATTCACTCTACATGCGCTACCAGGTGTCGCTTCCCGATGTGTCGATTATTAAAGATTTGCTCCTCGATATCGATTACGATGATGCTTTTATTCTTTATATTAATGGAGTGGAATGTGCCCGGTCGGCCAATGTAACCGGTGCGTTTCCTGCTTTCAATGCCCAGCTTACCACCGATCGCGAAGCCCGCATGTATTCGGGAGGAAGTCCGGAACGCTATGTGCTGAAACCTTCCAGTCTCCAGCGCGGCCTCAATACCTTTGCTGTACATATTCTGAATCAGGGCGGTAATTCCTCCGATATGTCGGCCCGGGTTTGGGTACATGCGAATATTAATTATCCGGGTATGCTCTACGGAAATCCTCCGGCCTGGTTTAAAGAACCGCTCGACTATACTTCGAGCAATCTCCCGATTATACTGGTGAATACTAACGGCCAGAATATAGTCCAAAACACGAAGATCAATGCCGAAATGAAGGTGTTGAATTCGGGGGGCATTAATTTTCTGACCGATACTACCTACGAATACAATGGACAAGCCGGAATAGAGATTCGTGGTTTTACCTCGGCGGGATATCCTAAAAAGAGTTTTTCGGTCGAAACGCGTAAGGAAGATGGTTCCAATAATAATGTTTCCTTGTTAGGTATGCCCAAAGAAAACGACTGGGTGTTTCATGGCCCCTACTCCGATAAGTCGTTGATGCGCAATGTGCTGGCCTATCATCTGGGAAATCTGACCGGAAAGTGGTCGCCCCGTACCGGTTTTTTTGAGTTGTACCTCAATGGGCAATACAACGGGGTGTATGTGATGGTCGAAAAGATTAAAAATGATAAAGGAAGGCTGAATCTTGCTGAAGTGTTGCCCCGCGATACGGTGGGCGATGAACTTACCGGGGGATATATCCTGAAAATTGACCGGCCGGAAGCTACCGATATCGACGGAATTGATTATTGGATTTCGCCTTACCGGGCCCCTACACGCCTGCAGCAAAAAGTGTATTTTCTGCACCAGGATCCCAAAGGGACCGAATTGCATCCGAAACAACATGCGTATATCCGCGATCATATAACCCGATTTGAAGATGCTATGTATTCCGATAACTATCGCGATAAGGAACTGGGTTACCGTTCCTATGCAGATATAATTTCCTTTGTCGATTATTATATTATTACCGAGCTTTCGCGCAACCTGGATGGGTATCGAATCAGTACTTTTCTTCATAAAGATAAAGATTCGAAGGGTGGAAAAGTGACGATGGGCCCTTATTGGGATTATAATATTTGTTTTGGCAATGCCAATTTTTTCTCGGCCGGACAAACAGCTGGCTGGGTGGTCGATGGGATGGGCGATGCCGATAGCTACGCAATGCCTTTTTGGTGGGGAAAGTTGAGGCTCGACCCGATATTTAATTCGTTTCTGAAACGAAGATGGACCGAGTGGACACAGTATTATCTGAATCCTTCGTACCTGAATTCGTTTGTCGATTCCTGTGCCCGGAATCTGGGCGATGCACATAAACGTAATTTCCGTACCTGGGATGTGTTAAGTACGTATGTGTGGCCCAATAATTATATCGGAGGTACCTACGAAAACGAACTCACTTACCTGAAAAATTGGTTGCGCGATCGTATCACCTGGATGGATAGTCAGATTCAGCAGTTGGAAGATGTGACAGTGGGCGTGGAAGAGAACCCAATTCGATTGCTCGATTTAGTAGCCACCCCTAATCCTTTCCCCGAAGGACTGAACTTTAAATTTTATTTACAGAAAGAAGCGGTGTTCGATTTGCGGATAGTCGATATGACGGGCCGGGATGTGTATCGATTTACCGACCGCTTACCCGAAGGATTTCACAATTTACCGGTCGAGCTACCGATAAACCGCTTCCCCGGCCGTATGTTTGTGTATCAGGTACGTGTTGATGGACAAACATTCAGCTCAGGGAAACTGGTGAGAGAATAATTAAAAAGCGTATTTGATGCCGACTGATACTCCAACCGACGAATAATTACTTACCGAAGTTAGTCCGGTTCCTGCCGTGTTGTCGTAGGTTTCGCCAAAAACAGTAACCTTTGAGTATCCCGGAGGAAGATTGTCGATCGTATAAGCACCGGCCATGGCTACGGTTCCATTATTCATATACACGCTGGTGTCGAATTCTTCGTAAGTTAATTTGTCGCGTTTTACGCTGATACTTAGAATTTCAACTTCTCCAAATAAGGAAATCTTATCGTTGAGCGAATAGCTGTAGCCCAACGCACTGGTAACGCCAATAGGCAATTTACCGTTTACTACCGCTTTGGCAGTAGTGAGGGTGTAGGTGTTGGCATCGCGGGGCGCCTGGTTGTATACTTCAACTTCGGTTTGTCCGCCAATTTTGGTTGCTAAACCCAACCTGCCATACAATCCATTTATGAAATTATTTGCACAAATTCTTTAATTGTGTGCAGGAGAGAGTGGTGTTTTGATAAAAAAAAGGTTCCGGAGTTAGAATCCGGAACCTTCTTCGTTAGTTGTATAGTAGCGATCAGAATAGCTTTTCTTCGGTAAATTTACCAACCAGCTGGTACTTATCGTACAATTCCAGGTAAAGCTTGTGATTTTCGGCATTGGGGAAGTATTCGTGGGCAAATCCCTGTCCCATCACTTTCTGCGCATCTTCCACCTTTGCATGAACTCCGGCAGCTACTGCGGCAAACATCGCCGTACCGAGCGCACAGGCCTGATCGGCCTTAGCTACCTTAATCGGCATATTCAACACATCCGAAAGGGTTTGCATTACAAAAGGCGACTTCAGCGAAATTCCTCCAATACCAATAATCTCGCGAATTTCAACTCCGTTTTCGATAAAACGATCCACAATGGCTTTCGAACCATAGGCCGTAGCTTCCACCAATGCTCTGAAAATGAGCGGAGCCGAACTTCCCAGGTTTAAACCGGTAATAGTGCCTTTCACCATCTGATTAGCATCGGGCGTGCGACGACCATTCATCCAGTCGGTAGCCAGAATGGTCGATTCGCTTACCGGTACTTTTGCTGCTTCGGCCGATAAGGCAGGAATGATCTGATCCAACGTTTCTTCGATCAGCTTTTGCTTCGTCGCCTCATCAACCAGGGTTGTGTTGGCAAGAATATTCTCGATTGGCCAGGCTACCACGCGCTTAAACCAGGCATAAATATCGCCAAAGGCCGATTGTCCGGCTTCCAGACCCACCATGCCCGGGATTACTGATCCATCCACCTGTCCGCAAATTCCGGGAATCAGCTTGTCGCCCATTTCCTGGTAGTCGGATACCATAATATCGCAGGTGGAGGTTCCGATGATGCGTACCAATGCGCCTGGTTTTACCTCGGCTCCAACGGCTCCCATGTGAGCATCAAAAGCTCCGACAGCCACAGCAACTTTAGTTGTAAGACCCAACCGTTCAGCCCATTCGGGAGTCAGATTACCCACTTTCGTGTCGCTGGCGCAGGTTTCGGTATACAGGCGGTCGCGGAATCCTGCCAACACCGGATCGAGCGCTACGAGAAATTCCTCCGAAGGTAATCCTCCCCATTGCTCCAGCCACATCGCTTTATGTCCCGATGCACACCGGCTGCGGTACATATTCTCCGGCTTTTCGGTTCCGGTAATCAATGCCGGCATCCAGTCGCAATGTTCTACAATCGAATAGGCGGCCTCGCGAATGGTCGCATCGTCGCGCAATACATGCAAAGCTTTGGCCCAAAACCATTCCGAGGAGTAAATTCCTCCTTCGTACGAGGTGTAGTCGGTGCTCCATTTAGCTGCCAGGTCGTTGATTTCCTGAGCTTCTTTAATGGCAGTATGGTCTTTCCATAACACGAACATCGCATTGGGATTTTCGGCAAATGCAGGCAACATGGCCAGCGGTACTCCATTCTTATCGGTAAATACGGGGGTGCTTCCGGTGGTGTCGAAGGCAATACCTACTACCTTTTCGGCTGTTCCGGCCGGACACTTACTCAACGCATCTTTCACCGTATATTCCAGCACTTCAATATAATCGAGCGGGTGCTGACGGTATTGATTGGCCGTTGGAACGCAATATTTGCCTTCCATCCAGCGGGGATAATATTTTACCGACGAAGCCAGTTCTTCGCCTGTTTCGGCATTGACCACCACCGCACGGGCCGAGTCGCTTCCGTAATCGAGTCCTATAACGTATTTGCTCATTTTTCTATAAGAGATTTTGTAAGATGAAATAAAAACCGCCCGCTTCTTACCCATTGCCGGGCATCAAAACGGGCGGAAGAATTGATTATCGCAGTGCTTTGTTGATGAAGTAATACACCTCGTTGTTGCGCATATCCTGCTTGAAGTTGCGGAAGGTGGTATCTTTATCGATTATCAGCAGTTCGATATCGGCTATTTCAGCGAAATCTTCCATGTGCTCCACGGTAAGGGCATACGAGAAGCTCGAGTGGTGAGTTCCACCGGCCAGAATCCATGCCCCGGCACCTACTTCGAAATTAGGCTCGGGAATCCAGAGTGCACAGGCAACGGGAAGTTTCGGAAGTTCTTTGGGTTTGATCACATTTACTTTGTTTACGATCATGCGGAAGCGGTTGCCCATATCCACAATCGTGGCTGCAATACCTTCGCCTTCGGGCCCCTGGAATACCAGACGGGCACAGGTTCCCGAATCGCCGATTCCCAGGTAGTGAACTTCTACGCGTGGTTTTTTAGCCGCAATATCGGGATTGATTTCGAGCATGTGTGACTGAAGAATCGAGCTTTTAGCACCGTCGAAGTTCAGGGTGTAATCTTCGAGGAAAGAGCTTCCGCCCGGGATTCCCTGTCCCATGACCCACATGGTGCGTACCAATGCGGCTGTCTTCCAGTCACCTTCGGCTCCAAAACCATAGCCCTCCGACATCAGTCGCTGCGTAGCAAAACCCATCAGCTGGTTCATACCTTCCAGTTCGTCGAAGCTGGTAGTGAAGGCTTTAGCGCCTTTCTTTTCGAGGAAGCGACGAAGACCGATTTCCTGTGCAGCAGCATCGCGCACATAACTGTGCAATTCAGCACCTGGTTTGCAATTGTCGGCAAAGTCGTAAATACGCAGGTATTCAGCTACTAAGGTGTCGATTTCGGCTTCGGTAACTTCTTTCACAAATGGAACCAGTTTAGCGATAGGAGCGTTATCCACATGGTAACCCAGACGGATTTCGGCTTCTACTTTATCGCCATCAGTTACGGCTACATTGTTCATGTTATCGCCAAAACGAATGATGCGCATGTTCTGAGCATCGGCCCAACCGGCCGAAACACGCATCCAGCTGGCAATTTTTGCGTGAGTATTTTTGTCTTTCCAGTAACCTACCACCACTTTGCGGGGTTTGCGAAGGCGGCTGGTGATGAATCCAAACTCGCGGTCGCCATGGGCCGACTGGTTCAGGTTCATAAAGTCCATGTCGATTTCGTCCCAGGGAATGGTTTCGTTGTACTGCGTGTGAAGGTGGAGCAATGGTTTTTTATAGTCCATCAGTCCATGAATCCACATTTTTGCAGGCGAGAAAGTGTGCATCCAGGTAATTAAACCGATACATTTCGGGTCGCCGTTGGCAGCACGCATGATTTCCGAAATTTCGGACGATGAGTTAGCGGTACCTTTATATACTACGTTCACCGGAAGATTTCCCGAGTCGTTGAGTCCTTTCACCATTTCGTTCGAATGGGCATCTACTTTCACTACAGCGTCACCACCATAGAGCAACTGTGCGCCGGTGATGAACCAAACTTCGTAATTTTCAAATTTGAATTCCATAATATTTAATTGTTAATTATTAATTGTCAATTGTTTAATCAGGTTTCGCGCAAGTAAAACTGCACTTACTGACCGTAATAGGCACCGGGCCCGTGTTTGCGGAAAAAATGCTTCGTTATCAGGTGAGGATTCATCTTCAGATTCGGATTCACCGAATAAGCAATATGCGCCATACGGGCACATTGCTCCATCACCACCGCATTATGCACCGCATCGTGTGCATCTTTTCCCCACGAGAAAGGACCATGATTGCATACCAAAACACCCGGCACATGAACCGGATTAATCTGCTGAAAACGCTCTACAATCACATTCCCTGTTTCCAGTTCGTACGCCCCTTCAATTTCTTCCTGTGTCATCATTCGGGTACAGGGGATGTCCTGTGAGAAATAATCGGCGTGGGTAGTGCCGATATTCGGCAGGTCGATTCCCGCCTGCGACCATGCAGTAGCGTAGGTGGAATGCGTGTGCACTATCCCTCCGATTTCCGGAAAGGCTTTGTAAAGTACCAGATGGGTTGCCGTGTCCGACGAAGGTTTCAGATTTCCTTCCACTACTTTACCCTCCAAATCTACTACCACCATGTGTTCTGCTTTCATTTCATCGTAACTCACCCCCGAAGGTTTTATCACCACCAAACCGCTCTCCCGGTCGATAGCACTCACATTGCCCCAGGTGAAAATTACTAATCCATGCTTTACTAAATCAAGATTTGCATGAAATACGTTTTCTTTTAATGCTTCTAACATTGCCTTTTCGTGTATTTTGTTATTATAAGTGTGAGTAGTACACTTAATTCCCTGCACAAAAGTAGGAATATTTATCTGATGTGCAATTGCACGAAAATATGTTATACAACATAGTTTGCTAAATCAGGAGTTAAATATCACATTAAAAGCAACTTAAATAGTCGGAAAACATGTTTTACAACATTTTTAGTGTATGTAGTACACTTTTTATTTTGCAGTTAATGAAAATTAAAATACTTTTGAAGCCGGAAAACCGGTTGGGGAGAATTGTGTCCACTGTAAAGATGAACGCCTGTGATGTGGAGGTTTCGATTGAAAATAATTTATACTAAAAATTCATACACATGAAACGAGCATGATTGCAGGCAATCGCTAAAGTAGATGAAAATCTGACATGCGAGTTCCAGGTGACCATTAAAAAACAAATTATATACACATGAAAAAAATTGTATTTGCTGTCGCCGCTATTGCTCTGATGTTTCAGGCCTGTGGCAAAAAAGAGGAGAAAACGGTATCGGGTCTTTTGCGCTCCGATTTTCAGACGGTAGTAAATGGTACAGATTCAATTGATCTGTGGGTATTGAAAAATGCGGCTGGTGCCGAAGTAGCGATTACGAATTTTGGCGGTCGCATAGTTTCGGTTATGGTACCCGACAAAGAGGGTGTAATGCAGGATGTGGTTTTGGGGTATGACTCGATAAGCGGTTATCTTAACAATCCCGGCGATTTCGGAGCTACCATTGGTCGGTATGCCAACCGTATTAATCAGGGACGATTTGTGCTGGATGGCGATACGATTCAGCTTCCTCAGAATAATTTCGGACATTGCCTGCACGGTGGTCCCGAAGGATGGCAATATAAGGTTTTCAAACAGGTTCGTCAGCCCGATGCAGCCACTCTCGAAATGACCCTTGTATCGCCCGATGGGGATATGAATTTTCCGGGCACGGTTACGGCTACTGTTCTTTTCAAGCTCACCGACGATAACGCCATTGATATTCAGTATACGGCCACTACCGATAAAAAAACGATTATCAATATGTGTAATCACTCTTACTTTAACTTATCGGGAAATCCGGCCAATACAATTACCGATCATGTGCTTTACGTAAATGCAAGCCGGTTTACTCCGGTGGATAGTACCTTTATGACCACGGGGGCCATTGATTCGGTAAAAAATACGCCTATGGATTTTACTGCTGCCCGAGCGATTGGAGCCGAAATTAATCAATATGAATATGCTCAATTGAAGAATGGTAATGGTTACGATCACAACTGGGTGCTCGATACCAACAACGATGTAGCACAGTTGGCCGCCAGCCTGGTGTCGCCGCTAAGTGGTATCAAGCTCGAAGTGTTTACCAATGAACCGGGTATTCAGGTGTACAGCGGTAACTTTTTGGATGGAACGCTTACGGGAAAGAAAGGTATTGTATACCAGCAACGTGCGGCTGTATGTCTGGAAACGCAGCATTTCCCCGATAGTCCGAACAAGGCCGATTGGCCATCGGTGGTGCTGGAGCCGGGTCAGACTTACAACAGTCGGGTGATTTACAAATTCAGTGTAGAGAAGTAATTTCAAACATCAAAAATAAGATATGGAACTATTAGATTGGATTGTAATCGGTGTGTTTGCGTTGGCACTCATCGGTATAGTGGTTTGGGTAATGAGCCAGAAGCAGAACAGCTCGGGCGATTATTTTCTGGCAGGACGCGATGCCACCTGGATCGCGATCGGAGCTTCGATTTTTGCATCCAACATTGGGTCGGAACACCTCATCGGGTTGGCCGGAGCGGGAGCTGCCAGTGGTATGGCCATGGCGCACTGGGAAATACAGGGCTGGATGATTCTGATTCTGGGATGGGTGTTTGTGCCTTTTTACTCGCGGAGTATGGTGCTTACCATGCCTGAGTTCCTCGAGCGGAGGTATAATCCGGAATCGCGTACCATTCTTTCGGTAATTTCGCTTATTAGCTATGTGCTTACTAAGGTAGCTGTTACCGTATATGCCGGTGGGCTTGTTTTCCAACAGGTATTTGGCATTAAAGAATTATGGGGAATCGATTTCTTCTGGATTGCTGCTATCGGATTGGTATTGATTACGGCGCTGTATACCGTTATCGGGGGTATGAAATCGGTATTATATACCTCGGTACTCCAAACGCCGATTCTTTTACTGGGTTCGCTTATTATAGTAGTGCTTGGTTTGCGTGAGCTGGGCGGATGGGACGAAATGATGGCGATAGCCCGTGCCACTCCGGTGAACGACTATGGCGATTCGATGGCCAACCTGATTCGTAGCAACAGCGATGCAAATTTCCCGTGGCTGGGTGTATTCCTCGGTTCGTCGATTATTGGTTTCTGGTACTGGTGTACCGACCAGTACATTGTGCAACGTGTGCTCTCGGGAAAAGATGAAACGCAGGCTCGCCGCGGTACCATTTTCGGAGCATACCTGAAACTTACTCCGGTATTTATTTTCCTTATTCCGGGTATGATTGCGTATGCATTGCATGTAAAAACGGGAACATTCCTGCCCGAGTTGGCCAATGGTAATGTGAACTCTGATGCCGCATTCCCTACACTTGTAGCAAAAATTCTTCCTGCCGGGTTGAAGGGATTGGTAGTAGCGGGTATTCTTGCAGCCCTTATGAGCTCACTGGCTTCGCTGTTTAATTCGTCGGCTATGTTATTCACCATCGATTTCTACAAACGATTTAAACCATCGGCAACCGAAAAACAATTATTGCATACCGGTCGTATTGCCACTGTTGTGATTGTTGTTCTGGGAATTCTCTGGATTCCGGTGATGAAAAGTGTGGGCGATGTTCTGTATGCTTACCTGCAGGACGTGCAATCGGTGCTGGCGCCGGGAATTGCTGCGGCCTTCCTGTTGGGAGTTATTTCGAAACGAATTACACCGGCAGCCGGTTTGTGGGGCTTGATTTCCGGTTTTGTAGTTGGTTTAACCCGTTTGGGTGCGAAGGTGTACTACTCGATGTCGGCAGCTCCTGCCGAAAGCTGGTTTAAGGATTTGTTCTACGATATTAACTGGCTATTCTTCAGCGGTGGTATGTTCGCCTTTAGTGTTTTGGTGATGATTGTGGTGAGCGTGTTTACGAAGGCTGCTCCCGAAGCTCAGTTGCGTGGTTTAACCTTTGGTTCGATTTCGCCCGAGGACAAAGCAATATCACGTGCCAGCTGGGGCAAGTGGGATGTAATTCACTCAGCGATTATTGTAGGAATTACCATCGCATTTTATATTTATTTCTGGTAATTGATAATTTAAATATTCAACTTCATCCCGGCGAAATATTTTCTAAGGGATGAAGTTGCTGTATATACATGACTACTGAAAGTTTTTATAGTTCACAGGATAGTCATTTAGTGGCTGTCGATTGTATCATCCTTGGTTTTCAGGATGATGAAATCAGGTTGTTGGCCCATCCCCGTTCGATGGAGCCGGCGAAAGGGGGATTGTCGCTGATGGGTGGTTTTGTGCGTAGCGATGAGTCGCTCAACGAAGCAGCAATTCGGGTATTGACCGATCTTACCGGGTTGGAAAATATATTTATGGAGCAGGTAGGAATGTATGGTGAAGTAAATCGTGACCCGGGACGGCGTGTTATTTCATGTGCGTATTACGCACTTATTGATATTAATACCTCCGATCAGTCGTTGCTTGAGCGCCACAATGCTTCATGGATGAATATCCACCAGGCGGGAGAGCTGATTTTCGACCATTCGCGTATGGTGGAAGATGCCTTGAATATATTGCGTCGTAAAGCCGCGGTAGAACCCATAGGGCTTAATTTTCTTCCACAAAAATTCACGCTTACTCATTTGCAATCGCTTTACGAAGCGATTTACGATCAGGCTCTCGATAAACGAAATTTCCGTAAGCGAATGTTGAGCTTCGATTTTCTGGAAAAATTGGACGAAGTGGATAAGTCGGGGTCAAAAAAAGGGGCGTATTATTATCGGTTTGTGAACAGGTAATCACACTATCGGAGCACTAAAACGAATTCAGCGCGAATTGGCTTCACCGTGAAATGAAGTAGGGTTGCTTCTGATAGTTTATTTCCGAAAAAAACGTCCAAATGCCGATTTAGTTTTAGTTAGCAACGACTCCTCGGTAGTAAGTGGAGCATTTGTATGTCCGGGATTGTGAACCAGGGCAAGCGCCCGATATCCTGTTACTTTTTCGTAATTTCCATAATAGGGTATGTCGCCCGAATTGCACTGATCGATAGGTTGATATACCATTCCATGATTTCCGGCAGTCATATATACTAAAGTAAGCATAGCCGACCAGCTATACAAACTGGTGTGAAAACCGGGAAGATTTCTTTTCTCGTGTTTTTCGAGGGTGCGCATCAGTTTATCGGGTTTGTTCGATAGAATTGCCTGCTCGGTCTCTTCATCTACTTTCCGTGCAGTAGTTGCAGGCAGTAAGCACGAGAAATCGGTGCTGATTACAAATAAGTTATCGTCGTTTAATTCTGGTTTTAATACGTCAGCAATTTTTTTGCAAATAGCGGGCGTCTGAGTTCCCAGCACGATGGGCACCACTTTAAACGGTTGCTTCAGATGATGAATCAGGAAAGGAAGTTGTACTTCGATACTATGTTCGTGGAAATGAGGAGTTCGGGCATCGGTAAATAAATTTGGATGATTGCTTACCTACTGTCGTCCAAAATCCTGATCTACTTCGGCAATTCCGGTAGGGACCACATAATCGCCATCGCAGAATACCGAAGCTCCCATAAAACTGTCGAGGTGCGAACTGGCCAGCACAAATACCCGTTTGAACGTGCGGTTAGGGTCGATTTGGTTATAGGCCGAGGCTGCGATTTTGCCTGAGAACATGTATCCGGAATTGGGTGCTATTACAGCGATAACATTATCGAACCGACGTTGAATTGCGTTTGTAAATAAGCGATGGAGTTCGGCATTCAGTTCGGGTTGACCTGAGGGGTAGAACTGTCCGGCTACCGAGGCAAAGCGATTATGCGATTTGTTGAATGTGCTCATGGTATGGTTGGTTACAGGGTAAAATCTTCTACTTTTAATTTTACATTTCCTTTAAGGTTGGCTTGAAGTCGAACTGCTCCGGGAACAAGGTTGACAGCCGTTACGGTGAGGGTATTGAGCTGGCCGGTTAATGCAATTCCAGTATATACAGGGTAGCTGGCAAGCATTTTATTCGCTTCCTGCCGGGCGTATTCGAGTTCGTTTTTTACCGGATACGTAAGATAAGGGCTTATTTTCTTTATTATTAATCCGTTGAGAAGCCAGTTGGCCGATTTTAGAAGTGCATTTCGGGTATTGATATCGAATTCCGGATTTTGAACCTCAATGGCTACTTTTTCCGGATTATAGATCATGTCGCCGGTAAAATAAATACGTCCTTTAACCGATCCGGTTACATCGGCTTCGACAACTGCTTTCCCATTGCGGCCATACAGGTTCAGACCGATGATGGTGATACTGTTTTTACCTTCGGTAAATGTTTTGTTGAGCAGCTGCGTTTTAGCCATTTCCGAAATTTTAGCGTAGGTGGCATCGGCTGCAATATTAAGATTGAACGCTCCTGGTTTTGTTGCTGTTGTGGTTAAGGCGGGTAGGGGAATGGTTTTGGAGGAGGCGGGTTTTGAGCCCATGTACGATTCGATTTGTGCCTTAAGTCCTATGGTTAGATTTAATTTCTGATTATCTGTTTCGAATGGTGAAACTGCTACCTCGTTGGGTGTGATTTTAAGCCAGAGTTGATTTTCGTCGCTCATAAGCATTGGCTTTTGCATTTCGTTCCATGCCATTGCAGCATATTTTCGCAATTCCACCATTTCCGAAAGGGTTTGGTCGATTTGTTTAGTAATCATTTTCTGACTTTCCTGCAGTGCATAATTGGCTATAGGAGTCACAGGTACTGTGATGCCCAGGATGTTAACCTTTGGAGCGTCGATCCACTGATAGCCTTTCGAAGTAGTGTGCGAAATTAATTTCCAGTTTCGATCGAGCGAAATAGTAGTTGCAAAGTTGAGGGCGATGGCACCATTGGCCTCGTAAGTATCACCCGCCCGGAGTCCGAATTTTTCGACGGTCCAGCCAAATCGCGACCATATTTTAAGGGGGACCCGGTATTCTATTCGATTGTTTTTGATCGTAAATGTGAAGTTGTTGGCCTTCCATACTTTTACACTCAAATCCTGATTGTTGAGTTTGTCGCCCTGAAACAGTAATCCCTGCATTTCACGGTTAAGCGCGTTCTCAATTTTCTTCAGGTCGAGTTCTATCGACAATGGTAATTCGGAGATGGCCGGTTGTAGAGGGGCCGGAACATACGATTCGGCGGGCTTTTCGATTTGTACAGTTTTGCAAGAATAAGGTACAATCAGAGATGCCAGGAGTATAGTTGTCAGTAGGATTTTACGCATAATTGCAGAATGAAACAATTGTTGCAAAGATACATGAAATTTACACATTACAAGGGGTGTAATGCCTTCAGATAAAAAAAACGTTGGATTCTGAGGTTAAAAACAGTACCTTTGCAGGTTAAAAAATGCTACAATGGAGAAGAACTCGAAATTTTGGGGACATAGTGCCTTGTTTGCTGCTAATTTAATTTTTGGGATCAACAATCCCGTTGCCAGCAATTTAATGCCCGAAGTAATCGATCCCCTGGCTCTTACCTTTTTTAGGTTTGGAGGTGGAATGGTGCTTTTTTGGATTACTTCACTCTTTCTAAAGCCCGAAAAAGTGAGTAAGCACGATAAATTTCAGCTCTTCTTAGCTTCCGTTTTTGCCCTTACTCTGAACCAACTTCCGTTCTTTTACGGTTTGTCGATAACTTCTCCCATCGATGCTTCGATTGTTGTCACCCTGCTTCCGATTGCCACCATGGTGCTTGCCGCCCTTATATTAAAGGAGCCTATTACTCAGATGAAAGTAATCGGTGTATTGGTGGGCGCGTCGGGTGCACTGATAATTGTATTCAATTCGGCAAGCCAGGCATCGGGCAATGGAAATATGCTGGGTAATCTGATTGTGTTTTTTGCAGTTATCTCGTTCGGAATTTACCTTACAGTATTCAAGAAATTGATTTCGCGCTATCATCCGGTAACCGTTATGAAGTGGATGTTTTTATGGGCCACCCTTACCGGTCTGCCGTTTTGTTATTCTTCGCTCACCCAAATTCAGTTTGTTGCTTTCGATAGCGGGAATTGGCTCAGCATTGGTTTTGTGATTTTGTTTGCCACCTATGCTGGCTATATGTTGTTGCCCATAGGACAGAAAACCCTGAGGCCAACAACCCTGAGTATGTACAATTACATGCAGCCGGTGGTGGCATCTGTTGTTGCTATTGCTATCGGTATCGATCGTTTCGGGTACCAACAGGCATTAGCAGGTTTGCTGGTGTTTGCCGGAGTATATATTGTTACTCAGAGCAAATCGCGCGAACAGTTAGAGGCCGAACATTCCCGAAAGTCTGAAGCTTGAGTTTAAAACAAATTGTAAAGCGCTTCAGCCACCGTTAGGACTAGTTGATAAATGCATGTTGTTTTTAAGCGCCTCCATCGATTTTACTTTTTTCTTATAGTCGCCCGGCGACATGCCGGTTTCTTTTTTAAACATGCGGTTGAAATAGCTGATGGTTTCGAAGCCAAGGTGATAGGCCGTTTCTGCAATAGGTTCCTGACTGATCAACAGCCGGAGTTGAGCGGATTCCATTTTTTTTCGGATAATATACCTCATCGGAGTAGTCTGCATTTCGCGTTTAAACAAGCGGATAAAGTGATCCTTGCTGAGATGACATTGTTCGGCCAGTGTGTCGATGGTAAGTGGTTGGTGGATTTGTTGCTGAATGATGTTCACTATTTCCCGTATTCGTTCGTCGAGTTGGTGCTGGTTGCGTTGTGCTTTCTGAAGAAACCGCGCCATCAATTGCCGGAGAATTCCGCTGCTCTCCATCTCACTGGCTTCGGGATGTTGCTGGAAATGGGTGATGTTTTTAGAGCTCAGGGAGCTTTTATCCTGCAACCGGGGGTCGTATTGTAAAATTTCGCGACCCGGATTGATGGTCACCAGTCGGCGGATTAATTGCATATCGAAAGGTTGGGCTTTAATTTCTACCGGAAATCGATACTGTTCAAACAGGCTCATTTGTGGTCCGGGTTGTTCGTACAGGTGGATATAGTACAACTCCAGGATACCGTCGCATTCGTAGGCATGGGTGACGTAAGCCGGAGTAAGGTACAAATGTCCGGGCTTCATTACATAACTTCCTTCTTCACGGATAATTCGTGCGTTTCCATTTTTGACGAAATGCATGCGTACAAAAGGACTGCACACGTTCTGAAAGTTCCAGTCGGCATGATGAAAGGCAAAGCCCGTGTGTAAAACGTGAAAGTCCTTGTTGGTCGTTTCTGTTATCATGCTTCAAAAATAGTGTAAATGTCGATATTGTGCAATTAATTATCGAAATCCGATAAAAGATTTTTTTTACTGATTATGTACCTTTGCCCTCGCATTACAAGGTTTAGTTTTTTAAGGTATAAAAAAGAAGTAGTTAAATGGAGTCATTAAATCGTGCTACCGCGCCAGCTGCGGTAGCCTATCCTGAGCGTATTCTCCAATTTGGAGAGGGTAATTTCCTTCGTGCTTTTGTCGATTGGATAGTGTATAACATGAACAAAAAGCTGGATTTTAATGCCGGCGTAGTGGTGGTGCAGCCCATTCCCAACGGGATGGTCGACATGCTCAACGATCAGGATGGCTTGTACCATCTCAATCTGCAGGGAATCAACCACGGTGAAACCATCGATAGCCTTGAGCTAATCGACGTAATTACCCGCGGACTAAATCCCTACACCCGGTTCGACGAGTACCTGAAACTGGCCGAAAACCCCGAGATGCGTTTTGTAGTTTCCAATACTACCGAGGCCGGAATAACCTTCGATCCTTCCTGTCAATTTACCGATCAGCCGGCGTCGTCGTACCCGGGCAAACTTACCCAATTGCTCTACCACCGGTTCACCACCTTTCAGGGCGATCCCTCCAAAGGCTGGCTCATTTTCCCCTGTGAATTGATTTTCCACAACGGCACTGAACTAAATGCCGCTATTCTGCGCTATATTGAACACTGGAATCTGGGTTCGGAGTTCGAAAACTGGTACAAGACAGCTTGTGGAGTGTTTAGTACCCTGGTCGATCGTATCGTTCCGGGCTATCCTAAAGATTCCATCGGTTCAATTCTCGACAGAACTCAACTCGAGGATAAACTGGTGGTTCAGGCCGAAATTTTCCATCTTTGGGTAATTGAGGCACCCGAGTGGGTCGAGAAAGAATTTCCGGCCTCGAAAGCGGGTTTGAATGTACTCTTTGTGCCCAGCGAAAAACCCTACCACGACAGGAAAGTAACCTTGCTTAACGGACCGCACTCGGCGCTGGCGCCGGTAGCCTACCTGGCCGGACTTAATACGGTACGCGAATCGGTGGAACACGAAATTGTTGGCCGGTTTGTCGATCAGGTGGTGTTTGATGAATTGCTTAAGACACTCGATTTGCCTGAAACCGAATTGCGGAAATTTGCCAACGATGTGCTCGACCGCTTCCGCAATCCGTTTGTGAAGCATTTTGTTACGAGTATTATGCTGAATGCTTTCCCGAAATTTAAAACCCGCGATATCCCGGGATTAAAGATCTATAACCAGCGATTTGGCAAACTGCCTAAAGGGTTGGTGCTCGGGCTTGCAGCCATTATCACTTACTACAAAGGAGGAGTGCGTGCCGACGGAGCTCCCGTTGTACCCAACGACGATGTGGCAATCGTTCAGTTGTTGAGCGATTTGTGGGCTACGGGTTCCATTGATAAGGTTGTAAAAGGGGTACTTGGTGCCGAATTTATCTGGGGCGAAGATATGAATGAAATTACCGGTTTAGCCGAACTCCTCGCCGAACTGCTAACAAGCATACAAGAAAAGGGAATGACTAAAACTATACAACTAACTGTTAGCTAACTACTCACCATTCAATTACTATGTTTGCTTTAAAAATAAATCCTGCCGATAATGTGGCAGTGGCACTACAGGAACTGGCTGCCGGTGAGCTGGTTCAACTCGGAGATATTCAGCTTGTGTTGAAAGAGCTAATTCCGGCCGGGCATAAGTTTGCGTTAAGCGAACTGGCGCAGGGCGATCACGTAATTAAATACGGATATCCGATTGGGCACACGCTGTTGCCCATTGAGGCGGGAGAGTGGATCAACGAAAAGAAAATAAAGACAAATCTGGAGGGGGTGCTCGATTACGAATACAACCCGGAGCCGGTAGAGCTGGAAATTCCGTTTCGCAATCTTACTTTTAAAGGTTATAAAAGGGCCAATGGTGAGGTTGGGGTGCGCAACGAAATCTGGATTATTCCGACAGTGGGATGTGTTAATGGTACTGCCAATTCGCTGGCCGAACAGTTGCGCCGGGAAACCAACCTGAAAGGGGTAGATGCTATCGTGGCTTATCCGCACAATTACGGGTGCTCGCAGTTGGGCGACGATCATGAGAATACCCGTAACATTTTGCGCGATATGGTGATGCATCCCAATGCCGGAGGTGTATTGGTGGTGGGTTTAGGTTGCGAAAACAACCAGGTAAGTGCTTTCCGCGAATTACTGGGTGAGGTGGATTCCAGCCGCATTAAATTTATGGAGACTCAAAAGGTCGACGATGAATACGAAACCGGAATGGAGTTGCTCCGTGAAATTTACGAAGTAGTTTCGGGTGATGTTCGTGAAGATATACCGATGGGCGAATTAAAAATCGGTTTGAAATGTGGTGGCTCCGACGGCTTTTCGGGCATCACAGCCAATCCGTTGCTGGGTGTGTTTTCCGACTTCCTCATTGCCCAGGGAGGAAGCACGGTGCTTACCGAAGTACCGGAGATGTTTGGTGCTGAAACAATACTGATGAACCGTTGTGTAAACCGGAATATGTTCGACAAAACGGTGTTCCTTATCAACGATTTTAAAGATTATTTCATCCGCAATAATCAGCCGGTATACGAGAATCCATCGCCGGGTAATAAAGCGGGTGGTATTTCGACCCTTGAAGAAAAATCGCTGGGGTGTACGCAGAAATGTGGTAAGTCGCTGGTGAAGGATGTGTTGATGTATGGCGAGCGGATTAAAACAAACGGGCTTAACCTGCTCAGTGCGCCGGGCAACGACCTGGTGGCTGCAACTGCTTTGGCTTCCAGCGGATGTCATATCGTGTTGTTTACAACCGGTCGTGGTACTCCATTCGGAACGTATGTACCCACCATGAAAATTTCGACCAATACTCCGCTGTACGAGAAAAAACCGGGATGGATTGATTTTAATGCCGGAACCATTGTTCAGAATGAATCAATCGACACGGTGAACGATCGATTCGTCGAATATATTCTGAAAGTTGCCAGCGGGGAGTTGGTGAACAATGAAAAGAAAAATTACCGCGAAATCGCTATTTTCAAAACCGGAGTGACCTTGTAATTATTGGATTGCCCGCTTAATCGCTTTTATGAAAAACGAGCTTAAGCTGGTTGTAAAGCGCTTCCTTCAATTCCTCAGCTTCGATAGGTTTGGTAACAAATCCATTCATGCCGGCATCGATTGCTTTTTGTCGTTCGGTAGGCAACGCGCCGGCCGTGAGTGCAATAATTGGGGTGTTTCGTTTGGTTTCATCAGTCATTTTACGAATGCGGCGGGTTGCTTCCATTCCATCGAGTTCGGGCATGTGTATGTCCATCAGTATTAAATCGACATGGTTGCGTTGAAGTACTTCCAGTGCAACCTTACCATCTTCAGCCTCGAGCAGGGTGCTTTGTGGTAACATCTTTTTAATAAGAAATTTTGCCAGTACCATGTTCATTTTAACATCTTCGGCTATTAAAATAACCTTGTGGGCGTGCGAAACTTTTGGTTGATCGTCGGATTTTTTTACGGGTTGAGTTTTATCAATCTGACGGTCTTCTGCAGTATCTTTGGTAAGGATGTTCCACAAAGTATCCGGGTCGAGAGGGAGCATTGATCGTGTTATAAGAACAGGTCGGCTCGTGTTCATGTCTTTCAATGCTTCTTTTTGAGTTCGGTGCATCAGGATGAGTCGTGGAAGTTCGGTGCCGGAACTGAAAATAGCTTTGATTTTCTGCAGAACAGCTTGTTCGTCCATGCCCTGAAATTTACTTCTGCAAATGGCCAGGTCGTAGGAGTTAGATGCTGCCAGTTTTTCGACCTCCATCCACTCGTTCGACGCCTCGCAACGTACACCCCAGTAGTGGAGTTGTTGTTGTAGAACGGAGGTTACCCCCGGATTAGGATCAAAAATCAATACATGATTGTATCTGATTTCCTTTGTGTTGATTGCCGGCGAAGGACGGTACTCGGTTTCGACTTCAAAATAAAACGTACTTCCCCGCCCGGGGTTACTTTCAAGAAGCAATCGGCTGTTCATCTTATTGGCCAGCAGGTTTGAAATTACCAGTCCCAGACCGGTACCTCCAAAACGGCGGGTCGTACTTCCGTCGCCCTGCGAAAATGCTTTGAATAATCGTTGCTGTTGTTCGGGGGTAATCCCGATTCCGGTATCGGAAACTGCAAACCGGAAATACCCTGTTTCAGGAAGGGTAGCTTTAGCCGTGGGTGTAACTTCTTCTGCGTAAGAGGTTTGTGCGGCAGGTGGAGTGTTGCGAAACGAAACGCTCAGGTTAACTTCTCCCTCTTCGGTAAACTTAACGGCGTTACTAAGCAGATTGATCAGGATTTGTTTGAGGCGTACCGGGTCGGTCACTATAAACCGGGGGGTATCGGGAGCCAGACTAAGTGTCAACTCCAGCCCCTGGCGAGCAGTGGTATACTTAAACATTTCCACCGTTTGACGAATTAATTCGGTGAGGTCGGTTTCAATAAATTCGAGTTCGAGCTTGCCCGCTTCAATTTTCGAGAAGTCGAGAATGTCGTTAATAATTTCAAGTAAGGCTTTCCCTGCAGTACTTACATTTTCGGCATACTGCTGTTGCTGATGGTCGAGTGGTGTTTTAAGTAATAATTCGGCAAATCCGAGTACCGCGTTCATAGGAGTGCGGATTTCATGACTCATATGAGCCAGAAAATCGCTTTTAGCTTTGTTGGCCTGTTCGGCCTGTTGCTTGGCGCGTTCGATAGCTATTGCTTTATCTTCCAGTTCGCGGTTGAGGGCCAGCACACCCCGGTTGGTCTCTTCCAGTTCTTTGTTGATGCTTTCAATTTCTTCGTTCCGTTCCTGTAGTTTTTTTAGCAACAGCAGTAATTCGCGGTTTTGGGTATTAATGGTTTCTACAAGGCTCGATTCGCCCCGTTCGATCATTTTACTGAATGCTGCTTTTATTTCTCCAAGTCGTTCGCTCTTAATGGTTCCGGCGCTGGGAGCACTCCATTTTGCAATGGTGATGATGGTTCCTTTTCCTGCTTCGGTCTGAATGTCAAAATCGTCCATAAGGCGTTGCGAACCGATCAGTCCGACTCCCATCCCGTGGGGCGATTTGTAAGTGCCGCTGCGAATTGCTTCCAGGTTGGTAATTCCGGGTCCTTTGTCGGTGAACGCGATTACAAGGCCAGCCTGTTGGCTTCGTTCCCCGTATGAGAAATGTACGATTCCACCATTGGCATATTCGAGCATATTACGGCAAAGTTCCGAAACCGCTGTTCCTACTCTGATACTCGAAGTTTTGTCGAGTTGAAGCTCCTGCGCCAGTACCGAGGCCAGATTTCGTGCCCGTACCACGTCCGACTCCAGTTGAACGGCCAGAGAGCCCATTTCAACCAAGGTTGCTGATAACAAGAACGGTGGTGTCATCGTTTAAACGTGAATAGTGGGTGAGTAATTTTTCAGCTATTTGTTGCGGATGTTCGGTCCAGTCGATATCATCGGGATTCCAGCGGGTGGTAAGCCCATCGCTGTATAAACACACTACATCGCCTTTATTGAAGGGATATTCAAACATTCGTGGGCTGCGGATATGATGTCCGA
The DNA here is from genome assembly GCA_964559265.1 of uncultured Paludibacter sp. GTDB lineage: Bacteria > Bacteroidota > Bacteroidia > Bacteroidales > Paludibacteraceae > Paludibacter. Next base: position 38,959 of record CAZLHC010000007.1, on the reverse strand, counting down.
GTATTCCACCAAACGAAATAAGACTTTTCTTTCCTTCTTTGGTGAGAACAAATCCTTCGATATTACCAATGCCTGCAAATTGGAGAATGGAGCGGTGAGTGTCGATAAAAGTAAGTCCGATTACTGCCCCACGGGTACCTCGTGCCGACTGATGCAGGTAATTCATGAGGTCGGACAACGGAAGTTCGCTTTTCAGCAGTACCTGTTCCTTCAGCAGGGTGGAAGCCAGGTGTGCTTCTTTTCCATGACCCAAACCATCGATAACGGCTGCCAGCGTTCTGTCGGGCCCCGGGTGAGCGATTACATAGCTGTCGCCATTGAGCGTTTCGCCCGGTTTGCATACCGATGCAGCGCCCACAATCAGTTTGCGGTTGGAGCTGCGCCAGTTAAGTTCGGGAACCCATTTAACGCAACGCAGGCAATGGTTAAAAAGACTTGAAAATTCGGCCAGAGGGCTATTCGAATCGCGGGTGGATACACTTTCGAAGATGTCGGAAAAACGGCGGATCGAACCCAGACCGATGCCCAGCGATGATTTATCGGTAAATCCATCGCTTATGGCCTGGTCGAAATCGGGAATACCTTTGCCTGTGTCGCAACAAAAAATCTCAATAGCCCTGCGGTTGTTCTCGTCGGTTAATTCGCTGATACAAATTCGGCCACGCCCACCTCCATGTTTTAGCACATTGGTGCCGAGCTCCGACATAAGAATGGCTATTTCGCCCGTTTTTACTTCGTCGAAACCCATTTTTCCGGCCAGTGCCACCGCTTTCCGGCGACATACTCCTACGTCGGAATCACTATCAATGCTCAGGATCTGTACCTGCTCCCGTTTTACCTTCATGTTCTGTTACGAATCCAGAATCCGTTTATTTCCATTTTACCACCCGCACACTCGTTCCGGTGCCGGGCTCCGATTGTAATTCAAAATCGTCGACCAATCGCTTTGCCCCGGGTAATCCATAGCCCATTCCCTGTCCCGATGTATATCCATCCTGCATGGCCAGCGAAACATCGTCGATGCCCGGGCCATTATCCATGCAGGTGATGACGAGAGCATTGTGTTGGTTGTAAACACCCCTCTGGATGCGCACAATGCCACCCCCCGCATACATATACATGTTGCGAAACAATTCGGAGACAGCCGTGGTGATACGGGTTTGATCAACGATGCCCATACCAGCGTCCTTGGCATACTGCCGCACACTCTGACGAGCCTTCACGATATCGAATTCCGTGTCAATATTCAGTTCTTCCAACAGCTCCCATGCGGGGTCCGATTTTAGTTCAATCATGCCTTATTTTTCGCTTTCTAACCTTTTTTCCAGCATTTCCATTCCCAGCTCCATGTTCAGAGCGGTTTCCACTCCGGGCATTTCCAGTCCCAACTCTACCAGGGTTATAGCCACAGCTGGTTGCATTCCCACAATCACCACTGCCGCATCCATAATCGATGCCATCGATGCCATGCCCGAAAGTACACGCCCGATAAACGAGTCGACCATCTCGAGCGTCGAAATATCGATCAACACTCCGCGAGCATGAGTACGGGCAATTTCTTCCAGAATCTGGGTCTGAAGTTGCAGAGCCAGCCGGTCGTGCATATCCACCTGTATCGATACAATCAGAAAATCGCGTATCTTGATGATGGGAATTCTACGTTCGTTATTCATCATGGGGTGCTTATTTTGTGTCGTCCGTTTCCACCTGATTCAACACTACCTTGCCGTTGATGAGCTGTTCGTTTTTACGTAAGGCGTAAATCATCGCATCCTGAAGTGTGGCTTTAGTGAGTATGTTCGATAGATTGATGCCCAGGTGAACGATGGTTTGAGCAATGGCCGGACTAATTCCGCTTACAATACATTCGGCACCCAACAAACGGGCAGCAGTAACGGTTTTCAACAGGTGATTAGCTACCTGGGTATCGACCGTTGGAACTCCGGTAATATCCAGAATTGCAGTGGTGCATCCCGTAGCTACAATTTTTTGCAACAGGTTTTCCATCATTACCTGAGTACGCTGACTGTCGAGCGTGCCAATTACAGGCAATATCAGAATGTTTTCCCATACCTTCGATACCGGACTCGAAAGCTCCATCAAATCTTCTTGCTGTTGTAGAATGGTTTTTTGTTGTTCCTGAATTTTCATCAGTTTTTCTTCCATCTCTTGCTTTAGTTTGATGCTCTTTTTTAATTCGTGCGTCAAATCGTCGATCAACAGGTTGATGGCCTGCTCTATCCCGGTTAAATCGTCCTCATATTCCGATTCGATGCGTAGATCCAGATCGCCGGAGGCTACCGACGATAAAATGTCTTCAATGTTATCAATGCGCTGTTTAGCGTTCGTAATTGTTGTTGTCGGTTCCATGTCGTTGTATTATCGTTTGCTTTTTAACCATGCTGCTGCTTCGTCGTACTCTTTGAAAAAATCACCACTGATTTTTAGTATTCCGGTTTTAATAAGTACCCGTGCGATCATCCGGTTGGCAGCACTTCCACCTACAAAGGCAATGTCGGTTATACTCATTTTGGATAAGGCTTGTGCGGTGGCTTCGCGGGTTTCACGATTTTCGACATCGTGGTTAGGGCTCATCAATACAATTACCTGCCGGAAGGGCTTGCCCGTCAGTGTCTTGTCGACTTCGTTGAAAATGGGCTCTACATCGACATGCAAAAAATGATTTTTAAATTCTAACACTGCTACTTCGTTGGCAGCATCGTACCTTACTTCGTGTACCATTTGACCAGAATATTAGTTTATTATTAGGGGGTTTACAGACGGAGGCAAATGTACAAAAAAATATAGCAATGCAGCCCATATTTAAAACAATTTAATTTGCTGACGGACTAAATAATTGAACTGATTACAGAGTGTTATTGAAGCCACCTTTGTAAACACCGACGAAGATTTCTTCACCGGATACTTGTATACTATTTTATAAAGTGCTGATATGAGCCCTGAACAGAAATTTATGAATAATAAATGGTAAGAGGATTTGGCGACGATTCAATGATTTCTAGTTGGATGCTGAATCGAAATATCCTGGAATTTACCTATTGTCGGAGAATGGGATAAAACCGAAGAAGTTATCATTTAATTAACCTAAACCCCTGATTTTCTTTTGAAAATCAAGGGCTTAGGGAAGTCATTCCGGCTTGTAGAGTTTCCGTTTGTTTTACTACACAGGCTTAGAGGTTGGCATGTGTTCCATCGCAATAGGGCGGATTCTTTGACTGCTTGCATCCGCAGAGGGCTACTTTTTTCTTTTCGGCCAACTCGAACCGCATAGGTGCAAGTCCCAGTGTTTTGTGTGTTTTTAAATCACAAATCGGATCGGTTTCACTTTTTCCACATCTACACCATAGGTGTTGACCTGCTTCGAGATCAAGAATGTAAGGCGCATTTTGTTTTACGTTGTTTTCTTCCATATGTTTGTGTTTTTTTAAGTTGGGAAATTCTTAGGTTGACGGTTGAAAGTGTTGCCTTCTGCCGCAAATATACTGTTTTTTCCTGTAAGGCAATCGTTTTCTCTGGTAACCGGAGTGAATAGCAGGTAAAAGCTGCAGTTTTTTTTAAATTTAGCTGTTAAGTTCTTTTTTTTCTGTTTTTGTGGTTGATTTTTTAAAATTAATATCTGTTTTTAGTGGTACATGTGGTAAAGTCTGTTTATTTTTGCCGAAACTATTCGATAAATAAACAAATTGAATACATGAAACGAGCATGATTGCAGGCAATCGCCAAAGTTGATGAAAACCGGACATGCGAGTTCCATGTGACCTTTTAAAAACAATTATTTACACATGAAAATTTTCACATTTCTTAGTTTAGCAGGCTTACTGTTGCTCCGGTGTAATGTGTTTGCTGCCTCTCCCGAAAGTTCAAGCTTTACCAATCCGGTGATATATGCCGATGTTCCCGATGTGAATGTGGTAAGAGTGGACGATACCTACTACATGGTAAGCACCACCATGCACCTGATGCCGGGCGCTCCCGTTATGAGTTCGAAGGACCTGGTGAACTGGAAGATTATCAGTTATGTGTTTGATGAAATCAAAGATAGTCCGCAGTACGATTTGCTCGACGGAAATGTGTATGGAAAAGGACAGTGGGCTTCCTCACTGCGCTATCACAAGGGTGTTTTCTATGTGTTGTTTGCTACCAACAGTCCTCAGCGTACCTATATTTTTAAAACCACCAACCCGGCGGGGAAGTGGGAGCTGGTTAGCCGGCAGGACAGGGCTTACCACGATTGTTCGTTGTTTTTCGACCACGACGACCGGGTGTACCTGGTGTATGGTGCCGGCTCGATCCGTATCCGGGAGTTCAATGCCGACTTGTCGGGACCAAAAGCCGGAGGTGTGGATCAGGAGCTGATCAATGGTGCGGCAATGGGGCACGAAGGTTTATTGGAAGGAACGCATGTGTTTAAGCACGATGATAAGTATTATTTGTACCTCATTTGGTGGCCGCGCGGAGGCGTTCGTACGCAAGTTTGTTTCCGTTCGGATGCACTTACCGGCACCTACGAATCGAAAGTGGTGTTGTCGAACACGCTCGACCGCCGGGGTGCGGGGGTAGCACAGGGTTGTATCGTCGATACGCCCGAAGGCGAATGGTATGGGATGCTGTTTCAGGATCGGGGTGCCGTAGGGAGGGTGCCGGTGCTGATGCCCTGCCGGTGGGTCGATGGTTGGCCCGTGTTGGGCGATGCGCAGGGCAAGGTGGCAAAGGTAATGAAGAGCCCGTTGCCTCTGCAGAAGCCTACACCTCTGGTAGTAAGCGATGATTTTAATACTACTACCTTAGGAATTACCTGGCAGTGGAATCACAATCCGGTACGTACACATTGGTCGCTTACCGAACGCAAAGGCTATATGCGACTTAAAACCAGCCGGGTAGTCGAAAATATCTTCCAGGCTCCGAATACCTTGTCGCAACGTACCGAAGGACCGAAGTGCAGTGCCGTTGTAAAATTGGAGGTGTCGAAAATGAAAGAGGGCGATGTGGCCGGATTGAGCGTGTACTGCGATGAGCCGGGCATGCTTTCGGTACTAATGGAAGGTAAAAACCGGTATCTGGTGATGTCGGACCGAATGGTCGAAAAAGAACGAATTGCCCTGAAAGGCAAAAAGGTGTTGCTTCGGGTGGATTGCGACTTTGACCAGGGGCGCGACAAAGCTACTTTTTACTACAGTTATGATGCGAAGAACTGGACCAAAATCGGCACCGAATTTCAGATGATTTACAACCTGCGTCATTTTATGGGCAACCGGTTGGCTATCTACAACTATGCAACGAAAAGCACCGGTGGGTATGTCGATGTCGATTTTTTTAAGTATACCCGCGAAAAAGAATCCGCAAAGTAGTCGACTTCGGCAAGATTTCAAGAGAAATCACATCAATGCAGGGTGAAATTAAGGTCATTTTTTAGCACAAATTGGGCTTTCAAGCTAATCAGAATCCGGGTATAGAAGCAATTAATTATCTTTGAGTCCCCAAAAATCATAAATTATAATCGATATCCAATGAAAAAGCTTTACCTCAACATCATTTTTCTTTTCACCCTGCTAGCCGGAATTCAGCTCCATGCGCAGTCGTTTCAAAAAACCGACAAAGGCATTCAGACTACTATAGGCAGCAACACCCTTGAAATTCAGTTTTTCAGTCCGGAAATTGTTCGCATCGTAAAATATCCGGCTGGGAAAACCTTTGAGAAAAAGAGTCTTTCGGTAATTAAACAACCTGAGAAAACTAACTTCAGTGTTGCTCAGCAAAAGGAGGAAGTGGTGTTGAAAAGTCAAAAAATCACCATCAGACTGAATCTTGGCAATGGCAAAATTGCATTTTTAAATAAGAATACTATCCTGCTGAACGAGCAGGTTGGTGGCGTTTCGTTTGTTGATTTTGAGGATGCCGGCAGCAAAACCTACACCGCCAAACAGGCCTTTGTGCTCGACAAAGACGAACATATTTACGGATTGGGTCAGATGCAAAAAGGCAAAATGTCGCAGAGAAACCTGAAAGTGCGTATGATTCAGGACAATGTAGAGGATTTTGTGCCGGTTATCCAGTCGAATAAAGGCTGGGGACTGTTCTGGGACAATTATTCTCCCACTGTTTTCAGCGATGATGAAACGCAAACTTCGTTTGAATCGGAAGTGGCCGATGGCATCGATTATTACTTCATGTTTGGCGGCTCGGCCGATGGCGTTATTGCCTGCATGCGTGATTTAACCGGACAGGCGCCCATGTTTCCACTGTGGACTTATGGTTTCTGGCAAAGCCGCGAGCGTTATAAGACCCAGGATGAGCTTCTTGAGGTGGTGCAAAAATTCAGGGAGCTGAAAGTTCCGTTGGATGGTATCATACAGGACTGGCAATACTGGGGCAACAATTATCAGTGGAATGCCATGGATTTTGTGAATTCGGGCTTTAGAAATCCGAATAAGATGATTGAAGATGTGCATAAGATGAATGCTCACATCATTATTTCCATCTGGAACTCTTTCGGTCCCAAAACCAAACAATACAAAGAGTTGGATAAAATCGGCGCGCTTTTCAATTTCGAAACCTGGCCACGATCGGGTTACGATGGCTGGCCTCCCCGTATGGATTATCCTTCGGGAGCGAGGGTGTACGACCCTTATAATCCCAAAGCCCGCGAAATTTACTGGCACTATCTGAAAGAGGGTTTGTTGTCGAGAAATATCGATGGATGGTGGATCGATTCCTCAGAACCCGATCATCATAGTTTTAAAGAATCAGACTTAGACGAGCAGACTTACCTTGGCTCTTTCAGAAAAGTGAGAAATGCTTTTCCGCTGATGACAGTTGGCGGGGTATATAAAAACCACCGCAACGAATCCTCAGATAAGCGTGTGTTTATCCTCACCCGATCGGCTTTTGCCGGTCAGCAACGCTACGGTGCCAACCTGTGGAGTGGCGATGTAAAAGCTTCGTGGGAAGTTTTGCTGAATCAGATTTCGGCCGGACTGAACGTGTCGTTAACGGGTATTCCGCACTGGAACAGCGATATAGGTGGTTTCTTTTTGTGGGATTACCGCAACCCACTGCAAAATGCCGATTACCGCGAACTCCACGTGCGCTGGATGCAATTTGGAGCTTTTTGCCCGATGATGCGCTCACACGGCGAAGGGTATTCGCGCGAGATTTATCAATTCGGAGAAAAAGGAAACCCCACCTACGACGCCATTGAAAAAGCCATTAAGTTGCGCTACAGTCTGTTGCCCTACATCTACTCCACTTCGTGGGAAGTAACCAACAATCAGTCGAGTATGATGCGCGCACTGGTCATGGATTTTGCAGCCGACAAAAAGGCACTCGACCTCAACAACCAGTACATGTTCGGAAAATCAATCCTGGTTTGTCCGGTTACCGAAGCACAATACCTGAAAAAAGTGGCCCGCGGCAACGACAGCATTTTGGTTGAAGATTTCAGCGCGGTTAAAAAGACTGACGTATATCTTCCCGAAGGAACCATCTGGTACGATTACTGGACCGGCACCCAACACCGTGGCGGACAAACCATCGGAAAAGAAACACCGCTCGACATCATTCCTTTGTTTGTAAGGGCCGGAGCTATCCTGCCGGTAGGGCCCGAAGTTCAATACGCCACCGAAAAGCCCTGGGACAATCTGGAAATCAGGATTTACCGCGGCGCCAACGGGGAGTTTGTACTGTATGAAGACGAAAACGACAACTACAACTACGAAAAGGGGATGTACTCGACCATCAGCTTCAACTGGAACGAAAAGCAGCGCACCCTTACCATCGGCCCCCGCAACGGCAGTTTTCCGGGGATGATTGCAGAGAGAAAATTCAACCTGGTTTTGGTGGATGAAACGAAAGGAACCGGCATGGACAGTTCGGGAAAATTTGATAAAACGGTAAGGTATTCGGGGAAGAAAATGGTGGTGAAGCTATAAAATCCGTTAGGGTTTTTTAAAAACAAGTGCAGCCATAATCAATATTGTTGTTATGGCTGCACTTGTTGAGTTGGATGCGGTGTTTTAGTTTAATTTCCACCAGTCGAAATGGAATAAATCACCTTCCCCGCCTTTAAATACCAGGCAGAGATCGTGTACTCCTTTCGTTTTTTTCAACTTGCCTTTTACCGTGGTCCATTGTTGCCACGAGCCGGTATTTTTCACTTCCAGTGTGCCCAGTACTTCTCCTTCAGGATTGTTCAGCCTGATTTCGATCCGGCCTCCTTGTGTGCCCGACGCTACACCTGCTTCAGCGGTTTTTGCACCTTTCCCGAGATCCACGCTACTTACGATGAGGTAATCGTTATGGTGGATCTGCGTGAGGTAAACCCCCGATTGACTGTTGCCGGCCGTTTTCAACCCTTCGCTCCAGGCCATGGTTTCGGCTTCCACTCTGCTGAATGGATTGATGGTTGTAACACTTTTAGTAACTCCTTCTTTTGTAGGGGTAACGAGGGGTATACTACCGTCGGCATTGTAAGTGAATTGCTCCACGCTTACCGAACGTTTGAAGCCCTGGCCGTTCGACAGCGACTGATCGTGATAAAAAAGGTACGAATTTCCCTTGAAATCGATTACCCCCGCATGGTTGGTAAAGGCCAGATGATCGGCACGTTGCATGATATGTCCTTTGTAGGTCCAGGGGCCGGTAGCCGATGGGGCCGTGGAGTACGCAATGTATTCGGGAATTCCTTCGGCGGCGTAAATCATGTAATACAGATTATTGCGTTTGAAAAACCACGGGCCCTCGGTATAGGTGGTGCCGGGCTTGCCATCGCGACCGGGTTTCGATCCGAAGGCTGCTGCAGTCATTTCCACCGTTACAACCCCCTTATCGCCAATGCTTTTATCGTACGATACCATGTCCTGGTTTAATTTCACATACCAAAGACTCGGATTGCCCCAGTAAAGATAGGCTTGTCCGTCGTCGTCGATGGCCACCGTGGGGTCGATGTCCTGCCAGATATGGTCGCTGTCGATCAATCGTTTGCCAATCGGGTCTGTAAACGGACCCGTAGGCGAGTCGCCCACCAACACGGCTATGCCTTCGCCATGTATCGGCACATACAGGTAGAATTTACCATTCCACGCTATGCACTGCGGGGCCCAGGCACCATTGGTTTTGCTGTGCCAGCTAAAGTTTTTAAGTGAAGCTACCGCTCCGTGATCGGTCCAGTTTACCATATCGTTGGAGGAATAGCAGCGCCAGTCGTACATGGTGAAAAAGTTGTTCACCGTTGTATCTTCGTCGTGCGATGTATACAGGTATACGGTGCCGTTGTGCACCATCGGCGCCGGGTCGGCGGTAAAATAAGTCCGGATAATTGGGTTTTGAGCCATTGCGGCCACGGCGCTTATCAGCAGGATACCCGCTACAAAAGCCTTACAAAATGTGTTCATGTGATAGTTACTTAAAAAGAAGTTGTGCAAACTGGTACAGGCTGCGTCGCCAGGTATGAAACTCGTGGGCTGTGCCTTCCGATACATACCAGCTTGCGTTAATGCCCGATTGCTTCAGCGTTTCGGTCGATTTTTTCACCGCATCGGGTCGTTCTTTGCTCCCGGTGCTCTGAAAAATAAGCTTTACCTTGCTTTTGTTTTTTACTTCTTCGGGCTGATACAGCGCGCCACTAAATAAGCCGATGTGTGAGAATACCTCAGGGCGATTCATGGTGATGGCCTTCGTTTCCATCGATCCCATCGAAAGTCCGGCCATGGCACGGTTGGGCTGGTCGTTCAGGGTGCGGAACTGCCCATCCACATAGGGTATTAACTCATCTACTAAAACGGTTTGAAAGGGTTTGATGTCGAAATCGCGCAACCGTCCGAACTGAATTTCGTTGGTCATGCCATAGGTCATTACAATAATAAAGGGTTTGGCTTTTCCTTCGGCAATCAGGTTGTCCATGATGAGGTTGACGCGTCCCTGCATAGGCCAGGAATATTCGTTTTCGCAATATCCATGTTGAAGATAGAGCACCGGGTAGCGTTTGGCGGTCTCTTTTTCATAACAGGGAGGAGTGTAAACAAACGCTCTGCGGGAGGTGTTGGTGCTCGCCGATGGAAACAACACTTCGCGGAGTTGTCCGTGCGGTACATTTTTTAGGGCAAACATGTCCTGATCGTCCGACGGGATTTCGATTCCGCTACCCCAACGGCAGGCTCCGAAATAAAACATACTTCCGGGGTCGGGTGCCGAAGCACCATCGATATTCAACTGATAATAGTGAAAACCGGGGTCCTGCGGAGCCGATTCACCTATCCAGAATCCCTCTTCGTTTTTTACAAGGTCGTATTTTACAGCACCAATATCCAGTTGAACCTTTTTGGCATCGGGGGCCAAAATCCGGGCACGCACTTTTCCTTCGGAGTTAACCTGAGGGTACTGACTGCCGGGTTGATTGTACGGACTGGGTTTGAAATCGTCGACACTACCAGCCTGGGCGCTGGCAATCTGAATGCCTGCTGCCAGGGCAAGGGCCATAAGAAAAATGTAAGCTTGTTTTGTTTTCATGAATTGTATTTTTATGGATTTACATATCTTGTCCGGTTTCAGGGTTTGTTTGCTCCCGAATCCTCGATTCTTCTTCGGAGAACAAAAGAGTGCTGCATGCACTATCCGATACCGAAGGCGATGAGTTATTCCTGTAAAGTATACGTTGAATGATGCAAAAGTAGAAGGTAATTCCGGATGTTGCTTGCAAATGTAGATATTTGGTGTTAGAAATTAGATACATCCTGTCACTATGAGATATAAAGAGTTGGAAAAATCAGGATTGATACTATTTCGCTGTATTATCTAAATTCAAACACATTGTATCTAAAAACAAAATGGAACTAAAATCTTACACTTTATTTTTGCAGTATCTGATATGTCGATAGAATAGTAACACATTCATACTACTATGACCACATAGTGAGATATAAATTCATGATAATTTTTTAACTTCATGGTTTAGTTTTTTGCAAGGTATAAGGACGTTTTGGTTGTAAAAGTTTTTTTAATTCAAGCGTTGCTCCGGTTTAATCCCGGGGCAACGTGATGAATTGTTGAGCTGAAAAAATAAATTATAATAAATAACAATGTAGATATGAAACGTAGTATTTTAATTGCTTTTCAGGTGTTTTTAGCTGCTTTTCCCGTTGTATCGCAGGATGCTGCAGGCTTAAAAGATGCTTTGAAAGAAAAGTTTTACATTGGTACGGCTCTCAACAGAGGTCAGTACCTGGGTTTTAGTCAGGAGTCGGACCGGGTTACCCGTCAGCATTTTAATTCGATAGTAGCCGAGAATTGCATGAAAAGCGAAAGGCTACAACCGCGCGAGGGAGAGTTTTTCTTCGACGATGCTGATAAATTTGTTGAATACGGTCAAAAGAACAACATGCATATTGTTGGGCATACCTTAATCTGGCATTCGCAGGTTCCCCGCTGGTTTTTTATGGACGCCAACGGAGCCGATGTTTCAAAGGAAGTGTTGATTGAACGGATGCGTAACCATATACATACTGTAGTGGGTCGCTATAAGGGAAAAGTTCACGGTTGGGACGTGGTGAACGAAGCCATTCTGGATAATGGCGACTGGCGCAAAAGTAAATTTTACACGATAATCGGTGAAGAATTTGTTGAGTTGGCGTTCCGTTTTGCCCGTGAAGCCGACCCCAATGCCGAATTGTATTACAACGACTACAATATGGCGATATCCGGCAAACGCCGGGGAGTGGTGGCGATGATTAAAAATCTGCAAAGTAAAGGTATTAAAGTAGACGGTGTAGGCATGCAGGGGCACCTGGATTTGCAAAGCCCGTCGTTGGCGGAGTTCGAAGCCAGTATTCTGGCCTATTCGGCACTGAAGGTGAACGTAATGATTACCGAGCTGGATCTGAGCGTGCTGCCTACTCCCTGGAATAACCACGGAGCAAACGTTGCCGATGTTGTGGAATACCAGGAGAAAATGAATCCGTATAAAAACGGATTACCCGAGGATAAATACCTGGAGTGGGAGAGCCGGTTCATGGAGTTTTTCAGATTGTTCGATAAACACAGCGATAAAATCAGCCGGGTTACCCTTTGGGGAATTTCGGATGGTCAATCGTGGAAAAATGGTTTCCCAATCCGGGGGCGAACCGATTACGCGCTTCTTTTTGATCGGGAGTACAATCCTAAACCTATTGTTGCCAGATTGATGAACCGGAAATAAATAATTACATTAACCAACACAGCTGAATGCGGTGTTGGTTAATCGTTTTACAGCCAAACCATTGTTTTTTATATAAATAACTCCATGAAATTCTATACATTATCTTTGTTTCGGTATCTTTCCATCCTGTGCATCGCCCTGGCTATTCCCGGCTATGCAATCGGCCAGGCAACTGCCCCGCTGGCTAAAAATCACTCCAAGTTTTTAGGGAATATCATTCCTCATTTTGTGCCCGCTCAATACACACAGCTGTGGAACCAGCTTACTCCCGAAAATGCCGGAAAATGGGGCTCCATCGAGTCGACCCGCAATACGATGTCGTGGGGCAACCTTGACCGGGCGTATAAACTGGCCTACGACAACGGACAGAAATTCCGCTACCACACTTTTGTGTGGGGAAGCCAGGAGCCGGGTTGGTTGAAAAATATTACACCTGCTCAGCAATTAGTCGAACTGGAGGAGTTTATGAGCCAGGTAGCTCAACGCTATCCGGTCATTCATTATATTGATGTGGTGAACGAACCACTTCACGCGCCATCGTCGATGCGCGAAGCCCTGGGGGGTAATGGTGCAACCGGATGGGATTGGGTGATCCAATCGTTTGAGTTGGCCCGGAAGTATTTCCCGAATTCCGAATTGCATCTGAATGATTATCATATTATGGCAGGCTGGACCGACGATGATTTAACAAAGTACCTGCAAATTATAAAATTGCTGAACGACCGTAAGCTGATTGATGGTATTGGAATTCAATCGCATCATTTCAATATGAACCTGGTGTCGGTGAGCCACATGAAAACCAAACTCGACCGGTTGGCAGCTTTCGGAATTCCCATTTATGTTACTGAACTGGATATTACCGGCAAGCCAGCCTGGGAAAGCGATGAGGTGTACCGTACGTACCGCGACCAAAACCCGGTGGAAGATGAAAATCGTCAGTACGAACGCTACCGCGACAAATTTCCGGTGTTTTGGGAACATCAGGGTGTTGCCGGGATAACGCTCTGGGGCTATATTGAAGGATCAACCTGGGCAGTAGGTTCGGGGTTGATGTATGCGAACGGAACAGAACGAAAAGCGCTTACCTGGCTGCGTCAGTACATGGCTTCGGAGAAAAGTCAGGTTACCAATAAATTTCTGGCAACGTCGATTGAGAATTCGGACGAAGAACCGGAAGTGGTTGTTTTTCCGAATCCTTCTACCGGTTATCTGTATATCAATGCACGTACTGCAACTGCTGCCGAATTATTCGATCAGTCGGGGAAGGTGCTTTTTCGGATTTCCGACTTTACAAATAAGGTGGATGTCGAGAAATTACCTGCCGGAGTATACCTGCTAAAAGTTACAACGCCCGGTGGAATTTCGACACAAAAAATTCTTATTCAATAAACTGTTTGTTTTAAAGGTAGTTGTGTTCGGAAAGATCAATTTCTCGTTCAAGTGTCGTTTTTTTGCAGCTAAGCTTAGATCTGGTGCCCCCGGTGCATTATTTGCCCCGGGGGACCGGAAATTTTATAGTCCGGAATTTGGTATCGTGCCATATTCGTTGTATATTTGGACAGCTTTTGCACAAATCGACCCTAAAACACACATCCCTAATTTCGAATGAAAGTAGTTTCGACTTATCTGATACTTTTGCTGATTTCGATCGTACAGCTTATCCATGCCAACGATAAAAAGTTCTATAGTATCAACTCGCTGTCCGGAGTTTCGGTACGCGAAACCCGTACCGTGTGCGAAGATAAAGATGGTTTTATCTGGACAGCCTCCAAATCCGGGATTTCGCGCATTACCAACGGCGATTACCGCCACTACAATTTACCTGTAGAAGCCAGCGATATTTTGTATGTTGATCTGGCCTATCACGACGGTTTATTATATGCCTATACTTCCAATGGGCAAATTTTGAACTACAATCGGGTGCTCGATAAGTTTGAAATGGTGGTGAATGTTCGTAAGGTGCTGAATATTTCCTATTTAGCCATTAGTATGATAGAACCGGTGAATGCATCGGATTGTTGGGTGGGCACAACGTTCGGATTGTATCGCTACAAAAACGATCGCCTCGAAATGCTTACAGCGGATTCAGTACATGTGTTACAGTTCAAAGCAATAGGTAATCATATTTATTACGCCAGTAGGGAGCAGCTGGTATGCCTGGATACAAAAACCGGGAAGGAGCAGGTAATTTCTGCTTTCGAGCCTTCCGGTTCTGTGCTTGTCTCCCGCTTTTACCACGATACGCTCAATAAGCGATTGTGGGTTGGTACTTTTTCATCCGGTTTGCATTATCTCGATTTGAACGATCAGTCGTATCACAAACCTATACATCCTGTTCTTCCCAACCAGCCGGTGTTGGCTATGGTTCATAATATTGATTCTACCTTTATGGTTGGAATTGACGGACAGGGAGTCTGGCATTTCGATTCATCCGGCAATAAATTGCTGGCTATTTATAAAGAAGATCTGGATAAGTCAACTACAATAGCCGGTGATGGGGTATACGATATTTTTATCGATTCGCGTAAGCGTGTTTGGGTCTCGACCTATAGTGGCGGGTTGTCGTATTTTGAGCAGAAAAAGGATGAAATACAGCATGTCAGCCATCAGACAAATACCCTGAATTCGTTGGGAAATAATAATATTAATAAAGTGTTGCAATCCCGTGATGGCGATATTTGGTTTGCCACCAATAATGGTATCAGCCGTTGGCGTCGACAAACCAACACTTGGTTTCGCTACCTCGAAGATGTTAATTCTAAGGCCAAGGTGTTTCTTGCCCTTGAAGAAGATGCTGATGGAAATATTTGGGGAGGAACCTATTCGTCGGGCATTTATGTGCTTGACAAGCGTACCGGAAAGGAGCTGAAACATTATGCGAAAATGGAACAGCCCGGAGGCTTTTCGAGTAGGTTCGTTTTTGATATTTTGCGCGATAGCAGGGATAATATCTGGTTAGGAGGCAATCAGGGTGATTTGTATTGTTATAATCGCAAGCAAAACAAATTTATCACTTACGAAACATCAACTGAGGTTAATAAAATTGTCGAATTACCGGATAGTAGTCTGCTGCTCTGCTCACCTCAGGGTTTAGTGAAGTTTAGTTTAAAGACGCACCGGTTTGAAACCCTTCTGAGTGCGTATATAATCAACGATATGGTTGTTGTTGGAGGTAAGTACTGGCTGGGGACCCGGGGTGGCGGTTTGCTGCTTTTTAATCCTGCCGACCGTTCGATAGAGAGTTTTACGGTTGAAAACGGACTTCCTTCCAATTATATTAATAGTTTGACGGTGGCTAATGGTGCAATTTGGATCGGTACCGAAAACGGATTAGGAAAGTTCGACCCGGTGAAGAAATGCCTGGTTGCCTACAACGAAGATTTGTTGCTGTCGCGCCTGTCGTTTAATGTTAATTCGGCAATAGCATTGAATGATGGGAATCTGATATGGGGTACCAATAAGGGTGCTGTGCTATTTAATCCCGAAAACATGAATTTACCTTTTCGTGATGCAAAGTTATTTATTCAGGATGTCTTGATTGCCGGTCAGTCGATACGTGAAAATGATAAATTTAAGCTAACGAAAACGGTTAATTCGATCGATAAGCTGAAATTGAAATATTATCAGAATACCTTGTCGCTCGAAGTACTGCCGATAGCCGAAGCCATCGATGGGCTTAAACTTTCGTGGCAACTGGAAGGAATCGATTCCAAGTGGTCGAATCCAACCAACCGGTTTTTTATCAACTATGCGAATTTACCAAGTGGGACTTTTAATCTGAAAATCAGGTTGTACGATAATTCACTTACTCAATTAATCGACGAACGGGAAATTACAATTACAGTAGTACCTCCGTTTTGGGCAACCTGGTGGTTCCGGTTATTGCTGGTTCTGACGATTGTATTTATTGTGTATTATTATTTCAGGTACTATACCCACAAATTAAGAGAGAAACATACAGAAGAAAAAATTCGTTTTTTCACCACCATGGCTCACGATATTCGTACCTCGCTTACACTTATTAAAGCTCCGGTTGAGAATATCAGCAGCGAGCCAAAATTATCGGAAAAAGCCCGCTATTTTATTAGCGTTGCATCCGAGCAAATTAATCGAATGTCGTTTGTGGTTACCCAGTTGCTCGATCTTCAAAAAGTAGATATTGGAAAGGGACAGTTGTTTCCGGTAATGACCGATCTGACTGTACTTCTCAAAAAACGGATTTCAATGTTCGAGCTGTTGGCAAAAAATAAAAACATAACGATCGATTTAAAAGCTGATTGTGAGGGCTACCTGACTGCAGTTGATGAATTGAAAATTGAGAAGGTGGTGGATAACCTGGTTTCTAACGCCCTGAAATTCTCGTTGGAAAATTCTACTGTTTACATTTCGCTCGAATGTTCGAACGAAAAATGGGTGCTTACGGTGAAAGATTCCGGAATTGGAATTTCTCAACGGGATCAGAAAAAATTATTTAAAGAGTTTTACCGGGGCGATAATGCGGTAAATTCGCGAATTGTAGGTTCCGGAATTGGGTTGCTGTTGGTAAAGAATTACGTGGATATGCACGGTGGAACTGTGTCGCTACTTAGCGAGGAAGGACAGGGGTCGGAGTTTGTTGTAACGGTACCCTATAAGTATATTGCACAGCAGGAGGAGTTGTCGGATCGGATTGCAAAAGAGGAGCTTTTATACATCGATAATGCTACTCTCCCGCAATTGCCGGGTGAAGATAAAGAGTTACCTAAAAATAGAAAATCGAATTTGCTGGTAGTAGAAGATAATGTGGAATTGCAGAATTTTCTCAAGGTGTCGCTCGTCGACGAATTTAATGTTTCCATTGCTAATAACGGACTCGAAGCCTGGTTGATGATACAGAAATCGGCACCGGATATTATAATTTCCGATGTGATGATGCCACAAATGGATGGGTTTGAATTGTGCAGGCATCTGAAGTCGACCTTCGAAACATCGCATATACCTATTATTCTGTTGACAGCTCTGACCGAAAAAACGCAGCAATTGGAGGGCTTGGGATTGGGAGCCGACGATTACATTACCAAGCCTTTTGATATGAGTTTGCTTCTGCAGCGCATTCAAACCTTGGTGCGAAACAGAGAGGTAGTGCGAAATCGTGTGTTGCGAATGTTTCGTCAGCCCGACGATGAGAAGCAATTGTTGATGAATGAACAAAACGATCAATTCCTTAAAAAAGCGATCGATGTTGTTCGTACTAATATCGATAATTCTGATTTTGGGAAAGATGAGTTTGCAGCTGCTATGTTTGCCAGTTCGTCGTTGCTTTACAAAAAAATAAAAGCGCTTACCGGTCAGTCGCCCATCGAGTTTATTAAAGTTATTCGTCTCGATTATTCCATGGAGCTGCTCCGGTCGCGTAAATATTCGGTAACCGAGGTAAGCGAGATGTGTGGTTTTTCGAGTGTGGGGTATTTTAGTACGGTTTTCAAAAAACATTTCCAACGAACGCCTACCGAAATTTAACAGGTAAGCCCGGGAGTGCACGTATAAAGCTTTTCGGTCTTCTAAAATGAATGCCATCGCTTTCGGGGCCCGAAACTGTATGGATAAAGCCCTTCGGGGCTCTAAAATGTCTGTTTTTATAATCTGAATATCTGAAAACAAACACCGGATCGTTGGCGTACTTCTACATTTGCAATCGAAAATGAGTGTATGATACGATTCGGAATAAAGTAATACCTGTAAAAAAGTAATGAAGGCTTTAAGTTTAGTGAATTTAGGTAGAAGATTATTTTTCATGCTGATGGTGTCGGGTTTTGTAGCGGTAAATGCTGAAAACAGAAGTGAAGGTGCTCAGAAATTTGTGCACCGGGGTGCCGGAAATCCTTATCTCCCGCTCTGGGAACATTTACCCGATGGAGAGCCACGGGTTTTTGAAGATCCCGACAGGCCGGGTTTCTACCGGGCTTATATAATTGGTTCGCATGATTTGCGTTTCACGAGTTATTGCGGACCCGACATCCGAATGTGGTCGGCGCCGGTTGAGAATTTATCGGAATGGCGCGACGAAGGTCCAATATTTTCGTATCATATTGAAGGGCAATGGGATGTGATGTATGCTCCCGACCTGGTGGAAGTAAAACACAGGGATGGAACGAAGGAGTATTACCTGTATCCGCATAGTCGTGGCCACAATCGTGAGGCGATGGTGGCCAAAGGTACTCGTCCCGATGGTCCCTTTACGCCAGTCAATCTTACCGAAGACGGAACGCGTACGGTTCCGGGAAGTATTTTAGGATTCGACCCGGCAGTATATATTGAATACATTACCGATCCGGCCGATCCCGATTATGAAATCGGGTTCCGGGCCTATGGGTTCTGGGGGTTTCAACGTTCGCTGGCAGCACAATTGGATCAGAACACGATGTATTCGCTCCGTCCCGGTACCGAAATCATTAATTACCTGCTTCCGGCCAGTTCGCGCTACGGGGTGATTCGTGATCCGAAAGGAACGGTTTATCCCAATGTATATGCCGATCAGGATTTGGGAACGTTTAATTTTTTCGAAGCTTCGTCGATACGTAAAGTTGGTAATAAGTACATCACTGTTTTCAGCGGTTACTCCGGGCCCGAATATGGTGTGGGTAGTTCCAACTCAACCCTGCGTTATGCTGTTGCCGATTCGCCACTGGGCCCGTGGAAAAGCGGAGGCGTGCTCATCGATTCGCGGGGGCCGGTACTCAATAAAGACGGATCAGGAATTCAAACGACCAACGGCGGACATAATACGCACGGAAGCATCGAGCAAATCAACGGTCAGTGGTATGTGTTTTATCATCGTCCACCCCGGAATTTTGGTTTTGCCCGTCAGGCTGTTGTAGCACCGGTAACGATACAGGTGGATGAAAAACCGGTGGCTGAAGGCGGAACAGCCGTAATCAGGGGGTACGATCCTTATGCTGCCGATCAGATTTGGGGAGTGAAAGATGCTCAGGGAGTTGAATACAAAGGAGCTGAGGTGACTTCAGAAGGATTTCATGTTTACGGACTCGATCCGTATCAGTACTACTCAGCCGGTTACGCTTGTTATCTTTCCGATGTGTCGATGCAGCAGGACTCCTGGGATATCTGGGATAATCATATGCCCATTACAGCAATGAAGAACGGGTCGATTGCAGGATTTAAATATTTTGGTTTTGGAGGACTGAAACACGATACTAAAGGGCTGAAAGCCTTTAAGGGAGCCAGAAAAGGAAATAAAACGGCTTTTAATCTTTTTATAACCCCCCGCTCGGCTGCATCGTTTAAAGTGAATGTTTGGCTCAACGGCCCCTGGGATAATTCGACCTGGAAAGGAAAAAAGATCGGCGAAATATTAGTGCCGGCCAACTCGAAAAAGGAACTTACGAAGTTTACGATCGATGTAGCCCGTTTTGTTGAAGGGCTGGATAAAAAACAGGCTATCTTCCTGGTTGCCGAATCCGTAAGTCAGGAACCGCTGTTCGACTTCGAAGGCTTAGGATTCAGCTCAGCCAGGCGGTCAATTGATCGTCCACTGGTTCCGGCTGTCAATATTTCGGTCGATGGTGCTAAAATCGAGCTGCCTGCTTACCCGGTACGTTCCACCAATCAGAACGGAATTATGGGATACGACCTGTATGAAACAACCGTAAATCTACCTGCGGGCACCTCAACTGTTCCCACTGTACTTGCTACTTCAACACATCCCGAAGTAAGCATCGAAATTGAACAGGCAACTACGCCTTCGGGAGCAGCCCTGGTAAAGTGCAACTATAAAGGAGTCGTGAAAACGTACAAGGTCGTGTTTACAAGTCCGGAATCCTGATGTGAAATCGATCCATCACGCTTGTATCTAATTTTATAAATAAAGTATCTATTATTGGATATGCACCCTTGGGGCATACACTATTTTTGTGCATCAAAAGTGCTAAAAAGTATATAATATTGGTCATTTCGGGACGAAAAACACAAACAGGTATTAAATATTCGCGGAATCTATAAAACAAAATAGAATGGTTAACCTCAAAAATTCTGATATGACACCAACAATCGATTACAGTTAAGACCACTGCAAACAGGAAAAGCAATCGCTGTTTCCCTTTCCAAAAAAACGTAATTAATATTTATTTCAGGTTAAAGATTAATGAAGATATAATGAAAAACAAATACATGAAAAACATCAATGATTATCTCTGTATTGCATGTATACAGAAGAAGTTAGCGGTAATTTTACTCTTGTTTGCTGTTTCATTTTTCACTTTCTTGTCGGCACAAAATGTCACATTGAGGGGGATGGTGATGGATGCAAACCAGGAACCAATCATCGGAGCCACTGTCAGGTTGAAAGAAAGCAGGACAGTTGGGACCTTAACCGATGTTGATGGTAGATTTACTCTTTCTGTACCAACCGGAAACCAAACATTGGTAGTTTCTTACGTCGGAATGGTGACGCAGGAAGTACCGGTAACCGGAAGAAGGGAGTTGTCGATAACGCTGGTCGACCAGAATTTACAATTAGATGAAGTCGTAGTAGTGGGTTATGGCCAGCAGAAAAAAGCCAGTGTGGTGGGTGCCATTACACAGACAACAGGCGAGGTGCTTCAACGGTCGGCAGGTATCACCAATGTTGGTGCTGCACTTACTGGTAACCTTCCGGGTGTAATCACTACATCCAGCTCCGGTATCCCGGGTGAGGAAGATCCGAAAATTATTATCCGGTCGGCTACTTCGTGGAATAATACTGAACCGCTGGTGTTGGTTGATGGAGTTGAACGTCCGATGGGATCGGTAGATATTAACTCGGTACAATCGATATCGGTTCTGAAAGATGCATCGGCAACAGCAGTGTATGGGGTGAAAGGTGCCAACGGGGTAATTCTTGTGACTACAAAACGTGGTAACGAAGGTCGTGCAAGAATCGACGTTTCGGCCAATTACACCATTAAAGCTCCCTCGATGCTTCCCAATAAACTCGATTCATACGATGCATTGATGGCCCGTAATATTGCAATTGAACATGAACTGGGTACATACCCAAGCTCCTGGGGTGATATTCGTTCGCAAAGTATTATTGAGAAGTACCGGAATCCACTCAACTGGCAGGAAGCCGAACGCTATCCTAATGTGGATTGGCAGAAAGCGTTGTTCAAAGATTTTACAAGCTCTTACAGTACCAATCTTAGTGTTAGTGGAGGTACCAGTTTTGTGAAATATTTTACTTCAGCCGATTTTGTGCACGAAGGCGACCTTTTCAAAGTATGGGACAACGGACGTAATTATCAGTCGGGTTATGGTTACAATCGTATAAATGTACGTAGCAATCTTGATTTTCAACTGACAAAAACAACTCTTTTCAAGGTCAATCTTTCGGGATCCAACGGAGCTAAAAAAAGTCCATGGAACCAGACGAACTCATCCGATTGGGCTGTGGCCCAGCAGTGGGCAGGTGCTTACAATATTGCACCGGATGTTTTCCTTCCCAAGTACGCCGATGGATCCTGGGGATTCTATCCTGATATTTCCAACGTTTCAAATTCGGCTGCCAACCTGGCGCTTTCGGGTGTAATGAACACAACTACAACCACAATCAATACCGACTTTATTCTGGAGCAAAAATTAGACTTCATTACGAAAGGGCTGAGTTTAAGAGGAGCTATTTCGTGGGATAATATGTTTGTGGAATTCAACCGGGGGGTTAATGACCTTTACAACGATGCACAGCAAAAATGGATTAACCCGCTTACCGGTGCTGTAACGTACAAAAAAGAATATGATAATAATAACAAGTTCGACTTCATGCAGGGTGTTCTCTGGACAACTCAGCCGGGAACCGTGAATAATGGCATGACCCGTCGCAACCTGAACTACCAGACACAGTTGTATTGGGGTCGGGTATTTGGAGCGCATGATATTTCGGCAATGGGTCTTTTTAGCCGTGAAGAACGGGCAACCGGTTCGGAGATACCCCGCTACCGCGAAGACTGGGTATTCAGAACTACCTATAGTTATGCCGGAAAATATTTTGCCGAATACAACGGTGCATACAATGGAACAGAGAAATTTGCCAGTGAAAATCGTTTTGCGTTCTTTAATTCCGGAGCAATCGGCTGGATGATATCGGAAGAAAATTTCATGCAACCGCTTACTTTCGTGAACATGTTGAAGCTGCGGGCTTCTTATGGTGAGATCGGCGACGATAACGTACGGGAGCGCTGGATTTACATGACTCAGTGGGCTTATGGAGGACAATCGTCGCTGGATGTGAATCAGGGAACCAGTCCGTATGTATGGTATCGCGAGTCGGCGGTAGGCAATCCGGATATTAAATGGGAAACTTCCCGTAAATTTAACTTTGGTGTCGACTATTCTGTCTTTAAGGGATTATTTGCCGGAACTGTTGAAATATTCAACGACCGAAGAGTTGATATTCTGGTAGGTGGAGGCGATAGAGCTATTCCTTCTTACTTTGGTACCAATGCGGCTATGGCCAACCTTGGAGAAGTTAAATCGAACGGTTACGAGCTGGAATTACGTTTCAACAAAGTACTTCCCAATAAAATGCGTATTTGGGCTAATATGAACATGACCCATGCAAAAAACACAATTCTGATAAAAAGTGACCCGGAATTGTTACCGGCCTATCAGAAGCAGGCAGGCTACAGTATCGGTCAAAGCCGGTCGCACCTCGATGCGGGTTTTATGGAAAACTACGACCAGATATTTGGCAGTCCACAGCACGAAACCAACGATACGTACAAAATGCCGGGTAACTATTATATAGTTGACTTTAACGGCGATGGAGTAGTAGATTCAAAAGATTCGGCTCCTTACGGCTATTCTGAAACTCCTCAGAATACGTATAACACTACTGTTGGTGTTGAGTGGAAAGGTTTCAGCGGATTCATTCAGCTTTACGGAGTAAGCAATGTAACCCGTTCGGTACCGCTGACAAGTTTTGGAAGCAACCTCAACACCGTATATGATATGGGTACCTGGTGGTCGAAAGATAATCAGAATGCAGATATTACCATTCCACATTGGCTGGCAAAATCAAACTTCAACAATGGTACACAGTTTATGTACGATGGTTCGTATATACGGTTGAAAAATGCGGAGTTAGCCTATACATTTAGCAAGAGTAAGTTAGGCCGTCTGGGGATTAATTCGCTGAAAGTGTTTTTGAATGGTAATAACCTGTGGGTTTGGTCGAGAATGCCGGATGACCGTGAATCCAACTTTGCAGGAGCCGGAAATCAGGGTGCTTACCCAACGATGAAGCGTTATAATTTAGGAGTAAGATTCACATTATAATATTAAACGGAATGAGACGAGCATGTTACTACTTCACATTCAAGGATATGTAATGCTGACATGCGAGTTCTATACGACCGTTAAAAAACAATTATTACTGTATGAAAAAGATATATAAACTATTTATAGTAAGTGGAATCCTCTTTATGTTACCAGGATTTTTCTCCTGCGAAAGTTATCTCGACAGAGAGCCTGAATCCATCGTTTCGGAGGGTGAAGCATTTAAAAACTTCAATAATTTTCAGGGATTTATTGAGGAAATTTACAACTGCATTCCCGATAAGCAAAAAAACTACTGGACCACATCGTGGAACTGGGGCGACGATGAAATTATGAATACGCCGGCCGATTGGCACATGGTAAACCAGGTTGATCAGGGCAACTTTTGGGGCTGGCAGGCCGGCCGACTGGGACAACCCGGCTGTTGGCTCGACAAGCCGTCGACTAATCCAACGTCGACCGATAAATTCAACCATGCGCTGTGGCCACATGCCTGGTATGCTATCCGCAAGGCCAATATTGGTTTACAAAATCTCGATAAACTGAAAGAAGCAACTCAGGAGGAAAAAAATCTGATAGCCGGACAGCTCTATTTTTTCAGAGCCTGGTGGCATTTTGAATTGATGCAGTACCTGGGCGCACTGCCTTACGTAGATGTGGTATTGTCTTCGTCGGATAAACTTACCTTAGCCCGGCCTACCTATCAGGAAGCAGCCGACAAAGCGGCGGCCGACCTGGCTAAAGCTGCTGAATTACTGCCCATTGACTGGGACAAAACTGTAGTAGGAAGAAATACCGCCGGTAAAAATCAGCTTCGGGTAAATAAAATTATGGCATTAGGGTATCTGGGTAAGAATTATTTGTGGGCTGCAAGTCCGCTGATGAAAAACGGAGCTCAAACCGGTGGTGCAAATACCTATAATTACGATGTTGAGTATGCAAAAAAAGCAGCTGAAGCTTTTGGACAGTTATTGGCACTTGTTGAAAGCGGTCAGACTCAGTACTCACTGGCACAATTTAAGTATAAAAATGTGTACAGCCACGTGAGAGCCGCTGATGCTACATCCTGTTATTCGGATATTTTCTATACTTCCGGTCAAAACTGGCTGATGCCCGGCTCGACAGAAGCCATCTTCAGAGGTTCGTCGACCGATTTTAACGGCAGTAACTGGGGAACTTCCAAAACCTTTGGACCCAAAGTGAACGGACTGGTAGAACACGATAATATCATTCACCACCCTACAGCTAACTACGTGAAGTTCTACGGGATGGAAAATGGTTTGCCCCTGGACGACCCAAATTCAGGCTACGATCCGAACCGGCCTTTCAAAGGAAGAGATCCCCGCTTCTACCACGATATCGTGTTTGACGGTTTCAAATATGTGAATTCGACCATGCCTGCCGATCAGGAATTTATGCGCTATACGCAGCTCTATACAAACGGCATCATGCGGAATGATCAGAACGGAAGTCGTACCGGGTATTTTATTCAAAAATTAGTACCTCATACCGCCAACAAATACGACGGAGCCTACAACTGGAGCGGAAGCTTACACGTATACCTTCCGTATATGCGTTTAGGCGATATTTACCTGATGTATGCTGAAGCATGTGCGGCATTTGGTGGCGCAAAAGCAAAATCGACTAATTTTGATAAAGATGCCGAAGGTGCTTTGAATACACTGCGCGACCGGGTAGGAGCCGGACATGTGAACGTCGCTTATACTGCCGATAATACAAAATTCATTGATGAAGTAAGAAGAGAACGTGCCGTAGAACTTTCGTTTGAAGGATTCCGCTTTAATGATTTACAGCGCTGGTTGCTGTTGACCGAGTATCCCTACAATGTAAAGACGGCTCATGATTTTGACCGAGTTGAAAACGATGATTTCTACAAAGAAAATGATCCGAAAGATGCCCGTGTAAGCAACTTAAAAGAAAGAGTAATTCTGACGCGCCAGTTCAGTTCTAAACACTACTGGTTTCCATTAAAAGTATCCGACACATCTATGTATCCGGAATTTGGACAAAATCCGGGCTGGTAAGTTAAAAGTAAAATAAATGTGAAATTATAAAAGATCATACAATGAAATACATACAATCAAAATTCATTTTACTTGTTGCCATCGCACTTATACCGTACTTTGCAGGTGCACAAACTGCCCCGGAAAATAAAACGCTTTCGTTGAACAGTGCTACTGATTCGTTGGTGCAGGTTGCATTTCGAAAAGTGGAACAGAAAAATCTGCTGGGAAGTGTTTCGATGATTAACTACGATGAACTGACCAAACGTAACTACAATACCTACAGCATGGATAATTTGCAGGGTTTTGTGGGTGGATGGAACAGAGCATCGCTGTGGGGGATGGATTCCTACCTCGTTTTAGTGGATGGCGTGCCCCGCGATGCCAACAACGTGCTCCCTACCGAAATCGAACAAGTGACATTCCTCAAAGGAGCATCGGCCGTAGTTCTATTCGGCAGCCGTGCTGCAAAGGGAGTAGTGTATATTACTACCAAACGGGGAAAAGCTGAACCCTTGAAAGTGAGTGCGCGTGTAAATACGGGCTTCAATGTTCACAAAAGCTATCCGAAGTACCTGGGCTCTGCCGAATACATGACGCTTTACAATGAAGCCCGGGTAAACGATGGTCTGAATAAATTGTACACCGACGAGGCAATCTACAATCACTCCACCGGACAAAATCCGTATCGTTATCCGAGTGTTGACCTTTTCTCTTCCGATTATATTAGAAAATACAACAACCGCTCCGATGCAACTGCTGAAATTTCAGGAGGAAACAATTTTGCGCGCTTCTATACCAATATCGGATACTATCGTCAAAATGATGTAATCAATTTCGGACAAGCTGCCAATAACAGTACCGACCGTTTGAATGTAAGAGGTAATATAGATATGACAATATCTGACAACATCAGTGCTTATGTCAATACCAATGCTACTTTCTACAATTCGAGTTCGGCGAAAGGCAACTATTGGGAAGCTTCTTCCACCCTGCGTCCAAACCGCTTTTCGCCGCTTATCCCGATTGGTTTTATCAATCCGAACGATTTGAATTCGCTCACGTTGATCCAAAACAGTCACCAGATTGATGGAAAGTACTTTTTGAGTGGGACTCAGGCTGAACAGACCAATATTTTCGGTGATATTTATGCAGCAGGAAGTAATAAGTGGACTAGTCGCCAGTTTCAGTTTGATACCGGTATTAAGATTGACATGAAAAGAATATTAAAAGGTCTTTCGTTCAATACTCAGTTTGCGGTGGATTATGCTACCTCCTACAATACTTCCTACGATAATACCTATGCGATTTTTACTCCAACCTGGTCGAATTATAATGGTGAAGATGTAGTTTCTGGTCTCACAAAATACAATAACGACCGGAAGCCGGGAGTTCAAAACATTGGAGGAAGCGCAAACCGTCAGACCATTGCATTTTCAGGGCAATTTAATTATGTAAATTCTATCGACGAAGTTCATAATTTCAATGCTATCCTGCTGGCCAATGGGTACCAGCAGACCGAATCGCAGGTTTACCACCGGATAGGCAATGCCAATCTCGGATTTAATCTGGGATACAATTACCTGGAGAAATATTTTGTTGAATTCAGTACAGCTTATTCACATTCGGCTAAACTGGCACCCGGCAATCGGGGAGCATTTTCGCCTTCGCTGACCCTGGGCTGGAAAATGAGCAACGAAGATTTCTTAGCCGGTACAGCAGTGGACGATTTGATGCTTAGCGTTTCGGGAAGTGTGTTGAATTCCGATATGGATATTGCCGAATATTATATGTATGAACCGCAATATGATCAGGCCGATGGAGCCTGGTGGGGATGGAACGACGCCTCGGTGGAACATTCGACCAATTCGCTTCGTGGAGGAAATCCGGATCTTGGTTATGTTAAAAGAAAGGAAATTTCAGCCAATCTCAGAACTTCGTTGTGGAAAAAACTGATTACTGCTGATGCATCGTTCTTTATCAATTCAACCGAAGGTTTGGTAGTTCGTCCGGGCACCATTTTCCCGAATTACTTCTTTACCTATTATCCGGAAGCATCCTTTATTCCGTATTTAAATTTCAACAACAATCAGCGAAGCGGTTTCGATTTTAATGTTAATTTCAATAAACGCTTAGGTGAAGTTGACTTCTCGCTTGGAGTTGGAGGCACTTATTACACCACCAAAGCTACAAAACGCGATGAGAATTATGAGTTTGCCTATCAAAACCGTACCGGAAAACCGGTAGATGCTATTTTCGGACTTGAAAGTCTTGGATTTTTTAGCGACGATGCTGATATAGCTGCCCACCCTACGCAACGATTTGCAGAAGTAGTTCCCGGTGATATCAAGTACAAAGACCAGAATGAAGATGGTAAAATTGACGAAAAGGATGAGATTTATCTCGGACGTGGCGGCTGGTACGGACTACCGTTTACGATGGGTGTTAATTTTTCAGCCAAATGGAATAATTTTACGTTCTTTGCCCTGGGGACAGGAGGTTTCGGAGCCAACGCGATGAAAAACAACT
Organism: uncultured Paludibacter sp.; assembly: GCA_964559265.1. GTDB lineage: Bacteria > Bacteroidota > Bacteroidia > Bacteroidales > Paludibacteraceae > Paludibacter. The sequence continues at coordinate 10,891 of CAZLHC010000007.1, read as the reverse complement.
CCTACTACTGGGTATACGGAGACCGTAAATACTCTGAAGTGGTACGTGGTCGCTGGACAGAACAAACCAAAGAAACAGCCACTTATCCCCGTCTGACCACTCAGAACGGAGCCAATAACTTCCGGAGTTCCGACTTCTGGATGTATAAGAATGACCGGTTCAACCTGGCGAAAATACAGCTGACGTACGATTTCCCGAAGAACCTGTTGCAGAATTTCTTCATTCCCGAAATTTCGGCCTACATTAGCGGCTCCAACCTGCTGACCGTATCCAACGTAAGCAAAATCCTGGAAATGAATGTGGGAAGTGCGCCTCAGACTCGTTTTTATAATATTGGACTGAAAGCAACATTCTAACTTAAATACGTAATAAAGATGAAACATATTATATATAAAACAGTAAAATTATTAGTTGTTGCAACAGTGCTTCTGTTTTCAGCTTGTGAAGATGTGTTTTCGCCCGCTATCGAAAATATACGAGGTGTTGAAGCCATGTACCAGGAGCCGATTTATGCTCAGGGAATTCTGGCAAATGCCTATATTCTGTTGCCCTATTCATCCAATCCCAACAGCGACGTGGCTACCGATGATGCTGTGTCGAACGACATTTCCAACACCTACCGCCTGATGGCCGGAGGTACATGGTCGTCGAGCAATAATCCGGTTTCGCAATGGCAGGGCCGGAGAAATGCCATTCAATACATCAATATTTTCCTTGAAAATGCCGATAAAGTGGAATGGAGTAAAGAGCCCATTGTAAAAATGTTGTATAACAATCGCCTGAAAGGTGAAGCGTATGGTTTGAGAGCGGTACATATGTATTATTTGCTGCTTGCTCACGGAGGCTGGTCGGAAAGCGGAAAGCTGTTGGGGATTCCGAATCTTACTTTACCCGAAACAGCTGAGTCTGACTTCAATATCCCAAGAAATACCTTTGATGAGTGTATTCAGCAGATCATAAGTGATACAGAAAAAGCAATCGAATTGCTTCCGCTCGATTATGGTGATGTAGCCAACAGCGATGTAATTCCTGAAAAATTCAAAGCACTGGGTGTTGCGCTTCATGGAGATTATAACCGTGTGAACGGTAACCTGATGAAAGGCCGTATGACGGGTCGTATAGCTGAAGCCATCCGTTCGCAGGCCGCACTGTTGGCCGCCAGTCCGGCCTATGCCGAAGGCACCAGCGTTAGCTGGGAAAATGCAGCCGACTATGCAGCAATCGTACTTGATCAAATTGGAGGAGTAGCCGGATTAGATCCAACCGGAGGAACCTGGTATGCCAATACCGCTGAAATCAACGGTCTGGCGTCGGGTGCGAATCCGAAAGAGATACTTTGGAGAAGCGATAAATCCAACGCTACTGACGGAGCGGGACTTCAACTGGAAAGGGATAATTTTCCTCCATCGCTGTACGGTAGAGGACGTGTAAATCCAACTCAGAACCTGGTGAATGCATTCCCAATGGCAAACGGTTACCCGATTGATAACGCTCAGAGTGGTTACAGTGCTGATAATCCGTATGCCAACCGCGACCCCCGGTTAACTAATTATATTCTGGTGGATGGAGCAACTGCAGGGCCGGGAAATACCATCATCACAACCGGTACGTATGGAGCCAACAACGATGTTATTAATAAAGAAGCCGGACAGTCGACCCGAACCGGATATTACCTGCGCAAATTGCTTCGTCAGGATGTGAATCCGGATCCGAGTATCAATAATGCACAGTACCACTATACAGCTCGTATCCGCTACACCGAAATATTCCTGAACTACGCAGAAGCAGCCAACGAAGCTTACGGACCAACCGGAACAGGAAGTCATGCTTACAGCGCCTACGATGTGGTGAAAGCCATTCGTGCCCGTGCCAAAGTAGGTGTAGCCAACGGTGATGCCTATCTCGAAAGTATCAAAGGGGATAAAGATAAAATGCGTGAATTGATCAGGAACGAACGTCGGTTGGAACTTTGTTTCGAGAACTTCCGATTTTGGGATCTCCGTCGCTGGAAAGCTGATTTGAATGAAACTGCACTCGGAATAACCATCGAAAAGCAAACCAGCGGTGCACTTACTTTCACCCCGCTCAACGTAGAAAACAGAGTGTATTCCGATTACATGTATCACGGTCCGATTCCCTACGAAGAGACACGTAAATGGTCGAATCTGCAACAAAATAAGGGCTGGTAAGAAGCTATTCGAGTAATGTAAAAAAATAAATTTTAAAACAGATGAAACATATAAAATTAGTATCAATTCTAACCCTGGTGATTGTATCGGTAATGGTTTCTTCCTGCGAGAATCAGGATGTTGAGTTTCCTGATTTTGACTATAGTACGGTGTATTTCGCCTACCAATATCCGGTAAGAACTATTGTATTGGGAGAAGATCTTTATAATACCACGCTCGACAATCAGCATAAATTCGAAATTTACGCCACTATGGGGGGTGTTTATTCCAACGATAAGTTGATTACAATTGATGTGGAAGTTGATAACTCGCTGACTAATAACTTGTTTTTCTCGGCAGGTAATCCGGTGATGCCTATGCCGGCAACGTATTACACGCTGGCCGCAAATCAGATTAAGCTTGACAAGAGCTTTCAGGGGGCCGTTGGAGTACAACTCTCCGATGCATTTTTCGCCGATAAACAATCGTTGAAAAACACCTATGTGGTTCCCCTGAAAATGACAAAAGTTACTAACGCGGATTCAATTCTTTTGGGAAATCCGAAATACAGTGGAGCCGTAAGAGGAAATGCAGCCGACTGGGATGTGTTGCCCAAGGATTATGTGTTGTATTGTGTGAAATTCATCAACCAATGGCATGCTAACTATCTTCGCCGGGGAGTTGATAAAATTACTAAAAATGGGACTACTACTACTGTGGTTCGCCACAAACCCTATGTTGAAAACGATGAGCTCAGCAATCTGATGTCTGCATCGCTGATGTCAACCGAATTTCCGGTTTCTGTCGAAAATGCTCAGGGAGTAAAACAAACCTGCACCTTGCTGCTGACTTTTGACAGTAACAATGCTATCGCGGTTTCAACTACATCGGATGGTTTTACCGCTACCGGTTCGGGTGCCTTTGTGCCTAAAGGTGAAAAAAAGAGTTGGGGTAATAAAGACCGTGACGCGGTGTATCTGAACTACAACATCACTACCGCTGATGGTGTAAGTTACGCAACGAAAGATACGCTGGTAGTGCGCGACCGCGGTGTAAAAATTGAGACTTTCAGTCCGTTGTATGTTCGTAATTAATCAATTTAACCCGAAAGAAAAATGAAGACTATCCATAAAAAGTTGATGCTAATTGCTTTCCCGGTATTGTTTGCCTCCTGTGCAGACAATACAATGCTCGATTTCTTTGTCGAAAAACCGGAAAGCATAGCTGTAGCAGAATATCTGAATAATTATGATGTGCTGAAATCATATGTTAATCGTGCTGAAAATCCCAACTTCAAATTGGGGGCGGGTACCAGTATTTCCGAATATGTAAATAAAGGGCTGGTGTATCAGTTGATCAATAGTAATTTCGATGAAATTTCGTTGGGTTATGAAATGAAACACGGAGCAGTTGTGCAGAACAATGGTACTCTCCGGCTGGATGATGTCCGGAACCTGATCAGTGTGGCAAAAGAGGCCGGAACTACGGTGTACGGGCATACTTTGGTATGGCATGCTAACCAGAATGCCAACTACCTGAATGGGCTGATAGCTCCTACAGTTATACCCGGTAGCACACAGCCAACCTGGCAGGTAGTGGCTCAGCAGGATTTTGAAACCAACGACGCTTCCAATTACGAGTATAACAACAATGCAGTGGTGTCGTTTACCGCCGACGGTGAAGGTGCCGCCGGAAAAGGGCGTGCCCTCAAAATCACGAATGCTGAAGTAAGAGCCAACGAATGGGACTGCCAGTTTTTTGTGAAATTTGCGCCGGCAATGGTAGCCGGAGAAAAGTATATCCTGAAAATGGATGTACGTTCGGATGCTCCTGCTTCATTTGCTACACAGGCCCATGTGGTGCCGTATCAGTATAAGCACTGGGATTTCTTTGGAAGTATTTCTTCAACATCTACCTGGTCGGAATTCGTGAAAGAAATCACCGTTTCGGCAGATGTGGCCACCACAGGAACCATTGCATTTAACCTTGGACTAACTGCTACGAGCTACTATTTTGATAATATCAGACTGGAGAAATTCAACGAAAAAGGTGGAAGTGAGCCCGTTGACGCCGGATATGCCCTGATGCTCACTAATCCTCAAACTCAGAATCCATGGGAAGCACAGGTGGGAACCGATTTTGCCGCACTTACCAACGGTAAAAAGTACAATGTTACTTTCTGGGCAAAAGCCGATGCAAGCGCCACTCTTACAGCCGATTTTCAGACTCCTTCGGGATCTTATCCATCCAATAGCTTAGGCTCGTTTACATTGGGTACTAAATGGACGGAAGTGAAATTGTCGACAACCGTTACAGCGGCCGACCGTACCCGTTTCCTGATTAATTTCGGACAATATTCAGGTACCGTTTATATTGATAATATTGTGGTGGTGGAAGATGGTACGACCAATAACCTGATTGGAAACGGCGACTTCGAAATTGGAGCAGTAAGTGGTTGGAACGGGGCCTGGAACGGAATCGCAAAAATTGCCATCTCTCCCGAAGGGAAAGGTTTCGGCGGTATGGGTTCCGGCGATGTAATTATTCCGAAAACAGAGGAAGAAAAACGCCAGCTAATCGATGGTGCGCTCGAAACCTGGATGGCTGGCATGCTGGGAGCTACCAAAGACTATGTGAAAGCATGGGATGTAGTGAACGAACCCATGTCGGACTGGCCCGATCCTGCCAAGCTCAAAACCGGAGTAGGTAAAACGGATATGGCTACCGACGAATTCTACTGGCAGGATTATCTGGGTAAAGATTATGCCGTGAGAGCTATACAGCTTGCCCGTCAGTACGGAAATCCGAATGATATTTTGTTTATCAATGATTATGGTCTGGAAGGTGCTGACCAGAGAAAATGCCTGGGATTGATCGACTATGTGAAATACGTTGAAAGCCAGGGTGTAAAAGTGGATGGAATCGGTACGCAAATGCACGTAACCCTGGGAGTAACCTCGCTGGAGGCTATTGTAGCGATGTTTAAAAATCTGGCTGCCACTGGTAAACTGATCAAAATATCAGAGCTGGACATGGGCATTAAACCCGAAGGTGCTGCAGCAAATTTGAAAACCGAGCAGGTGACACTGGAGCAATCGAAGGCTATGGCTAAATTCTATCAGGATATCATCAAAGCATACTTCGACAATGTACCCGCGGCTCAACGTTACGGAATCACGCAGTGGGCAACCACCGATAGCCCGACAAGTTCTTCGTGGAGACCAGGCGAGCCGATTGGTTTGTGGACCTTAGGATATGGCCGAAAACATACCTACGGTGGATTTGCTAACGGACTGGCTGGTAAAGTGCTCTTCGAACCTTCGAAGTAATTAATTGCAATAATTCCTCTTCTTCTTCAACGGAGAAGAGGAGTTATTTTTTTCACTATTGGATGTTTTCAGAATAGAAAACAGGTTCCGTAAAAAATAAATAGATACAGATGAATATGATTCAAAAAAATGTTTTTATTTTAAGTTTGATCGTACTAATGACACTGAATCCATCAGGGGAGTTGAATGCGCGTAAAAAGACTGAAACCGGCTTCCCGGTTTTTTCCAGCTATGTTTATCAGGGCGAAGATCAGGTGTATACTGATTCTCCGTTGAAGTCAGATGAATTCTACAATCCTTTGTTACAAGGATGCTATCCCGACCCATCTATTGTGAGAAAAGGGGATGATTACTTTCTGGTTACTTCCACTTTTGCCATGTTCCCCGGGGTGCCCATTTTTCATTCCAACGATTTGGTCAACTGGAAACAAATAGGTCATGTGCTCGACCGAAAGTCACAATTGAAAGTGCAGGATGCCGGCATTAGCTTTGGAGTGTACGCGCCTTCCATCAAGTACAATCCTACCAATGAAACATTTTATATGATTACCACCCAGTTTGCAGGTGATGTCAACAATATGGTGGTAAAAACGAAAGATCCGTTTCAGGGATGGAGCGAGGTTTACAAGCTGAAATTTAATGGTATAGATCCTTCTCTTTTTTTTGACGATAACGGCAAAGCCTATGTGGTGCACAACGATGCTCCCGATCCGGGGAAGGAACTTTATACTGGTCACAGAGTAATAAAAATATGGGAGTATGATGTGGAAAACGACCAGGTAATTGCCGGGACGGATAAAATTATTGTAGATGGTGGTGTGGATATTACGAAAAAACCGATTTGGATTGAGGCCCCGCACATCTACAAAAAGAACGGACTGTATTACCTGATGTGTGCCGAAGGGGGAACCGGAGGATGGCACAGTGAAGTGATCTTTACCAGCGAACACCCGATGGGTCCCTACGTTCCCGCCCCCGCCAATCCGATTCTATCACAACGCTACCTCAACCCCAACCGCACTAATAAAGTGGATTGGGCTGGTCATGCCGATATTGTGGAAGGTAAAGATGGGAAATATTACGGTGTATTTCTGGCGATTCGTCCCAACGAAAAAGGACTGGTCAATACCGGTCGTGAAACATTTATTCTTCCGGTGGACTGGAGTGGAAAGTATCCCGTGTTCGAAAATGGACTAGTGCCCATGGAACCCAAACTAAAGATGCCGAAAGGAGTGGAGAATAAAACCGGAACGGAAGGATTCTTCCCGAATGGAAATTTTACGTTTACAGATGATTTTACTGCTCAAAAGCTGGATTTTCGCTGGATTGGCATGAGAGGTCCGCGCGAAGATTTTATTTCCACTACTAAAAACGGTTTAACTATCAAACCATTTGAGGTGAACGTTAAGGCCGTAGCTCCGGTTTCAGCGCTTTTCCAGCGCCAGCAACACCAGCGTTTTACCGCTACTACCACCTTGAAGTTCGTTCCGAAATCGGATAAAGAACTGGCCGGAATAACCTGCTATCAAAGTGAACGATTCAATTATGTTTTTGGGATCACCAAAAAAGACAAGGACTTTTATATCCTGCTTCAGAGAACCGAAAAAGGACAATCTGTAATTGTTGCAAGCGAAAAAATCGATGTGAAAACCCCGGTTCAGTTACAGGTAGTAGCAAGGGGCGACGAATACAAGTTCAATTATTCCGTCGACGGGGTGAATTTCACCAACCTGGGAGGCCCGGTTTCCGGTGATATACTTTCAACTAATGTAGCCGGCGGGTTTACAGGTAGTTTAATCGGACTGTATGCTACCACAGCAAATGACGCACAACCCTGAAAATTATAAAAAGAATTTGTGCTCAACAGAATGAACCGCCTTATTTCCTTTTCTTGCCATCCGGCAGCACCGTGAGGCCTTTGGTGACCAGGAATTCTACGTTTTTTTTCACCGCAATAGCCGTAACTGTTGCACCACTCCATCCGTCGGGCTCAACATTCAGGGCATCTTTCAATGGCAATTCATCCCAGGCATTGAAAAAACCTGTTTGTTGCATCCGCCGGACATAGCCCCGCGTTTCGTAATGCGAAAGCAATGCTATTTTTTTGATAGTGTATTTTTTGTCAGTTATTATCATTACCGGGGTGGTGCTGTTGTATCCAATTACATCTTTGCAGTAGTTGGTGCTGTTCATTGCGTAGCCATACAGTTTATTGGAGTCGTCGGTAATTTTGTACCAGAATTCGTTTACTTTTTCAACCTGAGTGGCTTCAGGATATACACTTTGTACTACTGCTTTGTTGGATACCTGTGTGAGTACAGGTTCGGCTTCCCTGTTGTGCTTGTGTTGCGCAACAACCTGAAAAGTAAGGGCGATAAAAACAAGGTTAAGAAAAATTGGTTTCATTGTAATACTGCGTTTTAGTTCTTTTTTCGATAACTTAATATGGCCCAGCCATTAAAAAATAATGCAAATCCGGTGAGTGCGACAAAGGGCATGGCAAGATCGGGAATGCTGCTTCCTTTCAGGTATACCAGCCGGAATACCATGATAATGTATTTCAGCGGACTTATAATGCTGAGCTGCTGTGCCCACAACGGCATACTGGCTACGGGTGTGTAAAGTCCGCTCATAAAAATAAAGGTGATGATAAAGAAAAAGATCATGAAGATGGCCTGCTGGATGCTGGTGGCATAGTTGGAAATTACCAGCCCGAAACCGGAGATAGCCAGTATAAACAGGCTGGTGAAGAAGTACAGGGTGACGAAACTTCCTACCGGCAGCAATCCGTAAAAAACCCATGCTGCCAGAAAACTGATGGTAAGCACCACGAATCCTGCCACCCAGTAAGGGATCAGCTTGGCCACAATAAACTGCAACTTACTCACCGGGGTTACATTCATCTGTTCGATGGTGCCGTTTTCTTTTTCGCTCACGATGTTCAGGGCGGGCAAAAATCCTCCGACTATGGCCAGAATCATAATCATAATTGCAGGAATCATGTATACCTTGTACACCAATCGGGGATTGAATTTGTACATTGGCACAATCTGTACGGCCGGTGTTGTTTTTCCGTTGTTTATCTGAAACAGTTCGCTTCTTATGTCGGCGTTGAAGCCGGCAATAATCGAACTCAGGTAGGCACTTCCCAATCCGCCTTTCATTCCGTTTACGGTATTGGCCGATATCAGTACTTTTGCTTTTCCTTCGCGTATTAAGGTAGCTTCCATCCTTCCGGGTATCTCCAGTATCGCATCTGCTGTGTTGTTTTCGATGCTTTTCAGGGCTGTGGTGTAGTCGGCCGAAACATCGGTAATGCTGAAGTAGCCCGATGAAGCTACTTTTTGTACCAGCCGGGTGGAGTAGGGGCTTTTGTCGTTGTCCACAATACTCAGGTTGATGTGTCCCACCTCAAAATCGGCAACCAAGGGGAAAATAAGGATGGCGAAAAAAGGCAACACCACCACCACCCGCGGCAAAAAGCTGTTGCGGAAAAATTGCTTGAATTCTTTTTCGATCAGGTACTTCAACATCTTATTCGAGCCGGTATTTAAATCGTTTTACACTTGCAATGATCAGTACAATAGCCATCGAACTCAGTATGATTAACTCCCCGGCTACCTGACTTATTCCCAGTCCTTCAATCATGATCTTCTTCACGGCCATGATGTACCATTTGGCTGGAATTACATGCGACATCCAGCGCAGCAGGGCAGGTAGGTTTTCGAGCGGAAACATCATCCCCGACAGCATGATAACCGGCAACATCAGCACCATGGCCGATATCAGTAAAGCTACCATTTGCTTATCCACCGCCGACGAAATAAGCAATCCCAGGGCCAGCGAAGCGAAAATGTAGATGAGCGAAATGAAGATGAGCAGGGCCAGACTTCCGTTGATGGGCATGCCCAGCACAACAACAGCCAGCACCAGTAGGGTCGTGAAATTGAGGATCGACAGAAAAAAGTAAGGTACTACCTTGGCGATGATGATCTGAATGGGTTTCATGGGCGAAACCAGTAAAATCTCCATGGTGCCGGTTTCTTTTTCGCGGGCAATGGATACCGACGTCATCATGGCGCAAATCAGCATCAGGATCATCCCCATCACTCCGGGTACGAAATTGTACGATCCTTTCAGCGTGGGGTTGTACAATAATTTTATTTCGGGAATCAATTGCAGGGGGGCCGTCGGTACATCTTGCTGGTAGCTGTTGATAAGCTGTGTGGCATATAGGGTGAGCGTGGAGGCGGTGTTGGGATCTGACCCATCGGCAATAAGTTGCACCTGAGCATCGCCGGTATGCAGCTGGTTTTCGTAAAATCGCGGGCCGAAAACCACAACAAGACCCACTTTTCCTTTTCTGAAAAGGGTTTCTATTTCGTTGGGATGATCGATATAGCCTTCGACAATAAAATACTCGCTGGTGGCGAATTTATTGACGATGCCTTGTGTTGCCACATCCCGAGAGGGATCAAAAAATGCCACACGGGTATTTTTTACTTCGGTAGTCATCATAAAGCCAAACAAAATGAGCATCACCACGGGTAGCAACAACAGGATAATGGTGGTCCAGCGGTCGCGGAAAATATGGTAAAATTCTTTGCGGACAAAGCTTAGAAACTGATCCATATTAGTTGATTTTTCGGGATGATGGATGCAAAATAGTGTTCATGGCTATTCGGTTTTGCGGGTTGATTTCCGGGCCAGTTGATGAAATACTTCATCCATGGTGCGGGCATTATAGGTCGATTTCAGTTGTGCCGGACTGTCGAGGGCTTCTATCCGGCCATCGACCATTATCGATACGCGGTCGCAGTATTCGGCTTCGTCCATATAATGGGTGGTGACGAATACGGTGATGCCGCGGTCGGCGGCCTGATAGATGAGCTCCCAGAAGTTACGCCGGGCGGCGGGATCGACTCCGCCGGTGGGTTCGTCGAGAAACACGATGGTGGGTTCGTGAAAAATGGCTACCGAAAAAGCCAGTTTTTGTTTCCATCCCAGGGGCAATGATTTTACCATCGTAGTACGTTCGTTTTCGAAACCGAGCTGCTGTAACAGCCGGTCGGTGCGGGGTGCTATTTCTGCTTCGGGCACTCCGTAAATTCCGGCATACAACCGTATATTTTCCCATACCCGCAGGTCGTCGTACAGGGCAAACTTCTGACTCATATAGCCAATGGTTTTTTTTATCTGCTCGGGTTGGGTGTTAATGTCGTAACCGGCAACGGTTCCGATGCCCGAAGTTGCGTTGCTCAGGCCGGTAAGCATGCGCATGGCAGTGGTTTTGCCAGCTCCGTTGGCGCCCAAAAAACCGAAAATCTCGCCTTTGTACACCTCAAAGCTGATGGCATCGACGGCGGTGAAATGCCCGAATTTTTTGGTGAGCTG
>CAZLHC010000006.1:98491-98770 GCA_964559265.1 uncultured Paludibacter sp. | reverse complement strand
CGCATGCCAACATTACCATAACCTTGGATGTGAAGTATTTACATGCTCGTTTCATATCTGTATTAAATTAAGGAAAAAAATCATGATTAAAACCTGAATATTTATTGATCTACATCATGTGTTATCCTGATGCAAATATAAGTAATACTTGTAATATATCACTCATATTTTCATTGTTACTGTGTAAAATATCACAATCTTTGCCAATGTATAATTAACTAAAAATTTCAATAATATGGAAATCAAAATGACATTAGATTGTAAAGGCCTTTCGTGCCC
>CAZLHC010000006.1:21730-98481 GCA_964559265.1 uncultured Paludibacter sp. | reverse complement strand
GATGCCGATGATGAAAATTGCAAAAGCAATGAAAGAATTGAAATCAGGCGAAGTACTGGAAGTATTTGGAACAGACCCCGGAACCAAGTCTGACTTGCCGGGCTGGTGTACAAAAACAGGAAACGAATGTCTTGAGATCTCCGATTTGGAAGGTGGAGTGAATCGCATGTTGGTTAAAAAAGCATAGGAGGAATAAAACATGTCATCGGAAGAAAAGAATCCGTTGCTGGAATTGTTCCATACTTTTTTTGGCAAACACTGGCCGGTATGGGTGGGGGGGATTATCCTCGGATTGCTCAATATCCTGTTGTTTGCCATTAAAAGTTCCTGGGGCGCCAGTGGAGGTTTAACAAATGTGGGGGATAATCTGTATTCAATTACCGGCATTTTTAACGATACAGTGACCCCGGTTAGTGAGAATAACTACGGTATGCTGGTAGTTTTGATAGTTCTTGGTTCATTTGCCGGCGCACTTTTCTCGAAGGAATTTGCCTTATTTAACGAACAAAAAACGCCATCTTCATCAGATGGCGTTTTTTTATAATTTACGGGTTACAGCATAATGCGGAACACTTTCTTCTTTAAACCGATTTACTGCTGTTACTACAAAGGTATAATGACCTTTAAACTTCTTGTATTTATTTAATAAAACCATGTTGTCGGTAGTTAATGTAATAATGTTTCGGGGATCTTCGAGATTTCCCGTTTTTTTTCCTTTAAAACAATACACTACGTAGTAAGCAATTTTATCCTTTCCCTCTGCTTCCACCGAATCCCAGGTTACTATCACTTCTTTATCATCTTTAATAATTCGGACATGTTCGGGCTGAATTGCCTGGCTGCGCTGCAGATTTCGATTTACCGGGGGCAAAGCCTTATAGCGATAAAAGTGTGTACTCAGGCTATCGAGGGTACCCTGAGGATTTTTAAGTAAGGGTTTGGCACTGTAAAAAATCACACCATCAACCGCGGGATAGTGTTGGTTCATACGAAGCTGTCTTGCTAATTCATTGGGTTTTTTCCAGGCAGCTTCAGTTCGTAAGGTTAACCCCGACGCATACAAACCTATATAAACATTTTTGTGGTATGAATTTCGGGTCCACCAATCGACTAATACGGCATAGTCTGCATTCTTTTTACCAATTTCCCAGTATAACTGCGGGGCAACATAGTCGATAAGACCTTTTTCGAGCCACATCAAAATATCGGCGTATAAATCATCATAATTCTGAATTCCGGCTCTGGTGGCCGATCCTCTTGTATCAACATTATCGTTACGCCAAACTCCAAAGGGTGAGATTCCAAATTCCACCCAGGGCTTAATCGATTGTATCGTTTGCTTTAGTTCAGTTATCACCATTGTAACGTTATTGCGGCGCCAGTCGTTTTTATTTGTAAAACCACGCTGATTTCTTCGAAAGGTTTCCTGGTCAGGGAAATCCTGCCCTGCTACCGGGTAAGGGTAAAAGTAATCATCAAAGTGAATGGCATCAATATCGTAACGTTCAACAATGTCTTTAACAACCTGATTCAGGTAGTTGCGTGTTTCGTCTAACCCGGGATTAAAATAGTATTTACCACCGTACTTTACAAAAAGATGAGGTTTTTGAAAATACAAATGCGATTTATCAAGACCCGACAGGGCATCGTTGTTAAGCAACCGGTAAGGATTCAGCCAAACGTGTACTTCCATGCATCGTTTATGAGCTTCTTCGGTAATAAATTGTAATGGATCGAAAAATGGTTCCGGACGACGACCTTGTTTGCCAGTGAAATAAGCTGACCAGGGTTCGAATACGGAATGATAAAATGCATCGGATGTAGGTCGTGCCTGAAAAATTACTGTATTTATGTTGGCACGTTCTAGTTCATCCAGCATATCACGTAACTCTTCGCGTTGAGCAACTGTTGATATGCTATTTCGGGTAGGCCAGTCTATGTTAGCTACTGTGGCTATCCACACTCCCCGCATTTCGCGCTTACGAACTAAATTATTTCCATTTAATGTGCTGGTAATGATAACTAAAAATACTGCTACTACGAATTTTTGAAAGTTGATAGTCATAATTTTTTAAAAAAATGTCTACAAAAATACTACTTTCATTTCAATTTTTAGCCCAGCGTCATCCGATCGTTCATCTTTTTTTATTGGTATACGGGTAAATATAATTAACTTTGCGACCCCAAATAACAAAACTCATGATTGAAATTATTCCTGCAATAGACTTAATTGATGGTAAATGCGTTCGTTTATCACAAGGCGATTATAATCAAAAAACAGTGTATAATGAAAATCCGGTCGAAGTAGCAAAAATGTTTGAAGATGCAGGAATTCGTCGTCTTCATCTTGTCGACCTGGATGGTGCTAAAGCCCATCATATTGTCAATCATAAAGTGCTCGAACGTATAAGTTCTCAAACCGGGTTAATAGTTGATTTCGGGGGTGGACTTAAAACTGATGAAGATTTACGAATTGCCTTTGAATCGGGCGCGACAATGGTTACCGGTGGGAGTATTGCTGTTAAATCACCCGATACTTTTTCTTCGTGGATACGGCAATTCGGGCCTGAAAAAATAATTTTAGGAGCCGATGTTCACGATGAGAAGATTGCTGTTTCTGGCTGGCAGGAAACCACTTCGCTAGAGTTGCTTCCTTTTATTCAATCCTATACGACGCAGGGAATCACTAAAGTTATATGTACCGATATCAGTAAAGATGGAATGTTACAGGGTACCTCCATCGAATTGTATCGCAAAATATTAACTTCGTTCCCCGACTTATATCTTATAGCGAGTGGTGGAGTTAGTTCAATGGCCGATATAGAACTGCTCGACGAAAGCAAAATTCCTGCTGTAATTACAGGTAAAGCCATCTACGAAGGTAGAATCAGCCTTAATGATATTTCACGTTTTATTGCCTGATTATTTTCTGCGAAATAACCGGGCCAGCGTTTTACCCATCTCATCCAGTTTTTCAATTGGTTCAAGTAGTGATGGATTTATCAAACTATCGTTGTCGTTAGCATCGAGACCTGACTGAATCGGGTAAATTAATATATAACTTTGATTTTCAAAGTATTTTCGCAAATAGGTAGGGATTCGATTCATACTCCCGTGATACGAAATTGATTTTTCACGGGCCATTACAATAATCAGATTATCGTCGGGACGTATCTCCCGCGATAGAATAAGAAAGTCGTCCCAGTCATCAAAGGTGTTAAAATGGGCCTCAATGGGATGTTTTGCCTGAACTTCATCAATAAGCGAAAGAGTTTTTTCGTGTCCGTAAAATTCGGCAGTCGCACCCGAATTCCGAATTAAATTCCACAATTTTAATAACCAAAAAGGAAAACCAATCTCTGATTCTGCATTTTTGGGTATAATAACTATATGCCTTTTTATGGTTGATATTGGTTGGGTTGACTTGTAAACGAAAGTGGTAACATTATTTTGGGTTAAGATCCCTTCAGTAAGTTTGCCCAAAAAAGAATCAGTCATCCCTTTTTTGGTATGTAATGATACAACTAAGTCGCTGATATTCTGCTCGCGAACCACGCTTGTAATGGCATTTACAACATTGACATCGTAACGCAATAATTTATTCATCCGGATGTCGACCGACGACGCCGATTTTACGGCACTATCGAGTAATTGATTGGCTTTTTTTAATTCCGAATCTGTACTGTTCGTACTGTTTATAACATTTAAAGCATAAAATCCGTCCAGGTTCTTTTTTGATTTTATAAGCGAACTTAAATTGATTAATTCATCAATTGTTTCGCTATACTTAACAGGTATTAAAATCTGCTCTGAGCCGTCAAATTCCTGATTGTCAGTAGCTGAATTCTCAGTTAGCGATAGGTTTAATGCAGCTTTCTGTGTCACCAGCGATGCAATGGTGCACGTTACAAGGATCATAATAATGGTTCCATTCAGAACCCGTTCGTCCAATAATCGCAGAGCACTACCATCGGCGGCATATCCGGTAATTACATTGTAGCCAACTAAAACGGCAGCTAAGGTAGCTGCTGCCTGTGCATTACTTAATCCGAAAATCAAATTTCCCTCTTCCTTATTGTATCCATAAAGTTTACGGGTAATCAATGCCGGAATATATTTCGACAAGGTCGCTACAACCGATAATATTGCGGCAACATAAAGGGTGTTTAAATCATTTATAAATGCACGATAGTCGATAAGCATTCCAACGCTAATCAAAAAAAATGGAATAAACACTGCATTGCCCACAAAGGAAATCCGGTTCATTAAAGGCGAAGTTACCGGGATTAACCTGTTCAACGATAAGCCAGCCAAAAATGCTCCAATGATGGACTCAACTCCGGCGGCTTGAGCCAGGACTGAACCCAAAAAAACCATCACCAATACAAATATGTACTGTGATACACTATCGGAGTATTTCTTGAAAAACCAGCGTCCAATAATCGGAAACAAAATAAGAATAAGCGCACTGAAAACAACGATAGATACCGATAATCGGGTCCAAAACCAGGCATTAACTTCACCCGATTGCATCCCGATAATAATTGCAAGGACCAATAAGCCAAGCGTTACCGTAATTATTGTACCACCTACTGTAATTACAACTGCCCGGTTTTTAACAACATCAAGTTTTGTTACAATAGGATAGGTGATCAGGGTGTGAGATGCAAACATACTTCCTATCAGAATTGAAGTAGGCAACGAATATCCTAACAGATAAACGCCTGCTAAAATGCCACTTAGCATAGGAATTATAAACGTTAGTAATCCGAAAACCAGGCTTTTACGGCTGTTTTTCTTTAAATCACCCATATCAATTTCCAACCCGGCTAAAAACATAATATACAACAACCCGGCGGTTCCTGATAATATTATTCCACTATCACGTTGTAGAAGATTAATTCCGAATGGCCCAACAATCGCACCAGCTATAATCAGACCGAGTATATGGGGTATTTTAATTTTATTAAAAAGTATCGGCGCAAAAAGAATGATGATAAGAATCACCAGAAATTTTAAAACCGGATGAAGTAATGGTAATGTGAAATCGTTGATTAGTAGTAAATCCATCGAAGTATAATTACATATAAGTTAATCCAACAATTCTTTCATTCTGGTCAGATCCAGTATTCTGTATTCTTTTTTATTAATCTGAATAATACCATCCTGTACCATTTCCGATAAACTTCGTGCTAACGATGGCCGTGCAACGCTAAAAAATTCAGCTAACTCACTTTGGTTTTTGGAGAGGATAAACGATTTTTCGGTGTTTTTAGCCTGATCGAGCAGATAATGGGCTAGTTTTCCTTTAATAGTTTTGATGGAAAGAAGCTGTAATCGGCTGGTTAAAAATTGAGTTCGATTAGCATTATGTGCCAGGTAATTTTGCATGAAGTTGGGATTCGTCATCATCATTCGCATAATTTCTGATTTCGGAATGACGATAATTTCTACATCATCTAATGCAATTACGTTGAATGGAAATCGATTTTGATCAGAAAACAGCACCGATGCTGCTACAGGTCGGGGTGCCTCAATAGTTTCAACACTCAATACATTTCCATTTTCCGATAACATCTCGGTTCGCACACTCCCAATGGTTAGCATGTAAAACGACTCACAAAGTTGTCCCTGTTGTACAATCAGATCATTCTTCGAATAAACTCTGAAGGTACATTTAAGATCGTCGAGAAATGCTTCTTCATCTTCGATGTTTAAATTATGACAAATAGGACAGGCGTCGAGGTCTCTTTTCTTCATATATGAAAATTACGTTGTAAAAGTACAAAAAAACCGGTTAGCATCAAAAAAAATACTATTGGTGTAACAAATGTTACACTTGCTTTGTTTTTCATTCGCTACCTTTGTAGCTCAATTAAATACATTTACAGTATGGCAACATTTCAATACGCACCGCAAAAAGAAAATAAGGGTTTTCCTAAAGGAGAAAAGTTTAGTTTTATCGACAGTGTAGCATATGCAGAAGGATCAATAGTAAGTAAGATTCTGGTTCGCAATGATAAAGGGAACGTTACTATGTTTGCATTCGATCAGGGCGAGTCGCTCAGCGAACATACCACTCCTTATGATGCTTTAGTACAAATATTTGATGGAGAAGCTGAAATTATTATTAACGGGATATCTCATATAATTCAGGCCGGTGAAAGTATTTTGATGCCTGCGCAGATTCCTCATGCTGTGATGGCAACACAGCAAATGAAAATGTTGTTAACCATGATTAAAGGCTAAACATCATTTTACTCAAAAAAAAGCTACTTCAATCAAAATTTGATTGAAGTAGCTTTTTTTTAATCAGACAGGTTTAAAATCGTAAACCAACCGTTGCTACAACTGATAAATTCGCGTTCGAAACTTTAGCTGTCGGCATCCTGAAATATGTATTCACTTTGTTTGTGTTGTATGCATAAAAGGTTTCATCATACATTTTGTTTATCACTGCCAAATCGAATGACCAATCGGCATCGCGGTAACCAATTCCTCCGGTTAGATACCTGGTGGATGATGGTACAAAATATTCAATATCGGTGCGGTTGGTATTCGAATTCATTTCCTTTTGGATTCGGTCCTTAACAGCAGCTGTTGAAAACACATAACCAGCCCTTAGCGCAAATTTTCCGGTTAGTTTATACTCTCCTCCCAACTTAATAGTGTGCTGTGAGTTAAATAAAACGCCAATTGAATCGTTCTCATACCGGAAATTGTAACTGTTATTGTCGTTATCCATCAATTTTGTACTGTAATTACTGCTATTGCTGTATTCAACACTTAGTAAGCCCTTTTTACCCGCAATATATGCAGCACTTAGATTATATACCAGCGGACTTTGAAGTTTATATTCATTAGCTCCTTCAGGAGTATAAATAGTACCAAAATCACTTCCACCGTGATTATAATGTAAGTCCAGGTAATTAATATCATTGGTTTTGTAAACTACCGGAGTACGAAGCGATGCCCCTAACCGTATATTGTCGGTGGGAATATAGATAGCTCCGATACGTACACCGAATCCTGTCGACGAAGAAGTTAAATAATTGTTCAACGACATGCTACCTACAACCGAAAAAGCTTCCATATAATCCGTTTTTACCGTATACTTCATATCGGTCAATGTAGCTGAAACCCCCAGAAAAAGTCGGTTATTGAAATTTCCCGACCAACTCAAAGAGTATTCGTCCATATGACCTGATTCCCGTAAGTAATAGGTTGGGGAAACGGTTTCCTGATCATCCAGCAATGAACTCCAATAAGCTGTTTCGCCGGTGTCGTCGTAAGTAAATTCGTTTATTAAGCCGGCATTCATGGCTGCTACCGATATCCAGGGTAACGAAACATTGTTATAAGGGTCGTAGGAGGTAGATTCCTGAAGATCAGTTCCTGGTATGTCGGCTGTAAAGTAGGCTAAATAGTCAGTAGCCGAAGCTGATACATTGGATCCTCCGTTTGCTCTCAATTGCCGGTTAAAATCTTTTACTCTATGATACGAAAAAGCCCAGTTGGATTGTTGTAAGTTAGTGCTTTTACTGAAGCGGGATGAGGGTACGTTCGAAATTACAAAAGAAAATTGATTAAATCCAAACTTAAATAACCCATCAGTTACCTGGTTTCTGTTCCACTCCACTTGAGTTGATTGTGATAAAACATTCATCGTTGCCGACAATTCGCTACTTCGATAAATTCCTAAACCTGCAGGATTATCCTTGATTGCTGATGCATCGGCACCCAGTGCTCCGAATGCTCCTCCCATTGCGCTGTATCGTGCAGTGCCCGAAAGATCTGGCTGAAGGTATCTCAATGCATCGAATTCTGTTTGAGCCACCAGCGTTAAAGTGGCTAATATTCCTGCTAGTACTGTTTGAAATCGTTTCATATAATTGTATGGTGTTTAAAACGTATTTGTAAAAGGATTATCGACGTCCACCCGAACTACCTGAACTTCTGGAGCCTCCTGATGAAGAACTTCCTCCGGAGTATGACGAACCAGAGCTCCTCGAAGAAGAAGATGATGACGACGATGATGGAGTGTAAGTAGATGAACTGCTGTTGCTGCTACTCGAAGGTGTATAGGTGCTTCTGCTGCTTTCGCTGGAACTACTACTCCGGATGGTGGTTCCGGAAGAGCTACTGCTTCGCACTGCCGGAGAACTACTGCTTCGGTTAGTAGTGGTAATAGTAGAGCGCGAAGTCGCAGTTGAAGTTCGTGGCGTGGCAACTGTTACGGTTTCATTTCGTCTGTTAACTGTATTGACTTCAGTAGTTCTCGGACGAGTGTTGATAGCTTCAGAAGTTCGTGTGGTGGTACGTGTTCCTGTCGACCGGAAGGACGTTTCGTTACGTAATCCGGATTCTGATTGAGATCGAACAGATGAAGCACCCCGAACTGCAGGCGATGTGTTGCCGTTTACCACACGCACTGTACGATCGGTCGAAACCACTGAGTTTCGGGTTACCGTACGACTGGATCCTGTTCCGCCAACCCGGGCTGAACCTCCCGAAATAGTCTGACGGGTTGAACCGCTGTATAAGTGTTCTCTTCGGGTGGCTTCGTTGTAGTTTTTATTCCTTGGTTCACGGTATGTTACCTGAGTCGAGCCCCAATAGGGATATCCACCACCATAGTAAGGATTGTACCAGTTGTTATATCCTCCGAAGTAACCACCTCCGTAATAACCGCCTCCGTAATACCAACTGTCGTAATATCCTCCATAGTGATGGCCATAATAACCACCCATACCATGATGCCAGGGATTATACCAGTTGCCGTATAACGAAGCTGGTCCCCAGATAGTATTTCGCCAGTACCAACTACTGTAACTATACGGCCTGTATTGATAATCAAACCAAAAAGGATTAGTCCAGGTGGGAGTGATCCATGCATACGACCCGTCGGAATACACATTCCAGTCGCTCGAATTTAAAAAATAAATATCGGTATATTGAGGATCGGAAATATGGATGGTGTATTTGGGATTATGAAACTTCCGGATGCGCTCGGCATATTCATAATCATTTTCACTACCATTAAAGTCATTCAGATATGAGCCTTCCTCTTCCATCTGAAGGCTGTCCTGAAGGCTGGCAATGCTATCATTCATTTCCGAAAGAACAAAAATTGTATCTCCTTTACTGATTATTCGGTTTTCATCGTCCGACTGAATGAAGATTATTTCTTTGGCTCCGTTTTTATACGTTGGCTTTTTCTGTACTTTTGGTTTGGCAACCAATTTTTCTTTTTTAGCTTCCGACGGTGTAAAATAAACATCATCGTACACTTGCTGAGCTTGTAATCCGTTCAGGATCAGTGCCAGCAGCAGAATTGTTGTACTAAGTGGTTTCATGACTCTATTTGTTTAAATTGCAGTTTCAAATTTTTACTTCTCAAACGGACACAGTTTAGCAATAATTATACCATCTAACGTTAAAATGCGGACTTAGAGGATCAAAAAAAATCAGTATCTTTGCATTCAAATTTACTCAAAATTCTGAAGTATGCGCTACATTGAACTTAAATTAACTATTCAACCCAACGAAGAATATATTGTCGATTTATTGGCTTCCTACCTTGGTGAAATCGGCTTTGAGAGTTTCGAAGAAGAGGTGGATGGTATGATAGCCTATGTTCAACAAGAAGAATTTGACGAAGATGCCGTAAAGCATTTACTGGCAAATTTCCCTTACACTACCGACATTAGCTACGAAATTATGAATGTCGATCAGATTAACTGGAACGAAGAATGGGAAAAACACTATTTTGAACCTATCGTAATAGGTGATAAGTGTGTTATTCACAGCTCTTTCCATACTAATATTCCAACTGCAGAATACGATATTATTATCGATCCGAAAATGTCGTTTGGCACCGGGCATCACGAAACCACCAGTTTGATGATTGAAGAAATACTTTCGGTCGATTTAAAAGGAAAATCGGTTTTGGATATGGGTTGTGGGACTGCAGTTTTGGCTATACTTGCTGCCATGAGAGGTGCAAAACCTGTTTTAGCGATTGATATTGATCCCTGGTGTACCGAAAATTCGGCTGAAAATATACAGACCAACGGTGTGGAGTGGATACAGATAGAATTAGGTGGAGCCGAGCGACTTGAGCATGTTACAGTAGATGTTATTTTTGCGAATATTAACAGAAATATATTACTCGACGACATGAAAAAATACTCCGCAAGCCTCAAGGAGGGCGGAGTATTATACATGAGTGGATTTTATACTACTGATATTCCGGTGTTGGAAGAAGAAATGAATCGCAACGGATTAAAGCTTGCTTCCTCCCGGGAGAAAAACAACTGGGCAGTGGTAAAAACTAGTAAACAGTAAAGGGTTGAATCAAATCCATTCCTGTATGAATGGCTTTTTCGTTCAACGGCAATAAATGATGATGGCGGGGTGGGAGAGTTTTCTTCAACCCCTTCAACACATTTTCGATTTCAACAATGGGACGTACTCTTAATAAACCTCCCAATATGATCATGTTAATTGTTTTCGACGAGTTATTGGCGTAGGCGTATTCTGTTGCATTAATCCGGAATACATTAATGTCTTTTCGTGTTGGTAACTTATGCATCCCGTTGCCATCAAAAATTAATGTTCCACCTGGTTTAACCATAGCTTCAAATTTTTCGAGCGAAGGCTGATTAAGCACAATTGCTGTATCATATGCATTCAATACAGGAGAACTGATACGTTCGTTGCTTAATATTACAGTAACGTTGGCAGTCCCCCCCCGTTGTTCCGGACCGTAGGAAGGCATCCAACTCACTTCCTGACCTTGTACTAATCCTGAATAAGCCAGGATTTTACCCATCGACAGCACGCCTTGTCCGCCGAACCCTGATATAATAATTTCTTCTGTCATAATTTAAATATCTTTTAAATCGCCCAAACCATACACCGGGAACATATTTTCTTCCATCCAGGTATTAGAATCAGCCGGCGACATTCTCCAGCCCGAATTACAGGTCGATACAACTTCGACTATTGAAGTACCTTTGTTTAACATTGAATTTTCCAATGCTTTACGAATTGCTTTTTTGGTTTTACGTACAGCCCCCACCGTATGTACACTTTGGCGCGTAACGTAGCACACCCCATCCAGTTGCATCAGTAGCTTAGACATGTCGAGTGCATGTCCTCCTAATTGTTGGTCGCGACCATTGGGTGAAGTTGTCGACTTCATACCCGGCAAGGTTGTGGGCGCCATTTGCCCTCCCGTCATTCCATAAATTCCATTGTTAATATAGATGATGGCAATGTTTTCGCCCCGACTACAGGCATGAATGGTTTCGGCAGTTCCAATAGCTGCAAGGTCTCCATCGCCCTGATAAGTGAATACATATCGGTCGGGAAGTAACCGTTTAACAGCAGTGGCTACTGCCGGAGCACGGCCATGGGCTGCCTGTTGCCAATCGATATCGAGGTATTTGTAGGCAAACACAGCACAACCTACCGGCGCTACGCCTATGGTTTTTTCCTGTATTCCCATTTCCTGTATAATCTCACCTAAAATTTTATGTACAACTCCATGACTACAACCCGGACAATAGTGCATGGGAGTGTCGTTCATCACCGTGGTTTTTTCGTATACCAGGTTGGCCGGATTTATAATATCTTTGATACTCATACGAATTTTGATTTTAATGCATTCAACACTTCGCCCGGTGAGGGAACAATTCCACCCATACGACCATAAAATTCAACCGGAACTTTGCCGGATACAGCGAGGCGAACATCTTCTACCATCTGGCCCGCGCTCATTTCAACCGTCAAAAATCCTTTTACCCGTTGGGCCAGTTCATTAACCCGCTGTGATGGATAGGGGAACAGGGTAATCGGTCGTAATAATCCTGCTTTTATTCCTTCGGCCCGTGCCAATTCTACCGCTTTCTGGCAAACCCTTGCCATTGTTCCAAAAGCGACAAACACAAAATCAGCATCTTCGCATTGCGTTTCCTCATACCGGACCTCATTTTTTTCAATTTCACGGTACCGTGCCTGTAGTCGGAGATTGATCTTTTCCATCTCCTCGGAGCGAAGTTCAAGCGACGAAATATAATTCGGATCCCGATCGGGTGTTTTTCCTAAAGTAGCCCAGGGACATTGTTCCCGAATTTCATCCTCCGTTCTGCGGGGTTGAAAAGGCGGCAATACTACCTTTTCCATCATCTGGCCGATAATACCATCGGCTAAAATCATGGATGGAGTCAGGTATTTAAATGCTAAATCAAAAGCAAGTACTGTAAAATCAGCCATTTCCTGTACCGAAGCTGGTGCCAGTACCGGCATACGATAGTCGCCATGTCCTCCGCCTTTTACAGCCTGAAAATAGTCGGCCTGACTAGGTTGAATGGTGCCTAATCCCGGACCTCCACGCATTACATTGACAATTACGCCGGGTAATTCGGCACCGGCCATATACGATACGCCCTCCTGCATCAAACTAACTCCCGGACTGGATGAAGTTGTCATTACTTTTTTTCCACATCCGGCTCCACCATAAACCATATTAATGGAAGCAACTTCACTTTCGGCTTGCAACACAACCATACCGGTGGTTTTCCACGGTTCAATTTCCATCAGAGTTTCCAAAATCTCCGATTGCGGAGTTATGGGGTATCCGAAATAGCCATCGCATCCACAACGCACAGCAGCATGAGCTACTGCTTCATTTCCCTTCATGAGGGTTACTTCTTCGGTAGGTTTTGTCATATTTTTATTCGGTAAACAGTTATACACGCATCGGGACACACATGCGCACAAGCGGCACATCCCGTACAATTCTCTTCCTTATCCATGAACGAAAAGTTGTAACCCTTACTGTTGGCATCGTTCGACAATGCCAGGGTTTCGGTCGGACAGGCAACCACACACAGGTCGCAGCCTTTACACCTTTCCGTATTTACGACTATAGCTCCTTTAAATTTTGCCATGATAATTGAACGTCTTTTTATGACGGTTTTTTATTTATTATTAAAGTTAACGCAAAGTAATCGAATTTTAGTTAATCTGCTTATAAATCGGGGAAACTTTTCAGCATTTAGGGTTTAAAACAGATCATCCGGGGTGAAAAAAACAAATAGGGGGTAAAAATCCGCCGATTTTACTACCTTTTGCATATGGTTTTGAAGTCGCAGTAGGTACAGGCCTCTTTAATCTCTGTTTGAAAAAACGGAATTTCCGTATCCAGCAACTCTTCAACACAGTGGGTCAGGAGGGGTATAAATTCATCTTCGACATCGTAATAATTGGCGAGGACGATACTTTCATTTTGCTCATTTTTATAACTTAATTCGGTTGTAAAATGTTCATTAAATACCTTTCTCGTGTAAAATAAGCCAGGCATGATTACATTATGATAGGATTCAGCCTTGTAAAGATACCCATAAAGCAAGGTTTGAAGAATATGTTTAGGCCGATTGTTGGGGGGAAGTGTACGATCGAACATCGAATCCCAGTTGGGAAAGTCGAGTCCTCCACTACCTGTTTTATAGTCCAATATACGAACGACTGACTCCCTGGCATCAATCCGATCGATAAATCCTTTTAAATTAACTTCACCAAATCGGGTTGGAAGTTTCGACTTTACCGCTTTCTCACCTCCTATATAGGTAAAGGGGGCATATTTCATGTCCTGTTGTAAAACACCTATCACATATTTTCGTATCACTGTGGCAATCAGTAAATTATTTCCTTCCAGTTCAACAGCAGTTCCTTTGGGTTTCTTGAAGAAATAATACCCAAAAGCCTGAGATAATAACCGATCGATAGATGAACTATCCTCCAGCATCTGTTTTATTACTGATGCATCGACCATGCGACCCGTGAAGGGTGCATATATTTCGGCCATCACATAGTGAAAAATATTTCCAAAAGTATCGTTTTCGACAGTCTCAGTAATTTCATCCGGCTTATCTACTTGTTCGAGTACCGATAAATAAAAAGCCAGTGGACAACGTATGTAGGTGTTAATTCCACTTGCCGAAAATGCCCGGGTGCCTGAACAGTATTCGTTGAGCATCTGTTGAAGACGTTCGTTTTTAAAGATAGAAATTGATTGAGGCGTTTCAAACGAAACATTCACAACCGGTGAATACTCGTGCATGTCGAGCTGATAGTAATACTTCAACTGATAGAAAAACCGACTTACTTCACCGGTGCTGCCTCCCTCGGTGCGCGAATCTGTTATAAAATAGATGTTCTCAGCGTGATGAATCAATCGGTAAAAATTGTAAGCAGTAACTGCATCCAGCTGTTCGTAAGTGGGCAATTCAAATCCACGCCTAAGCTGATATGGGATGAAGCTGTTTGAAAAGCTTTTCCTGGGATATATGCCTTCATTGAAAGAACATAAAATAATATTTTTAAAATCAAGTCCTCTGGTTTCCAGCACACCCATTATTTGAAGTCCATCCAGGGGTTCGCCAACAAATGGTACTGAGATAGTGGAAGTTAATTCTTTAATAATTCTCATCAGCGTGTCGAGAGTGAGCTCTGGATCAATGCTATTGGAGACTAACAATTGCTGCAATCGATTCACCGCACTGAAATATTGGAACAAAAAGCCAGCTTCCAACGAATTTGCTGCTTCTTTTTTGGTTTGTTTCCAGCTTTTATACAGCGAAAAAAGCAACTCTTTCAGATAGAATAAAAAATTTCCGGTTTCAACTTCCGCTTTAAACAGCAGGCTAAGTAATTCGCCCTCAGCCAGCACCTGTTGATCAACATAGATTAAATTTTCGGAAGTGATTCTGTGAAGCAGCTCTTTTGATTTTACAGGTTCAATTTCGGCAATAAATTGATGATTTAGAATATTAGTTACATTTTGATGATAGAATTGTGGATTCACTCCACGATACCTCTTTTTACGGTGCAATTCAAAAATGTGATCCATTAAACCAGCTACGGGAGTAAGATTCAAAGGATATCCCATAGTAACGTTAATCTTCCGGATATGATCGGGTACAGAATAAAGAACCGGCATCAATAACTGCTCATCGGGTAAGACTACGGCAGTTTGTAAAAACGATTCTTCTTTGACAGTTTGAGGATACAAGTGTTGAAGAATTGCATGTACTTCTTTTGCCTGTCCAACTCCCGACGGGACATTAATCAATTGAATTTTTTTCTCTACCAACTCTCTGGTTTCGCGGCTGATTTGATATCGCGAAGGGAATACCAGCGTATTTTCTCTGAAAAAACGGGATGCAGGATTATCAGGGTCCCTAACAGTATCAGCATCATAATCCCAGTAAAAATCGGCTTGACTACGTTTTTGAAGTATCGACATGATTCCTTTTTCGCAGGGATTAAGTGCATTAAAACCTATAAATACAAATTGCTTATCGTCGATCCATTTTGATGAATTTTTTTCATTCAATCGATCAACAACCTCCCTCATCATCATTCCTTCGTATGCCACCGACTCTTCGGCGAGCAATTTCCGAAAATCCTGATATAATTGATGAAGAATTTTCCAGGTTTCTAAGAAGTTTTGTTGGCTCTGTTTGTCGGTAAGCGGATCGAAATTTTTCCAAAATGAGCGTATTGCTTCTATCTGTTCGATCGAGAGATACGTAAACTTTTCATCAATACTCTTCAAATCAGAAATATTCTGAAATAATTGTTGAGCGTCGACTTTATACTTATCCACTTCGTTGAAGTCGTTCAGGATAATTTCGCCCCAAAACGAAAAGGTATCAAAAGTTTCGTCTGAACCCGATATTTTTCGATACAGTTCGTATAATCGGAACAGAAGATAGAGTTTATCGGCACTTACAAAACCGGAAGCTTGTTCGAACCACTGTTCAATGGTAATAATGGATGGAGAAAAGAAAGGGCGTGCAGCCACATCGGCTAAATACTGTTGAAAGAAAATACCTGCTCTACGATTTGGGAATACAAACGTAAAACGGTTAATTTCGTGTGAATGGTATCGGAAATAGGTATCGGCAACCCGTTGTAAAAAATGTTTCATCCCTCAACAGCAACAATTGAATTTTCTTGCAAATATAATGAATTTTTACGTCTGCAAATCATTTTAAAATTAAAATCTCTATCTTAGCAGTCAATTTTTTTACGCAATACGAATGATAGGAACTCTTGTAAATACGGCAGCAGTAGTAGTTGGGGGAAGCCTGGGTTTGATACTCAAGAAGAACCTTCCTGAACGATATACTACAATTTACTTTCAGGCAATAGGATTATTTACTCTGGCCATTGGAATTTCGATGGTGTGGGAACTAAATCATATTTTAATTGTTGTAGGAAGTCTGGCACTTGGAGCGTTGAGTGGTGAATGGTTACAGTTGGAGAAGCGAACCGATAAACTAAGTGAACTTTTGCGCAGGAAATTAAAACTTGGAAACGAACGATTCTCTGAAGGACTGGTAACAGCTTTCTTACTGTTTTGTGTAGGTTCGATGACTATTGTGGGTGCCATTCAGGAAGGAACCGGCGAATCGTCGGATTTGCTACTTACCAAATCGTTGATGGATTTCTTTTCGGCCATGTTGCTGGCATCGGCGCTGGGATCAGGAGTCGTATTTTCGGCTGTTCCTCTTTTATTGTTTCAAGGCTCCATCACCTTGCTTTCGATGTATGCAAGCCAGTTTTTTACACCTGATATTATAAAAGGTTTAACAAATACAGGAGGTATATTATTATTAGGATTAGCAATTAACATACTGGAGATGAAACGGATAAGAATAATGAACATGTTGCCGTCTTTAGTATTTGTAGTAATTTTAATTTGGATTGTTGCATAATTCTGCACAAAATGACTAATTTTGTGCGATTTTTCTTTCAACTAAAGAAACAAAGAATACAACTTTAAAAAAAAGATTGTACAAACATGAACAAAAACGATATCTTTGAGAAGCGTCTGAAGGCGTTGCAGGAGATGGAGGATAATGCAGTCAACAAGCAGCACCTCAAAGGAAAGCTCACCGCACGGGAGCGGCTCCATGTATTATTTGATGAAGGAACTTTTTTCGAACTGGATGCATTTGTTTCGCCCAGTCAATCGCCCTTAAGCAGCCGCCAGGTTAATTTTGGCGACGGAGTTGTAGTTGGCCGGGGATTGGTACAGGGACGAAGTGTATTTGCTTATGCACAGGATTTTACGGTGCTGGGGGGATCACTGGGATTTTCTCACGGGACTAAGATTGCTAAAGTACAGGAGATGGCTTTAAAATTAGGTGCACCAATAGTTGGATTGATGGATTCGGGAGGAGCCCGCATACAGGAAGGAGTTAAAAGCCTTGCTGCTTACGCCCGGATTTTTAAAAACAACGTTCGCTCATCGGGGATTGTGCCACAGATATCGGTAATACTGGGTCCGGCTGCCGGAGGAGCTGTATACTCGCCGGCGTTGACCGACTTTATCTTTATGACCAAAAAAACATCCTATATGTTTGTAACCGGACCGGATGTGGTGAAAGAAGTTTTAAATGAAGATATTGATATGGATGGTTTGGGTGGAGGAGATGTACACGCCAACAAAAGCGGAGTAGCTCATTTTCTTTCCGATGACGAAGAACATACCTTATTGTTGGTACGTAAATTATTATCGTACATACCCTCCAATAATTTCGAATCATTACCTGTATCACATTTAGTAAAGTCCTACGAATCGCGTCAGAAATTCCTTAATAAGATAATTCCCGACGATCCGAATCGACCATACGATATGAAGGATATTATTAAAATTCTGGTCGATAAGGATACTTTTTTTGAAGTTCACGAAGGTTTTGCTCAGAATATCCTTGTTGGTTTTGCCCGTTTGAATGGTAAAACGATCGGAATTGTAGCGAATCAGCCCAAGGTGATGGCGGGTACGCTCGACATAAATGCCAGTGTAAAAGGTGCCCGATTCGTAAGGTTTTGCGATGCGTTTAATATTCCGCTACTCATTTTAGAAGATGTGCCTGGATTCTTACCCGGCATCGAACAGGAACACAACGGTATAATACGTAACGGAGCCAAATTACTTTATGCTTTCTGTGAAGCTACTGTTCCTAAAATTACAGTAATTACCCGCAAAGCGTATGGGGGAGCTTATATTGTAATGAGTAGTAAAAATACGGGGGGTGATTTTAATTTTGCATGGCCAACAGCCGAAATTGCGGTGATGGGACCAGCTGGCGCCATAAAAATTGTGAACAAAAAAGAACTGGCACAAGCTGAAGACAGGGCCGAGATGGAACGCTTGCTCACCGAAAAATACAAAAATGAGATTGCTAATCCATACCGAGCCGAAGAAATTGGATTGATTGATGAAGTAATTGAACCGTCGCGGACGCGTGAGATTTTGATTACAGCTTTTGAAGTACTGTCCAATAAACAATACAGCAAGCCGGAACGCAAACATGGAAGTATTCCACTGTAAGGCTTAGTAGTGAATTTTTTAAAAAGTATTAATTAAACATGTAGCTGAATGTTTTAATGAGTTACATGCAGGTTACACACAACCGATGATAAATAAAATACTATCGTATGAAGAATAAAATATTAATTTCGAACCGGGGAGAAATAGCCATCCGAATAATTCGCGCGGCGCACAAATCGGGGCTTATAGCGGTTGTATTCCAAAGCGACCGTGAACCGGATGCGCTTTATCTTCAGTTTGCTGACGAAATTATTAGTGCCGAAGATGCAAACGACGAGAAGCCGATATTTCTGAATCCTGTAAAAATTGTAGAATTAGCCATTCAACACGAAATCGAATTGCTCCATCCCGGTTATGGATTTTTGTCGGAAAATCCCGATTTTGCGGCACTTTGCATTTCTAAAGGTATTAATTTTATAGGACCGTCGCCGGAGTTAATTCGCGATATGGGATTAAAAACCGTTGCAAAAAGTATGGCTATCGAAGCAGGATTGCCGCTGGTGCCCGGGTCCAACGGTCCGGTAAAAGATGCTCAGGCTGCTCGCGAATATGCCGATACTATTGGTTATCCGGTAATTCTAAAGGCATCGGCCGGTGGTGGCGGTCGTGGAATGCGTATCGTTGATAAACAAGAAACACTCGAACGACATTTTAAATCGGCATACGATGAAGCGTTGGCTGCATTTGGTAATGGTGATATTTTTGTCGAAAAATACCTTCAGAACCCCAAGCATCTGGAATTTCAGATTTTAGGAGATAAGCACGGCAACGTAATTCATCTTGGAGAACGTGAATGTTCGTTACAGCGCAAACACCAAAAAATTGTGGAAGAAGCTCCTTCAGCTTCAGTAAGCGATACCTTGCGTGAGGAAATGGGGGATCTTGCAGTGAAATTCGCAAAGAAAATCGGATACTATTCGGCTGGTACCATCGAATACATAATGGATGAGGATGGCTCCTACTACTTCATGGAAATGAATACCCGTATTCAGGTTGAACATCCGGTTACTGAAATGATTACCGGTATTGATCTTGTCGACTGGCAAATAAAAGTTGCACTGGGCGAGAAATTAACCATTCGTCAGGAAGAGGTGAAAATTAACGGTTGGGCCATTGAATGCCGGGTCAATACCGAAGATCCTCAGAATCGGTTTAGTCCACAAACCGGTTACATCGATGTGATTTATTTTCCTCAGGATCCTTCTATCCGTATTGAAACAGGTGTTGTAAGTGGTTCGGTTGTAACTCCCTATTTTGATTCGATGATTGCTAAAATTATTGTACACGGTAGTTCCCGTAATGATGTAATAAATAAAACGTTAACAGCTCTCAACGAGTTTAGTCTCATTGGTTTAAAATCTACTGTTCCTTTTTGCAAAGTAGTACTGCAACATCCCGATTTTGTGGATGCCAGTTATACCACTCGTTGGGTTGATCAGGTATATGTGCCCGAAATGCTTGAAAATGAAGACGATGAAATGATTGGTGCGTTAGCAGCTACCATTATGTATGCTTCCGAATATCTTCAGTTGCAGGGTGATATTCCAGCCTACGACAATGATTCGTTAAATGTGTGGGTATTAAATAAACGATTAAATTACTAACAAAATGGGAACTTCATATAAATATAAGCGGGATGCTTCGCGTTTGTTTATTGCTGTACGTGAAAACGGGAAACGCTACAAAATATACCTGCCGGGGGATAGCAATCCGGTAATCAATGGTAATGAGCTTGCTATTGATTTTGTAGAACAAGGGGATTTACATTATGATTTTGAATGGAAAGGTAAAAAATTTCAGTGTGAATTAGTATCTCGCGACCAGAATAAAGCTATTATAAAGGTAAATGGTGTTGAGTATAAATTCAGTCTGGAATCCATTTTCTCCTATGTTCGCCGGGGAATGATTTCCGGGGGAGCCGATAAGGTTATCGATAACAACATTAAAGCACCTATGCCGGGTAAAATTGTTGATTTATTTCTCAGTGAGGGCGACTTAGTAAACGTAGGTGAGCCGGTTCTGGCCCTGGAGGCAATGAAAATGCAAAACGAAATTACGGCCGACTGTAATGGTGTAATTCGTAAAATCCGAGTCAACAAAGGACAGTCGGTTATGAAAGATGAACTACTTGTTGAAATTCAGTCAATCGATGTTTAGTCCGTTTTTTGAAGTAAATAGGCACTGCTAACTCCAAAGGTAAAGCTCTTGTATTTTAACAGCCTGAAATTAGAGGCTGTCAGAATTTCAATAAGAGCTTTTCCTTGTGGAAAGTAGTGCATCGATTTAGTTAAATAGCCATACGCTTCTTTATCGTTGGAAAGCAAACGTGTTGTCATTTGAACATACAATTTAATGTATAATTTGTACAACAACGCCAATATCCCTTTTTGTGGTTCGTTCATCTCTACAATAAGAAAACGTCCGTTGGGCTTCAACACCCTGTTGATTTGATGCAACGATTGAGATAACTTTTCAAGATTTCGAATTCCAAACGCAATGGTGACAGTGTCGAACATTTCATTTTCAAAGTTTAGTTCGGCACAATCCATTACTATCAGTTCTGATTTATGATCCAGAGAATGTTGGATTAATTTCTCTCGTCCGAACTTCATCATTCCCTCCGAAATATCAATTCCTTTCATTTTTGAAGGTTGCAATACTTTATCAGCTAACACCAGCATGTCGGCAGTACCGGTTGCGATGTCGAGTAACGAATCAGATCCGTAGGGCTTAAGCCATTTCATGGCAGTACGTCTCCATACATGAGCTAATCCCCACGACATAAGATTGTTGAAAAAATCATAATCCCTCGATATGGTATTGAACATCGTCCGGAGTTGCCGGGTTTTGTTTTCCTGATCGTTGTAGGGCTTAACTCTATCGTTTATAACTTCCCTGTTTTCCATTCAGAACCGTTGCTGATTGTTTGTTGCTGTTAAAAATCAGATATATACCCCATATTACAAAAGGTATACTCAGAATTTGTCCCATATTGATTGCCATTCCTGCTTCAAATGCCTCCTGATCGTTTTTTATAAACTCGATTAGGAAACGTGTAAGAAAAGTACCAATCAGGAATATTCCAAAAATGAGTCCGTTCTTTTTTCCGGCATCTTTTTTCCAATACAACCAATAGGTAATACTAAAAGTAATAATTCCATACAACATCTCATAAATCTGTGTTGGATGCATGGGCTCAGTTTGCCCATCGCGAACAAATATAAATCCCCAGGGTAGGGAAGTGGGACCTCCGTAAATTTCAGAATTCATCAAATTTCCAAAACGAATCAACATCCCGGTAAGTGATACTCCAATGACCAGTCGATCCAATACCCAGATGAGACCTTTTTTCGATACATTTTTATGAAAGAGCCAGGTTGAAATTAATATACCAATGGCCCCCCCATGACTGGCAAGTCCTCCCTGCCATACGAACAACATTTCCCAGGGACGTGCCAGATAATAGGCCGGATTATAGAACAGACAATGTCCTAATCGAGCGCCAATAATTGCCCCTACTACGGTGTATATAAATAGTTTATCGACCCATGCATCAGGATGTCTTTCGTGCTTGAAAATTTTTTGAGTAATAACCAGAGTAATCCAGATGCCTATTGCCCAAAGCAGACCATACCAGCGCACATGAAGGCCACCAATACTAAATATTTCGGGATCTACGTCCCAGGTGATATAATTAAGCATACTTTATTATATTATTGGTCAACAGCTACTTACGCTCCGTGACAATGTTTGTATTTCTTACCGCTTCCACAGAAACAGGGTTCATTTCGACCAGGTCTCTTTTCTGCATGTATTGGTTCAACTCGTTGATTTTCACGAGTATCCTGTTTAGTTGGATCCGACTGATTACCGGTAGATGCTTCTTCTTTTTGAGTACGATACCTACTCATATCCATACGTTGTACAGGACGTGCTTCCTTTACCTGCTCGGGTTCACGCATCGGAATCTGACCACGCATAAGAATTGCAATTACCTTTCGGTTGATACTGTCGATCATTTCCTTGAACAATCCGTAGGATTCAAGCTTATAGATCAACAACGGATCTTTTTGTTCGTACGAAGCATTTTGAACCGAATTGCGTAATTCATCCAGCTGACGAAGATGCTCTTTCCATTCGTCATCGATAATATACAAAAGCGTTTGTTTCTCAAATGATTTTACAACTTCTTTAGCTCCGGTCTCATAGGCTGTGGCCAGATGAGTTGAAACATTGAACATTCGTTTTCCATCGGTAATGGGCACCAGAATATTCTCGTATTGTTTACCCTGGTTTTCATATACTTGTTTAATCACCGGGTAAGCGATAGAAGCCAATTTGTCCATTTTACGCTTGAAGGCAGCCATAACTTCAGTGATAAGTCTGGTCGACAAGTCGTTTTGTTTTCCTGCTAAAAACTGCTCTTCAGTAAACGGAACATCGATTGCAAATAACTTCAATACCTCATCTTCCAACATCGCATAGTCGTTGTCGTTTCTGGCAGTTTCAACCACTCCATCGGATACTTCGTAAATCATGTTGGTTATATCCATCCCAATCCGTTCACCCATAAGGGCGTGCCGGCGACGCGAATAGATAACCTCACGCTGCGAATTCATCACATCATCGTATTCCAATAAGCGTTTACGAATACCAAAGTTGTTTTCTTCTACTTTTTTCTGTGCACGTTCAATCGATTTGGAGATCATCGAGTGCTCAATCATTTCGCCTTCTTTAAATCCTAAGCGGTCCATCACCGACGAAATTCGTTCCGAACCAAACAATCGCATCAAATCATCTTCAAGCGAAACATAAAATATCGACGATCCGGGATCCCCCTGTCGGCCTGCACGTCCACGCAACTGACGGTCGACACGACGGCTTTCGTGACGTTCGGTACCAATAATGGCCAAACCTCCTGCATCTTTAACTTCCTGAGTGAGCTTAATGTCGGTTCCACGACCAGCCATATTGGTTGCAATAGTTACTGTTCCTTTCCGACCAGCCTCGGCAACAATATCGGCTTCGCGTTGGTGCAACTTAGCATTCAACACATTATGCTTAATTTTACGGGAAGTAAGCATCCTGCTTAATAATTCCGATATTTCAACTGAAGTTGTACCCACCAATACCGGACGACCAGCTGTCACCAATACTTCAATTTCCTCAATTACAGCTGTATATTTTTCGCGTTTTGTTTTATATACGCGGTCTTCCATGTCATTTCGTGAAATCGGACGGTTGGTAGGAATTACTACCACATCCAATTTGTAAATGTCCCATAATTCACCTGCTTCTGTTTCAGCAGTTCCCGTC
Source organism: uncultured Paludibacter sp. (assembly GCA_964559265.1). Lineage (GTDB taxonomy): Bacteria > Bacteroidota > Bacteroidia > Bacteroidales > Paludibacteraceae > Paludibacter. Next base: position 74,753 of record CAZLHC010000006.1, on the reverse strand, counting down.
ATACCCGCCAATTTACTGTACATACGGAAATAGTTCTGAAGCGTGATCGTAGCAAAAGTCTGAGTAGCTGCTTCGATCTTTACATTTTCTTTGGCTTCAATTGCCTGATGCAACCCATCCGAATACCGACGTCCTTCCATAATACGGCCCGTCTGCTCATCTACAATCTTCACTTTATTGTCGAGTACCACATATTCAATGTCTTTCTCAAACAAGGTATAGGCTTTCAATAATTGGTTGATCGTATGAACCCGCTCCGATTTTATTGCATAATTCTGGTTGATTTCATCTTTTTGGTTTTGCTTATCTTCTGCCGATAGTTCTTTATTGCGCTCCAGTTCCGCAATTTCACTTCCCACATCCGGCAAAACGAAAAATTTCGGGTCTTCAGTATTACCGGTAATTAAGTCAATTCCTTTATCGGTAAGATTAATCCCTTTGTTTTTTTCGTCGATTACAAAATACAACGGATCCGTAGCAATATGCATGTTTTTGTTGTTTTCCTGCATATAAAACTCTTCCGTTTTCAGTAATTGCGCTTTAATTCCCTGTTCGCTCAAAAATTTAATTAAAGGCTTATTTTTAGGCATCCCTTTCTAGGAGCGAAATAAGGAGAGGGCTCCTTCTTCACGCTTCTTTTCGTCGTCCGACTTCAATAATTCACGTGCTTCCGACAAATACTTGGTTACCAATACTTTTTGAGTATTTACCAGCTTTTCGACTTTTGGACGCATTTCTTCAAACAACTGATCGTCGCCCTTTGGCACCGGTCCCGATATAATTAATGGAGTACGTGCATCATCAATTAAAACCGAGTCAACCTCATCCACAATAGCATAATTATGTTTACGCTGTACCAGATCTTCAGGGTGCGTGGCCATATTATCGCGCAAATAATCAAAACCAAATTCATTATTGGTTCCAAAAGTGATATCGGCCAGATAAGCCTGACGACGTTCTTCTGAATTAGGTCGGTGACGGTCGATACAATCTACCGATAAACCGTGGAACATATACAAGGGGCCCATCCATTCCGAGTCACGTTTCGACAGGTAATCGTTCACTGTAACTAAGTGTACACCCCTGCGCGTGAGTGCATTCAGAAAAACGGGTAGGGTAGCCACCAGCGTTTTTCCTTCACCTGTGGCCATTTCAGCTATCTTCCCTTTGTGCAACACCGACCCACCAAACAACTGCACGTCGTAATGAACCATATCCCATTTGATAAGGTTTCCACCGGCCTGCCATTCGTTTTTATAGATGGCCTTGTCGCCTTCAATTCGTACAAAATCGTATTTTACTGCCAATTCCCTGTCAAATTGTGTAGCTGTAACCACCGTTTCCGAATTTTCTGTAAAACGACGGGCAGTCTCCTTCACAATCGAAAACGCTTGTGGTAGTATTTGTTCCAACACTTCTTCCAATTTCGAAGAAATATCTTTTTCGAGCTTATCTATCTCGGTGTAGATTTTTTCGCGTTGTTCAAGTTCAGTTGACTCTACCGAAGCTTTTAATTCTATCACCCGATTCGTTTCCTGACCTACATACTCCTGAATTTGTTGTTTGAGAGTTTCAGTAAGCTGTCGAAGTTCGTCGTTGGTTAGTTTTTTGATTTCTTCGTAAGCTGCTCGTATTTTTGCAACATATGGCTCAATTTCTTTTAAATCGCGTTGTGCTTTGTTGCCAAAGACTTTTTTCAGAAGATCGTTAAATCCCATTGTTTAATATTTTGAGTTTACTATAAATTTCAGAATAAGACCTGCAAAGATACTATTTTTTTTTTTGATATAAGAAGTCTAAAAGTCAAACTAAATACGTAAATTTGCAGTTTTACTGCTATACGCAAACCATATACAGTTAATACTACATATCAATGAAGAAACAGTTCTCTTTTTTTTGTGCATTTATTCTTTTTTCGGGTGCTATTCACTCTCAGGAAGTAATTACTTCCTGGAATTTCGACAACGGACTTCATTTTCCAGCCGTTGGTTCGGGCACTTTATCCCTTGCAGGATCTATTTTAGTCGATTTTACTAAAACAGGCATAAATCCGGGACAAGCTTTACCAGCAGGTTTGGAGGAAACCAATGAATTAAAAATTGGAAAATCTTGTAACACCTATAATTATCCGGCACAGGGTACAAATGCAAAATCGGCTGGCATACAACTAAAAGTAAGTACGTCGGGGTATAAAAACATTCTGGTAAGTGCCGATGTGCGACAAGGTGGAACATCAGCTAATAAACTGATGCTTCAATATACTGTGGATGGAGTTAACTGGGAGAAGGCAAATACCTATACTACCGATGATAACGACACCTGGTACCTTCGGAATTATAATTTCAAAAATATACCTGCTGTCGCAAATAATCCAAATTTCGCTATTCGCTTTGTAACCAATTTTGATGATGATGTGATTGGTCAAACCGTATATGTTCCTGTGTCGGCATCCAATGTTTATTCGCCTAATGGCTCTATTCGCTTCGATAATATTGTAATCCGTGGCGACAAATTGAACGTGGTTGAAGATGATCGACGGACGGTTGTCGAATGGAACTTTAATAATCAACAAGTTACGCCATCGATAGGGCAGGGAAGTCTGGAACTTATCGGGGGTGTTAATTACGATACTGATTGGTCAAGATCCGGAATATTTAAAAACCAAACGATCTTTGACCAGGGGGTGTACGATTATGCTTCCGTTAAAGATAGCTTCGGACTACAAACAGTTAACTATCCTGCAGTAGGAAATGATAAATCGGCAGGTATAAAAATGAATATCAATACGACCAACTACAAGGATTTATTCTTTACAGCCGACATACGACATGGAGGGACATCAGCCAATAAGATGACTTTACAATATACAATAGATGGTACCAATTGGATTGATGCAACAAGCTATTCAGCCAATTCTGGAGATACCTGGTACCTGCGTACATTTGATTTTGCTACTGTTCCTCAATCATTTAATAATGCTCTGTTTGGATTACGACTGGTTACCACCATGGTCGGATTTTCGTATCAGGCTAGCGGCTTAAAAAAAATCTATGCACCAACAGGACCTATTCGTTTTGATAATGTGCTATTGAAAGGCCGTGTAATTGATTATACTGCTGTCGAAAACATGCAAAGGAAACCCCGGTTTATTCAACGTGGAAATTGGATTGAATTTACCGAACCGGTTCAGCTTGTAAGAATTTATTCGTTGTCAGGTGTTCAAGTATTAGAAATGCAACAACCAGCGCAGATTGATTTAAATCATTTACCCAAGGGTGTTTATATAATTGATCTTTCAGGGAGTCGACAAAAATTACTGATTCATTAATCAGCTTACTTACTTCTTTAAAATAACTACTACTGATGTGATCTTTAAAATAAGCCTTCAGTAGTAGTTATTTTTTTGATCAGACTTTTAGCTTATAATTTATATTATGTCAAATAGAATAGATCGATAAGAACTCGCCTACACAATGGATCGTGATATAGCGTACTAATGAGAATTAATAAATAAATGGTGTAATCAACAGATATTGATTGAAGTGAATGTTATAGTGTGGATGAATTCAATACAAAGAATACACATTTAAATCATATAAAAAAGCTGCATGAAATAATTAATCATGCAGCTTTTTTGTATACATCCACGTGGGATATTTACTTTTACTTACGATTGTAAATTAAACCCGCAGAATCTGAAGGGTTCAGATACCAATCGGTAAATTCTTTACCTCCCGATTTAGCCCAATCATTGAATTTAGGATAAGCATTGAAAATTTTAACGTTTTCGGCTGGATACGAATAACTGGAAGTTGGCAACATAAGGGCCCACACCATATTATTCTCATCTTTGTAGCTTACCGAAGTTTTCAACACTTTACTGCTTGGCTGATAACCAGCTAAGTGAATTTCGTGACGGTCGGTAGAATTTACATCACCTACAATGGAATAGAAATTTAATTTGTCAACACTAACCGATGCTTGATCAACAGGTGTAGTAAATGTAATTTCAAACGTATAAGTTGATGTAGCCACCTTTTCAATATTATTGAATGTGTTAACGATATTATGTCCTGAGAGTCCAAATAACGCATGAACATTTTCAAAAAGGATTACATTAGCCTGCGTATGACCCTGATCGATACGGGCAATATCTTGCGTTGATACAACACTGATAGCACCTTCAGCTACTCCATCAAACTGTAATGCCGCCGATACCATTTTTGTGGAACCCGAAGCAAGCGGAGTAAGTTGGAAGGTCATTTTTTCAACTTTGTTGCTGCTATTTACGTATTTAGTAATTGCATGAATCTTAAATACAAAGTCGTTCATATCGTAATCGCCCATGTGCGGCCAAAGATCTTCCATTGAATAAACATAATCGGTACCTTCAACTACTTCAATAGGGAAAGTAGGATCGGTTGGAGGAATACCACCGCCTGTGTCATCGCCACCAGTTCCTCCACCTGTATCTCCGCCGGTACCACCACCAGTGTCGTCATCATCGTCGTCGTCGCCACTACCACTGTTCACACCTCCCAGGTTACACGAAGTAGATGCAATAACCGAGACAGGAACAACCGACATAGTTACACCAGCATCTACCGTTTTGAAATAACGTGTCGGAGGAATACTTCCGGAACTAACTGTAAATTCAAAAACACCTCTTAAATTCACAACATTGTGGCCTGTTTTAGTGTCTTCAATTTTCCAACTGATAAATAACGGTTGTGCAGTTCCTACCATAGTGCCATTAATCGTATTATTGGCACCAAAGGTTACTCCTGTTTCAACTTTTTTGTCAACTTTACCTTTGTCATCAACTTTTAAATATTCTAAATCTAAACCCATGTCCATCGATTTAATTACAGAACCTCCTGTTAAATTAAAAGTAGACGTATTGGCATATATTTCCTGACAAAGAATAAGCGCACCATCCCCGTTATTAATAGTCGAACCTTCAACTCTGAGGAATTCGGTTTCAATCCGGCAGGCATTATGCACTACCCCCCCACCCTGACTATAGTTGAAGAAGGTTGTTTTCAGGAGACCGTTATTATAAGTAACGGTGGTGTTGTTGTTTGAAATATATTGATTCTTTGCCTCCAGTGTTCCATTATTAACCAGCAAGGTATTGGAATTCAGTACTACTTTATCGTTGAGCAACAACTGGTTCTGGTTGATGAACCGACCATTATTTGTTATGTCTAGAATTTCTGCAGTAAACGAACCGTTGTTTACTACATAAGCTCCAATGGTACGAACCTGAAATTGTTTTTCTATCAAAACAGTTCCATCGTTGATTAATTTAGCCGTATTTCCAAGGCCAACGTTCGCATCAATTTCTAAAGTACCTCCTTCGTGAACTGCCACAATAATACCTGCTTGTTCGAAATTAATTTGTTCGAAACCTGAAATACTTACATTTCCACCAGGCAAAACAACGAGTTTTAACTGGGGAGGCATATAGGGGTTTCCATTGGCGTTAATAATCAGGTTACCTGCTACATAAAGCTCAGAGTTTCCCAGCCATCCTAAAACCACATTGGTGATAGTAGTACCCGATGCAATGTGGTACTTGCTTCCCATAAGAGTGATAGCCGAATTGATGGTGGTTACACCACTTGCAGGTAAGGCATAATCACTGGCTTTATCGGTATACACCGGAGCCGCTTTCTGTTTAACCGGCGAACTGCTAATTATTGGTTTAAAATCGCATTTTGCAACTGCTGTGGCACCCATTTGTTGAATGTTAATTGCCTTTACTACCGATTTTTTAGTCGGATCGGTCTGGCGAACAAACAAAGTGGTTACATACTGTGGAATCACCACACGAGTGGCATAGCTTCTGGATTGATTTGCAACACCAGCAGCCAGAAGATTTACGACAGTATCGGTAGTCAACGGATTCTGATCGAATACTTCTACTTTGTACAGATACTGACCGGAAAACTGGTCATTCACATCTACCTGCACATCTATTGATCTCACTGTTAAGTAATTAAAGTCTTTTGGGATACCGTTTTCAGTATAAGAAGTTCCGGGTTCATCGTCGCAACTTTGCATCGATAACGAAATAATTGATAGCCCGAAAAGCATCAGTGCCCAACTCTTGAATAGTTTCATTTTTTAAAAAGGTTAATTTGATAGTTGAATACAATCCTAATTGTGGACAAAATTAGTTATTTTTTTCATTATATCACTACATATCATGTTAAAAAATAAGGGGTTACTGAAAATTAATTTCAGTAACCCCTCCTCATAATTTGAAATGATACTAGATTCTTAATTTGATAGTAGTTCTGTTACCTGAATTTGAATCAATGTAAATAATATAAATTCCTTTTTCAAGATTCAATGTAAATACATCATGCTCAGTTTTTACCTGCTCGGATTGTTGGATTTTACCTGATAAATCGTAGATTTTTATGTTCGAATTTTCCGCATTTCGAATATGCAATTCGTTGTTATTATGGTATATACTAATTTTATTGATTTTTTGATCAGCGACAGCCGTGGGGCTACCGTAACGAACAGTAAAGTCGTAAGCAATACCATTCCGAATTGTATTGGTGCTCCAGATAGAGCTTGCCCAATCGGTTGCAGCTGCTGCTGGCTCGTGATAAATCAACCGTAGACGATAGTTACCTTCGGGCAGTTGTTGAGGAATACCGACTTTTCGACTATAACCTAACGAATCAATCAGTCGTTGATCGGTATAATTGCCCGAACTCCGGATTCCTGCTTCGTTCTCGTCGAGGAAATCATAATCCTTGTTCCAGTCAACAAACGCATTTTGTTGCGTCCACTGGAAGTTTTCGATCGAAAGATTACTTCCCACTGCTATAAGTTCAAAAGAATCGGTCTGGAGAGGAATAAGCAAAGGGGTTGAGGTGAAATCGACCACAGCATCGTAAATGATCTGATTTCGCACTACAGACGTATCGATAGGAGCCGGATTGGAAGTTGCATTATTTATAACAATTTGTTCATTCTCTTCAACTTTTACCACTAAATGAGTGAGATAGCGATCAGCCGATTGTATTGCAGGACTTGCACCGGTGTAGAAGCGCGACATTTGACGATAGTAGCCCGGCTCAAAGTGAGCAATTAATAGAATGTCAGCAGCACCTTTGTAAACATATGTCAATTTGTTGCTTAAACTATCGCCCGTTTCGTTGGTCCATTTTACAAAGAAATAACCCGAAACCGGCTCAGCGGTAACTGAAACACTCTCGATATCAGTAACAATCGAAGCTTCGCGTGTTTCAGTGATGTAGGCAACGCCCTGTGACGCGTTGGAAGAACTTACTGCAATGGTACGTGAATTTTCAAATCTCGGAATTTTTGGCAGTTCATTTACAAAATCGAACACCCACGAAGAAGCGCCCCCGGCCATATACAACCAATTGGAGATGGTTCCATTATCATCGGCACGCAGTGGAGCATTGGAAGTTGGTTTAATGTAAAATGCAATTCCATCGGTAAGCGGAGTAATCTCAAAATCGTTACCTTCTGTCGAAGAAGTACTGATACCACCCGTAGACGACATGTAATTTCCCTGCCGGTCGATAATGTGAATAATGCGGGATTTATCTTCGTTTAGTTCAAACCGGAAAATCTGATTATTATACAATGAATCAGAAGGTTCTTCGTAAATATATTTTTCACCTACGTTTTTACCTGTTGAAGATATTACTTTATTGAAACATATGGGAGTATCGTATCCATAATTACGGATTCGGTACCAACGATAGTTATCGGGATTAGACGATTGAAAAACAGCAAGTTGCATGTTTATTGTTGCTTTATAAGCCTCAATTGCCTGGGTTGTAAATTCAATCGTAACATTAATATCGTTTATCGTACTTTCCGGATAGTCGTAAACCGCCTGAGCGTTGACCAATTCTTCGCTAAGCTGCGTGCGACTTTCAGCGGGATACTGACCAAAATCCTCCCCTTCTTTAGTGGCTGACAGTAAGGTTGTTGCTTCCTGAATTTTGTTGTTAAGTACCAGTTTCAAAGCCGTTTGAAGTTTTTCGGGCTCTGCAATGATAAAATACCAGGCCACTAAGCCATTAGCTACCATTAAAGAATTACTCCATCGGTCGCACAAATTATTTTGCCATGCGTTGGTATAACTTCCCACATCAGCAGAGCGAATCAGAAATTGGTTTTGTCCCAGTGTTTGGGTTTTAAATTCATTTGTTTTCGCTATAGTGTCGACAGAATGACTTCCTACCATGTAAAAACCGGTAGCTTTGTTTTTCAGGTAAATTTTACCATTGATAGAAACAAGTGCCCACAAGGCATAATCCGGATTAGGTGCCGAGGCCAGGGTGTTATGAATCAATTTTGTACCTCTGTTTTCAGGCGAAATAATTACTTCACCCCGAAAATCGCCTGTAAATTGTACTCCACCATATTTAACCGAGCCATCGGAAGCCGATTCAATATAGAAATAAATGGGATCCTCCAATGTTGATGTAATTGGAGCAATGGCGGTTCCGTTTACCTGAGCAGTGAGTAAACTGCTGAAAATGGTAAAACTCACCAACAATACGGAAAAGAAAGTAGATTTTTTCATAAAAATACCCTTTTAGTTAATAACTTGTTTGATAATTAATGCTCCTAATTAATAATTTATTTATAATTAGAAACTGCGGCAAATATAATAATTTAATTAGAACGCGGAGCATTTTATAAAAAAAAGTGTGAAAAATATTTCACACCTTTTTTTTATAAAATAATTAGGATTAATTACCACTCACAGGAGGTACTAATTTCAAATGTAATTCCTCCAGCTGAGACAGATCAATCACCGATGGAGCATCAATCATTACATCACGTCCGGAGTTGTTTTTTGGGAAAGCAATGCAATCGCGGATGGAGTCGAGACCGGCAAAAAGCGACACCAGCCGATCCAGTCCAAAAGCCAATCCACCATGTGGAGGTGCACCATATTTGAATGCACTCATCAAAAATCCAAATTGAGCTTCAGCTTTTTCGGGTGTAAAGCCAAGTAATTCAAACATTCGGTTTTGCAATTTACTATCGTGGATACGGATTGATCCTCCACCAAGCTCCACCCCATTAACAACCATATCATAAGCATTAGCCCTTACTTTGCCGGGATCGGTATCCAGGTAGGAAATATCTTCGGGCTTTGGAGAAGTGAATGGATGGTGCATAGCATAGTAACGCTGAGTATCCCCATCCCATTCAAAAAGCGGAAAGTCGATTACCCACAAGGGTTTGAATACGTTTTTGTCTCTTAACCCCAGCCGGTTACCCATTTCCAACCGAAGTTCGTTCAATGCTTTCTGCGTTTTAGTAGTATCACCTGCCAGAATTAAAATCAGGTCACCTGGTTTAGCTTCAAACAAGTTAGCAATCGTTTTTAATTCATCGGCAGAATAAAATTTATCGATGGATGATTTTACCGTACCATCAGCTTCATACCTTATATATACAAGCCCCTTAGCACCTATTTGAGGACGCTTAACAAAATCGGTCAATTCGTCGATTTGTTTACGGGAATACGAAGCGCACCCTTCAGCACAAATTCCGCCAACATAAGCAGCTGAATCAAAAACCGGAAAATCCTTGCCGGCAACAGCCTCTTTCAATTCAACGAATTTCATTCCGAAACGAATATCCGGTTTATCTGATCCGTAATATTTCATGGCATCGGCATATGTCATACGGGGGAATTCACCCTCGAACGATATGCCTTTTACATAGTTGAACAAATGACGGATAAGTCCTTCAAAGGTTTGTAACACATCTTCCTGTTCAACAAACGACATTTCACAGTCGATTTGTGTAAATTCGGGCTGACGGTCGGCTCGCAAATCTTCGTCGCGGAAGCATTTGGCAATCTGGAAATAACGATCGAACCCCGAAACCATCAACAACTGTTTAAACAATTGAGGCGACTGAGGCAAGGCATAAAACTGACCAAGGTTCATTCGGGATGGAACCACGAAATCGCGGGCACCTTCGGGGGTAGAGCCTATTAATATTGGTGTTTCAACTTCCAGGAAATTTTGCTGATCAAGAAAACGACGAGTTTCGAATGCAATTTGGTGACGCAACATCATATTGGACCTCACTGAGTTACGACGTAAATCGAGGTAGCGGTATTTCATTCGGATATCATCTCCCCCATCGGTATTATCGTCGATAGTAAAAGGAGGAGTAAGCGATTCATTTAAAATGCTGAGTTCATTTACGAGTAGTTCAATATCTCCGGTTTCGATATTCGGGTTTTTACTACTTCTTTCAGCAACAGTTCCACTTACCTGAATTACAAATTCACGTCCTAACCGGTTAGCCTTATCGCATAGTTCGGCGTTAACTTCCTGGTTAAATACCAATTGAGTGATACCATAACGATCACGAACATCCACAAAGGTCATCCCACCCATTTTACGGGTACGCTGTACCCAGCCTGCCAGGGTAACTGTTTCACCACTATTTGTTATGCGGAGTTCTCCACACGTTTTCGTTCTGTACATTTTTCCTGTGTTTGATAATATAAATTGAATGCAAAAGTAGTAATTTTTACGAATTAAAATACATGTCCGACGGACTCAAAGTGGCACATACACTACTTTTTTAGTGTTAAAATAGTCTTCTTTAAAAAACTCATTAATCTCAAAACGTTCAGCCACGTTTTTAAATGGAAGAATTTCGTGTTCCAACTCTCCCCCTTTCAGACAAATCAGTCCGTTAGGCATTGCGTTTTTTTGTTTAGTTGCCATGTTTTTACGAACCAGGCTCACCAGATCGGCCAGGGGCATTACAGCCCGACTCACCACAAAGTCGAATTTTTGTTTCTCTTCCTGCACCCTGAGGTGTTTGAAAGTTGTGTTTTGTAAACCGATGGACGAGGCTACCTCCTGCCCTACTTTAATTTTCTTTCCGATAGAATCAATAAGAGTGAAATCGCATTCCGGAAATAATATTGCCAACGGAACGCCCGGGAAGCCACCACCGGTTCCCACATCCAGAATCGAAGAATTCTTTTTAAATTGAATTATTTTTCCGATGGCAAGTGAGTGAAGAACATGGTGAAGGTATAAATTTTCAATATCTTTTCGGGAGATTACATTTATTTTTGAATTCCATTCGAAATAGAGATCATAAAGTTTTTCGAGCTGAGAACGCTGATGATCAGTTAATTCGGGAAAATAATTCAGGATAGCTTCCATAAAGTGTAGTTTTATTTCTGCAAAAGTACAAAAAACTTAGGCATAATTTATTTGTGAGATCGAAAAAAATAATTTACCTTTGCAGCCGCTTAGGCAATTACGGGGTGTAGCGCAGTCCGGTTAGCGCACCTGCTTTGGGAGCAGGGGGTCGTGGGTTCGAATCCCGCTACCCCGACACAAAAGTCAACCAGTTACAGTAATGTGACTGGTTGACTTTTTTTTGCCGGAAGGAAGTGGCACATTACTTCAACCTGAATTTTACCTGAAAAATAAATAAAGAAAAAGCAATTTTTTCTAAAGTTGCAATAATGTAGTATCTTTGTAACCCGAAATAAAAAAACTTACAATATTAAAAGAAAATGAGAGCTTATGTATTTCCCGGACAGGGAGCCCAGTTTGTAGGAATGGGAAAAGACCTGTACGACAATTCAGCATTGGCAAAAGAGTATTTTGAAAAGGCCAACGAAATTCTTGGTTTCCGTATTACCGATTTAATGTTTGAAGGAACGGCGGAAGATTTAAAACAAACCAAAGTAACGCAACCGGCTATTTTTCTACATTCAGTAATTAGCGCGATAGTATCAGGCCAGGACTTCCAGCCTGAGATGGTTGCAGGTCACTCGTTGGGTGAGTTTTCGGCGTTGGTGGCTGCCGGTGCCCTTTCGTTTGAAGACGGATTGATATTAGTGTCGAAACGCGCAATGGCCATGCAGAAAGCCTGTGAATCAGAACCATCGACAATGGCTGCTGTTCTGGGCCTAAGTGATGAGGATGTAGAAGAAGTATGCGATTCGATAAAAGACGAGGTGGTTGTTCCGGCTAATTACAATTGCCCGGGTCAGCTGGTTATTTCAGGGTCGATTGCCGGAATTGATAAAGCCTGTGAAGCCTTAAAAGCAAAAGGTGCAAAACGTGCGCTCAAATTACCTGTCGGCGGTGCATTTCACTCACCTTTAATGCAGCCTGCTGCCGAAGAATTGAAAGCTGCTATTGATGCTACCACAGTATCGATACCCGTTTGTCCGGTATACCAAAATGTTAATGCATATCCTCAGACCGATCCTTCGTCGATTAAAGCAAATTTGATTGCGCAATTAACCGCACCGGTACGTTGGACACAAACCGTTAAGAATATGATTACCGACGGAGCTACCGAGTTTATCGAATTAGGACCAGGCGATGTATTAAAAGGTCTGGTTAAGAAAGTTAATCCGGACGTAACCGTAGGATAATCTATTTTGGCTGGAATTTATATTCATATTCCGTTTTGTAAGCAAAAGTGTAACTACTGCGATTTCTACAAAGAGATTTCTTTACAACACACAGATCGATTTACAGAGGCACTGATAACAGAATTGCGTTCGCGCGTAAGCTACCTGAACAGTGCCTCTGTTCGTACTATTTATTTTGGTGGAGGTACACCAAGCGTATTGACTTACGATCAGTTTAAAGGTATTTTTGATTGCCTTTACTCCTGTTATTTAATCGATACCGATGCTGAAATTACGCTGGAAGCCAATCCGGATGATTTAAATCCGGAATATTTAGCCATGCTCCAACATTTACCATTCAACCGACTGAGTATGGGAATTCAGTCGTTTAGCGATAAAGAGTTGCGGGCAGTTAACCGCAGGCATACAGCACAGCAGGCTATACAGGCGGTGGGTGATGCACGTGCAGCTGGATTCAGCAACATTAGTGTCGACTTGATATATGGCTTGCCCGGACAGACGATGGAACAATGGCAGCATAACCTGCAACAGGCTTTAGAATTACATCCCGAACACCTATCGGCATATGGGCTCACTTACGAAGAAGGTACAGGACTGTGGAAACAACGTGCCCGGGGAAAAGTGGTAGAAGTTTCGGATGAAGTTATGCTTCAGATGTATCGGCATATGTTGTTACAAATGAACGCTAAAGGTTACGAAGCCTATGAAATCTCCAACTTCTCGAAACCAGGTTTTCGTTCGCAACACAATAGTTCGTACTGGCAACTGACTCCCTACCTGGGGGCAGGTCCTTCGGCCCATTCATACGATGGTGTAAGTCGGCAATGGAATGTAGCCCATCTGATCAACTACATGGAAGGGTTGGAAAATTCCCGTCCGGTGTTCGAACGAGAAGTACTGACACCACACGATGCCTACAACGACTTTGTGATGGTAAAACTTCGTACTTCAGAAGGAATTGGATTGCAGGAAGTGGAGCATCGATTTGGAACATCCACAAAAGACCGGCTACTCGCACAAGCAACTAACTATCAGCTAAGCGGACACGTACAGATCCTGGAACAATATATACGATTGACCCTTGATGGGATTGAGATTTCAAATACAATTATTGCAGATCTGATGAAAACAGACTAATTTTCATTAATCAGTGTTAATGCATCTCCATTTGCTTTTTTCAAATTCACAATGTACGGCAAAAAATTGTACATTTGCCGATTAAATGATTAATTTATGGCTGCAATAAAACAGGCAAGCGATTTCAGGTCGAAATTCAACCGGATATTCTGGTGGGGTTTCGGGAGTATACTTTTATTTGTAGTAGCATTATTTTTTTTCATTAGTATTGGTTGGTTAGGATATTTACCGGCCATTGATCAGTTACAGAATCCGATCAACAAGTACGCAACAGAGTTGTATTCGTCGGATCTGAAATTGATTGGTAGTTTTTCGGGAGGTACCGACAACCGGATTAAAACCAATTACAGTCAGATATCGCCGCACGTTATTGATGCACTTGTAGCCACAGAGGATGAACGATTTTACGATCATTCGGGAATTGACGGTAGGGCATTAGCACGTGTATTGGTTAAACGAGTGATTTTGCTTCAAAAAAATGCCGGTGGTGGTAGTACTATTACTCAGCAGCTGGCTAAACAGCTTTATTCGCCCGATGCCGACAATGTAATTCAGCGGGCATTACAAAAACCGATTGAATGGGTTATTGCTGTTCAATTGGAGCGTATTTATACCAAAGAAGAAATTATTACGCTGTATCTTAATCAGTTCGACTTTTTATACAATGCTGTTGGAATTAAGTCGGCTTCGAAAGTATATTTCAACACCTCGCCCGACCAGTTAACTGTGGAACAAGCAGCGACATTGATAGGGATGTGTAAAAATCCTTCGTATTATAATCCTAAAAGATATCCTGAACGAGCTCGTGAGCGTAGAAATGTGGTGTTGGAACAAATGCGGAAATCCGAACAACTTTCGGAAACCCAACGTGATTCTTTGCAACAATTGCCCTTAGTTTTAGAGTTTCAACGTGCCGACCACAATGAAGGGATAGCTACTTATTATCGTCAATTTTTACGGTTGACGTTGACAGCCAAAAAGCCGGTCCGTTCGAATTATGCGAGTTGGCAAGAGCAACAATACCTGGAAGATAGCTGGCAATGGGAGAATAATCCATTGTATGGATTCTGTAATAAGAATACAAAATCGGATGGAACACCGTATAATATTTACACCGATGGGTTGAAAATTTATACCACCATCGATTCAAGAATGCAAAAATATGCCGAAGAGGCTGTCAATGAACATCTGAAAGAGCTTCAAAAATCATTTTTCCGGGAGAAAAAAGGTCGTTCCTATGCCCCATTTTCGAAGCATGTATCGCCTGAAGAAATTCAAACTTCGCTCAACAGAGCTATGAAGGATTCGGAACGTTACCGGAAATTAAAAAATGCCGGAGCATCGGATTCAGAAATCAAGCGATCGTTTGCTACCAAAACCGAAATGCAGGTGTTTTCGTATAATGGTATGGTCGATACCTTATTAACTCCCATGGATTCGATCCGCTATATCAAGCATTTTTTACGAACCGGATTTATGTCGATGGATCCAAAAACAGGACATGTTAAAGCATACATCGGTGGCCCCGATTACACTCATTTTCAGTACGACATGGCATCGAAAGGTAAACGCCAGGTTGGTTCAACAATTAAGCCCTATTTATATACTCTAGCCATGGAAGAAGGCTTATGGCCTTGCGATAAAGTGATAAATCAACCTATAACGATAAAAGATGGAAATGGTCGTGATTGGACCCCCCGCAATTCGGGACGTACCCGCATTGGACAAGAAGTAACTCTACGCTGGGCATTAGCCAATTCAAACAACTGGATATCGGCATACCTGATGAATATGTTTACACCCGAAGCATTAGTAAAATTAATGCATTCGTTTGGCATACGCAGCCATCTCGATGCGGTAGTTTCACTTTGTCTGGGACCGGCCGATATTTCGGTGGCCGAAATGGTCGATGCCTACACTGCATTTCCCAATAAGGGAATCAGGGTTGATCCGCTTTATGTTACCCGAATTGAAGATGCCAACGGGAATGCTATTGCTACATTTAATCCGCAGATGCATGAGATTTTCAGTGAGTCGACTGCACATAAAATGATCTATATGCTGCGAAGTGTGGTTGATGGAGGAACAGGAGGTCGGATTCGAAGCCGATTTGGCTTAACTATGCCAATGGGTGGTAAAACAGGCACAACGCAAAATAATTCGGATGGATGGTTTATGGGCTTTACTCCATCGCTGGTCTCAGGTGTTTGGGTAGGTGGTGAAGACCGTTCGATTCATTTCGACGGAATAGCCGAAGGTCAGGGCGCTAGCATGGCTTTACCTATATGGGCACTTTACATGAAGAAAGTGATGTCTGATTCTTCTTTAGGTTATTCATCTACCGAAGGATTTAATATTCCCGAGTCGTTTAACGCCAACGAAGGCTGTGAAGAAAATATGTTTGATGAATAGATTTCGAAAACTAAGCATACTAATCACACTAGTGAGTATGGCAGTGATTCAACTGCATGCTCAATTAAACACCGATCGTATTTTAACAATCGGCCGTAATGCTTTATACTTCGAGGATTATGTGCTATCGATACAGTATTTCAATCAGGTTATTGACATAAAGCCTTTTCTTGCTGAACCTTATATGTTTCGAAGTATTGCTAAAATTCAACTGGGCGATTATGAAGGAGCCGAGTTGGATGGGACGGAAGCTATCAATCGTAACCCTTTTTTACCAGAAGCATATTATGCCCGTGGGTTTACACGCATGAAATTAGGAAACTTCGAAGGTGCAGCGGGCGATTTTGAAAAAGCCATTGAGTTTAGTCCTACCAGTCAGCATTTACAATTAAGTCTGATGGATGCACGCGAACGGATGGGTAATCACGATGCTGCGTTGAAGGTCGTTGAAAAGCTGATGAACCTGCAACCGCGAAATTTCCAGCTATTCTACGACAAAGGAAGGATTCAGCTGGCATTGAAAGATACAGTAAGTGCCGAAGCTAGTTTTACAAAACTTATACAGGCCGATAGTAGTTCGTTTGTTGGATGGAGTGCTCGCGCCCTGCTTCATCATCAAAAAAACAATCTGAAAGAAGCCTATGCCGATTATTCCAGGTCGATTGCTTTAAAATCGCCTCATTTTGGCGATTACATGAATCGTGGTATTATCAACGTACAGCAACGCAGGTTCATGGAAGCTCTCAGCGACTATGACCAGGCAATAAAGCTTGAACCTAAGAGTATGATTACGTATATGAACAGGGCAATTCTTCGTGCCGATTTAGGCGACGACAATAATGCACTAATCGATTTTAAACAAGTGCTTAAAATGGATAGTAGTAGGATGGAAGCACGATACAGCAAGGCAGTTCTTGAACTTAAACTACGTAACTACCGCGAAGCTATATGCGATTATCAGATTATTTTGAAACAGCATGAGTACTTTTTACCTGCATACTGGGGAATTGCACAGGCTTACGACGGACTCAATAATGTAAAAGAGGCCTACAGATATCGACAAAAAGCATATGAATTAGATCGAAATAAAGATAGGATCCGCGAAAAACAGAAAGAAAATCTCGAAGCTAAAGCTACTATTGCAAACGAACAACCTGGTGAAAGAAGTACTCGAAAAACAGCCATTTTCAATCGCTATGCTACTCAAAATATTGATGAAAATGCTTATGAGTCAAAGTATAGCGACACCCGAAGAGGACAGGTGCAACGGCGTTTTGTAGATGTTGTTAACGAACGAAATTTTGTTATCAGTTATTATTCCAAAGAAGATCAGATTCGTCGTACCACTCTGTATCATCCGCTTATTGTTGAATACAACCGTAAACGGGTTCTTCCCGCAGCAGTAAAAGTTACCTCACAAGAACTTCCTTTGACAAATGAATTAATTCAGCAACATTTTGATCAAATAAATGCTATAACTTCGCAATTAAAAGAACAGGAACCCAACGCGGATTTATATTTTTATCGTGCACTTGAATACGCTTTAGTTCAGGATTTTACCAACGCCATCGAAGATTTGAATCATGCTATTCTTTTACGGGGCGATTTTACATTAGCCTATTTTATGCGTGCCAACATTCGATATAAATATTCTGATTATCGAAAAAATTCAGCACGCGAAAATCAATCGGCTACGTTTGGAGATATCCGCGAAACAGTTGCTCCCGACAATGAGTATAAATTAGATATTGAAATGGTATTGCGGGATCTGGATAAAGTGAATGAACTTCAGCCTGACTTTTCATTTGCCTATTACAATAAGGCTAATATTTTAAGTGCTCAAAAAGATTTCAAAACGGCTATTCAGTTGTATTCGAAAGCGATTGAACAAGATCGAAATTTTGCGGAAGCCTATTTCAATCGTGGATTGACTTATCTGTATACCGGCGAAGATGCAAAAGGATTATCGGATTTAAGTAAGGCTGGTGAATTGGGAATTTACGGAGCTTATAATCTGATTCAGCGATTTAAATAATCGTAAGTGCTTCGCCAACAACAAAGTTGCTACCTGTAATCAGAATTAAATCTGAGGTTTTGGCCTGTTGTTTAGCTGCAAGAATAGCTGATTCGATAGTTTCGTAACTATTGCCGGTCAGACCATATTGTTGAGCTTGCCGATGTAATTCGGCAGCAGGTAAAGCACGTTTCACCTGTGCATTTGTAAAGTAATAGCTGGCATTCGTGGGTAATAATCGGAGAACCCCGTTACTGTCTTTATCATTTACCATCCCTAGTACTATATGTATCAATCCGCCCTGATAGAGCTTCAGTTGTTCTGCCACAGCAGTCATTCCCTGAACATTATGGGCGGTGTCGGCCACCATAAAAGGTGAATTTGAAATTATTTCCCAGCGCCCCCTCAATCCTGTAAGTTGTGTCACTTTACTAATTCCGTTTTGGACAGCCTGCGCTGAAATAAAAAAGTCCAACCGATTTAATTCATCTATAGCAGCCAACACCGTGGAACAGTTTTTAAGTTGATAGTGTCCTGTTAAACCTGATTCGTACAGTGTGGAATGAGATTGAAACAACAGTCGGTTAGAAGCTGATTCAACTTGCTGAACCGGATTTGTTTCCTGGGCAAATATTAATTTACTGTTTGTTTCATTCGCTTTATTCTGAAATATTGATTTAGTTTCAGTTAGATACTCCCCTATTACTACCGGAACTCCCTTCTTTATAATCCCTGCCTTTTCAGATGCAATTTTTTCGAGTGTGTCGCCCAGAAATTCAGTATGATCGTAACCAATATTGGTAATTATGCTTAAAACAGGAGATAGAATGTTGGTACTATCAAGCCTTCCTCCTAACCCTGTTTCAATAACAGCGATATCAATCTGGCTTTTAGCGAAATAATCGAAAGCCATTGCCATGGTGAGCTCAAAGAACGAAGGCTGAATTTCTTCCACTAAGTTGCGATGATTCTCAACAAACTGAATAACAAAATCCGGATCAACCGGTGCACCATCAATACGAATTCGTTCACTAAAATCGACCAAATGGGGTGATGTATATAAAGCCGTTTTATAGCCCGCCTGATATAAGATGGCAGCTAACATATGCGACACTGAACCTTTGCCGTTGGTTCCGGCCACATGAATGGATTTGAACTTATGATGCGGATTTCCAAGCGCTTCGAGTAAGAGTGTGGTGTTGGCTAACCCTGGTTTATAAGCCGCACCACCCGTTAAATGAAATACAGGTAAACGGTTATATAAATAGTCGAGCGATTGCTTATAATTCATTTTCTTACAACTGGTTATGAATAAATTCGTTGACCAAATATTCTGCTTCCGATACGTACCATAGTACTACCTTCTTCAATGGCTATCGGATAATCATCCGACATTCCCATCGAAAGGGTATCAAATTCAGGAAGAAGTGGCGACTTCATTTTTTGGATGGAATCAAATAACTGTCGGAGATGACTGAACTCCGTCCGAACTTGTTGTGTGTTGTCGGTAAAAGTTGCCATCCCCATGAGTCCCCGTATCGACACATTATTGAACTCTTGCAAGGTACCGGTTTGAAGAAGTTCAAGTACTTCAGAGGCTGAAAAACCAAATTTAGTTTCTTCAGTTGCAATATGTACCTGTAGCAGACAATTTACAACTAACTGATTCTTATTTGCTTGCTTATTTATTTCTTGCAACAATCGAATGGAATCAACACCATGAATCAAACTAACAAAAGGCACAATAAACTTCACTTTATTGGTTTGTAAATGGCCAATAAAGTGCCATTGAATATCGGCTGGCAACTTTTCCTTTTTGGAACAAAGTTCCTGAACTTTACTTTCACCGAAAATTCGTTCGCCTGCCTGATATGCCTCCAAAATGGATTCTTCAGGATGAAATTTTGAAACGCAAACCAGTTTTACCTGGTCCGGAATTGTGGTGCGAACGGATAGTAGGTTTTGTTTAATCATGACTCCTGAGTTGATTTTTTAAATTCGGAATCAAAACGAAAAACATCCATTATAGTTGTTTCGGTAATATTAGCAACCTCCCAATCGGCCATTGTGCCTTTCATTCCTTCTGTCAAACCGTCGAGGGCTCCTCTGAAGTCGGCCGATTGAACCATCATCTGTACCGGACTTCTTTTTTCGATGCCTTTTTCTTCGTCGAAAGTAACAAAATTGACTTTACAGCGGTACCACTTATCGCCGTTTTCGTTGAAAAACAGTTCGCTTATTTTTACTCTTCTAATGTTAGCAATCTGAAAATCACCACTAATAAAAGGTTTCATTTCTTCAACCATACGTTCCTCAGCTTCGGTAAACGAAAGCGCATCCACCAGATACGACTCACCTACTTTTACAATTTTACCATCATCCACTGTTTTTTCCAGCTTCACTTTACACTCAAACCAATTGTGCATCTTATCTATTTTTTTTTAAAAATTACCTATTCCCCAGACCAGCCCCAACCTAAAATAAGGTAAATTGCCTTTAAAATCGGGACTCACTTTTTGTGTTACAATATCATATCCAACATCTAATTTCAAACTAAGATAGCTTTTTGCTTCCATACCCGGCATCACTCCATTGTAGGGATCGAGTGTAAACTCGGTAAGTCGGAGTTCGGTATGAATACCAGGTCCGAAAACAAAAGAGTCGAATATCTGAAATTCTGAATTTTCATATTCATCATAGTCATTGTACAACATACTTTCGAAGGTATAACCCCCAATATTGAGGTAGGGTGCCAATTGAAAACGATTGGAACGAACCAGAAAATATCCGGCGTAAATACCCCCTCCAATAATTGAAAACGATTCACCGGTGTTAAATGACTGAACCAGTTGCCCCATATTGTTTCTGAATTCAATTGGAACTTTCAAATCCATGGTTCCGGCATCCACATGCAAACCACTATAAACCCTTCCGAAATTCCAGTCTATCGTCATATTGAACATAACTCCGGGTTGAAAAACATCACTCAGCTTACCCGTTGGCTGAATGAATGTTGGGCCAACACTCATTGAAAATGCTCCTTTTACAGGAGGTTTTGGCAGGTAACCTTCGAAAAAATCGATATAGTCGGAAGTTGGATAGTTCTTTTTAAATTTTTTATAACTTGCAATATAAGTTGAGCTCAACTCGTCAGAATCTAAAATTTCAAGAAACAATTTACTTAATTCAGCCTCGTCTACCAGTAAAGTTTGCTGGTTTAAGTCATCCTGAATTCGTTGTTTGTTTCGTTGAGTAAGCTTGTACAAACGTTCAATATAATTTTCTGAAAAATTATAACAGGCCGATTTTGAAATATGTTCGTTATAACTACGGGCAATTTCAAACCAGTTGTTCCAATCGGCGAGTAACAAATTGATATACAAGTCTTCGTTTAAATTAAACGCAAAGCAATGGCGCAGGTCGGCTTGCAGTTTCAGGTAATCGTAAACCTCCTTTGCCTTATTCATATCTCCTTCAGCAAGAGATTGATAAACCAGACGCCGTCCGTTATTAAGTACGATTTCGGTCGAATCGACATAGTTAAGTAAGTGAGCATCTAACTGCGCTTTTACTGGAATAGTCGACAATATGCCCCAACATAAAATCAGTAATATCTTGATTTTCATATAACTAAAATATTTGTGAAACCGTTGAAAAATAAAGTGTAAAAATAATATTTAATTACGACAAATCATGTATTGAATTTATTTTTTTTGATAGAAACATTTTTAAATTTTATCTTTGTCGACATTTACAGAACGTATGAATAGTGCTACAACAAGGTTTATAACAGAACATACCAACGACGATCCGCTTCAATTAATGCTTACGGCCCATCGGTATCCGGAAGTTGATATGCAATGGGCAGTGAGGCAAATAGCAGCGCGTCAACGCATTCGGTATAAATTGCCGGAGTTTTATTCCCATACTGAAATACAGTATCCTCAACAGCTTTCGTTAGAACAATGTTCGTCGGAACAAACAGCCAGGCATAAAGCGGGGTTAGTTACTGGTCAAACATTGGTTGATCTGACTGGTGGATTTGGAATTGATTTTTATTATATGGCGAAAGAAAGGGTTGAAAGTTTCTATGTTGAACGACAAGCTGAATTATGTGAAATTGCAGAATTTAATTTCAAACTACTTGGTTTAAAAGGCTTTACAATAAGTAATAGCTCTGCTGAAAATTATCTCAGGTTGATGAAGAATGTAGATTGTATTTACCTGGATCCACACCGGCGCGACACTTCAGGACGTAAAACGGTTTTAATCAGCGA
Organism: uncultured Paludibacter sp.; assembly: GCA_964559265.1. Classification (GTDB taxonomy): domain Bacteria; phylum Bacteroidota; class Bacteroidia; order Bacteroidales; family Paludibacteraceae; genus Paludibacter. The sequence continues at coordinate 52,465 of CAZLHC010000006.1, read as the reverse complement.
CTGCGAACCCGATTTGAGGCAACTTCTTCCTGAGATGTTTGAAAAAAGCAAGAAAATTCTCATTAAATTATCGCCCATGCTCGACCTGCAACGTGCATTAATCGATTTGCCCTATACTCAACAAATTGATATAATTGCTGTTGAAAATGAGTGTAAAGAGTTACTTTTTTTACTGGATAAATCCACAAGCCGGGAAAACGTTAAAATTCGGTGTTTTAATTATCACAAAAATAAACCTGTTCAGCAATTTGATCTGAAAGGACTCGATGATACAGTTCCGGTTAGTTATGCCAGCTATCCTCTGGAATATATTTACGAGCCGAATGTATCTGTATTAAAATCAGGTGCTTATAATCGAATTGCTAAACAATTCGATTTATTGAAATTTCATCCGAACACCCATTTATATACTTCGTCGCACTACTTTAACGAATTTCCGGGGCGTGTATTTAAGCTTACTGAATATAGAGTAAGTTCAAAAGAAACATTCTCGTACCTTAACATTACTTACAAATCGGCCAATATTAGTGTACGGAATTTTCCATTAAGTAGTGACGAGTTGCGGAAAAAGACTAAGTTGAAAGATGGAGGAGAGTGGAGTATTTTTGCGTTTAAAAATATTGAGAATCAAAACATTATAACAATAAGTCGGAAAGTATGAAACAAGCATGTAAATACTTAACATCCAAGGTTATGGTAATGTTGGCATGCGAGTTCCATACGACCGTTGAAAAAACTATAATTACCGTATGAAAAATCTGGTAGTACTTACAGGTGCCGGTATGTCGGCCGAGAGTGGTATTTCAACATTTCGTGACAGTGGAGGATTATGGGAGCAATACAATATAGAAGATGTAGCAACTCCGGAAGCGTTTGAACGAAATCCTGTTCTGGTTCATCATTTTTACAATCTGCGACGCAAGCAACTGGTTAATGCAACTCCAAATCCAGGACATTATAGTTTAGTGCAGCTGGAGCAAAATTTCAATGTGCAAATTATTACGCAAAATGTCGATAATCTACACGAACGAGCAGGGAGTCTGAATGTTCTTCACTTACACGGCGAATTAATGAAAATGCGTTCAACCGGACCTGAAGCCACTGTGTATGACGTAGATTCCAATAAATTTGAGTATACTCCTTCCGATTTCTGTCCAAAGGGTTATCCGTTACGTCCGCATATTGTTTGGTTTGGCGAACAGGTACCAATGATAGAACTTGCTGTTAACATAGTTAAAAAGGCTGATATAGTGGTCATAATTGGCACATCCATGCAGGTATATCCTGCAGCAAGTTTAATCCACTATGCCAGCAACAATATTCCGTTGTTTTTAATTGATCCTAATGATGTATCGATAAGCTCTCATCGTGTAAAGCATCTAAAAAAAGGGGCCACAGAAGGAGTAAGAATACTACAGGAGTTACTTGAACCTTTACGTTAAATAACACCTGTAATATTTTGCAATTTAATTAATTAACTTTAGCTGAACTCTCTTTCGCAATAGATCGGCTTCTAATATTTGTACCCGAACATGCTGATGTAAGGAAACAATTTCGGCAGGGTTTGACACATACCGATCGGCCAATTGTGAGATGTGAATAAGCCCGTTTTCTTTGATTCCAATATCGACAAATGCACCAAAATTAGTAATATTGGTTATGATACCGGGTAATTCCATTCCTGGTTTCAAATCGTCGATTTTCTTGATGGTAGGATCAAATTCAAACACTTTCACTGTGCTACGTGGATCACGCCCCGGCTTTTCGAGTTCAGCAAGAATGTCGGTCAGCGTAGGTAGCCCGATTGTTTCTGTAACGTAAGGTTTGGGGTCGATAGTTTTAATCAATTCCTGATTACGAATCAGTTGATCAACCTTAACATTCAGATTTTTAGCCATTTTCTCGACAATAGGATAACTTTCGGGGTGTACAGCTGAATTATCGAGTGGATGAACACTTTCGGGAATACGAAGAAAACCAGCACATTGTTCAAAGGTTTTAGCACCCATTTTGGGTACTTTCATAAGTTCTTTTCTGCTTTTAAAGGGACCGTTTATCGCACGATATTCAACAATATTGGAAGCCAGTTGAGGACCAAGTCCCGAAATGTATGTCAACAAATGCTTTGAAGCAGTGTTTACATTAACCCCAACCTTATTAACAGCATTTTCGACCGTCTGATCCAACGATTTTTTCAGAAGTCCCTGATCCACATCGTGTTGATACTGCCCTACTCCAATCGATTTAGCATCAATTTTCACCAGTTCGGCCAATGGATCCATTAAGCGGCGACCAATCGACACGGCACCGCGAACCGTCACATCGTAATCGGGGAATTCATCACGGGCAATTTTAGAAGCCGAATAAATTGAAGCTCCGTTTTCGCTAACTACAAATACCTGTACTTTACGGTCGAAACGAGTATTTTGCACCAATTGTTCCGTTTCTCTACCTGCTGTTCCATTTCCAATGGCAATTGCTTCCACCTGATAGGCTTCCACCATCTTTTGCAGTTTTCGGCTTGCCTGGGAAAAGTCGTTCTGAGGAGGATGCGGATAAATAGTTTCGTTATGGAGTAAATTTCCCTGCGCATCGAGGCAAACTATTTTACAACCGGTACGGAATCCGGGGTCTATACCTAATACTCTTTTTTCGCCTAAAGGTGCAGCAAGAAGTAATTGGCGAAGGTTCTCTGCAAATACTTTAATAGCTTCATTGTCAGCTTTATGCTTGCTTTCTGCTGCAAATTCATTTTCGATAGCAGGCTTTAATAATCTCTTGTAGGCATCTTTCGCCGCACCAAAAACAAAGTCGCCTGCCTCATTATCTGATTTTACAAACAACCGATCCAGCTTTTCGAGGCATTTTTCCTCGTCGGGCGCAATAGCTATACGTAGCACTCCTTCTGCCTCTCCCCGGCGCATAGCCAGTAAGCGATGGGAACTACATTTACTTAATTTTTCAGTCATATCGAAGTAGTCACGGTATTTTTGTCCTTCTTCTTCTTTACCTTTCACCACTTTAGAGCTGATTACAGCTTCATAACTAAAAATTCGGCGCACTGCATTCCGAGCCGTTTCATTTTCGTTTACCCACTCGGCAATTATATCCGATGCACCAGCCAGGGCCTCCTGGGTGGTTTTAACCTTGTCGGTAAGGTAGGGAGAAGCCAGGTGCTCAAGCTGACTTACATTTTGTTTCATTATCATTTTTGCCAGTGGTTCTAAACCATTTTCTCTGGCAATCTCGGCTCTGGTTCTTCTTTTAGGTTTATACGGTAGATACAAATCTTCCAATTCGGTCAGATTCCAGCAGGTATCAATCCTTTTTTTCAATTCGGGAGTTAATTTTTCCTGCTCCTCAATGGTTTTAAGGATGGTTTCTTTTCGTTTGGCGATCTCTTTCAATTTTTCAAACTGATCGTCTATTGCTGCAATCTGCACTTCATCAAGTCCGCCTGTCATTTCTTTCCGGTAACGGCTTATAAAGGGTATGGTGGAACCTTCGACGAGCAATTGCAGCGTGTGATGTACGTTTTTTTCGCTAAGTTGCAACAATTGAGCAATGAGCGAAATAAAAATAGCGGGAAAATTATCCTTCGACATGAAAAAAATTAATGTAAAATTTTAAATATAAGTTCTTTGTATAAATCTTTGTCGTCGATACCTGCCGACTGAAAGCCTTTACTTCGGGCATCAGCCTCCCGTAAATAACCAATAATATAAATAGTTTTCCAGGCATTGAACGTCTGAGCGGCTTTCACATAGTTTTTGGCAATAAACGGATGAATTTTAAATTCGGAAGCAGCAGCTTCGGCTGTTTTCTGAGGTAAGTAATGAAATAGCATTAAGTTACTGAAAAAGCTAAATAGATTTGGAAGAACCATCTGCATTGGATTTGCCTTTTTATTGTCGGCAAAATACTGAACGATCCGGTTCGCTTTTACAACATCCCGATTAATAAGTGCATCCTGGAGTTCAAATACGTTATAATCTTTACTGATACCAATATTACGTTCAATCATTTCAGGGCTTATCCTGTTCGATCCTACCGGCATCGTAATACGCAACTTATCAATTTCATTGGCTACTTTACTGAGGTCGGTACCGAGGAAATCGGTAAGCATTAGTATAGATTTCTCGTCTAATTGAAGGTTTTTACTTTTCGCGTACTTTCCGATCCAGGCCGGCATTTCATAATCGCGTAATTTAGGCGACTCAAACACGACAGCCTTTTGACGCAAATCGGATACCCACTTTTTGCGTCCATCTACCGTACCGTATTTATAACAAATTACCAAAACAGTTTGGGCCGATACATTATTAAGATAGAATTGAAGTTTATCGATATCTTTGATGTTTTGGGCTTCTTTGAGTATTACAACCTGAAAAGGTGAAATCATCGGGAAACGCTTAGCAGCATTGATAACCGTAGAAATATCGGAATCTTTTCCATACAGCACCGTTAAATCAAATTCACGCTGGCTCTCATCAAGCAGCTGATACTGAATTACATCAGAAATCTGATCAATATAATAAGGCTCTTCACCCATTAAAAAATAGATGGGTGCAATGTTGCGATGCTGAATATCGCGGAGAATTTGTTCGTGCGACAGATCGTTTTTTGCCATTACTATTCGAAGCGCAGGTGCTTGATGGTTTTACTGTTGTTGATGAGTGAGCTTAATGCCTTAACTCCGATTTGTATGTGTTCATCCACATAACTGTGTGTTACTTTTCTATCGCTGTCGATAGTTTTTATTCCATCTTCACGCATGGGCATGTCCGAAATCAACAACAAAGCACCGGTTGGAATACCATTATGAAAACCAACCGAAAACAAGGTAGCTGTTTCCATGTCGATAGCCATAGCCCTGGTTAATTTCAGGTATTTCTTAAAATCATCGTCCCATTCCCACACCCGGCGATTGGTAGTATATACTGTACCAGTCCAATAATCTTTATCGAAATCGCGGATATTCGACGAAACTGCACGTTGCAGGTTAAATGCTGGCATTGCAGGTATTTCGGGAGGGAAATAATCGTTGGAAGTTCCTTCGCCCCGAATAGCAGCACTTGGTAAAATATAATCGCCGATTTTATTTTTATCTTTCAAACCTCCGCATTTACCCAGAAAAAGAACTGCCTTTGGCTGAACGGCCGATAGAATATCCATTATAAGAGCAGCATTAGGGCTACCCATTCCAAAATTGATAATTGTTATGCCATTGGCCGATGCATTGATCATATTAGCATCCCTGCCCAGAACCGGAACATTGAACCATTCTGCAAACTTTTCGACATAATTATTGAAATTCGTGAGCAAAATGTATTTTGAAAAATCTCCCAGAGGCCTTTTTGTATACCTGGGCAACCAGTTTTCAACAATTTCACGTTTTGTTCTCATCATTGTAGTACAATTTAAATAGTTTTTTATACTTTCGTCGCTCAAAACAGGTTAAACGACACTGATCAGTTCGATAAAATTCTGGCAAATATACTAAAAATATGTGGCAATTAGCTCTTCCTACCTATCCATACAATGTTAAAAAAACAGGGAACAGGTGGATGATTTTTGATTCGTTGCGACGAAAATTTGTAACTCTGACACCCGAGGAATGGGTACGTCAACATTACCTTCATTACCTTATAAATGTAAAGAACTATCCATCAGCATTAATTGCCGTTGAGCAACAAATTATTGTAAATGGTCAGTCGAAGCGTTGTGATGCCGTTTTATACGACACGACGATGAATCCTGTTGCCATTTTCGAATTTAAGGCACCTCATGTTCCCATCAGTCAGCATACTTTCGACCAGGCAGCAGTTTATAATTCAAGCTTACAGTTAAAATATTTTTTTGTAAGCAATGGTATCGATCATTTTTTTGCAGAAGTTGACCCCATAGAAAAAAACTATCGAATAACTAATTCACTTCCTGATTATTTAATGTTCAGCGAAATGATAGGAAAAAGCCGGTAATTGAAATAATTTCTGCTTCTAAGGAGTTATATTTCTAAAGCACCAATCAAATCGGTTATTTTTTCAATCCGATGCCTTATCATATAGTTTTCGATACCTTCCAATACTTTAACCGGAGTAGTAGGATCAATAAAATTGGCAGTACCAATTTGAATTGCCGATGCACCAGCCAATAAAAATTCAATAGCATCTGACTCATTCATAATTCCTCCCATCCCAATTACAGGAATCTTCACAGCCTGAGCAACCTGCCACACCATTCGTAAAGCAATGGGCTTAACAGCAGGTCCCGATAAACCTCCTGTAACAGTCGATAAAACCGGTTTTCGTGTTTCAGCATTAATGGCCATCCCCAATAAAGTGTTAATTAACGACACCGAATCGGCTCCCTCAGCTTCCACAGCAAGAGCAATATCTGAAATGGAGGTTACATTTGGCGAAAGCTTAACCATCAATTCTTTTTTATACACCCTTCGCACCTCCTTAACTACCTGAGCAGCAGAAGGACAGCTGGTTCCAAATGTCATTCCACCTTCTTTCACATTCGGACACGAAATGTTGAGCTCAATGCCCGGAATATGGTTCAATTCGTTGATTAACTCTGCTGTTTCAACATATTCCTCAACCGTTGATCCTGATACGTTCACAAATATACTTGTATCCAAGTCTAAAAGTGTTGGATAAATATGATCTTTGAAGTAGTTAACACCCTTATTTTGCAGTCCCACAGCGTTTAACATGCCCGATGGCGTTTCAGCCATACGAGGATATTTATTACCCTGACGGTCGCGAAGAGTAGTTCCCTTTACAACTATACCTCCTATTCGTGAAACATCAAAAAAATCATAATACTCTGTACCATACCCGAATGTGCCCGAAGCAGTCATTACCGGGTTTTTCAATTGTATTGTTCCAAGTTTGACGCTTAAATCTACCATTTTAATTTTGTAATGTTAAAGACCGGACCTTCAGTACAAACACACAGATGCCCATCCACAGTATCGGTTACACAACACAGACAAGCACCGAAACCACAAGCCATCGTATTCTCGAGTGAAACTTCGCAGAAAACACCTTCTTTAGTAGCGTAAGCAGCCACTGCTTTCATCATTGGAGTTGGCCCGCATGTATAAATTGCATCGAACGATTGTGATAATACAGAATGATTAGTAACAAACCCTTTTTCTCCGGCCGAACCATCTTCAGTAGTCACGTATACATTGCCATACTTGTTGAATTCGTCTAAAAGCAACAAATTAGCCGCAGAGCGACCTCCGATCAGGAAGTTGGGCATATACCCTTCGGCAGCTAATTGCGAGCCCCAAAAAAGCATAGGTGCAATTCCGACACCTCCGCCCACCAACAGGATTCGTGCGTTCTTTTGCGGAGGGTACGAAAATTGGTTTCCAAGAGGGTAAATTAAGTTTAAAGTATCACCCGGGATTAACATACTAAGTTTACGGGTGCCCTGACCTACAATTTGAATCAGTAACCACAGCTCATTACGTTGACGATCGACCCAATTTATCGAAATAGGGCGTCGTAGAAAAGTAGAGGGTGAATCTTCAACCTTTACTTCGGCAAATTGACCGGGATACATGTCGGGCAGCAGTGTATCAGCTGTTAATTTAAGTAAAAAATACTGGTCATTAAGCGTAATATTCTCTGCAACGACCAGATCGTTCATGAATTTCTTCATTCAAGTTTGAAATTTGATGTTCAGACTGCAAAAATACGATAATTATTTTGATTCAAATTCCTGGTATGTATTATCGGTAAAATATAATATGACCTTTGTAACTTTTCGTGCAGGTTCTGATGTAGTTCGAACCGGAAATTCCGTTGATAATGTTCGTACTTGTGGGGAAATTTCACTATCGTTTCGTTGCTGAGGCGTTGAATTATTAATTTCTGTTGACCGGGATTCGTTCAAGGGTGGTTTCTGTCGTTCCTGTACAGGATTGAAATCACTTTTTAACATTTCTTTCTGGACTTCTGCATTTGGCTGAGTAGTTTTTACTACGTTTTCAGCCACTAAACTTTCTGAGGATGAAGAAGTTTCATCAAAAGAATCGAATAATGTGGGCTCTTTAGATTGCTTTTCCTGACGTAACATAGAACCTTGTCCTAAAATAAGCCAGTCTGTACTAATCTCAGGAAATCGGCTAAGAATTTTTTTTAGCACATCGAGACTGGGATTATTCCTATTGTTCAAAATATGAGAAAGGGTAGAATTCTGAATTCCAATTTCGGCAGCAAACTGACCGGATGTCATGTTTTGGAAAAGAATTACTTTTTCGATTCGATTTTTTTCACTCATAATACAGTGATTTTATAGTTTAGAACTGTATAAACAATTGGCTACAAATGTAAAACAATTAATTCACAAATGCAAATACCATAAGTATACAAATGTATTTACATGTGTATACGTCTGTACAATTGTAATTTCACTATTGTAAAGGTAATTAAAATACATAAGTACAAGCATCGAATAAAAAGTACATCTGTTTAATGAAGTAAATAAGCTGGAACCATAGTAAAAATATTCTTACATGAACTCTGATAATATGAATATCACTAAAGTCTATTGATCAATCCCCAGCTTGATTTAGTTAAGGTTTATAATCATTAATTATTTGCTATATAGTGGGTTATATTTACCATAAATAACAACTGCTTAATTTTAATCTGGTAGGAGGGGAAAGAAGTAGTACCATAAGTAGCATAAAGAGTACAACATGCTGAATACTGGTTTGCAATTAAATGTGGAATAGTTTTTAACGAAAAACCAAGCTTGCACTATATTTAAAGTAATTGTTTATATAATAGTAGTCATTATCATTGATTATTAGTTAGTTAAGTATTAACTATACCTATATATTCACAAAAATACTATGATTGATAGAATATACTATCTAATTTCTAAAGTGATAATTTAAATTTAATAGTTAAACATCTGATTTACTGTATATATCAGCTATGAATTTTCACATCATTACTTATGTTTGTTTATTGGTTACAGTTGTAAGAATAATCGGAATTTGAACAATGTACATATGTGATTATCTATTTATTTACAAATGTATACACGAAGAAATTCACAATTATGCATATTAATTGATTGCTTCACTCTTGTAAATACGATACATTTGTTACAAGTAACAAGAAAAAAGTATGATTTTTTGTAGAGGGTACCCTTATGAAAAATATCCAGATAAAAAAAAGCCGGGATTGTAAGTAAATAAGTTACGGATCAAGGCAATCAGAAAACTAGCTTATTGAAAAGCACCCGGTTAGAAGACAAATCTATATATAAAATTCGAAATTGTAGAAAATAGCTGAATTATTGAATTTTTACTTCTGAAAAATAGACTAAAACTATCTGAAATATAGACAATTACGTGAAATAAAACACGCTGAGAATTTGATATTATCGCTTATCCGGAAGTTCGTTAGGAAATACAGCAGCTAGAATAAAAAAAAGGTTCGAAAAATTCGAACCTTTACTTAAGCTAATAGATTTTATGAATACTGGTCTATTCAGCGATCTGATCGCCACCTGCCAACTGTTGGTCGACCAAAATACGGCCACAGTATTCGCAAACAATAATTTTTTTACGTTGACGAATATCTAACTGTTTCTGTGCTGGAATTTTATTGAAGCAACCTCCACAAGCATCACGAGTTACGTAAACAACCGCAAGACCATTCCGGGCATTTTTTCGTATCCGTTTGAATGCCGATAATAAACGTGGTTCAATACGCGATTCAATTTCTTTAGCGTGTTCACGAATCTTCTCCTCTTCCTGTTTGGTTTCAGCGATAATTTCGTCGAGTTCACTTTTTTTCTGATCCAGGTCCAGTTTACGTTCGGTTAATTGAGCCATAGTGACTTTTTGTTCAACCGATTTTTGTTCCTTAGCAGCTTTAAACTCCCGGATATGTTTTTCGCAGAGTTCTATTTCGAGAGTTTGATATTCGATTTCCTTTTCCAGGTTTTCGTGTTCGCGGTTATTTCGAACGTTATTTTGTTGTTCCTGGTAACGTTCAATTTTAATGCGTGATTCTTCGATAGAGATTTTTTTACCGGCAATCATCGAAGTAAATTCGCTTATTTCCCGTTCAAAGTGCTCTATACGTGTATTCAATCCAATGATCTCGTCTTCAAGATCCTGAACTTCGAGGGGTAATTCTCCACGTAATGTTTTAATTTCGTCGATTTTGGAAACTGCTTTTTGAAGATCATACAGTGCGATGAGCTTTTCTTCTACCGTTATTTCCTTTTCAATCTTGTTTTCCGTTGTCATTTTGTTACAAATATAGAATGGGATTCGTAGTTACTTTTGAAATATGGAGTACAAAGGTAGGAAATTTTTTCGAAATAATCTCATACATCAACTCTTTTGTATACTGTTCGGTTTCATAATGGCCGGCATCAACAATAACAATACGGCCGTCTGCTTCCATGAATTCGTGGTACTTTACATCGGCCGTTATAAAAACATCGGCCTGAGCTTGCAAGGCGTCTTTAATGAGAAAACTTCCGGAACCTCCACACACAGCAACCCGACGAATATTATCCTTTACAGGAGAAGTATATCGAATGGTTGGAATTTGAAAAACGTCCTTAATGCTATGAAGAAAGTCGTTCAGAGGAAGTTCGGCAGGTAGATTACCTACAAATCCGGCTCCGGTTTGCGCCCATTGATTTAGCAGAGGAATAACATCATAAGCTGGTTCTTCGTAGGGATGTGCTTCGACCAAAGCATTCAATACCGCTGCCAACCGGAATTTTGGAAGTATAACTTCTACTTTGACCTCAGGTTCGTAGTGAATAGAATTTTTCAATCCAACAAAAGGATGTGCATTCTCCCCTGCCCTGAAACTCCCATAACCCTCTGAATTATAGCTACATGAATCGTAATTGCCGATAGTTCCGGCTCCCGCCGAAAACAAAGCCTCACGAACCTTATGTACCATCAGTTTAGGTACGTAGGTTACCAATTTCACTAATGCATCAGAAACCGGAGATAAGACCTTACAATCGATGAGCCCTAACTTTTCAGCTATTTTACCATTAACTCCCTGTTCAATATTATCCAGATTTGTATGAGCAGCATAGATGGCAATATCATTACGAATAGCCTTTACAACACACCGCTGTACCTCATTTTGAGCAGTCAATCGTTTTAATCCGGTAAAAATAAGCGGATGATGAGCAATTATAAGATTACATCCCAAGGCAATAGCCTCATCAATAACACTTTCGGTTACATCTAAACAGATAAGAGCGCCTCTGACAGGTGTCAAAGGCTCTCCTACCAGTAAACCGGCATTGTCGTATTTTTCCTGAAGCGACAAAGGTGCCAGTTGTTCAAGTGTATCCGTCAGATTACGAATAGTCATTATCTTACTGTGCAGCAACGGCTGTCTGATCTTCTTGTTTTACTTCTTCAAACGCGGTGATACCACTATTAATGAGGATATTGTACCATGAAAATAACTTGCGCATATCGCTGGGGTATACCCTATCGCGATCGTAGTCGGGTAAAACTTCACTCATGTATTGTTTTAAAGCAGCGTTATCGGCTTTAGGGTCGATAGGACACAAACCTCCGTTTTCCTTTGTTTTGATGTTTGTAAGAACCTGACGAAGAGGTACTTCCTCGGTTTCAGTAAACATAGCGATATCGCCTAAAGAAACTACTTTATCTTTTGAATAGCTGGGAATACGTTTCCCATCCAGCAAGGATTCAACAATCAACATATTTTTACCTTGCGACACCAATTTGTAAAGCCCCGGTTTGCCCGAGATGGATAGAATTTCTTTCAACATAGTAATTTAAAAAATTATAGTTTTTCTTTACCTTCGTAATAGTTTATAAACGCCTGATTCACTAATCGATTTCCTCCGGGTGTTGGATAATCACCAGTAAAATACCAGTCTCCGGTATGATTTGGACAAGCCTTATGGAGCCCTTCAACAGTTTGATACACCAATTCGACCGGACAGTCCACATCGTCGGGAGTAAGCATTTTGGCAATTTGTTCCGAAACTACTTCCTGAGTAAAAGGAGCATAAATTTCTTTCACAAAATTAACCACCTGTTCTTTCGGTAAACCTTGTTGTGACTTAGACTTACGATAAACCTCATCGATAACCGATTGCATACCTTTGTCCTTCAACAACCGGATAGCTGCCCTAAACGCACAAAACTCCGACATTTTCGACATATCGATGCCATAATAATCGGGGTAACGAACCTGGGGCGACGAAGATACAATAACAATTTTTTTCGGCTCCAGTCGATTCATTATTTTTAACAAACTTTGTTTTAAGGTAGTACCACGAACGATAGAATCGTCGATAGCCACCAAATTATCCACACGGCCTCGTCGGGTAGATCCATAAGTAACATCATAAACGTGAGTAGCCAGGTCGTCGCGTTCTTTATTTTGCGAAATAAACGTCCGTAGTTTAATGTCTTTTATCAGAACTTTTTCGGTACGCAACGGTTGATTCACCTTCTTTTTAATACCATTCACCATTCCATAAAAAGCCACCTCTGCCGTATTTGGAATAAACGAAAAGACAGTATTTTCAACATCATGATTCACTGTATCAAGAATAGTAGTCGCAAGCGATTCTCCCAGCTTTTTTCGTTCACGATAAATATCATAGTCGCTCCCCCGTGAGAAGTAAATCCGTTCAAACGAACATTTTTTCAGTTCTTTAGCTGGTTCCTGAATAGTTTCGAAATGAACAGATCCATTTTTCTTTATTATCATTGCCTGTCCCGGATCCAACTCAACAACCTGAGATTCCTTCACATTCAAACAAGTTTGAATTACAGGTCGTTCGGAAGCCACAACCACAATTTCATCATCTTTATAATAAAACGCAGGACGTATACCTTTAGGATCTCTGAAGGCGAAGGCATCGCCATGGCCGAGCATACCGGCAATGACGTAGCCTCCATCCCACATATGTTCCGATTGGCGAATAACAGATGCAATATCCAGTTGTTCCTCAATTTTTTGCGTAATTTTCAGATCATTCGTATAGCGCTGTTTTATCAGATCATACTCTTTTTGCACCTCCATATCGAGCTTAAAACCAAGTTGCTCGAGCATCAAAAAAGTATCACTGGTATCGCGCGGATGTTGACCTTTTAACGTCAGATAGTCGAACAACTCATCCACATTAGTAAGATTAAAATTACCTGCCAATACCAATGTACGATTTTTCCAGTTATGCCTGCGAAGAAAAGGATGAATGTGCGTAACCCCCGATTTGTGGTTAGTAGTACTATAACGCAAATGACCAAGATACAATTCGGCTGCAAAAGGAACCCGTGATTTGATGTTGGCCACATCATTGAATTCTTGGTCAGACAAGGTACTCAATGTAGCATTCACATTTGCAAAAATCTCCTGAATAGCATTTTTCCCTTCGATACGATCTCTCCAGATGTATTCTTCGCCCGGGGGCATATCCAATTTAACTCCTGCAATACCAGCACCTTCCTGGCCTCTGTTGTGTTGTTTTTCCATCAAAAGATACATTTTTTGCAATCCATATTGCCAGGTACCATACTTTTGATGATAGTACTCCAACGGTTTTAACAACCGTACCATCGCGATTCCGCACATTTTTCTTTTCTAATATTTAAAATTAATGACTGATTTACTCCACAGTAACCGATTTCGCCAGATTTCGGGGCTGATCGACATCGCAGCCTTTCACAACCGCAATGTGATAAGCCATCAACTGAAGAGGTATGGTGGCCAGCAAAGGCACCAGACATTCTTCGGTATCCGGGATTTCGATGCAGTAATCGGCCAGGTTTTTCACTACTTCGTCGCCTTCAGTGACAATAGCAATTATTTTTCCCTTTCGGGCCTTTATTTCCTGGATATTACTTACTACTTTTTCGTACATTCCGGTATTGGGCGCAATGGCCACCACCGGCATTTCCTGACTAATCAGGGCTATCGGGCCATGTTTCATTTCGGCTGCCGGATAACCTTCGGCATGAATATACGATATTTCTTTCAATTTGAGTGCACCTTCGAGTGCTACGGGGAAATTATACCCCCGACCGAGATAAATAAAGTTTTGAGCATACGTAAACGTTTTAGCAAATTGTGCAATACGTTCGTTTTGATTCAACAATATTTTCATCTTATCAGGAATACGTCCCAGCTCACGTACAATCTGCAGGTATTTCTCCTGAGGCATAGTACCTTTTTCACGACCTATCATCAGGGCAAGCATGGTAAGTACAGTTACCTGAGCTGTAAATGCCTTTGTAGAAGCCACACCAATTTCCGGACCCACGTGTGTGTAAGCCCCCGAATGTGAATTACGGGGAATCGACGATCCCACCACATTACAGATACCAAAAATAAAAGCCCCCTGCGACCGGGCGAGTTCAACAGCAGCCAGTGTATCAGCAGTTTCGCCCGACTGAGAGATAGCAATAACAATATCGTTAGGGAAAATTACCGGTTTGCGGTAACGAAATTCCGACGAGTACTCCACTTCTACCGGAATTCGTGCAAATTCCTCAATTACATACATTCCTATAAGGCCGGCATGCCATGAAGTTCCACAGGCAGTTATAATTATTCTACCCGCATTTAAAAACTTATCTTTGTTATCGATAAATCCTGAAAGAATTACATTATTTTCGTCGACATTCACACGACCCCGCATCGAATCGGCTAAAGTGTGAGGTTGTTCGAAAATCTCCTTAATCATAAAATGCGGATAGCCCCCTTTTTCGAGCTGACTCAGCGTCATTTCAAGCTTTTTGATTTCCGGAGTTTTTGCCACATTCGAAATCGTCTTTATTTTCAGTTCTTTACCACGACACAAGGTAACAATTTCTTCTTCGCCCACATACACTACCTGATTGGTATATTCAATTATCGGAGTAGCATCGGAAGCAAGAAAAAACTCATCTTCTCCCAAACCGACTACCAATGGAGAACCCTTACGGGCAGCTACCAGGGTATCGGGACGAGATTTTTCCAAAACAGCAATTGCATATGCACCAACAACCTGGTTTAAAGCAAGTTGAACCGCAGTTGTCAAATCAATATCGTTCGTTTTTTTAACAAACTCTATCAACTGAATCAACACTTCGGTATCTGTTTCACTTTGAAAAGTAAATCCATTTTCGATTAAGCCTTGCTTAAGCACTGCATAATTCTCGATAATGCCGTTGTGAATGATTGCTAATTCTTCCGACTGCGAATAGTGCGGATGTGCATTCACTGTATTCGGTTCACCATGCGTTGCCCACCGTGTGTGAGCAATACCGATGGTACCTGTAATATCTTTCTGTTTTGCGAAGTCGACCAATTCGGCCACTTTCCCCTTGGCTTTGTATACGTTTAGGTTACCTTCGCTGATTAGTGCAATTCCTGCACTGTCGTAGCCCCTGTATTCCAGGCGCTGTAATCCTTTAATTAAAATCGGATAGGCCTCTCTATGACCTATATACCCTACAATACCACACATCTTGTTAATTTTGGTTAAGTTACTATTATTGGTTTAAAA
The DNA here is from genome assembly GCA_964559265.1 of uncultured Paludibacter sp. Lineage (GTDB taxonomy): Bacteria > Bacteroidota > Bacteroidia > Bacteroidales > Paludibacteraceae > Paludibacter. The sequence continues at coordinate 36,913 of CAZLHC010000006.1, read as the reverse complement.
CTGGTTTTTTATTCTTTCAAGAGCAGTCAGCGTATCTTCATAACTACTGAAGCCCGTAAAACGCATGTAGCCCTCCCCTGCTTGTCCGAATACTACTCCGGGGGTAGCCACAATCTGGAAATCGTAGAGCAGTGTCTGAAAAAACTTCCAGGAGGTCGATCCGTCAGGAGTTCGGAACCAAACATAAGGCGAATCAACTCCGCCATACACTTTATAACCTTCAGAAAGCAACTGGCTTCGAATTAAGGCCGTATTACGACGATAATACGCTACCAAATCCTGCATTTCAACTTTTCCTTTACGGGTATAGGTTGCTTCGGCAGCACGTTGAACGAGATACGAAACCCCGTTGGTATAATTTGCATTACGTCGGCTCCAGAGTTTTATAAGTGGGATTTCTTCGCCCGACTGTGAAAAAACAGTCAATTCTTCCGGAAAAACGGAGTAACCACATCTCAAACCGGTAAATCCATGACTCTTAGAAAAACTTTGTATTTCGATAGCCACTTTACGGGCTCCTTTAATTTCGTATATACTTCGTGGAACATCACCCTGAGTTACAAAAGCCTGATAAGCAGCATCAAACAGGATAATACTCTGATGCTCAATAGCGTAATCAACCCATTTTTTTAAATCAGATTTTGTCAGAGAAGTCCCTGTAGGATTATTCGGACTACATAAATAAATGACATCCACTCTTTCTTCGGGCAATTCGGGAATGAAATTCGTTTCTTCGCTACATCGAAGGTACACAATATTACTCCATTTTTGTTCATCAGTAAGCATTCCTGCTCTGCCACTCATTATCGTTGCGTTTTCGTAGACCGGATATACCGGATCGGCAATAGCAATAATATTATCGCGTCCCAGCACATGACCGATATTTCCAATATCCGATTTGGCACCGTCGCTAACAAAAATCGAATCTTTAGTTAAGCTAATCCCTCTCGTTCGGTAGTCTTTCAGAATTTTATCGATTAAAAAATCGTATCCCTGAGGAGGACTATATCCACGAAATGTTTCGGCCACACTGAGTTCGTCGATCGATTTGTGCATGGCTTTTACCACTTCAGCTGGTAAAGGACGGGTTACATCGCCTACTCCCAGGCGGATAATATTGGTAGAGGGATGAAGTAATTTGTAGGCATTTACACGCTTATCTATATCGTCGAAACAATAGATTTCGGGAGTTTTAAGATAATTTTCGTTTGCTAATGCCATCGGAATTTGATAAAAAGATACAATTAACTAACTAAAGAAATCAGAATGCAAAAGTGCACTTTTTTCCGGATTATGAAAATTTTATTCTTCAAGAAGGTTGATGACGGTACGTCCTTTCAGCTGGCCCTTCAGAATTTGCTGTACGGCATATTCGATTTCCTGAAGTTTTATTTCCGTCATCATCGCGATCAAATTCGCCGGTTTGAATTCGCCGGCCAACAAATTCCAAAGTTCAGGTCGAAGATGAGCCGGGTAATTTTGGGCCGAAATACCCACTAACGATACTGCACGGAGAATAAAAGGAAAAACATTCAGATTGAGAACAGCCGACGAAACACTGCCGCAAGTGGTAACCACTCCGTCCTGTTGAATCGATTTAATCATATTTACCAAAATTTCGCCTCCAACTGTATCAACACCTCCGGCAAACCGACCCGGGAGTAAGGGTTTTGGCGAAACTTCCTGAAATTCGGAACGGGGATAAACGGAAGTTGCCCCTAATGAATATAGAAATTCGTGTTCGGATTCTTTTCCGGAGATGGTGTGTACGTTATAGCCCAGTTTCGACAACATGGCCACAGCCATCGATCCTACGCCTCCTGTTGCTCCCGAAACCAACACTGGTCCTTGTTCAGGTTTTACTTTTTCAGTGAGCCGAAGTACCGATATAGCAGCTGTAAATCCGGCAGTACCGAAAATCATACTTTCCTTCAGACTCAAACCAACCGGAAGCTTTACTACCCACGAAGCAGGGACCCTTATCAGCTGCCCCATTCCTCCGGGAGTATTCATTCCCAAATCGAAACCAGTTACAATAACCTCTTCGCCAGGTGTAAAATTGCAGGTCGACGATTGCAGAACAACACCTGCAGCATCAATTCCCGGTGTGTGTGGATAATTTCGGGTAACCCCCTTGTTTCCGGTTGCCGAAAGTGCATCTTTGTAATTTAACGACGAAAAATGCACTCTTATCAATACTTCCCCGGCAGGTAAAAAGGATTCACTATCTGTAATTTGTAACGACGATTTGAACGAGCCGTTAAGCTCTTCAACAACTAAAGCTTTGTATTCCATTAATTTAAATTTCAGAATAAAATTATTTTCTTCGCTATCCATTAAAAAAAAAAAGCGTTGATATCTATTCAACGCTATGCGACTGTAGTATCCGGCGCCGCTTTCATGCTGCAGGTGCCATTAAAAACTGCAGCTGGTTCAACAACAAGTGTTTTTGTTTTCACATCACCCTCAATGTTAGCTGTGGAACGAAGTGTCAACGATTCGACTACCGAAATATCGCCCGTCACTTTACCCCCTATTTCGGCATTTATGCAGGTAATTTTCCCTCTTAACACTCCCGATTGGCCTACCACGACTTTACCGTTACATTGTACATCTCCCTGGACCTCACCATCGATTCGAAAATCACGATCGGCAACTATGTTCCCAACTATGCGACTACCATTGGTAAGTGCATTGTAGAGTGAACCTGTCGTTGTTAAAACTTCTTTAGGCATATTCGCATGTGTTTACAATACTGTTGAAACAGCCCCCAAAATTACATCCTTTTTTTTAAAAACAAAAAATTATTTTCTTAATTATGAAATTAACGCTAATTAATGTACTTTTGTTGAGCCAAAACAAGCTCCTATTCATGCAAATTGACTACATACAACATTCGTCGATCGACAAGAACAAATGGGATCAGGCGATCCTGGCAGCCGGAAATGGATTATTGTATGCCTGTTCGTGGTACCTCGACTGCATCGCTCCCGATTGGGATGCACTCGTAGCCAACGATTATGAATATGTTTTTCCTGTTACTGTAAAGCATAAATACAAATTACCCTACATCGTTCAACCATTTTTGGCACAACAACTTGGTTTATTTTCTGCCAAAAAAATTTCCGAATCTGTTCTTCGTAAGTTTATTGCCAAACTACCCTCTTTTAGTTATGAGATCAATTTGAATTACAACAATCCTTTACCTGAAGGACTTGCTATGCCCAATTTGATTCTGGATATTAGCAAGAATTACGAATCAATACGAAATACCTACTCGAAAAATACCCGGCGAAATATCGCCAAAGCTCATCAATACGTGTACAGTTATGTCGAAATCGATAGTGATTTATTTTTAAAAAAATACCATATGAGCGAACACCGCGACAAAAAAGTAAATCAATCGTTAATTGGTAAAGTCGTAAAAGAAGGATTTGATCGGGGGTATATACGGTGTAGTGCAGTAGTTGCCCCTGATGGAACTTACGACGCATTGTTAGCATATGGTGTTTTTAATCAACGGATTAGTTATTTATTTCCGGTATCTTCGGAACAAGGTAAACAGCAATCAGCAATGTTTATGCTGGTTGACGAATTGATTAAAAAATATGCAGGTACGAACAATATTTTCGACTTTGAAGGTTCGATGATTGAAGGCATAGCCCGCTTCTACCGGGGTTTTGGTGCCAACGAACAGCCTTACCGGATCATTAAGCAATTACGCCCCTCGTTTTTAATTGGAAAAATTTAACATCAACATGCCCACACACAAACTACATAGTTTATTTTTTTCGGCCTGGTACCCCAATCGCGATGATGCCATGTCGGGACTTTTTGTTCGTAAGCATGCCGATGCGGTGAGCCGGTTTTGCAAAGTGACTGTACTCTATGTACATGCCGACGAACGAATTAGAAAAAGAGAAATTAAGTACGAAAATTTTAACGCGGTACACGAAGTAGTTGTATATTATCCTTCGGGAACAGGTTTTCTTCGAAAAATAATTAAACCCATTCAATTTGTTGCAGCTTACATTGTCGGAATCCGGAAAGTGTTTTCGCGCTATGGAAGGCCTGATATTGTACATGTAAATGTACTTACACGAACTGCATTACCTGCATTATACCTTAAGCTCACCCGTCGAATTCCCTTTGTGGTTACGGAGCATTGGACGCGTTATTTACCTTCCCGATCGTCGTACAAAGGCTTCTTCCGGAAAATAATCACTAAAATTGCAGTAGCGAATGCCAGCAGTATACTTCCTGTATCCGACGATTTAAGGAAAGCAATGCAAGGACATGGATTAAAGAACAACAATTACCAGGTGGTTAATAATGTAGTTGAGGATCATTTTTTCGAAGCTGAAGTTTCGACCAACAGTAAATCAGACGAACTTCAATTAATACATGTTTCATGTTTCGACGACGAACAAAAAAACATTTCCGGCATCTTACGGGTAACAGCCCAACTGATGACAGAGAGAACTGATTTTCGGTTGATACTTGTTGGAACTGGAAAAGACTTTCAGAAAATGAAAGAGTTGGCCCTCCGGTTACACATCCCGGAGCATCGCTTGATATTCACCGGCGAGCTGCCTCCGGTAGCCATTTCGGAACAGTTAAAAGAATCCGATTTTATGGTATTGTTCTCCAATCATGAAAATGCACCGGTGGTAATCAGCGAAAGCCTGGCCTGTGGAAAGCCGGTGATAGCTACCCGTGTAGGCGGAATACCTGAAATGATTGATGATTCGAATGGAATTTTACTAAATAAAGGCGATGAGGCTACGTTAAAACAAACGCTAATTCAGATGTTGGATCATTTTCAGGAATATAATACACCTCAATTACAGGAAGCTGCCCGGACTAAATATTCCTACCAAAGTGTGGGGCAAACGATTTTTCATCTCTACAAAACGATACTCTCATGAAATTTTCGCCCTTAATTGTTTCCTATTTAAATGGTAATAAGTTTTCGAATGCCTTGCAAATTCCATATAAAGAAGTTTACGAGGAGAAAAACCGACTTGAAATACTTGTGGAACTTTGCAGAGATAAACGGGTATTACACATCGGCTGTGCCGATCATCTTCCACTTATCAATAAAAAAATAGAGCAAGGCAAATGGCTACATGCATTATTGTGTGAGGTGGCTACTGAATGTACCGGAATAGACATCAATACAGAAGCTGTTGAGTTCATGACCCGGGAACTGAAGTTGAAGGATGTTTATCATGCCGACATTACACAAGCTCTGCCAGAAAAACTAAGCGACCGGCAGTGGGATGTGGTTGTTATGGGTGAAATTCTGGAACATATCGACAATCCGGTACATTTTCTTCAGCAACTGAAACATCAGCTTCAACCACAAGCAACAGAATTGATAATTACGGTCCCCAATAGCTTTAATCGACTTTTTAAAAACGATATCCAGCGCAATACCGAAGATATTAATTCCGATCATATGTATCATTTCACACCTTACACATTGGGAAGGGTGATGTATAAAAGTGGTTTCACATCGTTAGAACTACTTGTAGCCGACCGGGTTGCACTTCCCTACCCTATGAAACTTACCAACCGTTTTAAAAAGATATTTGGTATTAACAGCCAATATTCAACAAAATACTTTGCTACACTAATTGCAATTTCTCACTTTTAGCACCCATGAGTAGGAAGGCCATTGATATACGTCAGTTTCTGCATCAAATCCGAATGAAAGGCTTCTTTCACCTGCTTTCGGCTAATGTATTGATACAAGTGGTGGCATTTGCCTCTCAGTTGTTTGTTGCAGGTATACTTTCGCCCGACGATTTAGCCCGCATAAAAATTATTCAAACTTACTTATCGCTGTTTTCCATTATAGCAGGAATGGGGCTCAATTCATCGACCTTAAAAATATGCTCGGAAGGCAGGTCGATTGAGGAAAACCGGCGCTACTTCAACACTGCCTTTTTCTTCACACTTTTGAGTTCGGTTACGGTTTATCTGCTTTTGCTTCTACTCAACTACCTTGGATTGTTCACGAAGGATCAATTAATAAAAGCGCTACTACCACTGGGCTTATTTCCGCTCATAAGTAATTCTCTATTTATGTTACTGATGGCTTATTTTCAGGCAAATAAGAACATCCGCCTGTTTTCAACCCTGACGATGATAAACAAGTTTCTATCTATTGCAGGCATTGTGCTCTTAACCTGGTACATGGGTATAAAAGGTTATTATATAGCTTATAACCTTAGCTTTGCAGTAATGATAGTGGTAGCAATGGCAGTTTCGGGAGGATTGTTCAGCAAGAAATTGATTCAACCGGAACGTACGATTCTGAAACATCACCACCAATATTCCCGATCATCGGTACTTTCGAATATTGCTTCCGAAGCATCGGCCTATGTGGATATTTTACTGCTTTCTTTTTTAATAAGCGACATGCAGGAACTTGGCTATTACAGCTTTGCGTTGACACTTACAGTTGCATTACGCATTTTCCCTTCCACCGTTCATCAAATCACTTTACCTTATTTTTCGGAAAAAAGTAAAAGCAGAGCTGAATTTTCAGCATTATTCAGCAGGTACAACCGGTTGTTGTATGGAGTTGTAGCAATTAGTTTACTTGCGTTTACGGCACTCATGCCCCTTGTTTTAGAGTTGGTTTTTGCTGATAAATATGCGTCATCAGTGCCCTATTTGTATCTTTTAGGAATTGGCTGGAGTATTCGAAGCCTGGTGCAATTGCGAAGCAGCGCATTGTTTGGACTCGGAAAAATTGAATACAATGGTTATATTTCGCTTATTACACTGGGATTTAATCTGGTAAGTTTCCCTGTATTTATTCATTTTTGGGGATTGATGGGAGCTGCCTTTGCCACTATACTAAGTGGGATAGTAATCAATTTGAGTGCGGGTTACTATTTCAGTAAGGCTGTAAATTCAAAAAAATGGGAGGAGGAATAAGAATTTAACCTTCTACTCTCAGATATGACTTATATGGTAAATTATGATTTGTCATTTTTTACCATATATGTCATATAAGTGAGTGGAAGGACTGGGTATTTAAAGCATTAATGATCCTGTGAGCACCCTATACCAATCGTTTGATTAATTCTTCTTTTTCGCCGTACAGCATATCAATCATCGGAATTTCGATCATGGTGTATGCACCCGGACGAGCTTTCATGGTAGCGCGGGCACATGAAACCAGAATTTGACCGGTAAGTGCGGGATTATTTATTTTCATGTTAAATTCGAACAACTGGTTGTAAGTGGTACCTGAAACCCCTTTGCGAACCAGGTTTACACCATGTCCCATATCAATCAGATTATCAACATCGGCCACTTGTTTCACATGTGTTTCGTCGTAAGCAAAATACGCATCAGTCTTTATTGCAGTTGCCACTTCGTCGAATTTGTAGCCATCTTCCACTTCGATATACACCATACGACGATGAATTCCGGTACCTGTAGGGATAGTCATCGACAAAGCTTTTTTTACGCCCGCAATTGCCTTTACGGCCACTGTATGTCCCATGCTCATACCCGGACCGAAATTGGTGTACGTAATACCTTTAGGAGCCATTGCTTCGAGCAGGGCACGAACTACCGAGTCGCTTCCCGGATCCCATCCGGCAGAAACGATGGCTACGGCATTGTTGGATTGAGCAACCGGCTCGAGCTGCTGACGCAGATCCCAAATGGAGCTGTGAATATCGTAACTATCGACTGTATTGATACCTGAGGCCAGAATTTCGGCAGCCTGTGCAGGTACACTGCGGGTAGGAGAACAAAGAACAGCCACCTGAACATCATCCAGTTTTTTAATATCGTCAACTACCGGTATACCAGTAAGTTCCAGCGGATTGTTTCCAATTGAACCGGCACGTCGAACCACACCCGCTACTTCAAAATCGGGAGCTGCATGTAAAGCTTCGAGTACAGCTTTACCAATATTGCCATATCCAACGATGGCAGCACGAATTTTCTTCATTTATCTTTTAGTTTATATTGTTTCCTGTTTCGGACTGCAAAAATAACAAAATGCAGCAGTTTGCACGTATCGTTTGGTGAAAAATGATTTTTTCAAGCTCAACAACTTAATAAATTCAATTATTATCCGCTCTAATACTTACAAAACATCGCAAAAAGCAGGTATTATACTTTCAATTTATCAAACTACTTCAACAACTTCTGAATCAAATCCGGTCGGTTGATTTTTTGCAGGGTCCGGTAAATATCTTTTTTGTACTCTGGTTTATACCAGAAAAAGAACTGCCGTTGTTCGAGTTTTTCCTGTTTGGTGCGCGGCGTATACATTGGCTCCAGGGTATAGGGATGAAATCCCGAATAATAAATTTCGGTAGCCACGGTCATGGGAGTTGGTGTAAAATCCTGTACTTGTTCGAGCTTGAAGTCCAGGTTTTTAGTACGGATAGCCAAATCGGCCATATCTTCGGGACCGCAATTGGGGTGACTGGAGATAAAATATGGAATAAGTTGTTGATTTTTACCTGTTTCCCGATTCAATCGGTCGAACATTTCTTTAAATTTATAGAAATAGTCGAACGAAGGTTTGCGCATTACTTTCAGCACATTATCGGAAGTATGTTCCGGAGCGATTTTCAACCGTCCTGAAACGTGTTTTGTAATTAATTCGCGGGTATACTCTTCATGCGATCGATTCGATTTTTCATCTTTAGTATCGGTAAGCATGATATCGTAACGAATTCCACTTCCGACAAATGACTTCTTAATTCCCGGGATTTTATCCACCGAGCGATAAATATCGGTAAGCGGCGAATGATCGGTATTGAGGTTAAAACACACTTTAGGGAAGATGCAGGACGGTTTGCGGCATTGTTTGCATATTTCCATGTCCTTACCGCGCATTTCGTACATATTGGCCGAAGGACCACCCAAATCGCTCAGGTAGCCCTTAAAATCGGGCATAGTCGTAATTTGCTTCACTTCGTTGAGAATTGATTCCTTCGATCGGGAAACAATAAATTTTCCCTGGTGTGCCGAAATCGTACAGAAGGCACATCCACCAAAGCAACCCCGGTGCAGGTTCACCGAAAACTTTATCATCTCGTAGGCAGGAATTTTCTTATCCTTATATTTTGGATGTGGCAGACGGGTGTAGGGCAAATCGAACGAAGCATCGAGTTCGCCCTGCGAAAGCGGTTGAAAAGGCGGATTCACCACGATGTACTTTTCGCCGGTTTTTTGCACCAGGCGATCGGCATTGTAGCGATTCGATTCGATTTCAATATGCTTAAAATTAGAAGAATACAGTTTCTTATCAACCAGGCAGGTCTCGTGATCGACCAAACTTTTGGTTTTCCATTTCGGATGTTCGGGAACTTCTTTTGTCAGGTAAGATGTTTGAGGAATATGCCGAAGCTCTTTGAACGATTTACCATTTTTCAATTCTTCCAGAATAGCCAGGAGCGGCTTCTCCCCCATCCCGTAGACCAGCAAATCGGCTTTAGTACTGAAAAGAATCCCGGGCATTAGTGTATCTGACCAGTAGTCGTAGTGGGTAAAGCGGCGAAGAGACGCTTCGATTCCGCCTAATAAAATGGGCACATCGGGAAACAATTTCTTAAGGGTATTGCAATAGACTACCGAAGCATAATCGGGTCGGAAATGCGGTTTACCATCAGGCGAGTAAGCATCATCGGAGCGCAGGCGTTTATTGGCCGTATAATGATTGACCATCGAATCCATATTTCCGGCAGTAACGGCAAAAAACAAACGCGGACGGCCCAGTTTTTTAAAATCGCGCAGGTCGTCCTGCCAGTTGGGTTGCGGAATAATGGCCACTTTAAGCCCTTGAGCTTCCATCATTCGGCCAATAACAGCAGCACCAAACGAAGGATGATCAATATAAGCATCTCCCGAAAAGAGAATAACATCCAGTTCGTCCCACCCCCGTAATTCAATTTCTTTTTTAGTAGTGGGCAAAAAATCGGTCAGTCGGTACTCTTTCGGAATCATATAGCATCAAGTTTTGTTAATAAAATTCAAAATGGCTTGTTCCACCTCTAATTGTGCTTTCTGCAAATCGTCGTTTACAATTTTCAGATCAAATTTTGGAGCAAACGAAAGCTCGTATTCAGCTTTTGCCACCCTCAAATCGATCATTTCCGGACTATCCGTTCCTCTGGCAGTTAGCCGGTTACGAAGTTCGTCGATTCCCGGAGGCGCAATAAAAATGAGCAAAGCCTGGTCGCCGAACTGTCTTTTAATGTTCAGCCCCCCTATAACATCTACATCGAAAAGAATGTTTTTACCATGTTTGCCAATCCTTTCAATTTCACTTTTCAGGGTACCATAATAACAATCCTGATACACCTCCTCGAACTCCACAAACTCATCGTTAGCAATTCTTGCCCGGAATTCATCGGGAGTCAGAAAGTAGTATTCCACACCATTCCGCTCGTTGCCACGTGGTTTGCGGCTTGTAGCAGAGATTGAGAATTCGATATCCAGACCTTTATTTATCAGGTAGTTAACGATAGTACTTTTACCAGCACCCGAAGGTGCTGAGAAGATTATAAGTTTGCCGGCCATATAGATGAAATTGAATTTTCAATAAAAAAAACAGTAGTCCTGTAAGCCGGGTTCTGTTCCCCGGTTCCCCGGAGCGTTTGTCATTTATCTCGAACAACTGTCGCCAGTTGCCTCCAGCAATCTACCCCCCGGCATCGGACGGGCCGTCCTACTGCGCCGGTATACATGATCTTGCAACCCATATGGCGTACGGCCGGCTATGTTGCCATAACCGCCGGTGGGCTCTTACCCCACCTTTTCACCCTTACCCGGCCCCTTGCGGAGCAGGGCGGTAGTTTTCTGTTACACTACACTGCCCTCGCGAACAGCTTCCCGTTAGGAAGTATGGTGCCCTGTGTTGCCCGGACTTTCCTCCCCGTTGTAAGCAACGGAGCGACAAACCGGACTACTGTTTTCGGGGGCAAAGATACAAAAAAGCAAAGGGAATTGGAAATTTGCTGAAATTTAAAACCGGAAAAGAGAACAGCTGAATATGAACAATATGATTTCAACAGTGTTAAATGGATTTTCAGCAATTCAATACAATGAATCTCAATCCTTTCAAAAAATATTCCGGTGAGCAGCATGAACTGCCGCCCGGGCAGGACATCCATTTTGTGAACAAAATAATCAAGGCGGTTTTGATTATCGTCGGCACCCTATCGCTTGGATTGGGCATTCTGGGTATGGTACTGCCTGTGCTACCCACCACTCCGTTTTTGCTCTTATCGGCAGCTGCCTATGCCCGGGGATCGAAGCGGTTTTACCACTGGTTACTGGGCAACAAATGGTTTGGGCACTACATCAAAAATTACCGCGAAGGAAACGGAATTCCCCGTAAAGCAAAAATTACCGCTATCGCAATGTTGTGGACCACCATCCTCAGCTCGGTTATCTTTTTTATCGATAATCCGTATGTAAAAGGATTGTTGATTCTGATCGCGATAGCGGTAACCTGGCATTTACTGATACTAAAAACGGCTCAGACCAATTGATCCAGTTTAGCAACGTTTTTATCAATATCTTCCTGAGCCAATGCGTAATTTACCAAATCGCCGGAAAGGAACTGATCGTAGGCCGTCATATCCACCAAACCATGCCCTGATAGATTGAACAAAATCACCTTTTGTTTTCCTTCTTCTTTGGCCAGTTTAGCTTCACGTACAGCGGCAGCAATAGCATGCGCCGATTCAGGTGCAGGCATAATACCTTCGGTTTGAGCAAATAGCACCCCAGCTTCAAACGATTCGAGCTGCTGAATATCAACCGCCTCAATAAAATCATCTTTCAACAACTGACTTACCAGCATCCCGGCGCCATGGTAGCGAAGTCCACCTGCGTGAATGTGTGCGGGAGCAAAATCGTGTCCCAGTGTAAACATCGGAATCAATGGTGTATAACCTGCTTCATCGCCAAAATCGTAGTGGAACTGACCGCGGGTTAATTTCGGGCACGAAGCCGGTTCGGCCGAAACAAAGCGCGTTTTGGTATTTCCCTTGAAATTATGGCGCAGGAAGGGAAATGAAATTCCCGAAAAGTTGGAGCCACCGCCGAAACAACCAATTACCACATCGGGATATTCGCCGGCCATTTCCATTTGCTTTTCGGCTTCCAGACCGATAATGGTTTGGTGTAGCGACACATGATTGAGCACACTTCCAAGGGTATATTTACAATTCGGAGTACTCATAGCCAGTTCGATAGCTTCCGAAATAGCGGTACCCAGGCTACCCTGGTAATTAGGATGCTCGGTAATAATTTTGCGACCTGCTTTGGTCGACATCGAAGGCGAGGCAATAACCTGAGCTCCCCAGGTTTGCATAAGCGAACGGCGATAGGGTTTTTGTTCATAGCTGATTTTCACCATATACACAGCCAGTTCCACTCCAAACATCTTTGTAGCCAGTGCCATAGCAGTTCCCCACTGACCGGCTCCGGTTTCGGTAGTCAGGTTGGTAACGCCTTCAATTTTATTGTAATATACCTGGGCAATGGCCGAATTCAGTTTGTGCGAACCTACCGGACTCACACTTTCATTTTTGAAGTAGATATGAGCGGGTGTATCCAGTGCTTTTTCGAGGTTATAAGCACGAACAAGGGGTGTAGGACGGTAAATTTTATACTTTTCGTACACCTCTTCGGGTATATCAATCCAGGCATCTTTGGTGTTTAACTCCTGATGAACCAGCTCTTTGGCAAACAAGGGGTACCAGTCTTCGGCCGTCATGGGCTGTTTAGTACCAGGGTGCAGTGCCGGAAGTGGCTGATTGGGCATTTCAGCCAGGATGTTGTACCACTGAGTTGGCATCTCTTTTTCGGAGAGCATAAACCGTTTTTGTTTTTCCATTATCGTAAATATTATGTACTGATTTTGATGAATTATGCGCAAAAATACTAAAACCATCTGAAAAATTAAAATATTAACAGCAATATTATTTATATTTTGATAGGTAAGAAGTTAAATATATATCAATCTTTCACAACGAGAACTTTTTATCCCATTTTGAATAAAAATGCTTACTTTTGCAGATAAAAACTGAACATATGGTACAATCGATGACCGGCTTCGGGAAAGCCACAGGAGAATACAATGGTAAAAAGATCGTAGTTGAGATAAAATCGCTCAACAGTAAGCAATTAGACATTTCGACAAGGCTTACCGGCGTGTACCGTGAAAAGGAGATTGAAATTCGTAACGAGCTTTCGCAAGCGCTGGAGCGGGGTAAAATTGATGTTTCGTTGTATGTTGAAAATGCAGGAAAAGACGGAGCAAGCCAGATAAATACTACCTTATTTGAATCGTATTACGAACAAATCAAGGCCTTAGCTGGTCAGCATTCCCTGGACATGCCATCGAATTGGTTTGAAATTATATTGCGATTGCCTGATGTTATGAAAACGGAAACCCCGGAACTGGATGAACAGGAATGGGTGATAACTAAAGGTATAGTGCTCAAAGCGATAGAAGAATTAAAAAACTACCGGGTACAAGAAGGAAAATCGCTCGAAAAAGTGTTTCGTGACCGTATTGGCGACATACGCAACTTAATGATTGAAATTGAGCCTTTTGAAGGCGTTCGGATTGAAAAAATAAAGGCAAAGCTGGAAGAAAATCTGCAGAATATTTCTGAAAAGTTTGATTATGACAAAAATCGGCTTGAGCAGGAATTGATTTTTTATATTGAGAAACTCGATGTTAACGAAGAAAAAGTCCGGTTGCGTACTCATCTCGATTATTTTATTCAGATCATGGAAACTGAATCGTCGCCCGGAAAAAAACTTGGATTTATTGCTCAGGAGATGGGTCGGGAAATAAACACCCTTGGATCGAAGTCGAACCACAGTGAGATGCAAAAAATTGTAGTTTTGATGAAAGACAATCTGGAACAAATTAAGGAACAGGTTTTAAACGTTTTGTAAATAAAGTACTATGAAACTTGCCGAATACATCCGTCGTGTATATCAGTTTGTAGTGCACGATTTATGGCGCATTACCGATGCAGAGTTAGCAAAGCACAAGAGACTGCCTTTCAGGCTACTGAAAGTAATTGTTATAGCCATTAAAGGAGTTGGGCGCGACAACTTATCGGTGAAAGCATCGGCGCTAACCTATTCGGTTATGTTTGCGCTTGTGCCATTGATAGCTTTATTTATTGCTATCGGGAAAGGATTTGGTATTGAAGAAAGCATTAAAAGCTGGCTTACCGACGTAATGGCTGCTCAAAAAGAGCTGATACCATTTCTTATGAGCTTTGTCGACCGATACCTCGAGTCGTCACAAGAAGGTATTTTTATCGGGATTGGTATTGTTATATTGTTGGTTTCGGTAATGAATTTGCTGAACCAGGTAGAGCGAACGTTCAACAACATTTGGCAGGTAAAAAAATCGCGATCGTTGCTCCGGCAATTCACGAGTTATTTTTCGTCGCTATTTATAATACCAGTGCTGATAGCTCTTACCGGAGGAGTTAATATCTATTTCAACAATTTGTTGAATCAATACGAAATTGTAAAACTTTTTTCTCCCCTGCTTACATTTGGGATGCAGCTAACTCCCTATGTAGTTAGCTGGCTGGTATTTACGGTCATTTACATCTCTGTTCCCAACACAAAGGTTAAATTTCAGAGTGGTTTTATAGCGGGTGTGGTGGCCGGGACTGCCTTCCAGTTTTTTCAGATTTTATATATTGAGGGACAGAGCTACTTATCGCGTTACGATATGGTGTATGGTAGTTTCGCTGCTATACCGCTGTTGCTTTTGTGGTTGCAGATTTCTTTCACCATAATATTATTGGGTGCCGAGATTTCCTACGCATCGCAAAACCTGCAGAATTATGATTACGAAGGCGATACCAAAAATATTAGTATCCGGTACAAAAAATTCATTAGTTTATTCCTGACCTACGTGATTGTGAAGCGTTTTGAAAATAACCAGGCCCCTATGCGCGATGATGAATTTTCGACCACCTACAAACTTCCTATTCGGCTGATTAACCAGGTATTAGCGGAGCTCACGCAGGCAAAAATAATTACCGAGATAGTGGATACCGACGAGAAATCAAAAGCCTACCAACCAGCTATGGATATTCATCAGCTTAGTATTCACACTTTGTTCGACCGACTGGAAACCGATGGTGC
>CAZLHC010000006.1:0-21630 GCA_964559265.1 uncultured Paludibacter sp. | reverse complement strand
AAACGCGATTTCAGCGCCTGGATAAGTCGACAATCCACCCGTTCGGTTTTTATCGAAAGTGCAGTTTTGTTTGAGGGCGGATTCGACGCCTTAACCAATGTTATTGTGGTGGTTACTGCCCCCGAAGAACTTCGCATCCAACGGGTTATGAAGCGAGATGGTATAACTCGTGAACAAGTTCTTGCCCGTATAAAAAATCAGCTTCCCGATAACGAGAAGCTGATTAAGGCCGATTTTATTATTAACACTCAATACGGAATAAGTATGACAGAATTCAATACACTAACGTCACACTTCCCCAACTAACAATTAATAATTAATAATTAACAATTATTTAGTTGAATACCTGAGATTTTGCTCTACATAATTTTCATCGTAACTTACCGTCACATCCGTCACTACCCCATTTTCATCTTTAACAAGGGAGTACACCGGATTAACAAAACCACGATAAGGAGCAATATTTAGTTTAGCATAGCGTTCGAGAATTTCTTTATGAATATCCTGGTTTACCTTTACCGCGTAGGTTTCAACCAATGATTTTGCTGTTTCAAGGTCTCCGGTCGATTTTACACGCTGAATTTCTTTCAGCAAATCGCCAAATAATCCGCGTAGTTTTTCGTAGTCGTTTACCACCACATAAGTCTTACCGTCTTTTTTCTTCAGCTCCACCACCTTGCTGGCTTTTCCTTTTTCGTAAACCCACGAAGCAACCAATTGTCGGTTACGCATATGCGCCTGTTCGATATTCTTCCCCGGCTTAATGCGTGTGAGCTGTGTCATCAAGCCATTCATCAAATAGCTGTAATACTGCGCTTTGTAAGCTTCTTTATCGGGCAGAAGTCCCAACTCCACCATTTTGGGATCGGCCATATAGTACAAACCAAATAAATCGGCGCGGGCTTCTTCGATGGGTGATCCATAGGCTTTCAGTGCATCGGGACTAACCCCGGGCAATAATTTTCCGGATCCGTGTCCCAGGCATTCGTGCAGGTCGGTATGCAGATTATCGGTCAGCGAACCATATTTTTTAGCCCGTTCAATTTCCGTTTCACTCCACATAAATTCTTCCATGAAACCACTACCGGCCGATGCGTTGGAATAAGCTTCGGCGATATTTTCGATAGTCACCGATTTTGAACCATGCTCGGCGCGAATCCAGTTGGAATTGGGAAGATTTATTCCTAAGGGAGTTGCCGGATAGCAATCGCCTCCAATCATAGCCACGGTAATAACTTTTGCAGTTACCCCCTTCACCTCTTCCTTTTTAAACTGATTATCCGTCGGTGAATTATCTTCGAACCACTGAGCGTTATCGCTGATAAGCACCGTGCGTTTGGTAGCTTCCACATCTTTAAAATTCACAATCGATTCCCAGGTTGCCTTCATCCCGAGCGGATCGGTATAGGTTTCGGTAAAGCCATTTACAAAATCGACCTGTGAATGAACATCCTGCAACCACAGAATAGAATATTTATCGTAAGTAGCCAGGTCACCGGTTTCATAATAATCGATTAACGAAGCAATTACTTTCTTCTGTATGTCGTTTTCGGCCACTTCTACCGCTTTGTGTAACCAGCCTACAATGCGAATGATCTCATCGGAATACATCCCTCCTACTTTCCATTTCAGTTCCTGTACTTTTCCATCTTTTTTCACCACCTTACTATTCAATCCATAAGGAACTGGTCGCGGATCGGAAGGATTGGCCATTTGCTGGTAAAATGCTTCGACTTCGGCCTGGGTTACTCCTTCGTAAAAATTATTGGCCGATGTAAGAATCAAATCGACTCCATCTTCCTGGTTAGTACGTTTTGGATAAAGCGCAGGATCAAAAATCACCGGAAAAACACGTGCCACGAACGAATGTACATCTTCGCCTGCAGCCAGTGGCAGTAAAGCAGAATCGACCGAAAGTACCGCTTCTTTTAAAAATGCTTCGGAATACTGAGGAGTGAACTTATCTTCCGAATAATGATGATGAATACCGTTGCCCATCCATACTTGTTTCAGGTAGGTGGTCATGGCTTCAAACTCCTTTGAAGTACGGTCACCCTTATAGTTAAGATATAAAGCCTCAAGCATCTTC
Source organism: uncultured Paludibacter sp. (assembly GCA_964559265.1). Classification (GTDB taxonomy): domain Bacteria; phylum Bacteroidota; class Bacteroidia; order Bacteroidales; family Paludibacteraceae; genus Paludibacter. Next base: position 19,541 of record CAZLHC010000006.1, on the reverse strand, counting down.
CGGATGGTAAGATTGTTTTTATGATTCTGATCGTACAGAATGTCGCGACCTTCAACAGCTGCCTGCGATAAGTAATACACCAGCAACTTCTGGTTGAGCGAGAGCTTTTCAAAATTATTCACTTTATACCGCAGAATCTGAACATCTGCAAACCGATCGACTTCATACTGGAAATCGTCCTTCGTTGATTGTTGGCTACAAGCAGCCAGCAGAACACTACTCATAATGATTACTGTAAGTTTCTTCATATTAATATTATTTACTCCTGTTGTTTCGCTTCGTTCCAGATTTCGTCCATTTCGGCCAGCGACATTTGTTTCAGGTCGAGTCCCAGGGCTATCGTTTTCGACTCCAGGTAGTTGAATCGATTTATAAACTTGCGGTTGGTTCGCTCAAGTGCGTTTTCGGGATTGATGTTGTAAAGGCGGGCCGCATTGATAAGGCTGAAAAACAAATCGCCGAATTCGGCTTCCATCCGATCCTGATCCATCGAATCGATTTCGGTCTGCAATTCTCCAATTTCTTCGCGCACCTTATCCCATACCTGGCTCCTTTCCTCCCAATCGAATCCCACATTACGCGCTTTATCCTGCACCCGGTAGGCCTTAATCATTGCCGGAAGCGACATAGGTACTCCGGCCAGCACCGAACGATTTCCCCCTTTTTCCTTCAATTTAAGATCTTCCCAGTTTTGCATCACCTTATCCGAATTATCCGCTTCCACCGCTCCATAGATATGAGGATGTCGGTAAATCAGTTTTTCGCACAGGTTTTTCATCACCACGTACATATCGAAATCGCCGGTTTCGCTCCCCATTTGAGCATAAAATACCACGTGAAGCAGCAAATCACCCAGTTCTTTACTGATTTCTTTTTTATCATCATTGAGAATTGCATCGGCCAGTTCGTAAGTTTCTTCTATCGTCAGGGTGCGCAAACTTTCAAAGGTTTGCTCTTTATCCCAGGGACATTGACCGCGCAAATCGGCCATAATGCCTAAAAGTCGCTCAAATTGTTCTTTTTTTTCTTCCAGAGTATGCATTAACTTGAATTTAATAATTGGAAAACAGACTTGCAAAAGTACAAAAAAAATTGTGTTTCTGTTTCTGCTTTGTCAGAAATCATTACTTAGTTGCTCTAAACAAATACCTTTCAACTTTGTTAGAATACTGATTTATTTTTAAAAAAAAAGCATTATGTCACAAGTTGCATCTTACCTCAATTTTGCTTCCTCTACCGAAGAAGCTTTTCAATTTTACAAAAAAGTATTTAATCCTACATACGAGCTTCAAATAATGCGATATGGTGATGTTCCTACCGATGGAGGAACCAATGAGCTACCCGATGAAGTGAAGAACCTGGTAATGCACACGCAGTTGCCTATTCTCAATAATTCTCATCTCCTGATGGGAAGCGATGTTCCGGCATTTACAGGCACTACCCTCAGCAATGGCAATAATGTAAATATTATGCTGATGCCCGACACGCGGGAAGAAGCTGATCGGCTGTTCAGCGAATTATCGGCTGGTGGCGAAATTGAACAAGCCATGCAAGACATGTTCTGGGGCGACTATTATGGTGCATTTGCCGATAAGTTTGGTATACATTGGATGATAAACGTGGAAGGTCGTTTACAATGAAGAAAGCAGCAATTATTGGAGCAACCGGGCTCATTGGAGGACATGTTTTACAACAATTGACCGACGATGCGTCGGTAGAAGAAATCAGGGTGCTGGTAAGGCGACCCATGCAGGCTTCATGCCCGAGGGTAAAAGTAATACAAGTATCATTTACCGATAAGGATGCCATACGCGATGCTTTACAAGGATGCGATGCTGTATTTTGCGCAATTGGAACTACCCGAATGAAAACACCTGATCTGACTGAATACCGGAAAATTGACTTCGATATTCCGACGACAGCAGCACGAATAAGTTCAGAATGCGGGGTGACTAGTTTTCATTTAGTATCGTCGGTAGGGGCAAATAGTAAGAGTAACAATTTTTATCTGAAAATTAAAGGAGAAACCGAAGAGGCTGTTAAAAAATCGGGAGTGCCTTTCGTTGTTTTGTATCGACCATCGTTACTATTGGGTCAACGAAACGAAGTACGGATAGCCGAGCGTATTTCTACGTGGTTCCTGCCTTTGCTTTCGTTTTTATTTCCTCCTCATTATAAGCCAATTCAAGCTTCTACAGTTGCTTCTGCCATGATTCGTGATGCTAAAGCAGGGGGTCGGGGAAGTAAAATTTCACAGTATCCTGAAATGAATTAAAACTCAAACTATCCACCATATTGATACAAATGTCCTCCAAAGGAAGGTTGGTAAATCATTACTTTTGCGGAAGCTTTTTTTAAGAAAGCTTCCGTTTTTTTTGAAACAACACAATTAATGATTATAACCATGAGAAAAACATTCTTCAGCCTTCCAATGTTCCGAACACGGGCACTGTGGATCGTGTTGGCACTGACGGGGCTCAGTTTTTCGGCTTGCGACCAGTATCTGCTCGACGACAAAGAGCCCGACTGGTTGGGTGCCAGCATTTATGAATACCTCCGCACCGACGGTCGATTTACCACCTACCTACGTTTGGTGGAAGATTTTGATTATGTGGAAGTACTCAGCAAAACGGGAAGTAACACCTTATTTGTTGCCACCGACTCGGCATTCACCGAATTTTTCAAAAATAATCCCTGGGGAGTTCGCAACTACAATGAACTTAGTTATGCCCAAAAAAGTCTGATCCTGAATTTCGGGATGCTAAGTAATGCTTACCTGGTAGATATGCTGGCAAACTTCAACAACGGAGGCCTTCGCGAAGGTGCTGCCATGCGTCGACAAACTTCTGTATCGGTTCTCGACACCCTTCCTTTTAACAAGGGGAATCAATTGCCTAAATCCAATTATTGGAACAACTACCGGGAGAAAGGCCTTTATTTATTAAAGGACAACACACCACTTACCCTTATGTATTTCACCGAGCCTCATATGATTCAAAATATGATTAGCGACCGTGATTTTGCTATTGTAACCGGTTTGACCCGCAGTGAAAACGATGCTCATGTTTTTGGCATCAAAATAATTCAGAAGGATATTACCTGCAAAAACGGCTATTTAAACATTCTTGAAAAAGTAATGATTCCTCCTGTAAATATGGCCGAATACATTAGTACCAATAGTAACACATCGGTATTCGCCGATGTACTCAACCGATTTTGTGCACCCTACTTCGACAGCGAAAATACCATTCGCTATCGCCAGTTAAACCCGGCATTCGGCGATTCAATATTTGTAAAACGCTATTTTGCCCGGTTAGGCGGAATTTCACGTTATCCATCGGGACAGGCAGTGCCTACCGACATGCTTTTGCCCTTTGATCCGGGATGGAATTCGTATGCCCGTATTGCACAGGGACATGCTCTCCAATCAGATATGGCTGCCATGTTTGTACCTACCAACGAAGCTATGAACCAATACATTAACTCGGGTGCCGGTGCAGTTTTAAAAGACCGTTTCGGAAGCTGGGACAGCATTCCCAACGATATTTTACCCTCGCTTATTAAACGCCATATGCGAAGTTCTTTTATCGAGTCGGTTCCCAGTCGCTTTTCAACGATGGTTGACGAAGACAACTCCGTGTTGCCTGTCAAGGAAGCTGATATAGTGAGCACGTATATCGGGACAAATGGAATTATTTACCAAACTAACAAAGTGTATCCTCCCGATGATTATATATCGGTTTATGGCCCGGTATTGCTAAGTGCCAACGATGTATCAAATATTAATAAAACTAAGGTTTGGAGATGGGCCATTACCCAAAACGACTTCCGCTTGTATTTAAACTCACTGGTAAGTACCTATGCCTTTTTTGTTCCCACCGACGAGTACTTCAAAAATTATATTGATCCGATTTCGATTGGCAAAGAGGTGATCGGAGGATTACGTTTTTGGTTTAATTCGCGTACCAACGCGGTAAATGCTACTATTCACAAATACGACAAAGCAACCAATACGTTTGGTGATTCAATCGGAAGTGTCACCTCAGAACCATTTCTACGCAACCGAATGCTCGACATGCTAAATTCGCACGTAGTGGTTGGAGGTGTTGAAACCGGACGGGAATATTTCATTACCAAAGGTAATGTTGCTTTAAAAGTTACAAGTAGTGGTAATGATCTGAAAACTCAGGGTGGTGGTAATATTACCTTAGGCGAAACAGTAAACACCACCCGTTCATACAATCAGTCGAACGGTAAAACCTATTTCATCGATCGTCCGATACAGGCACCTCAGCAATCAGTTTACAAAGTTTTGAGCGAAACTCCCGAATTCAGCGCGTTCTTTTCGTTACTTTCGGGTTTTCCGGCCACCAGCAAATCGGTAGTATTCGTCAATAAAACCAATTTTTTCGGGATCGACTATAATATCAAATTTTTCAATACCTTTAATTATACGGTATACGTTCCAACTAATAAAGCAATTGCTGATGCCATCAGCGAAGGTATTATTAAACCCTGGGATACTCAGGGCCCTATCGAAGGAATTAACGATATGACCGACGAAACCGCTCGTCAGGCTGAAATACTTCGATTGGAACGCTTTATCCGGTATCATTTTCAGGACAACTCGGTATTTGTCGATAAAATTCCTCAAAACAGGCTTTATCAATCGGCAACAATAAAAACCGACGACAAGCCTTCCCATTTTAATACCTTTAAAAACAAGTATTATAAAATTGGAATTATTAGCAACGGAGGTGATCTTACGTTAGTCACCGAACAAAATAAAACAGTTCACGTAGATACTAAAAACAACCTTTATAATATCATGACACGGGATTATGTTTTCAACAACCGACCATCATCATTTAAAAACCCTGATGGTACCGGAACAGGATCAGAGTACAATACCTCCACGATTCTGACTTCCTCCACAGCAGTGATTCATCAAATTGATGCGGTGCTGAATTTTGAATAATTAATTCCCTGATATCAGAGGATCACTATGAAACGAACATGTTTCTGACAAAATCAGAGGATAATTTTAAGCATGTAAGTTACATACGATCTTATTTAAAAACAATAATTACCGTATGAAACGAGCATGTAAATACTTCACATCCAAGGTTATGAAAATGATGACATGCGAGTTCCATACGACCGTTGAAAAACAATTTATTATCGTATGAAATCAAGATATAAACTTATTTTACTGTTGGTGTTGTTCAACGCGGCTCTCACTGCCGTAGGGCAGCGGGTTGTTCAGGGCACCATCAGCTCAAAAACCGACGGTTATCCGCTTATCGGGGTAAACGTTACCGAAGTCGATGCCAACAATCGAGTTGTTAGTGGTACAGTTACCGATTTCGACGGAAAATTCGTCATGAAGGTAAAAAGCAACGACAACCGATTAGTTTTCAGTTATGTTGGATATACCAAACAGGAGCGGCGAATAGGCACTGCCAGCGTACTTAATGTTGAAATGACAGAAATTACCCAGCAAATCAGTGCGATAACAGTAACTGCACAACGCCGGCAAAGTGAAGGTGGGTTCAGCATTCCTAAACGAGAATTGGCCACTGCAGTTCAAACCATTGAAATGAAAGAAGTGGAAGGCATTCAGGTATCATCCATCGATGAAGCCTTGCAGGGGCGAATTGCCGGTCTGGATATCGTTGCAAATTCGGGTGACCCGGGAAGTGGCACCAGTATGCGTATTCGTGGAGCAAGTTCTATTAATGGCAACAATCAACCACTTATTGTACTGAATGGCGTCCCATATGAGATGCAGGTAGATCAGAGCTTCGACTATGCCAACTCCAATCAGGAGCAATATGCTAACCTGTTGAGTATTAACCCCGACGATATCCAGGAAATATCGGTATTGAAAGATGCAGCCGCTTCGGCAGTTTGGGGGTCGAAAGGAGCTAACGGAGTAATTATGATTACCACTAAACGGGCATATACGGGGCCTACCAAAATTGAATATTCCTACCGCTACACCGGAACCATACAGCCCAAAGGACTGAACATGCTGAGTGGCGACGATTACACCATGTTGATGAAACAAGCCTTCTTTAATCCTAATCAGGACGAAAATGCAGCTAACTTCGATGAATACCGCTATAATAAGTCCTTCTCGGAATACCATAATTTCAACAAAAATACCGATTGGGTGGATGTAGTTACCCAGTTGGGGAATATCAACGACCATTACATTACTCTTTCGGGGGGCGATGAACGGGCAACCTACCGAATTTCGGGAGGAATTATGTCGCAAAACGGAACAGTAATCGGACAGCTTTACGACCGTTTGTCGTCGAGAGCTTATTTAGAATACCGCGTATCCGATCGACTGAAATTCACTTCCGAACTTTCGTATACCTATTCGAAAAATCAACGAAATTATGTTTACGATTTCGGGAACGGCAATAGTCCAAACGAAGATTTATCGATACTTGGAATTGCTTATCGAAAAATGCCCAATGTGGCTGTGTATAAGCATTTGCTTGACGGAACCAAAACCGACCAGTATTACAATATTCCGGAAACATCGCGATTACATCCCGATCAAAAGTATTTAGTAAATCCGGTGGCATTGGCACTGTTGGCTAAAAATGAAGTGAAAAATTACAGAATACTTCCCACCTTTCGATTGCAGTACGATTTTCTGGATCCTAATAAGGAAACATTACGATACAGCATGTATGTTTCGTTTGACATCAACAACGATAAAACTTCAAAATTTCTACCCAGCACTGTAAACAATTATCCATGGTCGGATAGCCGTTTTAACCGATCGGATGCGGGCGATAATGAAGCAATAACTATTCAGACCGACAACAACCTGCTATGGTTACCAAAATTCGACAATCCAGATCATTGTTTAACACTTTATGGTTCGTTACAAACAACCGAAGGTCGATCGACCTATCAAGGAATAGTTTCGTATAGCTTACCATCGTCGGGCGCACCCGATGCATCTACCCCGGCCTATTTGGCCAACGAATTTACCAGTCGTGCTCATTGGCGTGGTATGGGAATTATGGCACGTACACACTACGCCTATAAATCGAAATATATCTTTTCGGCCACACTCCGACGTGATGGGAGTACAAAATTTGGCGACGGAATGAAGTTTGGAAATTTCCCGGGCATTTCGTTGAAATGGATTGCCTCCGATGAAGAATTTATTAAGGAAAAATATCCCTGGATCAGCATGTTAGCATTTCGTCCGGGATGGGGATTGGCCGGAAACCAACCTTCGTACGAATACCTTCACTTCAGTAGGTACGGCGATTTCGACAGCTACATCGACCTTACATCGCAACGACCGGTTTCGCTTCAGCTCAAAGGATTGAAATGGGAAACTACTTCATCGTTTAATTATGGGCTCGACCTGGGTTTTTTCGACGATATGCTGCAGGCCGACGTAAACATTTACACCAAGCGCACCCGCGACTTATTGTTCAGAAATGTACGGATTCCCAACTCCTCCGGATTCACGGTATTGAGTTATCAGAACGCCGGAGTGATGGATAATAATGGATGGGAAATTAACTTATTTGCCAACCGTCTTTTTAAAACCAAGGATTTCAGTGTCGATTTCCGCTTTAATATTGCGAATTCGGTCAATCGGATTGTAGAATTAAAAGAATCGATTCTAAATGGAATTAATTCTGAATATGATTACGAAAACGGAACTTATCTTACGCGTATTCAGGAAGGTAACTCTTTTGGTTCTATTTATGGTTTCCGATACAAAGGAGTATACAAATACGACGAATACAAACCCGGAATTCAGGAAGATGCGCCGGTAGCCCGAAATCGTAATGGTGGGGTCATTAAGGACGAGTTAGGAGAACCACTACCCATGGTGTTTGCTCACAGCAGAACCAACGAATATGAATTCAGAGGTGGCGATGCCAAATACGAAGATATAAATCACGATGGAAGCATCGACGAACTCGATATTGTTTACCTGGGCAATTCAAACCCCTTGTTTAACGGAGGTTTTGGTCCAACTTTCCGGTTTAAAGATTTTTCGTTCACTGCCTTTTTTAATTTCAGGGTTGGGAACAAAATTGTGAATGCTGCCCGGATGATGGCTGAAAACATGCATTCGACCAATAATCAGAGTATAGCAGTTAACTACCGTTGGCGTAAGGATGGTGACGAAACCACTATTCCGCGTGCTTTATATAATTATGGCTACAACTGGCTGGGAAGCGACCGCTTTGTGGAAGATGGTTCGTTCCTGCGTTTCAAGTACCTCACGTTCAATTATACGGTACCTAAAGAAACCGTGCAGAAATTACACATCGACCGGTTAAGTTTTTACCTGACCTTTAATAATCTGCTGGTATTAACCAGATACACCGGAGTAGACCCCGAAGTAGGTTACGGAAACCTGGGAATCAGTAAAGATTTTGGCCAGACACCCCGTTCGAAGGACATGACATTAGGTATAACACTTGGTCTTTAAACAATTAAGTTTATGAAAAAATTCAATTATATAGTATTAGTAGTGAGCTTAAGTTTGTTGAGCTCCTGCTCCGAATGGCTCGACCTACGCCCGGAAAGCGAAATCGTGCTCGAAGATTACTGGCAGACCGAAGCACAAGCCACCTCGGTTTTATCAGCTGGCTACCGGGCACTTACTCTGCCTGCATCGATTGAACGCATGATTGTTTGGGGCGAACTTCGCTCCGACAATGTGGTGGAAGGCAGCGGAACCAGTCTTGACATGCTTCGGATAATGAACGTAAACGTTACACCAACGAATGCTTACGCCGATTGGGGGGTGTTTTATGAAATAATCAATTATTGTAATACATTTCTTTATTATGCTCCTGAGGTTGTCGAACGCGATCAGAATTTCACCGAAAGCAAGCTCCATCAGATGGAGGCAGAGGCATTGGCGATTCGTGCATTTTCGTATTTTTACCTCGTGCGATCGTTCAGAGAAGTTCCATTAATTCTGGAACCCAGTATCCACGACATGCAAAATTACGATGAACCAAAGTCAACCGAACGTCAGATCATCGATCAAATTATTGACGATTTACTGAAGGCTAAACAGTCGGCCCGGGCCGATTATGGCAAAGGGGCTTACAATAAAGGACGTTTTACACGAAATGCTATTAATGCCCTGCTGGCCGATGTGTACCTTTGGGATCAACAATATGCCAATAGTATCGCTGTTTGCGACGAAATTTTGAACGATAAAACCCTGAAGCTGGTTGATGGTGACAAAGTAATTAACGAAGTATTCAATCTGGGCAATTCCAAAGAAAGTATTTTCGAACTTCAATTCGACAAGGATATTCAACCCAACCATACCGTAAATTGGGTGTATGGCTATTCAGGAGTTCCAACCGGTCAGCTTAGCTTCCCCTTGTTCCTGACATCCAAAGGAAATTTTAGTCCCTTCAATTTTGCAGCATCGGCCGTTAAAGAAAGTACAGAAGATCTGAGAGAAAACCATTTTGTAAGTACTGCCGTAAACGGAACCGGTTATTCAATTTTAAAATATGCCGTAATTAACGTTACCGAAAATGCCGATGGTACCTTTACTCCCAGGTATCGCACTTCGGCAGCAACTACTAATTGGGTTGTTTATCGGCTGTCCGACATTATGCTAATGAAAGCAGAAGCATTGGTTCAGTTAAATGCCAACGATCAGGATAACTTCAAACAAGCACTTACCCTGGTAAATACTACCTATCTTCGATCCAACGAAACAGCCGATTCGCTTAACATAACTGCTTATGCCACCCAGAACGATATGGAGAAACTGGTATTACGCGAACGCCAACGCGAATTTCTTTTCGAGGGTAAACGTTGGTTTGATCTCTTACGCATCGTACGTCGCAAAGGCGATCCTGCTGCTATACTGGCCTACCTGAGTCCAAAATTGTCGGGCGACAATATGCAATTAAAACGTCTATCGGTAATTGACGGACTTTATATGCCCATTTCTAAATCGGAGTTGGATATCAATATCAACCTGAAGCAGAATCCATTTTATGAAGATGATAATTTCGTTAACCAGTAAAGAAAAACGACTTATGAACAAATCAATAAAACACTCCCTGGTTGTACTGTTGACAGGGGTAACCCTGGCAGGATTTACCTTTACTTCCTGTACCGATGAGCCACTTAGCATTACAACTTTTGAACAGGAAATGATGGGTGAATATATGGCTAAGCGACCCGATCAGTTTTCGGAGTTCGTAAAGCTGCTCGACACCACCGAAGTATTAGGATTACTCAATGCCTATGGTGAGTACACTTTATTTGCCCCCGACAACTCGGCAATGAAGGCTTTTTATGCCTCGAAAGGAAAAACTTCGTTGAAAGGCTTTACCCTCGATACCCTTACAAAAATTGCCTACGATCATATTATTAAAGGATATGAAGTTCCTACCGAAGAATTTTTGGATGGCTTGCTTCCCTTTCTTACCATGAGCGACCGGTATTTATCAACTACCTCCCGCCCCATGGCCGGAGCGTTGGTGTATTTTGTCAACGATCAGTCGGCTATTACTTCCCGTGATATTGAATTAAGTAACGGAATCATTCATGTATTAAATAAAGCCCTCGATCCTTCTGTTTTAAATATCGTCAGTGCCATATCGAACGATGACCGGTTTACATTATTCCGACAAGCATTGCTCGAAACGGGACTCGATCAGCAATTAATGCTCACCCGCGACGATAGTTACGACGTGAATGATTGGAAGAATAAAATCGACGAAACATTTGTTCAGGGTAGTGGATCGAAGGATGAACTTCCACTTTCGCGAAAATACGGATACACTGTATTGATGGAAAGCGATTCGACCTACGAACATATTTATAATATTAAAACTCTCGACGAATTGAAGGCCTATGCAGCAGCTAATGTATACCACGAAAATCCTTCGGATGCCAACGTAGCCGACACCAGGGATCCACGTAACAGCCTGTATAAATTTGTAGCCTACCATTTATTCGACAGGAAAATGACCTACACCCAATTTATCGATGCTTACGATACCGATCACATGATTAAAACCTACGACATGTACGAATACATCGAAACAATGTGTCCGAACACCCTGGTAGAAATTAAAAAAGAACGGGCATCGGGTGAAACCAATTTAATCAATAAGTCGGTTGAAACCGGAGAAGCGGTACGAATCTCAAAGAATTACAGAGACAAAGATGCAACTAACGGAGTTTATCACGAAATTGACCGGATTTTAATTTACAACAAAACCGTTGTTGGAGAATTATCGAGTAAACGCCTTCGTATCGATGCAGCTGCCTTTTTCCCGGAGCTCATCAACAACAATATGCGATACTACGATCCGGCGAATCCTCGTTCATGGGTATTTCCGCCTAACTACATTTCTCGCCTGAAAGCATCGGCAACCACCCGATTCTGTTATTTGAACGCATATGGAGGTTATCTCGATTACCAGGGCGATGAGGTATATTTATTTGGAATGTACGATTTTACGGTCGAAACTCCTCCTATTCCTGCTGGTACGTACGAAGTTCGCTTCGGATATCAACCCACAGGCGGACGTGGAGCAGCTCAATTATACTGGGATGGCGTGCCTTGCGGAATACCACTTGATCTACGAATTCTTGCCAACGATCCGTTGATCGGATACGAAGAACCCGGCTTAAATTCAGAAGATCCTAACGGTTTCGAAAATGACAAGATGATGCGCAACCGCGGTTATATGAAAGGCCCGGCTACCTACAAGGATGTGTTGGGTGTATGGTATGGAAAACGAATTGCCCGCAACAGTCCGCAATATATTCGTCGTATTCTGGGTACTTATACCTTTGATAAAGCATCGACGCATAAATTTACGGTGAAAGCCGTTCGCGAAGGACAATTCATGTTCGACTTCCTTGAATTTGTACCACTGGAGTTGCTTGAAAACGAAGGAATTGAATAATAAGACGTTAAAAAAACATCACCCATGATAAATAGCTTTATAAAAAACAAATGGATGACCCTTGCAGTGGTCGGACTGGTGCTAACCAGCGCCTGTACCGAAGCGTGGGAAGATCATTACATCCATGAGCCATCGGGTTCGGCAGGTAACCAATCCATTACCGCCTACATTGCCAGTCAGCCCGAACTTTCGGAATTCTCGAAAATGCTGAAAATTTCCGGTTACGATAGTTTACTATCCAAACCTCAAACCTACACAGTATGGGCTCCGGTGAATGCTGCATTAACAGGAATAAATTTTCAGGATACAGCACTGGTAAAGAATATAGTTTCTAACCATGTAACCCGCTTCTCCTACCCTACCTCGAACCTGAGTAGCAAAGTACTCTACATGCAAGCCCGTAAATTTATTACGTTCAGCCGTTCGGAAGGTGGATTTACCTTTGGTGGCTTTAACCTGGTAGCCTCCGGTTCGAATATCGCACTGTCCAATGGCATTGTACATCAGCTCAACGGTTTTGTTCCCTACATGGATAATCTATGGGAATATATTTTAAAAGCACCGGAATTAGATTCATTGCGTCGTTTTCTCGATTCGCAAAGTGAGTATCTTTTCGACTCAAAAAACAGTGTTGAGATTGGCACCAATGAATTTGGTCAGGCTGTGTACGATTCCATTATTACTTTCAATAATCCGATTTTGGATCAAATAGGACGCATGCACCTGGAAGACAGTGTATATACAGCCATTCTACCCACTAATAAAGCATGGACCGATGCGTATAACAAAGTAAAATCGAACTATAAAACGCTCCTGGCCGATGGCGGCCCGGCCAAACAGCGCTACTATAGTCAGCGAGCGTTGGTAAGTAACCTGATTTTCCGAACTGCTTTTAGTAATCCTGAGGCCATGGATTCGATAGTAAGTACCACCGGAAGCGTTTTCAATTCTCCGGGATACCTGTTTACCAATTCAACTGCTGTAAATCTGAGTAATGGAATAGCTTATCGTACCGATTCGCTTCGATACAAAGCTGCTGAATCGTGGCAACAACCTATCAAGCTTGAAGCTGAAAATTCAACCTACGGACGTAGTTATAATTTTGCCAATCTGTTTGTTCGATCCTCTCTTGGATCAGCTTTCGCTGGTCAGGTCTCCGACAGCAAGTACTTATTGGTGGAACCTACCACCGTTAGTAATTCAACCATGAGTACGGTAACTTTCCCGATTCCCAACACACTCTCAGGTAAATACAACATCTATTGTGTCACAGTTCCAACTACTATAGTCGAAGGCCAGGCACCAAAGGCATATCGGATGAAGTTCTACCTCACCTATCTCAACAACAATGGTAATCCGGTTACCGATGCACCTATCGATGCCAACAATAAATTGTTGACTCCCGGACGTATCGGAGCAATTTTTAATTCAACAGCTGGTGCAGTTTCAAAATTATTTGTAACACAATACGAATTTCCCTATTGCAATATTTTGGAAGAAGGCGATCCATCGTCGAAAATCACCGTAAAACTGAGAGTCGAAAATGCTGCCCGTATTACCGAAACCGTTCAATACAACCGGAGTTTGCGAATCGACTATATAATTCTGGAACCCGTACAATGAATACAACCATGATGACAAACACCATACACCTAAGATCCGCACGCTGGATCGTTCTTTCAATATTCTTTTTGTCGGGAGTACTGGCCATGGCCCAGGGAATCACGGTACAGGGAATTGTGCGGGATGCCCGTACCAAGACTGCTATAAGTGCCGCACGAATCAGCTCGATTAATGATAAAACTTCGGCTACAACCAACGAAAAAGGAGAATTCACTATTACTGTGAATGTGAACGGTGGTTTACTTTCGATAACCGCATTTGAATATGCAGCCCGCGAAGTGGCCGTTAAAGGTCGCACACAGGTAGTAGTTGAAATGTATCCCGATTCGTACCGTGAACGAATATTACATCCAAATGGACTTACCGGAACCACACACCGCAGTTTGAATACCGGTAATATCCGATCGTTGAACGAACCTGAATACGACATCCATTCATCTCCCGAACAGGAAATTCAGTTGCATTTAGGTGCCGATGCCCGTTCTATTAGCCGTTCATCGGCAACCGGAATTGGAAATTCAACATTCATACGGGGTTTTAACTCTTTGAATGCAAATGCTCAACCACTTTATATTATCGACGGAGTTATCCGAAACAATTTGTACGATGTAGCTTCAATTCACGAAGGGTTTTATGGCAACCCCTTGTCATTTATCTCCATGAGCGATATTCGTTCGATAAGTTTATTAAAAGATGGAACCTCGCTTTATGGAAGCAAAGGTGCCAACGGCGTTGTACTTATCAACACCAAGCGAGGAACCGATATGGCAACTAAAATTGACTTACGGATTACCGGAGGAATAACCGAAGCTCCCCGGTCGATTCCGGTGATGAATGCCAATCAGTACCGCACCTATCTTACCGATATTTTAGGTACTAAGGGTATGAGTAATGAGCAGATAGCTCAACTTCCCTACCTCAACGATGATCCAAAACGATCGACATATATGACTTATCACAATCAAACAGATTGGAAAAATGAAGTTTATCAGACAGGATACAATCAGAATTATTCGATTAGTGTTGATGGAGGGGGCGAAAAAGCTATGTATTATTTCTCGCTGGGATATACTACCAACGAGTCGAATGTAAAACATACTAATTACCAGCGTTATACCATGCGATTAAATTCCGATTTAAAACTATCGGACATTGTAACCACGGGTATTAATATTGGGATTACCAGCCTGGATCGGAGCCTGCTCGACGATGGAGCCAACCACGTTTCGTCGCCTACGTGGATAGCACAAGTGAAGTCACCTTTCCTGAGCCCTTATACCTACACCTTTCAGGGAGAACAAACTACTGAACATGCTTTTGCCGATCTGTTCGATCTTAGTAATCCTGCTGCGTTGTTAAGCCGGTCTATCAACACCGTTAAACAAAACAGTTTCACCTTCGGATTGCTTCCAAAGGTCAAAATCTCAAAGGAGCTGGAAGTATCGACTCAATTCGACTATTATCTCAACAAGACAAACGAAGATTATTACCGTCCGTATCTTTATTCATCACCCATCGAAATTCAGGGTGTGGGTTGGTCGTACAATTCCCGGTCGAGTCAGGTTTACCGCGACAACACCATTTTCAACAATCTTCAAATTCGATACAACAAAGAACTGGAGCCGGGCCGCTTGCTGAATATTGTAGCCGGAAATCGATTTATTTACGAATATTTCGAATCGGATTATGTCGAAGGACATAACTCGATGACTAACTCGTCGATCAACCTGCGAGGTAGTTTCCGTAACCTGTTTACCGAAGGAGCCAATGAATTATCGAAGTCGATTTCGAATTACATTTCTGCTGATTATAAGCATGATAACAAATATTTTCTGAATGTAACAGCTGCTATGGATGCTTCGAGTCGGTTTGGAAATGAAATAGAAGGTGGTATTTCGTTGATGGGCACCACCTGGGGCTTTTTTCCTTCTGCCAGTGCTGCATGGCTTGTTTCGTCGGAAGAATTTATGAAAGAACTTGATTTTCTGAATCATTTTAAACTACGTGCAGGATTCGATGTAACAGGCAACGATGACATTTTGCCTTATCAATCGAAAGCTTACTTCACGGCTATTCGTTTCAAAAGCATTGCCAATGGAATTGTATTAAACAATTTAGCCAATCCTTCGATAAAATGGGAAACCACCAACCGACTTTACGCGGGTACAGAAATAGGGTTATTCGACGACAGAATACACCTGAACCTGGATGTGTATAAAGCTACTACCAACGATTTACTGGTACGTAAAGATGTACCCGAAGTTGCCGGACTTTCGTGGTATACTACCAACGAAGGAAGTTTAACGAATACCGGCTTTGAAGCAGGCGCCGATTTTCGGGTGTTAAATCTGAAATCGGTACAATGGGAACTGGGGCTTTCGGTAGGAAAGTACGTAAACACAATCGAATCCTTGCCTTCGGGCTCGTTTACCACCTCGATTCCGGGTGGAGAAGTACTTACGGCGGTAGGCCATCCAGCGGGCGTTTTTTACGGATATAAAACGAAAGGGGTTTTTGCCACAGAAGCCGAAGCTGCTGATGCTAACCTAAACAGGAAGAATCAACAAGGTCAGCTGGTTGCTTTTGGTGCCGGCGATATCCGGTTTGAAGATATCTCCGGCCCTGCAGGAGTAGCCGATAACATAATAGACGAATACGATCGTCAGGTAATTGGAGATCCTACTCCCGATTTCTACGGATCGGCTCAAACACGTTTAACGATTGGCAGCCTGAGTCTTTCTGCCGTTATTACCGGTTCGTGGGGCAACGATGTGTATAACTATCCACGCAATTTGCTGGAATCGGGCAACGATTTTAGCAACCAGTCGCCACTATTACTTACCCGCTGGACTGCCGAAGGTCAGGTAACCAATCAACCACGAGCTGTATACGGCGATCCGATGGGAAATTCACGATTCTCCGACCGATGGATTGAAGATGCCTCCTACCTGCGGTTGAAAAATATTACGCTCGATTACAAATTACCCCTTAAAAGCGGTAGTTTTATTAGCGGAGTAACCGTCTGGGCTTCGGCCATCAACCTTGCTACCTGGACCAACTACCTGGGAGCCGACCCCGAAGTTTCGGCCTCCAACAGTGTTTTGATGCAGGGAGTCGATATGGGATACGCACCTCAGAGTCGTAGTTATTTCCTCGGTCTGAAAATCAACTTATAAACATACATACTACGAACAATATGAACAAAATTCTATCGATATTCGTACTGATGCTGAGCATCACTTTTCTTTGGAGTAGTTGCGACGACCTGCTGAATGCTGATTCAGAACGACTCACTACCGAAGAAGAATTCAGACTCGCAACTCCAAGCGACTCAGTTTATTCCATTTTCGGATTATTAACGCAATTACAGAAAATTGCCGACGGCTATGTACTGATGGGCGAACTAAGAGGCGACCTGTTGGAAACAACTCCTACTTCCGACAAGGATTTACTCGAAATTTATCAGCATTCCATCAGCAAAACCAACAAATACGCCGATGTTCGTAATTACTACGCAATAATCAATAATTGTAATTACATGCTTCATTTTCTGGATACCGCAAAAGTAGACAGAGGTGAACTTCTAAGCAGAAAACATTATGCAGCTGTTCATGCTATAAGAGCCTGGACCTATCTTCAAATGGCATTGAATTTCAAAACTGTAAAGTATTACTCGAATCCTATACTTACAGTTAAAGAGGCTTCGGTTAGTTATCCTGAAATTGGTTTAGAGGCATTGGCCGATTCACTGATTCCTTTGCTGGAACCATTGCGCACTGTTCCAACGCCCAATATTGGGTATATTGAATCCTACAATACTGCCCTTTCATTTTTTCCCGTACAATTTGTGCTGGGCGACCTTTATCTCTGGAAAGGTGAATACCAGAAAGCTGCCGAACAATACCGCGAACTGATGTACACCAAAAGCATCGCCATAAATAAAGAACATAGCTCAACCTGGTTGGCTGTAAACAACACTATTAGCACTAATGCTACCTTGTACTGGATCAGGTCGCTTACACCCGGATATAACGAGGTGTTGACCACAATTGCCTGCCCTACTGAATATGGTCAGAGTTTTGATCTGGATTCGCTTAATAATCAGAAAAAAATACGCCCCTCAAAGTTGGCTCTCAACAATTGGGATCGACCGGTTTACTACCTCAATGAAGCATCCAATTCGAATGGGGATCTGCGTAAATTTGGTTCTATTTCGTACAGTGATGAAACCCGTCGCCAGTTTGCCAGCGATTTTACATTTGCAAACAATCCTTCCACCGATTATGTGATTTATAAGTACAAAATCTATCAGCAGAATATTACTGTGTATCGCTCTGCCCTTTTGTACCTTCGCTATGCAGAGGCGTTGAACCGTATGAACAAACCAAATGCAGCTTTTGCTGTATTGAAATATGGCTTAAACAGCACTAATTTATTTAATAATAAGATAATTCCAATTGCCGAACGAGGTAATCCTATTCCTGATTACCTGAACCTGGCTGATATGCGTTTCCAAAATAATGTAGGTATCAGAATGCGTGGTTTAGGCAATATGGACAAAGACACTACTTTTTATCGTATTCCCCGCCAACCGTCTTTACTCGATTCAGTTCGGATAGTTGAAGATATGATTCAGGAAGAACTGGCTTTGGAGACCGCCTTTGAAGGAAATCGTTTTCACGATTTGATGCGCATTACCTTACGAAGAATGAAAGAAGGTGATGATGCAGCCTATCTGGCTGATAAAGTATCGGCTAAATATCCGAATGCTACTCAAATGAAAAGCTATCTGATGAACACAGAGAACTGGTATATAAGGAAATAGTCTTGACTCTTGATTCTTGACTCTTGATTCTTGACTCTTGACTCTTGATTCTTGACTCTTGATTCTTGACTCTTGATTCTTGACTCAAAAAAAAAGCGGTGTTTAAGGCACCGCTTTTTTTTAGTTTAATTCACTACTTTCTTAATAAGTTCTTTTCCGGGCGAACTCAATTTAATTATGTAAATCCCCTTATCGAGCGGAGTTTGTAGAATCTTCAGGTTTTTACCTGCATCGGCATTGAGCAGTTCGGTACTCAAAAGTGAACCTTGCAGCGTATACACCGAAATGCGAACCATAGCAGCCGTTTCGAGCATAAAATCAGCTACAATCCGGTTGTTTGTACTATAAATCCGATCGACATCCACCGAAGGGTTAGTAACACCAACCGGTCCCAGGTTATACAATTCCCAGTTGTCGATAAAAGCACGCTTTCCTGTCCGCTGATAGTTATTAATAAACATCCCCTGAACAGCTGCCAGCGTATCACCCGTTGCAAAAGTAAGTGATACTGGAGCCCATTCTCCCTGTGTATCAATCGAATCCTGAATGTCACCCGAAATTCGTGGATTCATACCCCATACTCCTAACTGGAAAGATCCTCCGAAAGTTCGAACCTGGACCCGTGCAATATACTGGGTGTTCAGTTGCATTTTTCCGGTAAGAAGTACATCCATCGATCCTGACCCTTCGACTAAACCGGAGTGACTTCCACAGAATACGCTATCGGGATTAGAAAGTAACGAAACAAATTTCCGGGTACCCCAACCCGAAAAAGCGGATGGATTGTTGAGGTAAGGATCGGTTACTATATTGGTACGATCGGTGTAGAGAGGCACAAAGCAGCTTGTGTTTGAAACTGCAAACGTTTTTACCGGAAGGCTCAACGTACTTGCTCCTGTCGATAATTGAACATTACCATCCACAGCAGTTATTCCATCCCAGCTAACTACTATTGTATCGCCTGCAACTTTTGCTTCGTCGTTAGGAGTAAGTGATGTTTTACTCAAACTGATACCTTCAGGTGCAACCACTGAAATAGTATTGCTTAAACTACTTGCATTTACAATCAGATTTACCGTTTTATATTCCGAATCCATCACAATTTCTTTTACATTCGTAAGTAAGGTAGGTTCGGG
>CAZLHC010000005.1:17252-102960 GCA_964559265.1 uncultured Paludibacter sp. | reverse complement strand
TTACTGGTATACTTTTCAATTAAAAGGTGGTATACTTTTGAATTAATATATACAACAAAACTCGCTTGATTGGCAAGGGTCTTATTTTGGTGTTACACCTTGTGCATCCTGCCCTGGAATTGAGACAGAACTCACGTTAACGAACGACCTAAATTATGTATTGACTCGCAAATACATAGATGATGAAGAAACATATACTACCGAAGGAAAATTTAGCTGGGAAGCCAACTTAATCAAATTAAAAGGCATCAAAAGAGGAGAAGCTCCTTCAATGTATAAGGTAGAAGAAGGAAAAATTAAACAATTGGATTTGAAAGGCAACGAGATAAAAGGACAATTGGCTCAAAATTATATTCTAACAAAAAACGGGAACCTCGATGTGGAAGACAAAAGATGGAAACTTATTGAGTTGTTCGGAAAACCAATTAAGGGAAATGCCGAAACCCATTACATCATTTTTCATGCTAATGACGGAAAAATTGAAGCAAAAGCCAACTGTAATGTGATGCTCATTAGCTACAAAATTAGAAATAAGTATCAGTTATTCATCACACCTGGCATTACTACCTTGATGGCATGCCCCGACAATTTAGAACAAGAATTTGCAAAGGCACTTGCCCAGGCCGATAATCTAAGTGTAACCGAGACAAGCCTATCCTTAAATAAAGCTAGAATGGCACCTTTGGCAAGATTTGAATTAGTTGAATAATTAAAACTGCCTACAACAGTGGTTTTGCAAAATGGCAGGTTTAGAGCAAAATTCAACATTTGCTTTCCGTTTAAATTTTAGTAAAAGTGAAACATTTGTGCTTGCAAGACTACGAAAAAAATGGTTGAAATAGCTCGTATTCTTAATAATATAGTATATTTGTGGGTGAATAATAGAAGTTATGTTAATGATATTTAAAATCGAGCATGAAAAACCACATCTTCCAACAACCTGCCCTTGTATTTTTTTCTATAACTATGCTATTGCTACTCATTTATACCTTATCTGCTACTCATTACAGAGCCACCATTGCGATTGTATTTCTTATTTTATTAGTGGCTTTATATGTTATTTATGTGAATAACAAAAAATTAAAAAAGCACGAAGAAGAGTTGACAAAGACGCTGGAAAAAATGACTGCGTTGGCAGTTGTTTTTGATCAGAGCAACGACCGGATTACAGTAAAAGATTTGAACCTTCGAATAGTATATGCAAATAAAATTCTCATCAGGTTGTTGGGAAAGAAAGATTTATCGGAAGTTGTTGGTCGAACTGATGCCGAAGTATTTAATATTCCGGAAGATCAGGACCCGGTAAAATCGTATATGGCCGACGAGCGGCGGGCACAACAACTTAAGCCGGGAGAATACATTTTAAGAGAGGAAGAATTTATTGGTGCTAATGGAGTAAAAGGGTATTCGCAAACCAAAAAGTATCCGATTTTCAACGAAAAGAATCAATTAATTTTTACAGCCAATATCACCAGGGATGTGACCGAAAAAAGGATACAGGAGCACGAGTTGTTGACTGCGAAAGAACAGGCTGAAGCTGCAAGTGTTGCCAAATCGGATTTTTTATCGAACATGAGTCATGAAATCCGAACTCCACTGAACGGGGTGATAGGATTTACAGATTTGTTGCTGAATACCAAGTTGGACAAATTGCAACGTGAATACCTTGATAACGCCATCGTGTCGGCCAATTCGCTACTGGGTGTGATAAGTGATATTCTTGATTTTTCGAAGATCGAATCGGGTAAACTGGAATTGGAACTAATTAAAACAGATATAATACAGTTGATCGAAAATGCATCGGATATCATAAAAGTACATGCTGCCGGCAAGGGGATTGAACTGCTGTTGAATGTACAGCCCGATTTACCCCGGTTTGCATACGTTGATCCGATTCGTCTGAAGCAGATTTTGGTGAATTTAATGAGTAATGCGGTAAAGTTTACTCACGAGGGAGAAGTTGAATTGAAGATTTCGTTTCGGCAGAAAACAGAGACTACCGGTTTGTTTACTATTGAAGTTCGTGATACCGGAATAGGAGTAAAAGACGACGACAAATCGAAGCTTTTCAAAGCTTTTTCGCAGGCCGATACATCGACAACCCGCCGATATGGAGGCACAGGTCTGGGTTTGATTATCTCCAATTCGCTGGCGCAGAAAATGGGTGGAAATATTCAATTTGAGAGTGAATACGGGAAAGGTTCACGATTTTATTTTACTATCGGGACCGAATATGAAAATGGAGAAGCTGTTGTAAGCAAACAAGTTAGTCATCTGAAAAAGGTATTGGTAATCGATGATAATAGTAAAAACAGGATGATACTTGAACATACTTTTAACTTCTGGGGAGTGCAATTTGCCGGATGTGAAAGTGGCAGGGCAGCCATAGAAATTTTAAAAGTTACCAACGATTTTGATTTGATAATTATGGATTATCATATGCCCGATTTGAACGGATTAGATACTACTCAATTAATCAGAGAGGAGCTGCAACTAAGTGCCGAAAAAATTCCTATTATTTTGTTGCACAGCTCTTCCGATGACGTTACTATCCGTCAGAGGGCTAATAAGTTAGGTATTCGTTTTTCGCTCACAAAACCAATCAAATCGAAGGAACTAATGTATTATATTCAAAATTTAAGTCAACAGTCGTTGCCTGAAGTGCCATTCAATGAGTCGGCTGGTTCCGGCAATGTGAATAAAACGGTTGTATTTGAAGGAGATGTTACGATTTTAATCGCTGAGGATATAAAAATGAACCGGATGCTGATCGGTACAATGTTGCGAAACGTATTGCCGGGATTGCAGCTTTACGAAGCCGAAAATGGCGAAGAAGTAATAAAGTTGCTGGAGGAAGTAGTACCGGATTTGATTTTGATGGATGTACAAATGCCGGTGTTGGATGGGATCGAAACCTGCAGAAAAATACGCTTACTGTCGAACAGAAAATTACAACAAATTCCTATTGTAGCATTAACAGCCGGAGTTTCAAAAGAAGAACGTGCTAATTGTGAAATGGCGGGGATGGACGATTTTCTGTCGAAACCAATTGATAAGAATCAGTTATACACCACGCTGAGGACGTATCTTAGTCTGAAATCTCATCCGGCAGAGTTAACTACGACGAAAGAAGCCAGCCAATTGCATTTTGACAAAGAAAAACTGTTTCAAAAAATTGGTTCCGATGAAGAGTTGTTGGCAAACATACTGGATATAGCTTTGGATGAATTTCCACAGAATGTTGTAGCGCTTCAAAAGGCCATAGTTGCCAATGATCAGGTAGCTGTTAAAAAAGCAGCACATACCATTAAAGGGAGTGCATTTAATATGGAATTCAATAATTTGGGAGAGTTGGCTCACGAAATTGAAAAATGTAACAAGGATGAAGAAGAAGTTCATCGACTTTTTAATGCATTGGAACAAGAGTGGGACGCTGTTTTAAAGTCGGTTTAACAGTAGAAAATATGAATTGGATAGTATTAGTTGTTGCAGGTTTATTTGAAGTTGCCTTTGCATTCTGCTTGGGGAAAGCCAAAACAAGTGTAGCCAACGAAAAAGTAAATTGGTATGCAGGGTTTGTTGTAGCGTTACTACTAAGTATGACCTTGTTGGTAAAAGCAACTCAAAGTCTGCCTATTGGAACTGCTTATGCGGTTTGGACGGGTATTGGCGCAGTAGGAACCGTGCTGTTAGGGATATTTGTATTCAAAGAACCCGCGACATTTTGGCGGTTATTTTTTATAATTACACTTATTGGTTCCATAATAGGGTTGAAAGCAGTTTCACATTGAGTACGATGTATAGTATTTAAATAAATACCAAATGAAAACCGTAATTTCTTTACTGGCATGTTTGCTGGTGTTGGGTGTTTCGGCACAGCCAATCGCCACACGGGTAGTTGAAAATGGAGGCACAGGAGCCTTCAGTGCGTTAATGCTGACCGATGCAGGTTTGCCCGGACATACTTTATTCAGGCCGGCACAGCTTAAGAAGAATAGGAAGTTGCCGGTAATTATATGGGGTAATGGGGCCTGTTACGATTCGCCGTGGGAGCACCTTAATTTTTTAAACGAGATAGCTTCGCATGGATTTCTGGTTATAGCAACCGGAACGATGCCTGCCGAAAGTGGCGAACAGGTTATGACACGATCGACTTCGGAAAAAATGCTGGAAGCAGTGGACTGGATTCTAGCGCAATCGAACTCGAAAACGAGTGAATATTACAAACAAATTGACTGTTCGAAGATCGCAATTAGTGGCATGTCGTGTGGAGGACTTCAGGCGCTGGAGGTAGCCGGCGATAAGCGATTTTCGACAGTGGTTATCTGTAATAGTGGAGTGTTGGGCAATGCATCGGCCGGGCATCCGTTAATGCCAAAAGTGACAAAAGAGAAGTTACAGGAGCTTCATACGCCTACCCTGTATTTGTTGGGTGGCGAATCGGATATTGCCTATGCCAATGGTATGGACGATGTGGATCGTATCAACCATGTGCCGGTTTTTGCGGCGAATCTGAATGTTGGTCATGGTGGAACCTATAGCCAACCCAATGGAGGAGAATTTGCAAGGGTGACCACCGCCTGGTTCAGGTGGCAGTTGAAAGGCGATAAAAAGGCCGGTAAGTTATTTACGGGTAATCCATGCGGATTGTCAACCTGGCCTGGTTGGAAGACACAACGTAAAAATTTTGATTTTTTCAATTAGATTGGTTGGTATGAGCAAGAGTGTTTTAACTATAGTATTGTTGATACTTTCCAATACTTTTATGACCCTGGCGTGGTATGGACATTTAAAATTTAAGGAGTTCAACTGGTTTTCGAGCCTTGGGCTTTTGGGAATCATATTGGTAAGTTGGGGGATAGCCTTTTTTGAATATATTTTCCAGGTTCCTGCCAATCGCATTGGATATTCAGAGAATGGTGGTCCCTTTACAATATGGCAATTAAAAGTTATACAGGAAGTAATTACGTTAACGGTATTTACCATTTTTACAGTAACAGTATTCAAAACCGAAACCTTTCGGATGAATCACCTGATAGGATTTGGGTTTTTGATACTTGCTGTTTATTTCTTGTTCAAGAAGTAGTAAGGTGTGTACTTAGATTTACTCACAGCTGCTGATTCGTACAGACTGATTTAGAAGATGAAATCTGAAGTTTTTTTTATTTATGTAAAAATACCGCGGTTAAAAATTGGGAAATATCTAAAAAAAATTGTACTTTTGGCAAACCAATACCGGAAAATACTTGCTCAACAGAATGCTAAATGTTTTGATGCACAAGATGCCGATTAATTTTGGATAACTTATTTTCTATTTTTTGTCAAAAGGAATGCATACAGATCAAGATAAATCGATTGTTTTTCAGTCAACTACACAGTTGAATGGCGATGAGGGAACAGGTGCTAAACTCTCTCTGGAAGCGCAGCCTGAATTAACCAAAAGTTATAGGGTGCTGATCGCCGAAGATGAAGATATCAATTACATGATTCTTGAATTATTGTTCAGGAATGTTGCAAAAATACCCTATACATTGCATAGAGCGATCAATGGCCTGTTGGCTGTTGAGTTTTGTGCAGCTCATACGGTCGATTTAGTGTTGATGGATATTAAAATGCCGGTCATGGATGGATATGAAGCTACCCGTTTAATAAAAGCCAGTTTTCCCGATTTACCTATCGTTGTTCAAACAGCATACGCTACCGAGGTCGATCGTCGGAAAGCCTTCGATCATGGTTGCGACGACTTCCTGACCAAGCCTATACAAAAGGAGCAGTTGGCGGAAGTGTTACAGCATTTTCTGAGCTAAGATTATCATACTTTTTCCTTTTAGAATGGGATTTTCGTAATCAATTCCCGGAAAGTGGTTTGTGTAGAAAGTTAGCAGGGCAAAAAATAAAATATTTTAAAAAATAAAGGAAGTTAGCGTAAGTTGTTCTGTAATTGAGAAAAAAATGACGACATTTGTAGTCGAAAGCCGGCGCCTGTTAGCAGATGCCTGTTGAGCCTGAAATTTCATCCTTAAATTCACAACGAACGAATGAACAAGAACTTCTTTCTGGTGCTGTTATTTATAACAAGCACAATCCACCTGAGCTATGCCGTTTCGGTTCGGCAGGTCAGTAAGCTGAATCCCACAGCAGTAGAGCTTGAGTTAAGCAATAATCAACGAATTACCTTCGATTTTTACGGGCCTCACATCGTCAGGATTTTTCAGGATCCCCGGGGCGGAATTTTGCGTGATCCGGTAGCATCGCCTCCGGCACAAATTCTGGTGGATCAGCCCCGGAAAAATCCGGGGAGTGTATCGCACGAACAGGTAGGAAATGTAATTCGCATCCGTACTTCGGCACTGCAAATCGAAGTGGATGCTCAATCGGCCATCCTCTCGGTGGTAAATCTGAAAACAGGAAAGAAAGTGATGGAAGCCACAGCGCCGGTAGAGTTTTTGCCGAACTCGGTGAGCTGGCAATTGAAGTCAGCGCCCGATGAGTATTTTTATGGAGGAGGTGTACAGAACGGACGATTCTCGCACAAGGGAAAGGTGATTTCGATTGAGAATCAGAATTCGTGGACTGATGGAGGAGTTGCCTCTCCTAATCCGTACTACTGGAGTACGAAAGGGTATGGGATTATGTTTTATACCTTTAAAAAAGGTCAGTACAATTTTGGAAGTAAGAAACCGGAACAAGTTGAGTTGAAACATGAAACCGATTACTTCGATGTGTTTTTAATGGTGAATGATGGTGCTGTAGCCTTGCTCAACGATTTTTACCAACTTACAGGAAATCCGCAACTGATGCCGAAGTTTGGTTTTTACCAGGGTCATTTGAACGCGTACAACCGCGACTACTGGAAACAGGATACAACCGGTATTTTGTTTGAAGATGGTAAGTATTATCGTGAAAGTCAGAAAGATAATGGTGGGATTAAAGAGTCGCTGAATGGCGAATTACCGGGTAACTATCAGTTTTCGGCCCGGGCGGTGATCGATCGGTACAAAGCCCACGATATGCCACTCGGCTGGTTGTTGCCCAACGATGGTTACGGAGCGGGCTACGGTCAGACCGAAACACTGGATGGCAATATCGCCAATTTAAAATCGCTTACCGATTATGCGCACAAGAATGGAATTGAAATCGGACTTTGGACTCAGTCGGATTTACATCCAAAGGATAGCATCAGTGCCTTGTTGCAGCGCGACATTGTGAAAGAAGTGCGCGATGCCGGAGTTCGGGTGTTGAAAACTGACGTAGCCTGGGTAGGTGCCGGCTATTCGTTTGGTTTGAATGGCGTGGCCGATGTGGGTCATATTATGCCTTATTATGGCAATGATGCCCGGCCTTTTATAATTTCGCTCGACGGCTGGGCCGGTACGCAACGCTATGCCGGTATCTGGTCGGGCGACCAGACGGGCGGACAGTGGGAGTACATTCGTTTTCATATTCCTACCTATATAGGATCGGGTTTGTCGGGAAATCCCAATATCAGTTCAGATATGGACGGTATTTTCGGAGGAAAACACGAGGCGGTGAATATCCGCGATTTTCAGTGGAAAACCTTTACGCCTACGCAATTGAATATGGATGGTTGGGGTTCGAATCCTAAATACCCTCATATTCTGGGCGAACCAGCAGCTTCCATCAACCGGCATTATCTGAAGCTGAAAGCAGAATTGATGCCTTATGCTTACAGTATAGCCCACGAATCGGTCGATGGATTGCCTATGGTGAGGGCCATGTTCCTTCATTACCCGAATACCTATACCCTTGGCAAGCGTACCCAGTACCAGTTTATGTACGGACCCGATTTTCTGGTAGCACCTATCTATCAAAATACAAAGGCTGATGCAAAGGGAAATGACATACGCCATGGCATCTACCTTCCCGAAGGCGACTGGTACGATTATTTCTCAGGTGAAAAGTACAGTGGCAACCGGATTCTGAACTATTTCGAAGCGCCCATCTGGAAATTGCCGGTTTTTGTGCGCTCCGGAGCCATTATCCCCATGACCCATCCGCATAATAATGTGACGGAAATTGATCCCGGGTTGCGCATGTACGAACTATATCCCTCGGGCAGGAATTCGTTTGTGGAATACGACGACGATGGACGTACACAAGCCTACCAACGCGGAGAAGTGGTGCGTACAAAAATTGAAGCAGAGCTGGATGCTAAGAAGAACTACCGGGTAAGTATTCATCCTGCTGAAGGAAATTTTGAAGGGTTTACGACTGAGAAACGAACAGAATTGAAGATCAATGTGAGCCGTAGACCTCTCAAGGTGGAGGCACTGCAGGGAAATAAAAAGCTTAAGTTACAAGAAGTAAATTCGGAGGAGGCATTTACTGCTGCAACCAATGCGTGGTTTTACAATGCAGCACCCGAGCTCAATAAATTTGCGACCCGGGATTCGGAATTTTCGCGGCAATCCATTGTTAAAAATCCACAGATTTGGGTGAAAGTAGCCGAAGCCGATATTACACGTGAAAAGTTGGAGGTTAGGGTCAAAGGATTGGAGCTGAGCCCTTCTAATCATCTGCTTAAAGCTACAGGAGTACCTTCGGTTCCGCGTAACGCGCAGGTAAGCGACAGCAATCGTACCGCTTATACCCTGACACCCGCGTGGGAAAAGGTGGAAAATGCCGATTATTATGAGCTCGAATTTGAAGATATGTTGTATTCGACTATCCGGGGTACTCAATTGCTGTTCGACGATCTCCGGCCGGAGACTTCGTATACCTTTAAGTTGCGATCGGTGAACGCAACGGGGGTCTCGGACTGGACAGCGATTACTGCGCTTACCAAAGCCAATCCACTGGAGTTTGCGCTTCAGGGCATTCGCGCTACCACCAGTTGCCTCAACCAGGGAGGAAACGGAATTCGTAACTTGTTCGATTTTGATGAAGGAAATATGTGGCATACCGAATGGAGCAATACCAATGCTGTGCCGTTTGAGATCGTGATCGATCTGACAACAATCAACCAGCTGGATAAGTTCCAATACCTGCCCCGTACCGTAGGAATGAATGGCTTAATTTACCAGGGTAGTGTTGCCTACAGTACCGATAAAGCCAACTGGACCAATGCCGGCGAATTCCAGTGGGAACGCGATCATAACGCAAAAGAATTTAAATTCGAAGGCAAACCATCGGCCCGTTACCTTCGGATTAAGGTAGAAAAAGCCGTTGGAGGTTTTGGCTCAGGACGTGAATTATATGTATTTAAAGTGCCGGGAACCGAAAGTTATCTTCCGGGAGATATCAACAATGACAAACTGGTGGATCAGAACGACATGGTATCGTATATGAATTATACCGGACTTCGTCGGGGCGATGCCGATTTCGAGTACGTAAGCCGCGGCGATTTAAACGCGAACGGTTTGATTGACGCATATGATATTTCGGCAGTTGCCACGCAACTCAACGGTGGTGTGAGCGATGCAAAGGCGGATACTCTGGCAGGTGAAATACTGTTGAAAGCCGATAAACGTTCGTACAAAGCGGGTGAAGAAGTTCGTATTACCATAAGTGGTAAAAACATGAAGGCAGTAAATGCTCTTAGCTTTGCTTTAAGTTATAATTCGCAGGACTACGAATATAAGGGAGTTGAAACCCGGGCGGTGAGCGGAATGGAAAATCTTACTTACGACCGTTTACATACTAATGGTACGAAGGCCTTATATCCCACTTTTGTGAATATAGGTGCTAAACCGGCAGTGACGGGATCGCAGGAACTGATGGTGATAATACTGGTGGCTCGCAGAGCTGTTACTTACCAACTGCAAGCGTCGGATGTAATTCTGGTGGATAAAGAAATGAACATCCGATAATATCCTTCTTATACGTGTTGAACGCCCTGTGTTTTGTTAAAAGAGCACAGGGCGTTTTCTTTTTTTAAATTTTGATTACAGTCGATGTACTTTTCCCGGGGATTCTGAGTATATTTGTGGTCGGGCAAGTCAGGTATCGTCAGCCCCGATTTTTTTGTTCGCACTACACTTAAGTGAATGCCTATGTTAACCAAAATTATTGAGTTTAGCGTACGAAATAAGTTGATCGTCATTTTGTTCACACTGACCATCGTAGGATTTGGAGTGTATTCCATTTTAAAAATACCGGTGGGAGCTGTGCCCGATATTACCAACAATCAGGTACAGGTAATCACCACTTCTGGTAATCTGTCGACTCAGGAAATTGAGCAATACATCACCGCTCCGGTAGAAATGGAAATGGCTAATTTGCCAGGTGTTCAGGAAATCCGTTCGATCTCTAAGTTTGGAATTTCGCTGGTAACCATTGTGTTTAACGAAGAATTGGGTACTTATCTGCCCCGCCAGTTGATAGCCGAAAAAATAAAGAGCGCCAGTGCTAAAATTCCGGAAGGATTTGGAGAGCCGGAAATGGGGCCGATTACCACGGGATTAGGTGAGATTTACCAGTATACGCTGGATGTTCAGGAAGGATACGAATCGAAATTTACTGCGATGGATTTACGTACCATTCAGGATTGGGTGTTAAAGCGCCGGCTTTCGGGAATTCATGGCGTGGTGGAAATAAACAGCTGGGGTGGTTATCTGAAACAATACGAAGTAGCGATACAACCCGAGCAGTTGCTTTCGTCGGGCGTAAGCCTGATGGAGGTCTTCAATGCGCTCGAAGCCAACAATACCATTTCGGGAGGATCGTATATTGAAAAAGCCAATCAGAGTTATTTTATTCGCGGCGACGGTCAGGTAAAATCGGCGGACGATATTGCTGATATTGTGGTGAAGCAGGTGGATGGAATTCCGGTTTTTATTCGTAACATAGCCAGGGTAACCCTGGGGCATGCCAACCGCTATGGTGCCATCACGGCCAATGGCAAGGGCGAAACTATTTTAGGTCAGGTGATGATGCTAAAGAATGCTGATTCGAAGTCGGTTATTTCGGAGGTTAAGAAAAGGGTAGAAGAAATTAAAGTCAATTTGCCGGAAGGAATAACTATCACTCCAATTGTCGACCGGAGCGAGCTGGTAGCTAAAACCACCTTTACAGTAATTGAAAACCTGTTGCTGGGAGCGCTGATTGTCATGTTTACGGTCATGTTGTTGTTAGGAAATATTCGTTCGGCCCTGGTAATAACTTCGATGATACCGCTGGCCTTGTTGTTTACTATATCGATGATGTACCTGTTTGGGGTTGATGCAAATCTGATGAGTCTGGGAGCCCTCGATTTCGGGATTATAATTGATGGTGCGGTGATTATTGTTGAATTTATTGCGCTGAAGATGACGGTAGCTAAACAAGCCATAGCCGGAGATGCCGTTGATAAACGAACGACGCTGATGGATGCCATTTCGATCGACGGGGCTTCGAAAATGATGAAGTCGGCGATTTTCGGTCAGATAATTATTTTAATAGTTTTTATTCCGGTATTGTCGCTCACGGGTGTGGAAGGCAAGATGTTTCGTCCTATGGCCTTATCGTTCAGTTTTGCAATTCTGGGAGCCATGATCATGGGTTTGACCTGGTTGCCGGTGGCTTCTGCTTTGTTTTTGAAGCCTGTGCTAAGCTCTAAACCTACATTCTCCGATAAGTTGATGAAGTTACTCGACCGGTGGTATCGACCGTCTATAGAATGGGCTTGTCGCCACAAGCGGGTAGTATTGGGGGCAGCCCTTGTGTCGCTGGTACTTACCGGTTTCGTATTTACAAGGATGGGAGGCGAATTTGTGCCTACCCTGGATGAAGGAGATTTTGTAATTCAACCGGTATTGAAAACGGGAACTTCACTAACCCGCACAATAGAGTTGACCACTCAGATGGAGAATATTCTTATAAACAAATTTCCGGAAGTTGACAAGATAGTGAGCAGGATTGGAGCTGCTGAAGTCCCGACCGATCCGATGTCGATGGAAGAAATCGATATGATTATTAAATTAAAACCACGTTCGACCTGGACGAGTGCCCGTACGAAGGAACAACTGGCCGATCGGTTCAAAGAAGCTTTGATGGTAATACCGGGCATTGAATATGAATTTACGCAACCCATTGAAATGCGTTTCAACGAATTGATCACCGGAGTGCGCTCGGATATAGCGATAAAAATATTTGGCGACGACCTGGCGTATATCGATAAAAAGGCAGTTGAAATTAAAGAGTTGATAGCGGGAGTACCTGGTGCCAGCGATGTAATTTTAGAAAAGACGGCTGGCTTACCGCAAATCAAGGTGACGTACGACCGTGTTAAAATTGCACGTTACGGAGTCGATATTGAAACCCTGAACGGATATTTAGCGGCAGCCTTCGGTGGAAAAACATCGGGTGTTCTTTTTGAGGGTGAAAAGCGATTTGATCTGGTGGTGCGGCTCGACGAAAGCAGAAGGAAAGATATTGCTGATGTGCGTATGCTGAAAGTTCCCGTTGAAGGGGGAGTTCAGGTTCCCCTGTCCGAATTTGCAGCAATAAGTTATACCGAAGGTCCGGCTAAGATTTCAAGGGAAAATACCCATCGCAGGGTGGTTGTCAGTGTGAATGTAAGAAATCGCGATTTACAATCGGTAGTAACTGATATTCGCACGATAATCGACCAGAAAGTTAATTTTCGACCAGGAACCTATGTTTCGTACGGTGGGCAATTCGAAAATCTTCAGAATGCCACCGGCCGTCTGTTGGTAGCAGTTCCCGTAGCTTTGCTGCTTATTTTTATATTTTTGCACTTTGCATTTAAATCGTTGAAAGATGCGTTTATGATTTTTTCGGCGATACCGTTGGCTACTGTGGGAGGAGTGTTTTTTCTATGGATGCGGGGAATGCCTTTCAGTGTGTCGGCAGGAGTAGGATTTATTGCCTTGTTTGGTATAGCGGTATTGAATGGAATAGTATTAATTGAGCACCTGAAGGAATTGCAAAAAGAAGGGAAGCTATCGATGCATGAATTGATTATACAGGGAACGCGCGACCGGTTGCGGCCTGTATTACTCACTGCCAGTGCAGCAGCCATGGGTTTTTTACCGATGGCCCTATCAACGGGAGCAGGAGCCGAAGTGCAACGCCCGTTGGCTACTGTGGTAATCGGTGGATTATTTACCTCTACGCTCTTAACCTTAATTGCCTTGCCGCTTTTATTCGAATTGTTTTATTCAGTGAAGAAAATTCAGTGGTTTCCCTTTAAAGTTATTCGTTCGGTAGTTCCGTTTTTGCTGCTGATTGCACTTCCTCTAACTGCCATCAGTACCCCACCTGCTAAGCTAACCCTTTCGCAGGCGATTGTAAAAGCGCTCGAAAACAATCGGTTGCTCCAATCACAGCAAGCAAGAACTTCGGCACAAAAAGAACTTATACAAAGTGCTGTTGAATTGGATAAAACTGCTATAGCGTATGGCACCGATGAAAATAATATTGCAGAAAATAACTATCCGCTTAAGGTGTGGAGTGTGAGTCAGGATTTTCGGTTTCCAGGTTATTATATTGCTGGAAAAAAGGTAAAAAAGCTGGAACATGCATTAGCCAATTACGAATTTCAACGCCAGCAGGATAAACTGGTGCGTGAGGTGTCGTCAGCCTATTTTTCGTTGCAGGTGAATATCGAAAAAAGGAAACTCTACGAAACCATCGATAGTTTGTACGGGGTAGTGGTTGGGAAATTTCAACTTCAACAGGAATCCGGATTTATCTCCCGCCTCGACCTGCTGAATGCCCGGGCCAAACTCCGGCAGGTTACTCAGCAACTGGCCGAATTACACGTAGAATTCAATACCCTTACTTCGCATTTGAAGTTGTTGATGGGTTCCGACAGCGCCTTTACGGTTGTAAATGCTATTGAAATCCTTTCACTTTCAACGCGTACGTTCGAATCATTACCAGCTGTGCAACAACTTGCTAAAACCGTTGAATTGCAACAGGCGAAATTCAGGGTTGAACAGACTACCAGCTTGCCCGATTTCTCGCTCAACTATTTCATAGGATCCAACTCGTATCCGAATGCACGCAATTATCAGGGTTTTGAAATAGGCGTTTCGTTGCCACTGTTTTACAAGTCGCATCAGTCGAAGTTGAAGGCAGCCAGATTGAACAACCATGCGGTGGAGTTGCAAAATCAGTATCAACTGGCCCGGTTAAGGAATGTTGAGCAGGAGCTTCTTCAGCTACGGGACAAAGCGATGGCAGAGCTTAATTTTTACACTCAGGATGGCAAATTATTACAGGAAGAATTGATACGAACTGCTACTATAAGTTGGGAAAACGGGGAGATTGATTTTACGAACTACGTAATAAGCATCGAGAATGCATTGAATATTCGACTGGAATATCTTGAAAATATTAAATCTTTAAACGAGTTGACGCTTGACTATAATTACACAATTAACTAGTTGTACCATGAAACGAGCCTTTTTTATTACCAGCAGCGTACGAACTTTATCAGTTGGAATCGCAATGATTGTTACGACAATGATTTCCTGTAAGCAACAATCCGTAGAGGAACAAAACGAAGCATCGGAATTGATGGTGCTTACCGAAGAGCAGTTTACAGCTAACAAGATGGAGTTGGCACCGGTGAGTACTGTCGAAATGGATTCGGTGGTTCGGTGTACGGGACAGCTTTTGCCGGTGAAAGGAGGAGTGATTGGTATAGGTGTGCCTGTAAGCGGATTTGTACAATCGGTAGCTGTGCAGGAAGGTCAGCGGGTTCAAAAGGGGCAGGAACTGGTAGCGATAGGGGGAAATGAATGGGTTGAGCTGCAACGGGAGCTGGCGGTGTCGGCAGCCGAATTTGAACGGTTTCAGTCGGAACATTCCCGGTTGAAACTGTTGTATGATCAAAAGGCAGTTTCGGAAAAAGAATTTCAGGTAATCCGGAGTGAATTTAAGAGAGCTCAGGCAATATACCAGAGTTTAAAACTGAAGATTCAGGGACTTGGGTTGTCGACCATGAAGATTGAAGAGGGTGATTTTTATACCGCCTATTCACTGAGAGCACCTATGAGCGGACAAATTCGCACGTTGGATATACAACCCGGAGCTGGTGTCGAAAGCGGCCATTTGCTTGCTGAAATAGTGAACACTAATCAGCTTCAGTTGAAGATGGCTGTATACGAGTCGGATGCAGGATTGGTACAAACCGGGCAACGTGTACAATTCCGTTTAGGATCAGAAGAAATGGTAAAGGCTGTAGTTAGCCGGATTGCTGTGGGATTGTCGGAGCCATCTCGTACACTTCAGGTATTTGCCGATATTTTAACGGATAGACCCATGTTGGTTAATCAGTTGGTTGAATGCGAATTAATTGTTTCGAGCAGTCGTGTTTCGGCAGTACCCTCCGAAGCAGTCGTTCAGAGCGAAGCAGGGCCGGTTGTGCTTTTGTTGGAAAAAAAAGAAAAAGGCAAATATTACTTTAATCCACTCCATGTAGTTATTGGTCGTCAGATGAATGGTTATACAGAGATTAAAAGTGATGCAATAAAAGGAGAAATACTGGTAAAAGGATTAAACACCATACAGTTGTAAATAAAAATATTCACTTAAATACGATGTAAAATGTTGAGGAAGTTCATTAAATTAGTTCATTTGTTTTGTTTCGCACTAGTTGCTGTAGGAATAATGGCACAGGAAGTTACTGAAAAAGTTGTATCCACCGAAGTAGGAGAGGTGACCGTGTTTTTAGAGGGAGCGCAGGTGGTTCGTAAGAAGCCTGTAACAGTATCGAAGGGAATCTCGGTGCTGAAATTTGTAAATTTGTCGCCCTATGTTGATGCGAAAAGTTTGCAGGTGAAGGCGGGAGGAGCATTGACTATTCTTTCGGTAAGTCATCAAACGAATTACCTGGATAAGCAGGTTAAACCAAGCGAATTTTCCGTGCTGGAAAAGCAACTGGAGCAAGTTGAAGAGAAAATTAAGCTCGAGACTGTACAGTTGGCTATACTTGCCGAGGAGTTAAGTTTTTTGAAAGAAAACAGGGTAATTGGCGGGAAGAATGAGCAAACGACGATTACGAACCTGCAACAGACTTCCGACTTTTACTCTACGCGACTTACGGCATTAAAAATGAAGGAGATAGAACGTGAAAAAACGGTGAAAGTATTGAATCTTCAAAAGTCAGATCTTCAAAAACAACTGAGTCAGTTGAGCGATGTACAACAAAAACCAACCGGCGAGGTACTGGTAAAAATCGAATCGGCCACCGGTGGTACGTATCCGCTGGAGCTCACCTATATGGTTGGTAATGCCGGATGGTTTCCGTCTTACGATATCCGTGCAACCACTATAACGGAACCGGTACAATTAATCTACAAGGCTTCAGTACGGCAAAATACGCTCGAAGACTGGAAGAATGTGAAGCTTCGTTTTTCATCGGCTATGCCCAATTTGTCGGGAGTGTCGCCCGAGTTAAATCCTTATCTGCTCGATTACAATATTTTACCTCCTTCGTACGACAAAAAGGTAAGGTCGGTTCGCGGAAAGGTGATTGATACTACAGGAGATGGAATGCCCGGAGCTTCGGTAACTGTAAAAGGAACGACCATCGGTACGGTAGCCGATACTGAAGGCAATTATTCACTCACTTTGCCGGCGTCGGCGTCGACACTTCAGTTTTCGTATATTGGTTATACTACACAGCAGTTGCCGGTGACGGGTGAAGTGATGAACGTTACAATGATGGAAAATACACAATCGTTGGAAGAAGTGATGGTGGTAGGCTACGGTACTACCAAATCCATCGATAAGGCTTTGCAGGGTAGGATGGCCGGACTGGA
The DNA here is from genome assembly GCA_964559265.1 of uncultured Paludibacter sp. Classification (GTDB taxonomy): domain Bacteria; phylum Bacteroidota; class Bacteroidia; order Bacteroidales; family Paludibacteraceae; genus Paludibacter. The sequence continues at coordinate 86,227 of CAZLHC010000005.1, read as the reverse complement.
TACCCGATCGGCATCGTCGTTGAAAATCAGAGGGGCTGCCAGTATGCCGGTGCCGGTAGTTCAGCAGGAAAAAACGACCGCATTCGAATTGGAAGTAAAAACTCCCTACACGATTCTTTCCGATAATAAGAGTTATTCGGTGGATATGGCCTATTATGATATTCCTGCCGATTTTCAGTATTATGCAGTACCAAAAATTGAAAAGGATGTTTTTCTTCAGGCCCGGATTGCCGATTGGGAAGGTTATAATCTGCTGGAAGGAGAAGCCAATATCTTTTTTGAAAATACGTTTGTAGGTAAGACTTTATTGGATGTACGCAATGCATCGGATACCCTGACTTTGTCGTTGGGGAGGGATAAAAAAGTAATGATTCAGCGTGAGAAAATGAAAGAGTTAACTACCCGCCAGTTTATCGGCAGTAAGCAGGAAGAAGTTCGTTCGTGGAAGACGGTGATCCGCAATACCAAAAGTCAGCCAATTACCATTGTGGTACTCGATCAGGTGCCGGTATCAACAAATTCAGAAATTGAAGTGAGTATACAGCAAACCACGGGAGTGAAGCCCAATGCCGAAACCGGAGAGTTGAAGTGGGAGTTTGTACTTCAACCTGATGAGAAAAAAGAGCTTGAATTGAAATATTCGGTTCGATATCCTAAAAACAGGCAGTTGTATATTGAATAATTTTAAACCTTAAGAGTGTATAACGGGTAATTTTTATATGTATAGAATGTAAAGGGGGAAATTTTATACCTATAGATTTTACTCGTAAAGATTATTTACATCAGCCTTGGCAAATTGAACGATAAACTGTGCAATGGTATCGGTAACCGCTTCTGTAAAGAGTTGGCCATTCAGGGCTGTTGCATGAACCGGATTACCGATGCCTGTGTCGGTGCTTACCTGTGTCCAGTGACGGGGCGTCCAAAAGCCGGAGTTCAGACCTTCGATATTGAACTTTTTGCCAGCCCCCTCGCCGAATTCATTTTTAGCTTTTACTCGTTCCGGAACTAAATGCATCATCATGGCCGTTTCAAGCTCGCCGGCATGATCGCCGGGTTCGGTGAAGTAGGTTTTGCCATCCACCAGTTTGTACCAGTCGGAAACCACTATCATAAAGTCGGGGAAGTCCACCACGAGGTCCCGGACAAGAGTTCGGAAGGTGTTGCCGCCGTGACCATTGAGGAGGAGTAGTTTACGAATCCCCTGATGGTGAAGGGCAGTCACAATATCGGTAAGAATAGCCTTTTGAGTTTCCTGTCGGGCATGAATACAAAAAATCAGGTCGGTTTGTCCCGGATTTTGTGATCCAAACGGAATAGCAGGTAGCACCATTGATTTAACTCCCTTATCAGCAGCTTTTCGGGCTGCTTCGAGGCTCACCGATCGCGAAAGAACGTTATCGGTAGTGTAGGGCAGGTGGTAGTTGTGCGGCTCGGTAGCTCCCCAGGGCAAAATTGCCAAATCGTATACTGAATCTTTAGCCTCGCTCCAGGTGAGCAAATCAATATCAATGGTCATTGTTATTTACATCTTATAAATTCATGATTCCGAAAAATTCCGGCCGGTGAAAATCGGGTGTGGGCGTGTCGATTTCGCTCCAACTCAGGTAATGAGGATGAGCAGTTTCGTCGCCACATTTGTAGAGGTTGGTATGCAGAGGTACCGATTTGTCAATCGATTTAATTCCAATAAGGCCAAACGGAATTTTTACCGTAAGCTCCCAGCTGGTTTTACCCGGAATCTCCAACGGTTCATGTCCGAGGGAGGCGTGTCGCTCAATACTATTCATTTCGTCGTGGGTATACGGACGAATATCTTCGTTTCTCGATTTGCGTTTAGTTGCTAATGCCGTACCGATACAATTAAATTCAAAGTTGGCATAACCCTCTTCGTGAGGCAATTGAACAAAGAATTCCACGCAACTGTCCTGCCAGACCGGTTCATGGTCATTCGCGTATACCGCTTTGACTTCTTGTTCTTCTACTTTGTAATGAATATACAAGTCGGCCTCCGATCGTGCAATCATAAATTTTGTAGTAGGTTTATGGTCGAATTGTCCGGGCCAATTGACACATTTAATTTGATGCCATAGGGTAGTTGCGGTAAGATACGAGCCTACTTCGCTAATTCGCATTTCAGCCAGTTCGGGAAGAAATTTTATGTTCAATCGTTTCATTAGTATGTAATTATTAATTACAATTATCAGGTTGAAAATTGCCTGTAAAGATAGAATTTAATTGGATGCAATGTTCACCTGTTTTAATCATTTTTGATAAAAAACTGATTACGGCGGATCAATTATTGACCCGCCGTAATTGATTCGTATATTATTTGAATTTATATTCCACAAATGCTTCAATAGCTTCGTACGAAGCGAGTCCCAGATTTTGATATAAGCTAGCCGTTGCCCGGTTCCGTTCTTCGGCACGTTGCCAGAACAATCGTTCATCATTGCCCATATAAGGAGCCGCTTCCATTTGCGATTGGTGCTTGAGTATGGAATGACGCTTGCGGAGTAATTGTTCCGGGCTGATTGGGACAGCCATTTCTATATGGTCGATTTCCCATTCGGCCCAGGCACCCCGGTACATCCACACGCGACAATCTTTCAACGCTTCTGTTGCTTTCATTTCATCCAGGGCAGCCAGTGCAGCGTTCAGACAAACCTTGTGTGTGCCGTGTGGATCGGCAAGGTCGCCAGCCACATAAATCTGATGAGGTTTCACTTCTTCGAACAATTGCATCACGATACGAACATCTTTTTCGGTAAGGTGACCTTTTTTTACCTGTCCGGTTTCGTAGAAGGGCAAATCGAGGAAGTGCACGTTTTCGGGTTTAACCCCCACAAAACGGCAGGCCGAGCGAGCCTCTTCGCGACGAATCTGACCCTTAATATTTAAAACTTCACGTGGAATGGTGTCGCCGTATTGCTGCGGATTCTGCAATAAGTCAAGCGTATTGTCGAGTTTGGTTATCAAATTATCGAGATTTCCATCGCAATAAGCAGCAGCCACGTTTTTCATGGTAGCCACATAGCGATACGCTTCATCGTCGCCAACGGCAATATTACCTGAAGTTTGATAGGCCACATGTACTTCATGCCCCTGGTCGACCAGGCGTTGGAAAGTACCCCCCATAGAAATAACATCATCATCGGGGTGTGGGCTGAAAACAATAACACGCTTCGGGAACGGGGTGCCACGTTCGGGACGATTGGTGTCGTCGGCATTGGGTTTACCACCCGGCCACCCTGAAATGGTATGCTGTAGGTCGTTGAAAATCCGGATGTTTACATCGTAAGCCGATCCGTGTTTTACCAACAACTCGTCGAGACCGTTTTGGTTATAATCTTTGTTGGTAAGTTTTAAAATGGGCTTTCCTGTTTTTTCGCACAGCCATACAATAGCGCGGCGTATAAGTTGATTGGTCCAGTCGCACGAACCTACCAGCCAGGGCTGGCTAAGGCGGGTAAGCATTTGAGCAGCGCTCACATCCAATACTACTTTGGCATTTTTGTGTAGTTGAAGCAGTGAAGCCGGCACATTGTCGTCGGCTTTATGTTCAATTACTTTTTTGAGTACGTTGGATTTATGTTCGCCCCAGGCCATTAAAATTACCTGACCAGCGTTCATAATCGACGATAAACCTACGGTGAAAGCATAAGTGGGTATATTGCCCGAATTGCTGTAGAATTGCTTCAGGTCGCGTCGCGATTCGTTATCGAGTAGCATGAGGCGGGTGCGGGAGCCAATGTTGGAGCCCGGTTCGTTGTACGCCAGATTTCCAACAAGTCCGACACTTACAAGCACCAGATCGAGTCCTCCTTTTTGTTGGATTTTGGTTTCGTAATCGAAGCAGAAATGATTCAGATTTTCATTTTCTGCAGGCAAAAAGGTGTGGAAATTTTCTTTTTTAATATTTACCTTATCAATAAGGTATTCCTTCAAAAGCCGCGTGTTGGAGTGCGATTGTGGATCGGGAATGGGGTAGAATTCGGTAATATTAAATACAATAACGTTATCGAAACTTAGTTCTTCTTCGCGATGAAGCCGAACAAGTTCGTCGTATACGTACAGAGGAGTGGAACCACCCGATAAGCCCAGGACACAATTGGCTTTGGCTGCTTTTTTAGTGCGAATAAGGGTGGCAATTTCGTTGGCAATCTGGCGCGATGCCTGAATTGCTTCGTCGAAAATTTCAGTTTCAATTTTTTCAAATTGAGTCTGACGAATTTTTTCGATCAGATCGGCTGGTTTGTAATACCGTTCAGGTATTCGTTCGAGCGTAATTTTTGAACTTAAATCGAAGTGCATACTGGTTGGTTTTGTTTTTTAGTGCATTGTTGTACAATAGCCTGCATCTTTTCGAACTTTTCTTCCTGCTTTTGAAGCAATCGGAATTGAGCCAGCGAACGCTGCCAGTTGTGTTCGGGATGCTGTATCTTATAATAAGTGTCGCCATTGAGGTAATCGGCGAAAAAACGTACCGTTTGCATGTACGAAAGCATTTTAGCGCCGAAGGCCAGGTAGTCGAGTTCGATAGGAGTGAGGAAGGTCGCTGTTTTAAGGTAACCACGGGTATACGCTTCAAAGATGTCCATGTTAACATCTATATTATCGAGATTGGCATCATCCTCGGCTCCTGTATTGGCTGCTGAGCGCATAAAATCGCCAAAATCGGAAAGTACAATTCCTTCCATAACGGTATCAAGGTCGACCACGCAACAGGGTTCATCCTTTTCGTTGAACAACATGTTGTTGATTTTAGTATCGTGATGGTTGATTCGTCCCGGCATTTTTCCTTCGCGGTAGAGTTGCTGCGGACGGCACATTTCATCAGCCCGCTGAAGCAGTTCGTCAACCAGCCATTGTGTTTTTTCCAGACGTCCGGCTTTATTTTCGGCCACTGCATCTTTCAGTTGCTGTACCCGAAAAGCCACGTTGTGAAAATCGGGGATAGGCTCTATCATATTTTCCATAGGTACGTCCACCAGTTGCATTTGAAAATTTCCAAAAGCAATTCCAGCTTCGTAAGCCAGTTCCGGAGTTATCTGTTCGTAGCTGTGCGTGTTTTTAATATTTACATACACCCTCCAGAAGTTTCCTTCTGCATCTTTGTGATATAATTTTCCGTCTTTCGCAGGGACTACTCTCATCACCCTTTGTTCAACATTAGCTACACCTGCCTCTATCAGTTTTGCACGAATATGGTCGGTTACAATTTTGATATTGGTTTGCAATCCATCCACGTCTTTAAAAATGCTGTGGTTAATTCGTTGTAAAAAATAGGATTCATCATTGGCATTGGCCCCCCAAAGTGTATAGGAGTCGTTAATATGTCCGATTTTCAACGGTTTCACTTCTGCTATTTCGCAGGATAGCTGAAATTGACTATAGATTTCTTTCATGGTGTAAATGAAATATTGTTTATTTTAAAAATATCAGTTTTGTACTGCAAAGTTACTAAATTATTTTATTTAATTTTGTCCTTATAAAGAAAAATATTGAAACCGTACAAAAATATGACATTTTCGTACGAAAACTACCCCAAAAATTGGGAACATTGCGTATTTTTGTTACAAAATTTAATACATAAGCATCCATGAAGCACTTTTGGTTATTGTTGTTTATTTACCCGTTGGTACTCACGGCAGCCGATGATGTATATTTTTCGAAGTTAGGTATTGAAGAGGGGTTATCTCAATTATCAGTGATGTCGGTTTACCAGGACGAATTAGGAGCCATGTGGTTTGGAACCCGTGAAGGGGTAAGCCGCTACAACGGAAATTCGATGGAAGTTATTCGTCCGGTAGCCAACGATACGAATTCACTTCATGGAAATTTAATTCGTTACCTGTGTGGCGATAAGTCAGGTTCGGTGTATATTCACAGCCAGGGAGGTATCAATCGCTACGATTTACGTACCGGTAAAGTTTCCAATATCCAGCGTGAAAATGCCGATGCGATGACTTATGGTACATCCGTGTTGTGGATAGCAGAGCGGAACAAAATTTACGAATACAATAAAGGGGACAAAACTCTGTATGCCGAATTGCCCGAGCCGAACGCACAAATCCGTGTCCTGCGGGAAACGAGTCAGAAAGTGCTGGTCGCAGGTACCCTCGCTTCGGGGGTTTACATTATCGATCCGAATAAAAAAATGCGCAAAGTAATTGATGTAAGTAGTCAGATTTCGTCGATTTTCGAAGATTCGCGTAAAAATATCTGGGTCGGCACATGGTATCATGGTTTGTTCAGGATCGAAAAAAACGGCAGAGTTCGTAATTATCAACCCGATTCGTCGAAATCAAATAATAGCTTGTCGTCGTTGTTTGTGCGTGCCATCAGTCAGGACAATAATGATGTGTTGTGGGTTGGTACCCGAAAGGGACTCGATAAGATGCTGATTGATCAGGAAAAGTTTGAACACTACGAATCGGGTAGTGATCGAATGCAACAGCTTTCCAACGAATCGGTGTGGTCGCTCTATAAAGATAGTCAGGGTACCATCTGGATAGGAACCTATTTTGGCGGAGTAAATTATTTCAATCCTGAAATCGATTTTTATAATTTTCATGATTTGCGAAAAGGGGTGTTTTTCAACAAGCCTTTTCCTGTTATCAGCGATATTCACGAAGATGGAAGAGGAGGTCTGTTTTTATGTACCGAAGGAGAAGGCTTGATTTGGTATCAGCCAACAAAAGGAACGTATACCAATTTTCGTTTGCAGCCCAATGGCTTAAGCTCGGATAATATAAAAACCGGATACTTCGATCGTGAAAACGATGTTCTTTATCTGGGTACACACCTGGGAGGTGTTAGTTTATTTTATCCCTCAACGGGAAAAATCCGTCCGTTTCCGGTAGTGGATGCAAAGCTCGAACAATCGAATATTGTTCGGTCCATAGTTCCGTATGGCGACGAAGTGTTGGTGGGGACCTACAATGGAATTTATATTTTTAATCCTGTAAATGGAACGTATCGGCTCTTATCAGAAGCGTTGCATGCCAAAGTGAGTTATTCGGTCGATTTGAAGCTCGAAGGCGATGAATTGTGGATAGGAGGCACGGGGTTGTGGCGATATCATTTAAAGACAGGAGAGCTGAAATCGTATTTGCAACGTCCGGGCGATACCCTCAGTTTAAGTAATAATAGTATCACCAAATTGTTGCTCGACAGTCGTGGGCGATTATGGATCGGTACCAATGGTGGTGGGGTAAATATGCTGGATAAAGCTACCGGACACTTTTATTTGTATAATTCGATAAACTCGGGTCTGCGCAACGATTATATCAGCAATATTATGGAATCGCCTCTCGGTTATATTGTAGTAGCTACCACCCGTGGTTTATCCATACTTGATCCCGAAAATCGAAAGTCTACCCATTACGACCGGCAAAATGGATTTCCGCTGAATTCGCTGTTCAACGGAGGTATGCGAGCCTTATCAACCGGAGAACTGTATGTGGCAGGAATGAACGGTATGGTGTCGTTTGTTGAAGAGAATCTGACCATTCCCGACCGTCCTTTCAATATTAACCTTGTAAAATTGTGGGTCAACAATATCCCGGTTACGCCAGGTGATGATACTGAGATTCTGGATGCCGAATTGCCGTTTACCAACGCAATAAAATTAACCCACCGGCATTCGATGGTAACTATTGAATTTGCATCTAATAATTTTATTGCCGTCAACCAACCGGTGTATCGTTATAAGCTTCAGGGATTTTCGGATCAATGGACCGAATTGCCCCGTGGAACTACCAGTTTTAACTTTATGGGACTGGCAGCCGGCAATTACGAACTTATTCTGGAAGCTTTGTCGGCGCAGGATCGAAGTGTTCAGGCGACCACGAGTCTGAAAATGAGTGTTTTGCCTCCCTTTTACAAAGCCTGGTATGCCTATCTTTTCTATGTGCTGACGCTGGCTTTTCTCATTTGGCGCTATATTTTGTTTGTACGATCGAAGTTGTTACTACAAGCCTCGCTTGAATACGAAAAACGCGAAAAGCACCATATCGAAGAAGTGAATCAATCCAAGTTACGATTCTTTACTAATATATCGCATGAGTTCCGTACGCCCTTAACGCTTATCAACGGCCAGGTGGATATGTTGTTGCAGATGCAGGGGGTTCAGCCTACTGTGTATAACCGCATCCTTAATATTAAACGTAACGCTAATACCATGCGCCATCTTATTACCGAATTGCTTGAATTCCGTAAAAGCGAACAGGGGCATTTGCAGTTAAAAGTTAGCGAGCGCGATTTGATGGCTTACCTTTACGAAATCTACCTGTCGTTTACCGAATATGCTAATTATCGCTCTATTCGGTTCGAATTTGAAGGAATTCCCGAAGAGGTGAAACTCTGGTTTGATGCAACTCAATTACAAAAGGTGTTTTACAATCTGATTTCCAATGCATTCAAATATACTCCCCGCGAAGGGGTGATTTCTATTCGATGTTATGAAGATACCACCAGTGTTACCATTGAGGTACACGATTCAGGTTCAGGAATTGAAGCTTCGGATCTTGAAAAAATATTCGATCGGTTTTATCAGGCCGAAAATGGACTGGCATTGCACAATTCGACTCCCGGTACCGGAATCGGGCTTGCATTGACCCGGAATATTATAGAGGCGCACAAGGCAAGTATATACGTTGAGAGTCATGTAAATGAAGGTTCCGTATTCAGGGTTGTATTTCGAAAGGGTTCATCGCATTTTTCCGACGAACAGAAAGTAATGGAAATTATAACTGCCGATGATGTATGTATGAACGAGTATGAGCCACTTGATCAGCAATTTATAGCTGAAATGAAAGAAACTCAGCTGTTGAAACGTGAAGGTCGGCCTTCCATTTTGGTAGTGGAAGATAATGAAGAGTTAAGACTGATGTTGCAGCAATTGTTTGAACCTGTTTACGATGTATTTGTAGCCGGCGATGGCGAAGAAGGACTGGCAAAAACCCTGGAGCATCAACCCGATTTAGTGTTGAGCGACCTGATGATGCCGCGTATGTCGGGTAGCGAGTTGTGTTCAAAAATCAAAAATAATTTTTTGGTGAGTCATATTCCGGTGGTATTACTGACGGCGCAAACGGCAGTGGAATATACCATTGAAGGTTTACGGTTGGGAGCCGATGATTATATAACAAAGCCTTTTAATGTGAAGACATTGATAACCAGGTGTAATAATCTGATTAATAACCGGAAAATGTTACAGGAGAAATTCAGCAGGCAAACCGATTTTTCGCCCCGTTTGTTGGCGACCAATCAACCCGATCGGGAGTTTTTGGAAAAAGCACAGCAGGTGATTGAGTCGCATCTCGATAATAGTGAATTCGATGTGCTTGAGTTTTCGAAGGCCATGGCTTTGGGGCGCACCAAGTTATTCTCGAAAATTAAAGGAATCACGGGACAGACCCCCAACGATTTTATTCTGAATGTGCGCCTGAAAAAGGCAGCTGCATACCTTACCGACCATCCGGAATATAATATTTCTGAAATAACCTATATGATGGGATTCAGTTCTCCAAAGTATTTTGCCAAATGTTTTAAAGAACATTTCGGAATGTCGCCATCCGAATTTCGTAAATCCGACGAAAATGCATTATCTTTGGAAGAGGAATAAATAAATTGAATAATTGACTAAAAAACAATATGGAGAGTATAAAATCAATTTACAGGATTGGGAATGGCCCGTCAAGCAGTCATACCATGGGTCCCAAAAAGGCTGCCCAGATTTTTAACCAGCGCAATTCCGAAGCCACATCGTTTCGGGTACATTTATATGGTAGTTTGGCAGCTACCGGAAAAGGGCACTTAACCGATTCGGCAATTGCCGATGCTTTAGCTCCTAAGTCGGTGGAGTTCGTCTGGCTGCCCGAGATTTATCTTCCCCTGCATCCCAACGCCTTAAAGCTGGAGGCACTCAACCGGGCCGGACAGGTGCTGACCGATTGGGTAGTGTATAGTGTAGGGGGAGGTAAAATTATCGACGAAACTACTGATTTGACCGAGAAGCAAGTGTATGAACACGAGTCGATTACTGATATTCTTCACTGGATAGAGCGCCGTGGGAAAACCTACTGGGAGTATGTTCAGGAACGGGAAGAGACTGACATGTGGGATTACCTGAACGAAGTGTGGCGGGCGATGCAGAAATCGGTGAAGGAAGGATTGGAGAACGACGGCGTGCTACCGGGTGGGTTAAATTTGCGTCGGAAGGCTGCATCGTACTGGATCAAAGCTAAAAGTTATAAAGTAAGTTTGCAAAACCGTTGCCTTATTATGTCGTACGCCCTGGCCGTTTCGGAGCAAAATGCAAGTGGTGGGGAAGTGGTTACAGCACCTACCTGTGGAGCTGCAGGAGTTTTACCGGCGATATTATACCACCTGAAAACCTACCACGAATTTTCGGATAAAAATATCTTACAGGCTTTGGCAACGGCAGGTTTGTTTGGGAATATTACCCGTAAAAATGCCTCTATTTCGGGAGCCGAAGTGGGTTGTCAGGGTGAAGTGGGAACTGCCTGTGCTATGGCGGCAGCAGCAGCCAATCAGATGTTTGGCGGATCGCCACAGCAAATAGAGTATGCAGCCGAAATGGGTTTGGAACATCACCTGGGACTTACCTGTGATCCGGTATGCGGGTTGGTTCAAATTCCGTGTATTGAGCGCAATTCGTTTGGAGCCTTACGGGCACTCGATGCCAATATGGCGGCGATGATGTCGGATGGAAAACATATTATTAGTTTCGATAAGGTGGTGGAAACGATGCGGACTACCGGTCACGATCTTCCCAGCCTTTACAAGGAAACTGCGATGGGAGGATTGGCACGCTTCAGTAAAGTATTGGGTGAAATGTGTTAAAAATTTAAGTTGTATCACTTAGCTGTACTTTTTTACCCCCTATTACGTTCGATTTTAGACTTGTTTGCGATAGATTCGCTGTACTTTTACAGTCAGAATCTATCGCATTTTTTATTTATTCACACACAAACTATACTAAGTACCCCATGAAGATACTGATGTTGTCGAAAAAGTGTCGTTTTTCAGTTTATCACAGTAGGTTAATGCTGGCCCTGACTTTCGTTTCTGCAGTATATGGCACCGCTTATGCAGCTGCTGAGCGCAATTATCTTTCCGGTCGCAACACCGAATCGTCGTTGGCCATGCAGGTGGTTCCCGCTGCCGACTGGGTGCCGTACCCTGCGTATATCAATCGTACCGGTTGGGAAGAGTTAGTGGGTGAGCATAAATCAGCACTCATTCGTCGTGGCGAGCGACACTTAAATTACGAATGGAAAGTAATTCCGGCGACTGCTTATCTGGCCTATGAACGCACAGGGAACCGGAATATAATGCAGGATCCTAATTCGGATAATACCAATGCGCTGTCGGACCTGGTGATGGCCGAGCTGGCTGAAGGCAAGGGTCGGTTTATGGATCAGATTATCAACGGCGCGTTTTATCACTGCGAGCGAACATCGTGGGTATTGTCGGCTCATTTAACAGCTCAGTTATCGCGACGTACACTTCCCGATCATACCGACCAGGTAATTGATTTGGGTTCGGGTGAACTGGGAGCACTGCTGGCCTGGACCTATTATTTCTTCCATACGGAGTTCGATAAAGTGAATCCTGTGATTTCGTTGCGGTTGAAAAAAGAGTTATACGATAAAATAATTATCCCTTACCGAACCATCGATCGGTATTGGTGGATGGCATTTGTTCCCCGTGAAGATGGAATGGTAAATAACTGGAATCCCTGGACCAATTTTAACTGCCTGCAGGTTATAGCATTGATGGAACCAGATCGGGCTCAATTGGCTAAGGATGTGTACCGGAGTATGCGGTCGGTTGATAAGTTTATAAATTATGTAAACTACGATGGAGCCTGCGAAGAAGGACCTTCGTATTGGGGGCATGCAGCCGGAAAGTTGTACGATTACCTCCAATTGGTTCATATGATTACCAACTCAAAAGTAGATTTATTTTCGGAGCCCATGGTGCGAAACCTGGGTGAGTACATTTCGAGGAGTTATGTGGGCAATGGCTGGGTAGTCAATTTTGCCGATGCTTCGGCTCAGTTTTCGGCACAGGCCGGATTGGTGTACCGTTACGGAAAAGCTGTGAATAGTAAGGAGATGATGGAGTTTGGGGCATACCTCGCTAGAAAGAACGGTACAGCATTATCGTATGGTACCGATCTGTTCAGAAGTCTGGAGTCGCTTCGGTATTACCCCGGGCTGATGGCAACCCGGGCTCATCACCAGCCGGCCGCTTCAACGATTTATCCCGAAACACAGTTTTATTATTTTTCAAATCCCGGGGGCCTGTTTCTGGCAGTAAAAGGAGGATATAATGCAGAGAGTCATAATCATAACGATGCGGGTACTTTTTCGTTGTGGGCCGGAGCAAGGCCTTTGCTTATCGATGCCGGAGTGGGGACCTATACCCGTCAGACTTTTGGGCCGGAGCGGTATTCAATTTGGACGATGCGGAGTAGGTATCATAATTTACCCACCATCAATGGCGAAGAACAACAATTCGGGAAAGAGTTCAAAGCCCGTTCAATTAGTGTTGACGCGAAAAAATCATGGGTTTCTATGGACATAGCCGGAGCATATCCAGCGTCGGCTGCTGTTGAAAGCTGGGTTCGCGGATACCGCTTGCGGCCCGATAGGCTCGAAATTGTGGATAAGGTGGTGCTGAAAGAACGAAAGTCGCTCCAGCAATTGCATTTTTTGACGCATGGAAAGCTGAGTGTACAGCCTGGTGCGATTACCCTCCGGGTGGATGACCAGGAAGCGGAACTACGTTTCGATTCGAAGAACTATACTGCCAGAATAGATACAATCGCATTACCCGATACACGCTTGTCGAAAGTGTGGGGACCGGAAATTTTCAGGCTAACGCTAACCGAAGTGGCAACGGCACGTGCACTTCGATTTGAAAATAAAATAGAATTGGTTGTAAAATCCAAATGAAAAAAATCTGATGATGAAAGTTGTGTTAATTTCGACCACTGCTCTAATGGGCACCGTGCTAGTGCAAGCTGCCGATCGACCCAATATTGTGTATGTTTTTCCCGACCAGTTGCGCAATCATGCACTGGAATTCTGGAACGACGATGATTTTAGTAAGTACGTACGATTTAAGGCCGATCCGGTACATACGCCGGTACTGGCACGGTTTGCCCGTGAGTCGGTAGTGCTCTCGTCGGCTCATAGTAATTGTCCGTTGAGCAGTCCGCACCGGGGAATGATGCTTACCGGTATGTATCCGGATGGGAGCGGGGTGCCTTTGAATTGTAATGCTACCCGGCCGATTAGTAATTTACGACAGGATGCGGTGGCCATCAGCGATGTGTTTTCGGCAAAGGGCTACGACTGCGCCTACATCGGGAAATTGCATGTCGATTATCCGACCAGAAATAATCCACAACAACCGGGCACTTATGTAAGCGATCGTAATCCGGAGTGGGATGCTTACACGCCGAAGGAGCGCAGGCATGGTTTTAATTTTTGGTATTCGTACGGAACTTTTGATGAGCACAAACGTCCGCATTATTGGGATACAGAGGGCAACAGGCACGAAATACGGGAGTGGTCGCCAAAACACGAGGCCGATGTGGCCATCGATTATCTTAAAAATAAACGGGATAAGTCGAAACCCTTTTTCATGGTGGTAAGTATGAATCCGCCTCATAGTCCGTATTATTCGCTCGACGATGTGGAAGAGCAGGATTACAATTTATATAAAGATATACCGCTCAATGAATTGCTGATTCGTCCGAATGTAAAAGCATCGTTGGCTAAGAAGCAAAAAAGTGCACCTTACTATTTTGCGTCGGTAACGGGAGTTGACCGTGAATTTGGCCGTATCCTCGAAGCATTGAAGGAGCAGGGCCTGGATCAAAATACGATTGTGGTATTTACCTCCGATCATGGCGAAACCATGGCCAGTCATTTGGAAGATCCTAAGAATTCACCCTATGCGGAGTCGTTTAACGTGCCTTTTTTAATTCGTTATCCGGGCAGATTGAAGCCCCACGTTAATCCGGTATTGCTTTCTACTCCGGATATTATGCCTACATTACTTTCGTTAAGTGGATTGCAGTCTTATATACCTGCATCCGTACAAGGCAATGATTTAGCGGTGTCGCTGGTTAAGGGCAAGCCGGTAAAAGATTCGCCAAAAGGAGTGCTGTATATCCGGAATGTTGATGGGGAGAAGGATGCAGAGGGGAAAGTGCAGAGTTACTTTCCGGTTGCCCGTGGGTTGAAAACCGATCGGTATACCCTGGCTATTACCCTTACCCGATCGCTGGATATAAAAGAAATTTTGTTGTTTGATGATGTAAAAGATCCTTATCAGTTGAATAGTATTGCCGATAAGAAGCTAATTCGAAAGTTGGCAGGTCAAATGGAGCCTTTGTTGAAAAAAGCCGACGATCCCTGGGTGAAAGAGGGTATATATGTACGGGTAATGGAACAACTCAGGTAAACTTATATGTTCTTATATGACTTATATGGTTTATAAATATTTAATTACCATATAAGCCCTATAAGTTTGTTGAAGTATAGGCGTTTGTCATAAGATACCGATTTTTTTAGTAAACTCATTGTGCATCAATATTATAATGCCTGATGGTAAGGGTTGCTGTATCGAAACGGCATTTCCTGTAGCCGTAAACGCCCGTAGACCGGATAATAAGTGCGGGTTTACGATACGCCGATCGACAATTTTCAGATCATCCAATGGGTTATTGAAGGTTAAATGGTTTATGTTGCTGATAATATTTGTTTCTTTCAAAGAAATGGTAAAACGGCAGCCGGTATCGGTAGTATTGGTACCACCTCCCCAATTGTAGAGGGTGTAGCCGGTGCCGGCATTGCTCACGTTAATTTGAGCAGACCCGTTTACTATCGTGAACCAGGGTCCCTGGTCAATTAATTGAAATTTCCATCCGCCGTTGGTTTGTGTTCCCGACTTTGCCTGTAATACAGGTGGAGTACCTGTGGAGGCACTTTCGATAAAATATGTTTCGTTGGTATCACAAATGCTGAAACTTCCATCGTTCAGTAGTTTTAATTTCCATATAAATTTAGGATCATTGTCGGTAAATGTTGCTGCTTTCAATGTAGCATTGGCACCCTGCCAGGCAATTGATTTAGCATCACGTTGCACAGTGATGGAATACTTAAATATTGAATCGTTGGTTGATGCAAGAGGTCGGTTGATAGCGTTGGTAAAGTTGGTATAGGAATCGTTTAACTGGTTCAGTAGTTGTCGGAAATCACTCAGGGAATAATCAGATGAATTTAAAGCGTTTTCGCAGTCCGACAGTTGAGTAGAAAAACTGTTGAAAGTAGCTTCCGAAATATAACCGGGGTCGTTGCTAAAAGTTAATCCGGTTGTAGCATCTCTTAACGCATCGATACGAATGCTCAGCGAATCAAGTGCATCACCTCCTTCAATTCCGGCTAGTTGAATAAGATACTGGCAACCAGTATCGGTTGTGTTGTTGCCGCCGCCCCAATTGTAGACCTGGTAATTTAATCCCGATTGAGTTTGGTTCATTTGAACTTCACCGCTACTGATGGCAAAATTCGAATTTGTATACGTAGGAATTAAGCTCCATCCGGGAACTTCATTTGAATATTGTTGTGCTTTTAGCGCAGTATTAAAAGCCGATCCCGGGTGGATGCAACTTAGCGTGTCCTGCCGATTGATAATAGCTACACTTTTATCGGACTTCTCAATCAACTTCCAGTGTTGTTTTCGTGCAGAAGCTAGTAGCGTTTCGCCCTTCAAAGCCATATTATTTCCCTGCCAGGCTATGGTGTTATTAGTGTTGTTGTTACGCAGGGGGGTGGTTAGGGTGTACCAGTACTTTTTTTTTTCGGTGCTTACCCGTGGAAAGTTGATTGATTGTTTGAATTTTTCCAATAAATTGGTCAGATTTGCCGTTTCCTGTTCATACACACTGTTGGGGTGAGTTTCCTGTGAGATTTTTTCCGCATTTTTTATGCTGCTTCGTAGTTCATCCACTTTGTTTTGACTGAATTTCCCGGGTGTAGAGCCAATATTTACTCCGGCAAGAAATCCATTGGCTTTGTCGATGGCAGCAATCAGAATTTCACTTTCAGGATTATTGTTTTTGTCGGGCGAATAGATTAAATTGTCCACGGCACTTCGGCCATCGGGAGTTACAAATACGCAGGTAAACATCCATTTTACCAGGCGAACCTGCGAAATAGAAAATGCCCCAACGGGTAGTTTTAACAGTACCTTGTTCCAGCCCTGTTTCAGTGAAATCATCGGAAGTGGCCGGGCTGTGAAATTCTCATTTTTCAAGGTGATTTCGTTGGATTTGGAAGTATGTTTGTTTTCCCATACCGGAGGCAATAGTTCCTGGTCGTTGATCCATATGCGGCTTTGGTTGTAGTCCCATCGGCCGGCGGGTGGTGCCAGATCGGCTTCGGAACGACCATAATTTTGAAATTCAAGCTGGAGGCCTACCTGCTGATCGACCGGAGAATGCACGTAAGTATACGCGAAGGCTGTTGAATTGGTCTGAGGATTGGCATAGAATGCCGGAATTATGGATGGACCCCACACATGGCGAAGGTAAATTCCAGCCCCGGTAGCCTGGCGGGTTGCATAGGTTTTTCCATTAAAGTTGAAAGATGTCTGTAATTCGCTTTCAGGAGGAAATACAGTTGCCAGATTGCCATTGTTGGGAAATGCATCAGTAATTCGCCAGCGTACATTGGTTTGTTTTACATAGTCGATGGGTTCGGAGCTCAGGTGGTTCATTTTATGATGCAACAAGCGGCGTTCGAAGTCGATAAAGCCGGCATCCAGAGGGTCGAGATTAACTCCGATGGTATTGAAATAGCCTTTTCCACCTCCCAACCATGCCCGTTCGGCCATCGCAAGAATGGTAGGATACAGATTGTTTTGACGGACGATGGCTTCGTCGGAAGGAAGTATACGGTCGTTCCAGGCAGCTACAATTACACCAGCGTACTGGTGACTCCCTTTGGTTTGTCCGGCAATAGTACTGTTGTAGAGTGCTACCAGATCGGCATACATGTCGAAATGATTGATATAATGATAACGGGAGTCGATTGCAGGTATTCCCGCAGTTGGAGCACCGGAGCTACTCCAGAGCTGAGTCATGTCGATACCGCCACTGCCATAATGAAAACCGGGATTCCACGACACTACTTTTTTACCCTGTGCCCGCACATGAGCCACCATTTGGGGGACAAATACCGACCAGTCGATGGTACCCAGATCGGGAGTACGCACCTCGTCGGTACCAATATGCATCCACTCTGTTTCGCTGAAGGTGGCACATGCTTCAGTCATTATTGCTTTCATTTCTTCCAGCCCTTCCGGAGTGAGCATGCTGTGTCCCATCGCTTTGCGAAATGCTTCACTGTGTCCCGGCATATCAATTTCCGGAATAACCGTAACGCCCCGCTGGCGGGCAAAACGAACCAGCTCTTTAGCCTGTTCAATCGTGTAAAACTGTCCCGGATGCCTCGAAAAAGCACTGTTTCCGTTCAGTTGCGGGTAGATTTTACTTTCCAGTCGCCAGCCCTGATTCTCGGTTAGGTGCCAGTGAAAAATATTGATTTTGTACCGCGATAATTTCTCAATGTGTTTCTTTAAAGTCTCGAATTGCATGAAGCTTCGCCCCACATCGTGCATGTATCCGCGAATTCGGAAAGCCGGCCAGTCGGTGATGGTAAGTCCCGGAAGTACACTTTCATTTTCGGAAAGTTGCCAAAGCGTTTGGATGGCCCAAAAAGCACCTGCCAGGGAAATCGCATTTATTTTAATGGTATCTTTCGATATTTGTAAACGATACGCTTCCTCCTGAAACTCTGCACCATCAACTGTAGTAGATAGTTCGACAATGATTTTGGCGGTTGCCTGCCCGCTGACAGTTCCCCGATGGGCCGAAATCCAGCCGGTTAGTTCGGAGCTCACCTGCGGATCCCGGAGTTGTTGAGAGGGAGCCTGTATGTCGATAGGACGGTTGATCTCAAACTGTACAGCACTGTTTTCAGTTAGTTGTTGCGGACGAGGTAATAATTGCTGAATGCCTCCAATTGCAGAAGCAGAAACAGTTAACAACAAGGATACTACTATGTTTTTCATTATTGCTATATTTTGATGGGTGCAAATATACATGAATATTTTTAAAGTACCGCTCAGTTAATAAAATAATTTATAATGTGCGGCTTAGATTGAAAAATGTGCTTGCTCCAAAGCGTTTGAAACTTGTTGGATATTGAGTATCTTTGCCGCGAAAGCCATACCTGGAAACGCAGCAAGAAGGTTTTTCAATCAACTTACATGGATAGAATACGAAATTTTTTGATTTGTATTGTAATGCTATTTACGGGCACAGTAAATGCAGCCGAACGGTTTTACTTTGAGCAAATTTCACTCAACGAAGGGTTGTCGCAGTCGACAGTGAAGGCCATTTATCGCGATCATATCGGGATGTTGTGGGCCGGAACACGCGATGGATTGAATCGATATGATGGACAGAGGATACGATCGTATTATCACGGTCCGACCGATTCGGGGAGTTTACCCGATAATGACATCTTTTTTATAATAGAAGATTCGCTACATCAGCTTTGGGTAGGAACTAATGGTGTGTTGTGTCGGTACGACCGCACTACAGACTCATTTCATCCCCATTTGATTAACGGAACAGCCATCTCGTTGCGCAATATTTTCCGATCCGGCTCAAAACTTTATTCAACTACCGGGCATTCGTTGTACATCCACGATTCGCGAACGAATACCTGGACCGAAACTCCATTTCGGGGCGATGGTTCCAATTTAACAGGAGCAACCCGTATTGAGCAGTTAAAACCGGGTGTGTTATTACTTGCTTCGCGTTGGAAGGGTTTGTTTTTGTGCGATATAGCTACCGGAGAGCTTACCCGTGCCCCTTTTTATAAAGGGATCAATATATTGGATGTGAGTGTCGATTCTCGTCGACGCATTTGGGTGTCGGAAAATGGTAAAGGTGTACAGTGTTTTGATAGTGAAGGGCGTCTGCTTATCGATTTAAGCAAGGGTGCGGCGTCGGTAAAAGCCGATAAGATAATGGACATATTGGAATATAATGGCGATATCTGGATGGCATCCGATGGTGAAGGAGTGCTGGTGTATTCCGATAAGTATAAAAGCGTAGAGCCCCTCAGTCGTCAGCGTGAAAATGAAGATAACTTAAGGGTGAATTCCTTACTTACGTTGTATGTAGATCCGTTTGGTGTATGTTGGATGGGTACGGTTCGAAATGGATTGTTGGCAGTTAGAAGTGTCTTTGTTAATTCATACAGCAGGGCTCCACTTTCCAGTTCTCTGGGGTTAAGTGAGTCGACAGTTCTTAGTTTTTATGAGGAAGAGGAACGTACAATATGGATTGGCACTGATGGTCAGGGAGTGAATCGATTCGATCCGGTACTTCAAAAGTTCAGGCATTATCCGTTTACAGCAGGTACAAAGGTTACAGCAATTACGTGGTGGAACGAGGGTGAGTTGTTGGTTAGTTTATACAAAGAGGGTTTGCATTTATTTGATAAGCAAACCGGAAAACTGACGCCTTTTCGGCCGGATGCAGGAAAGTATTTTGTAAACGACTGGATAGGCATCAGTATGGCTCGCCGGGGCGATAAGATATACATAGCCGATGAGTCTGTTTTCGAGTTAACTCAATCAACGGGTAGAATTGTTGCGCTTCCGATAGTTAAACCGGGTGAAGGAGGAGTGCGTGTTCAGTTCTCTGTTTTTTCGCCGGCATTACTGATGATTGTAACTAATCAGAGTGTGTATGGATATAGTACCGATACGGGAAATGTTGAGAAATATGTTGATATCACAGAAGTGGGGGCAGGGACAATAAATGCTGCTTCGTTCGACCAGAGAGGAGGGTTGTGGATTGGAACCACGAAAGGTTTGTACTATAAGGCTGGCCGGGGAGAAAAGCCGGAACAGGTAGTTTCGGGTGAGATAAAGTCAGTAAGTTCGGTGGTTGCCGATCGACAGTCGTCGGTTTGGTTTAGTTCGGGCACCCGACTGTTCAGGTATCATTTATTGAAGAAACAAATGTTTGAGTACGGACGCGCCGACGGTGTTCGTTCCGATGAATTATTACCTAAGTCGAAATTGGTAGGGAAGGCTGGTGATATTTACCTGGGAAGTGTATCGGGTTTCATCCGTATCGACCCTTCGGTTCCGTTTCCCGAAAGGGTAGTACCCGGATTTGAGTTACTCGATGTTCAATTGGATGGTAGTTTGCTGGATCCCGATCGCTGGTCGAGCCAAAAGGGTTCAGGACGAATAACAATACCCTGGAATCATACTTCATTACAGTTGAATTTATTTGTAAATACACCCGCATTGGCCAGTGCTCCGGTAGTGCGCTACCGGATCGAATCCTTACACGATACCTGGCTATTACTGGAAAATCAATCCATTCGCCTTCAAACATTGCCATCGGGGATTTATAAGGTGATGATGCAATATGAATTACAGAACGAGCAATGGAGCGAACCGGTAGAGCTGGCAACACTCCGGGTGCTCACACCGTGGTGGAAAACCTGGTGGTTTTATATTCTGCTGACTATAGTTGCAGGGGCTATGCTTTGGCGGTACCGGTACCAGGCCATGCGACGGGCACGGCAGCAAATGGAGCTGGAAATGCAGCACCGCGAAAATGAACTTTCGGAGCAGAAAATAAGGTTTTTAATTAATATTTCGCACGAATTGCGCACCCCACTCACCCTGGTGTATGCTCCCTTGCGTCGTTTGGTGAGCGACGAGCAGGTTCCTCAATTGTTCAGGCCGCTACTGTCGTTGATGTACAAACATGTGCGAAATATGAAGAATATGATCGATATGGTGCTGGATGTTCGTAAAATGGAAATGACACGCGATATAATATTGAATTGTTGCATCGTAGATATCAACGAATGCCTGCAACAGCTCATCGATGATTTTCTTCCCGAAGCAGAGGCTCGCGGGGTGACCCTCGTTTTCAGACCTGCCCGCGAAGTTGAACCAATGACTCTTGATCGCGAGCGTTGTGAAAAGGTGGTGATGAACTTATTGATGAATGCCTTGAAATTTTCGGAAGAAGGGATGGAGATTGTGGTTGCATCGCAATGGCTGGGCAACCGGGTGCGGGTATCGGTCGAAGATCAGGGGCCGGGAGTGGCACCCGATGAAGTTTCACGTTTATTCACCCGATTTTATCAGGCATCCAATCAGAAAGGCGGGACCGGAATTGGGCTCTCCTATGCCCGGGCGCAGGTAGAATTACACGGTGGTACCATTGGCTATACGCCCGCTTTTGCCAAAGGTTCGGTTTTTTGGTTTGAGTTGCCGGTGGAACCCGCCAATATTTCCACCACAGTACATCTTGACGAATCAAACGCCACACATCCCAATAGAGACGTTGAAGCACTGAGTACCCCTTTACCCTTCAACGAATTCAAAAAAATGACAGTGCTGATTGTGGAAGATGAACCCGATTTGCTTCACTATATGAAGGAAAGTCTTCAGGAATCGTTTAAAAAAGTGCTGACAGCCTCACAGGGCTACGAAGCTTTACAAAAGGTGCACGATTATGTACCCGATTTGGTAGTAAGCGATGTGATGATGCCGGTAATGGATGGTTTTGAATTGTGCCGGCGGATAAAGTCGGATGTGAACGTGAGTCATGTGCCGGTAGTGTTGCTCACGGCGCTTGGCGACAGCGACAGTTCGCTTACAGGCTATAAAATGGGGGCAGATGTATATCTTTCCAAACCATTTGGTATCGATTTGCTGTTGTCGGTTATGGCCAATCTGTTGCGCAATCGTGAGCAACTGCGTCGACAGTATGCCGGAAATTCATCCGTGTCGGCTATCGATATCACCTTTAGTAATGCCGACGAACGTTTTCTTACCAGACTGACACAATTGGTGGAGCAATCGATGGAGGAAACCGAGATTCGTATGGACGATCTGGCGGCCGAACTGGCCATGAGTCGTACGAGTTTTTATACGAAAGTAAAGAGCCTCACCGGAATGAGTGCCAATAATTTTGTAATCGACTATAAAATTAAAAAAGCTCAACTATTGCTGATTGAAACCGATTTACCCATACAGGAAATAGCGTTGAAGCTGGGATTCCAGAATCAACGCTATTTCAGTACGGTGTTTAAGTCGGTAACGGGAAAATCGCCGTCGAAATGGAGAGAAGAAAAGGGTCAATCACAATCGAAGGAATAATCCGCAGGTCCTGCAATCTTAGCCGGCCAACCCGGGTTCTGATAAATGGTGGAGGGTTGTCCGTTGATGCTGGTCATTACCAACTCGCTTACAGGCAGCGGCTCCAGGTAGTGTTGTTTGGGGAAGGTATACCCGTCGTACACGATGGAGCTAGCTTGTTTCTGGTAGGGTCGCAGGTAGGTGCTCAGTGTGGGCGACGAAACGGTTTGACCAACGCTGATCTGGTCAGAGCTGTAGAGTTTAAATACAGATGCCCAGAGGTTGAATCCTTCGGTCTGGTAATTTGTCATATGATCGAGGGCTCGCCAGCGGCGTAAATCCATCAGTCGCATTCCTTCGGCAATAAACTCGTTGCGGCGTTCGCGGCGAATATTATACAGGGTAGCATCAATAAGCGACGATCGTGAATAGATGGCCAAATCGTTTTCAGAACTTAATACGGTTGCTGCAATTGTAGCAGTATACTCTTCGTTGATTTTTGCCCTGCGGCGCAAGGCTCTCCAGTATCCGTCGCATTTGCTGTTCAGGTTCCCATGGCGTTCGTACCAGGCCTCAAGGTAAATCAAATAAGCTTCGGCCGAACGTAAAACCGGTGTAGCACTGGTACCTGCCGTGGGATTGGCTTCCTGACCCGTTTCGGTGCTAATCCATTTCCGTACTTCGTAGCCGGTAGGAGTTCCCTGGTTACCGGCCGACCAGATTTGTGGTTTGTAGTTCAACACAGTATCGGCACCAATCACCCGCAATCCGCCTGGTTTTACCGATGAAGTAAGGCGGTAGTCGCGGTTTTGCAGCATATCGTACATGGCTGTATCGCCTTTGTAGGAGGCATCGGCGTAAACGGGCAGTCCGTTGGAGGTAAGGAAGCTTTCGACCATCGAACGTGTGAAACCAGTTCCGGCTCCGGTGCGGTAGAGGTAATGGGAAGCCGAATGTCCGTTAATTCCCTGCAGGTAATAACGAGCCAGAATTACTTCCGGAGAGCCGACCACCGTACCTTTGACATCGTTGAACAGCGAAGGGTAATCGGCGTAGAGAGGCCGGCGCGAGGCCACCGAATCGGCAGCGGCTATTGCCTGGTCGAAGAAGTAGTTGTATTCGGAAACAATGGTGCCACCGGCAAATTTAAAGCCGGGGTAGGTACTTGCTCCCGGCCACTTGGCATTTCCGGGGGTAAAAGCAGTACCCTGGTGGTATTTCAGCCAGGTGGCTTCGAACAGGGCCACCCGTGCTTTTAATAAAAGGGCTGCATCGCGGGTGATGCGTCCGCTCTGGGGTATCGAGGGCATCAGCATGCCGGCCGATGTATCGAGCAGCTGAAGGATGTAGCGCGCCACTTCGTTGCGGGGCGCACGTCGGCTCAGTGCCACCAGTTCGTTGTAATTTTCCGAAGGAACTTCTTCCAGGATTGGCACATCGCCCAAATTACTCAACAACCGGAAATACTCCCAGGCTTTAAAGAAATACGCTTCGCCCAGGTAGTGCTGAATGTACTCACTTGTTCCTGCAATGGATCCTTCGGCTTGTTTTTCGGTAATTTTCAGAATGAAATAGTTCAGATTCCGGATATTGTCGAATTTCCAGTGCGAATCGCGTACCAGTGGGGTGTATTTATCGCCCTTGTAAAACAGCGGGTTGGCCGACGGACCAGCCTGGTTGTCGCTGTTGTTGTCGTCGGCATACACACCTCCCCAACCTCCGGAGCTCATTCCCGGTAGTAAATTGTAAAAAGTGTTTGCGTAGATCATCAAATCGTTGGCCGTGTGAAAATAGGCCTTGTCGTCGGTAAAGTCCATGGGGTCGCGTTGCATGAAATCGTCGCAGGAACTAAGTCCGAATATCAGTAGAGTAGCTATGCTGTAGAAGATTTTCTTCATGGGTAATTGCATTGAATAAATTAGAATGTAAGTTCAAGTCCTGCCGAGAACACCCGGTACATCGGGTAGGTTTTTCCGGGACCATATTCGCTGATGGAGCTCCCGATAGCTTCGGGGTCGTAAATCATCAGGTTGGTAAAGGTAAAAAGGTTTTCGCCCGAGAAATACAAACGTGCCTTTTGCAGGTGTTTTGAAAGAGCAGCTGTTTTGGGTAGGGTGAAACCAATCTGAAGGTTTTTGAGCCTGAGGTAGGAAGCATCCTGAATAAACCGGTCGGAAATCTGAATATTGTTTTGGTCGATACGCAACCTTCCATAATACGAATCCAGATTAGCACCCAGGGCATCACCTGCATAGCGGAAATAATCGAGGTGTTCCATAAAGAGCGATCGCTGCCATTCACCGGCAAACCCAAAGAAGGTGGCGCTGTTGTTGAAAAATACTTCCCGTTTACCGATTCCCTGGAAGAAAAGGGAAATGTTGACAAATTTCCAGCTGGCACCCAGGTTCAATCCAAAGGCATAGCGCGGTGTCCCGTTTCCAATCACTGTTAGGTCTCCTTTATCGGTGATCGTATTTCCTCCGTTGTTTACACTTCCATTGTTATCTAAATCTTTGTACATCAGGTCACCACCGCCCCAGTTTTTGCCCAGTGCCGATTGCGAATGCCGGCTCAGCCAATCGTTCATCTCCAGATCGTTTTTCGCGATTCTTTCTACCTGATACCCCCATATTTCGCCCAGCTTTTTTCCGGGAAAGTAACCGGCAAGCGCACCATCAGGTGAATCGTATTTTGTAACCACACTCTCGTAATCGCTCAGGGTAGCCGTAATGTTATAGCTGAAATCTTTTCCAATACGGTCGCGCCAGCTGGCTTCCACCTCCCAGCCGCGGGTTTGCAGTTCGGCATTATTGGTGCGTGGAGGTGTAGCTCCAAACACTGCGGGAAGTGGTTTGGCCGGCCCTACCATATCGCGGGTGGTGCGCTGGTACCAATCGAAACTGGCACTCAGGCGGTTCGACCAAAATCCAAGATCGATACCAATGCCGGTATTTTCGATTTTTTCCCAGGTTATGGATTGTGCGAAAGGCTGCGGACCAGGTAATATGGTCGCCTGACTACCCCCCAGAACTACTCCGCCCATGGCCGAAGTCATGTATTGAAAGTAGGGGTAGAAGCTCGAGGTGTTCTGATTTCCCAACACACCCCACGATCCGCGTATTTTTATCATTTCATATCCCTGTTCATACAACGATTTGAAAAAGGGTTCCTGTGCGATATTCCATCCTGCCGATACCGATGGGAAAGTGCCCCAGCGCTGGTGAGCGGGAAAACGGGATGCTCCGTCGCCCCGAAGGTTCACTTCGAGCATGTAGCGGTCGGCATAGTTGTAATTTATACGACCGAAAATCCCCAGATTCGACCAGTCGCCTTTTTTTTCCGACAACATTGGATTGGTACCGGCTCCCGATGGTAAAAAGGGTCGACTATCGAGTGTAATATTATCTGATGCCAGACGAACCCGTTCGGTAAAGTAATACTCGGTTTGCATTCCGGCCAATAACTTGAGTGTGTGATTGCCCGATTTGAGTTCAAAATCGCTGCGCAGGTTGCTGTTCAGGTAGTTGATGTTTCCGAAAGCTCGTTCGTAATAATTGACACCGGCTGCAGGTTGTCGCAGGAAACTTCCGTCGGCATTTACCACGCTTTTGTCGGCTACTCCTTCTAGCACCGAAAAGTAATTTTGGCTTCCATCGGGTAGGGTATACGACAGCTTGTTAAACTGCCGGCTTTCCGATGGTTTTTCGATCCGGCTACCCAGGTCGAAATAGAATTTCCACTTTTTCAGGGGTTCCCAGGTAAACTGTGCCTGATTATAGAACAACTGATTGTTTTGAATATTGCGGCCTCCGTCGAGCAAAGCCGGAATCAGCGATTCGCGGTTGTATTCTCCATTGGGCATGAGCACCGGCATCAGCGGCGACCGCCGTCCCAGGTTGTGGTAGAACAGAGCATTCATGGCCGAAGGCTTGTCGTTCGAGGTATCCACCATTCGTGTATTCCAGATCAGACTCAGGTTCTCTGTGAAATGGATGTTTATTTTCCCGTTAATGGTCAATCGTTCGTATTTTTCGTTGGCATAGGTAAACAAACCATCCTGATCGAGGTAGTTGGCCGACAAAAAATAGCCGATCGACTTTCCTCCACCACTCACGCTCAGGTTGTGTTCCTGCGAAGTAGTGTGTGTCCTGAGGTGGGTTTCATACCAGTTGGTGTTTCCAAAACTACGCTGGTTCCAGGCCCAGTCGTTCACTCCTTCGGCTTTTTCGATTCCATAGGGCAATTCGCCCCGCTGATACCGTAAAATCTTGTTGATTTGTCCGGAGCCAAACGGTGGATTTCCTCCCGCATTGATGTAGGCATCGTTCACCATGAGTGCATAGGTGTAGGAATCTACTGCATTGGGGACGGCAACCGGCTGTGAAATTCGCACATTTCCGGTGTAACTTACTTTAGTCTTCTGGTCGCGTCCGCCATTTTTGGTGGTAACTAAAATCACTCCGAAGGGGGCACGTGATCCGTAAATGGATGCGGCAGCAGCATCTTTCAATACCGATACATTTTCCACATCGTTGGGATTAAGGCTCGATAGGTCGCCTTCGATTCCATCAATCAGCACCAGGGGCGATGATCCGGAGCCTTCGCCAATGGTTCCGATACCCCGGATATTGATACTCATCGATTGGCCGGGAGCTCCTCCGTTATCGTTCAGGATGTTGAGACCAGCTATGGCACCCTGCAAACCCTGCGTTACATTGGAAATAGGACGCGATTGAAGAATGGAATTGTCGATGGTTTTTACCGAACCGGTAGCATTGATTTTTTTTTGCGTTCCAAATCCTACCACTACTACTTCGTCGAGCAGTTTGGTGTCACTGTTCAGTACTATTGTCAAGCCGGAAGTACGTGCTCCCGGTTTTATTTCCTGCGTTTTCATTCCAATATAGGAAATCACCAGCACGTCGTTGACAGAGCTAAGCTGAATCGAAAAATTACCGTCGAAATCGGTGGTGGTGCCGGTGCTGCTTCCTTTTACCAATAAGGTAGCTCCGATGATGGCTTCACCGTTGGTGTCGGTTACTTTGCCGCTTACACGCACAGCCTGTGCCAATAGCGTCAGTTGTGCACAAGCAAGCAGAATGATTACTATAATTCGTTGCATAGTAGATTGTTAGTTTTCGTTTTGAGCTTTTTGATTGAAAATAACACGGTACATAACCAGGCTGTCGCGGGTATAAATGTATTGGTTGGCCAGGATGGGCCGGCGTACTTTTGCCAGACCGGGGCTCAATCGGGCTTTTATAATTCCATCGCCACCTCCCGAGCTGGTTTGGGTCTGGTACCAGGCAATTTTTCCCTGAAAATCGGGAATCGGTGCCAGCCAGCGGGCATTGGTGAGTAGTTTAATTTGTACCTCACCCCGGGCGGCATTTAATAAAATGGTGTCGAGTTCGATGAATTTTCCTTTTTTTCCCGACTGATAGGTGGTGTCGAAACTTCGTTGAATATTAACCGGATAAACCGTACCAGAAGTATCAGAAATCTGCACTACTTTGAGCGAAGGCGTCAGGGTGAAGTCGCCCGGATTTACGGGTTCCTGTTCGCAACTGCTGAATATAACAAGTGCTGCCAGAAATCCTGATAAAAGATGTATTCTCATTTTTTTTAATTAATTAAGCTGTACTCCCGTTGATAGGAAATGTACAGAGTACAGGATATCGTTGTTATATTTTTATAAATTTCCCTGAATAAATGATACCATCGTTGGTGTATACCCGCAGCGTATAGAGCCCGCATGCATGACGGGAGATGGGTATCGAAGTTGTAGGGTTAGCAATTGAATCTACGAGTTGACCAGCTGCGTTGTACAGGCTAATGCTGCTGATTTCCGCTCCGTTGGGTACCGAATACTGAATATAGTCGGTGGCCGGATTAGGATAAATGTTAACCCGGGTGTAAAGATATGCAGGACGTGAAAGACTTGTGGGATGCACATTTACCTGAGTGATGAGGGTATCAACATTGCTGGCTACTGCAAAATTCGACCATTTGGGCAAGCTATAGGGGTGAGATGTAGAAACATCATTGCCCATGTCCCAGTAAAAAATACCAGCAAGGTCGTTGGTGTGAACGAATTCGCTTCGGTTAAAGGTCTGATTTACTCCGGTAATGTGTCGGTATTGTCCGCTAGCATCGAGTACAACATCCATATCGGCGGTGTAAGGTGGTTCGAGTAATCCGTTGCGAACCCCGATGGGTTGCGACGAACTTACCACGTTGGCACCGGCCTGATCGGTGGTAGCACGCGAAGTGGTGGTAGCGTACGAAAGTAGTATTTTATCTTTCGGGTAACCGTGGTTCAGAAACAAAGAATATCCATTGGTAAATGTATTCCACTTAAAAATATAGGGCTGTGGCCCGTATATCTGAAAATTAAAATAATCGACATATTGGAAATATTTGGTTGGAATGGAGTAGGAGACGTAATGGGGCGACACAGTGAATATTTTTTCGGAAGGCATAATTTTCCCTACTTCTTCAATTAATAATCCGTAGTTGTTGAAGCAGGTACCATCGTAACACCATTCGAAGTCGAGATCGATACCGTCGAAATCGGCTGCTGCCGCTACGATGCCTTGTGCCATCAGTTTACGTTTGGCAGCATCGGCAATAGTAGTCTGCCAGTTGTCGTGTCCCTTAACGCTCATTCGCAGGGTGTATCCGCGATAGCCATCGTATGCACTGCGTACGATATTCATAAAATGCTTATACGAATACGAGTCGTAGCCCGGATTGCTGATGCTGTCGTAGTTCCAGAAGGAATTCATTTTATACATCACCGACTGTGCTGTTATCACTTTACCAAAGCCGGGCATCGGCAGTTCGTTCATGTAATTTTTTAGTTGATCTTCGGATAAATCAATATGCCAGATGACCGTTTCGTCGAGTTTTGCTTTCAGATTTTCGCCTACCACTGCTTCGGAAGTTGCAACTCCTTGCGGAAGCAGGGTTGTGGGTTGGGTGGCCGGCGTGCCGGTGCTGTTGGGAAAATAGCCTTTACCATTTACCGCAAACATAAATGTTTTGGAAATACCCAGGTCAAGCGAAAAGGCTACAATGCCGAGATGCCACCAGGAGCCAAGTGGATTGGCCAGCATGGTTGGAGTGATGGGGCGTTTAAATTCAAGTCCGTTGAGTCGGACAATAAGTTCCTTCGTTTCCGGATTTCCCAGCCTGATTGAAAACCCCTGTGTTGACGAACTTTCTTTTTTGAAGATAAAGGCTCCTTCGGTCCACTCTTCGAGGTATATCCAGGTATGGAAGGAGTATTTGGTGTCGGGCATCAAAGCTTTGGTTCCTACCGACATGGCAGCTCCCGGGCCATTGAAGGCAACAACACCCTGGCGACCCCTGAATTCGGGTAGATATTCGGTGTTCGTAAATTCGCCCTGATTAGAAGGAAAAGGCATGGTGATTTTACCACTTGCATCGGATTCGACCCCGAGCATAATGATGTCGTTGGCTAACAGGTATTTCTCGCGGTCGATGCCCCGGTCGGCAAAGCGTGAAAAATCGGTATAAGCCATTTGTTTGCGGTATTTAAAGGCTTTATTGTCGGTTACTTTCTCGCGTTGGGCACCGGTGGATGAAAAAACTCCATGATGCTGCAAGGTGTAGTCGACCACATTCTCGCAGAGGTTTTGGTCGAATTTGTAATACAGGGCCAGTTGGTTCCAATTGGGGTGGTACTTGTTGAGTGTGTTGCGCCAGAGCAGAAAGTCGTTGGGTATTGCAGCTGTCCATACCCGTAGCTCGTCGATGCGCCCATTGAACTGATCGCCGATAATAAAGGGTTCGTTGGAAGCCGGAAGGATAAGTGTGCCGGTTGAATTGTAGATGCTGGTCGAATTAACCCGTGCAACTAGGTTCCCTTTGTCAACAATGAGGCTGATATGCGACCATTGTCCAGTAGATGCAGCCGCAGCAGTAAGTTGAATTGATTGATTTCCAGCAGTAAATAGTAATTTTCCGGTATTGGCTCCCAGTCGCAGACTCACTTCTTCATCTCCTGTTCCACGACTGATAATGGCAGCTCCGGGAGTCCAGCTGGCCGGAAAAATCCAACACTGAAGGGTATAAACCTCAGCCTGATTTAATTCATCGATACGGCCGGCATTTACATACCCGTTGCCGGTCAACGAAAGCGAATAATTATCGACTTGTGCATGAATTGAAATTGAACTCAGCACTATCAAAAGAGTAAAAAAGTGTTTCATGTGGTAGTAATTTTTTGAGGACATATGGAACTCGCCTGTCGGAATAAGGATCTAATTGTTATGAAGATAGTTGCATGTAGGTTTCTTTCGATACTAAGTTGCAGTGATAAGCCAACAGTACTAATGATGCCGGCCCGGGCAGCAGAATTTACGGGTCTACGGTAGTTATAAAAAGCACCGGAAACAGCTTTGTAGCTCTGTTTCCGGTGATGGGACCATTGCTTAGCGTACTGAAATTTTAGTACTCATTTGTCCCGAACGAACTACATACAGTCCGTTGGTTAACTCAAAACAATCATTTTCAACCTTTGTCGTGAAATTCTTAACTAATCGACCTGTTGTGTCGTAAATAGTAACTTGTTCCCCCGCATTAACATTCATCAATCGAACCGTATTGCCTTCCAGGGCTACCTGAAGTTGTCCGTATAGCGATTGCAGGAAATTAAGACCGGTAGTTCCGGGTGTGTAGGTAACCATTTTACGTGTCACAGGTTCGCCTGTAGGATCTTTAATAAAACGAAGTTCTTTTATTAATAAGGTACCATTTCCTGCAGTAGCTGTCAGTTCAATTTTCAATCGGTTGGGGAGTCCTGCCGGCTCCGGTACGGTGGTGTCGAATTCGTACAGCATCCATTTTGTAGGGTCATAATGAGCTTCACCTTCATCATTGGGGAGTGGATCGCCAAACTCGTCGGTTGCCTGAAATGCATCGCTTGGAAAGGGAGAATGGGTGTTGAAGTCGGTAGGTGAAGTGTTGTTCTGAGCATTGGAAGTGTAGAATTTTCCAAGAAACGAACCTGTTGAGCTAATTGCGTTTTCGGCAATTGAAAACACCAGACGAACCCTTACCGTAGCTTTTTTAGTTGCTTCGGCAGTAGTCATGCCTTCGTCGACATATTGTTTGACTGTGGGAGTCTTTGTTTTATCGGTGTAAAAATTCATATTGAACCAGGCTCCGTTGTATCCGGCACCCATGGCAGTTCCTGCATCATAAGCAGAACTTTTGCCCCGAAGTACCAATACTTTACCGATTGATCCTCCTAAATCGACAATATTCAACCCTTCCTGTATAGCTGCTGGTTGAGCAGCAGTAAGCCCGGTAAATACAGCCGGACCACCAGCCAATACCAAAAACCCATTATCGTAATTATCAACCGGAACTGCCCATCCCGCAGGTGGGTTTGCTCCTGCATTGGTTGCATTAACGGTGAAACGACCAACCGCCTGTTCCGAAAATAAATACCGCGAAGGGGTAATGTCTTCTTCGGCATGTCCCGAAAATTGTACACCTGCCAAAATAGCTAAAAGAAGTAATGATTTTGTTTTCATACGTACACTGAATTAAAGTTGTGAAATTGATGTTGCAAATGTAAAAGGAAGTTATCAGATGGATGTTCAAATTCGTTCCGGGTTTGTCTGATTTTGTACGAAAATATCGATTTGATATTAAAAATATTTAGGTTTAGTGTTGAAATGGATAAAATTATACATAGATTATACGATTTTAAACACGATTTAGGGATTAAAAATGTACTTTTGTACTTAATATAATAAATCAGGTTCGTTAACCCTATCATTATTCATGAAATGAACAGATCTAAAACATTGGTAGCTTTTACAGGAGTTTCAGCATTGCTGGCGGGCAGTACTTCGATTGTAGCTCAAAAAAAACCACTTAATATTGTATACATCATGTCCGATGATCATACCGAGCAGATGATAAGTGCGTATGATAATCGTTTTGGACAGACACCCCATATCGATCGGATAGCAAACGAAGGACTTCGGTTTACCCGTAGCTTTGTAGCGAATTCAATTTCAGGTCCCAGCAGGGCATGTATGCTGACGGGTAAACATAGCCATAAAAATGGCAAAGTCGACAACCAGGATCATTTTGATGGTACACAGCAAACTATGCCCAAGTTAATGCAAGCAGTGGGATACCAAACAGCAATGATAGGTAAATGGCACCTCGAAAGTCTTCCTACCGGTTTTGATTACTGGGAAATTCTACCCGGGCAGGGTAATTATTACGAACCCGATTTCATTACCAAAGACGGTACTCATCGCGAAAGCGGATATGTAACCGATCTTATTACCGATAAAAGTATTAACTGGCTCGAAAAACGCGACGAAAGTAAGCCTTTTCTGATGTTTGTGCATCATAAAACGGCTCATCGCAACTGGATGGCGAAGCTCGACGATTTGTATGCCTACGAAGATGAAACCTTTCCGGTGCCTGCCAATTTTTTTGATGCCTACGAAAATCGTCCTGCCGCAGCGGGTCAGGAAATGGAAATCGATCGGCATATGACCTTTTTGTACGATTTAAAAGTTCCTCATCCACAGGGTAAAAAGCATCCCTACGATGGATTTGTTTCCGGCGCGAACGGAACTTTCGGTCGGATGCAACCCGATGATCGCCGGGTGTGGGATCAGTTTTACGATTCGATAAGTAACGATTTACAGCAACAAAATTTAACCGGACGCGACCTGGTACTTTGGAAATACCAACGGTATATTAAAGATTATCTTAAAACGGCCAAATCGATGGACGATAATATTGGTCGGTTGCTCGATTACCTCGAAAAAGAAGGTTTATTGGAAAATACCCTTATTGTGTATACTTCGGATCAGGGTTTTTATATGGGCGAACACGGCTGGTTCGATAAACGGTTTATGTACGAAGAATCGCTTCGCACTCCGCTGGTAATGCGTATTCCTGATTCGTTAAAGGGCCGGAGAGGCAGGGTGGTGTCGCAAATGGTGCAGAATATCGATCATGCGCCTACTTTTCTCGAGTTGGCTGGTGCTCCTGTTCCCGAAGATATTCAGGGTGAATCGTATGCCGGTTTAATTCGGGGTAAAAAATCGACAGGTAATCGTAACGCTATTTATTATCACTACCAGGAATATCCGGCCGAGCATATGGTGAAGAGGCATTATGGTATTCGTACCGAACGGTATAAATTAATTCATTTCTACAACGATATCAATCATTGGGAACTTTACGATGTAAAAAAAGATCCTACCGAAATGAAAAATCTGGCTGCAGATCCGAAGTACAAAAAAACTGTTGAAAAACTAAGAAAACAACTCCACGATCTTCAGGTGGTATACGATGACCCCATTCGTTTTCAATTTCCGTTAACAGGGAACTAAGGGATTTTAAGAAGTGTAATCGCTTATAATTTATGTAATGATTTGTAAATCAAAGATATTGCTGCCGGCATTGCTGGCGGTCCTGCTCTTTCTGTGTCCTGCTGATGCTCACCCGGCGCAGTTGATACCTCAGCCGGCAAAGGTAGAATTTACTTCCGAAGCGTTTGTTTTTAATCGTGCGACTCGCTGGGTGCTGGCTGATACTGTTTTACATCGTATTGCCCAACCCTTTATGGATCAGTTATATCGGGCTTCAGGCTTTGAGCAAAAAGCAAACAGAAGGGGGAATTCTGTAACGAATATTGTAAAGCTGACCTATATTTCCGATTTGCCGGCCGAAGCGTACCGCTTGAAGGTGACGCAGAAATCGATACAAATCGAAGCGTCGGCCGAACGTGGATTTTACTATGCTCTGCAAACCTTATTTCAGTTAATGCCCGATACGATTGCTGCCTGGGATGAGTCGGTAACTAAAGGCATTTATGCGGCATCCCGGCCACTAAAGATAGTTGTGCCCGGAGTAAGTATCAGTGACGAACCCCGTTTTGGTTACCGGGGTTTTATGCTCGATGTGTCGCGCTTTTTTATGCCCAAACAAGAAGTGCTAAAGCTTATTGGCTACCTGGCTATGCATAAAATTAATGTGCTGCATTTACATTTGGTCGACGATAACGGATGGCGGATTGAAATTAAGAAGCATCCTAAACTTACCGATACCGGAGCATGGCGTGTCGACAGGATTACTACTTTTCCCCTGAGGGCTAACCCTGATGTGGGGGAATCGGCTGTGAAGGGAGGATACTATACACAGGACGATATCCGTGAAATTGTAGCATTTGCTGCACGACATCAGATGGAAGTAATTCCCGAAATTGAAATGCCTGCTCATACCAATTCATCGCTGGCAGCTTATCCGCACCTGGCTTGTCCGGTTGTTGAATCTATTCCCGGCGTGCTGCCCGGTGGCGGTGGAAGCCAGGCGGCTGTTATCTATTGCGCCGGCAACGATTCGGTATTCACCTTTTTGGAAGAAGTGCTCACCGAAGTGATGGCTCTTTTTCCGTCGAAATATGTTCATATAGGAGGCGACGAAGCCATAAAAACGCATTGGAAGAATTGTCCGAAATGTCAGGCCCGCATGAAAGAGCATTCAATTTCTTCCGAAGAAGAATTGCAAAGTTATTTTATCGGACGGATCAATACTTTTTTGATTCACCACGGAAAGCAACTGATGGGTTGGGATGAGTTGGTCGACAGTCGTATCCCCGAAAATGCGGTGATTATTGGCTGGCGGGGAGCCGGTAAAGGCGCCGAGACGGCTGGTGCACAGGGTTTTCGTTACATTAAAAGTCCGGCCTGGTATTACTATTTTATACGCTACCAGGGGCCTCAGTGGTTTGAGCCTTTTACCTATTTTGGCAATACCACACTAAAAGATGTGTACGAATACGAACCCTTACCGGCAAGTGTTGAATCGGCTACGGCAAACCAAATGCTGGGAATTCAGGCTTGTTTGTGGACCGAATTTATCAATCGTCCCGAGGAGGCCTGGTATATGGTATTTCCCCGGTTAGCAGCCTTTGCCGAGACTGCCTGGTCGGATCCCGGGCGTAAAAACTGGAATGACTTCAACAGCCGTCTGGAGGGTCAGCTGCGGCGGTACCAGTGGTTAGGAATTCCTTATGCCCGATCGATGTATAATTTGCAACATACAGTAAAACCATCCGAAGGAAAGCTAACGGTTTTGCTTGAGAATATTCTTCCTGAACGGGAAATCAGGTATACTCTTGACGGAAGTGAGCCGGGATTCAATTCCAGAGCGTATACTGAACCGTTGACTGTGATACCCGGAACAGTAGTCAGAGCAGCAGTTTTTAAATCGAACAGCAGAGTCGGTGAAGTTTTATCGCTCCGTACACTTGCCCATGCAGCAGCCGGCCGGCAACTGGTATCCTCCGAAGCAGCAGCCGGATTGCTGGTGAACGGGGTGCGAGGCAGCGAGAAACTTACCGATGGAGAGTGGGTTGATTTGTACGATCGGGATGCCACTTTTGAAATTCACTGGAACGAACTCCAGACTATATCGAGTTTAGGAATTGGACTGCTGAATAATGCCGGAATGGGGATTCATTTGCCTGCATCGTTGCATATCATGGTTTCGCAGGATGGACATAATTTTATATCTTTGCAGCAGTACGAATTTTCGGAAGCAGAACGATTTCAGCAAGGCCATTTTCGAACTACCCGTTATTTTGAGTTCGAAAGCCGGCAAGTTTTAGCGCTGCGTTTAGTGGTTCAAAATCCGGGAACCACTCCCGGGTGGCATCTTCGCAACGGTACTGCTACCCGTGCAGCCCTGGATGAGTTAATTGTTGAATAATATAATCATACCATGAACAAAAAATGGATTTTTACGGCCTTCGTCGCCGTTGCAGGGTGGATGACGTCACCTTCAGCTATTGCTCAAAATTATGTGGCGGTGCCCGATGGCGCCAATGATTCCACTGTTCTTGCAGCAGCACTTGCAGTGCGGCCCTCCGAACGGCAAATGGCCTGGCAGGAACTGGAGTATTACGGATTTATTCATTTCGGTCCGAATACATTTACCGGAAAAGAGTGGGGCGATGGTACCACCGATCCGGCCCTGTTTAACCCGCTGGCGCTCGATGCTCATCAATGGGTAAAGGTGTTTAAAAATGCGGGAATGAAAGGATTGATTTTAACGGCTAAGCACCACGATGGATTTTGTTTGTGGCCAACTGCTACCACCGGATATTCGGTTACAAAATCGCCCTGGCGCAACGGGAATGGCGATTTGGTGAAAGAAGTTGCCGATGCCTGCCGTGCTGCGGGAATTAAATTTGGGGTGTATTTGTCGCCCTGGGATCGCAACCATCCCAGCTATGGCGATTCGCCGGCTTATAATGAGGTGTTCCGGCAGCAACTAACCGAACTACTCACCAACTACGGCGATGTATTCGAGGTATGGTTCGATGGAGCCAATGGTGAAGGTCCGAATGGCAAAGTACAGCAATACGATTTCGAATCGTATTATACACTCATTCGTAAACTTCAGCCCAATGCAGTAATCGCCATTATGGGGCCCGATGTGCGCTGGGTAGGAAACGAAGCCGGAAAGGGCCGCGATCCGGAATGGAGTGTATTGCCCGTGGAAGTAGCTTCGCGCCGCAAAATTGCTTCCGATTCGCAACAAAATGTTCAGCAGGATATGTTTGTTCCCAAAGACGCAACCGGCAGTGATTTAGGGGGTCGCGACAAATTGAAGGGAACATCGGGAATTATCTGGTATCCTTCCGAAGTGGATACTTCCATTCGTCCGGGATGGTTTTACCATGCTTCTCAGGACGATAAAGTGAAGTCGCCCGGGCACCTGGAAGATATTTACTACAGTTCGATAGGAATGAATTCAACCCTCTTGCTGAATATTCCTCCCGATCGCCGTGGATTAATTCACGAAAACGACATCGATAACCTGATGGCACTGCGCCGGAGAATCGATAGTACTTTTGCAGTAAATCTCGCTAAAAGCGCAAAATTGTCGAGTCGTAAACCGGCCAAAGGGTTTGAAGCGGCTAAACTGACGGATGGAGATAAATTCAGCTACTGGAAATCGACCACCGGAGATCCGGAACATTTTATCGAATTTACGTTTAAAAAAGCGGTAACTTTTGACCGTCTGATGCTTCAGGAAAATATACGAAACGGACAGCGCATTGAGGCATTTCAGTTGGAAGTGTATCAGAATCGCCAATGGGTGAAAATTGCTGAAGCGCAAACCGTTGGTTACAAGCGCTTATTGCGGTTCGATCCGGTAACTGCTAAAAAAGTAAGGGTGAAAATAACTGCCTTCCGCGCAGCTCCCGAATTGATAGAAGCCGGTTTATATCTTTCGCCACAAAACTAAACCAGAGCTAACTGTTAATTAAACGCTTGCCAGTCTACCGACGTACGAAATCGGGCCTAAAGCGAATTATTTTGTACTTACACAGAGTTCATACATAGTACATTTGCAGCATTATTCAATCAGAAAATAATCTTTTAAATGTAATGCTGTATGAAAAAAATGATTACGCTGATGCTTGGCATCTTTTTGTTAACAAATGCCGAAGCCACTGTATATGTGGTTCCCGGTGGTTCGGGTGATGGTTCATCGTGGGCGTCTGCTCTGGGCGATATTCAGTCGGCCGTGAATGCTGCGCAGGTGCTATTTAGTACTACTACCACTCCACAGGATGTGTGGGTGAAGGCAGGGACTTATTCTACTGCTACAGCTCCCATTCTGATGAAAGAAGGAGTGAATTTGTATGGTGGTTTTGCCGGTACCGAGACCGAACTTTCGCAACGTATAAAAGGCACTAATCCATGGGATTATACCAATGCTACTATTCTTGATGGTGGCGCTGTTAAACGGTGTATCGAAGTTTCGGCCAATTTTACTTCGGTTTATGTGATCGATGGTTTTACCATTACCAATGGTAACGGGCAGGGAACACAACTTAACAACAGTGGTGGAGGCGTTGTGTTACGCGCCAATTTAAAACTTCAAAACAGTATTGTAACCGGAAATACAACCACCGGAAACGGAGGAGGTATTAACTCGGTAGGGGGAATTGTCTCCAATTGCCGGGTGTACAACAACGCTACCACATCGGGTACTATTCCGGCAGCCGGTGGAATTTATGCAGCACCTGCAGCTGGTTTTACTACTTTAATTGAGTATTCGTTGATCGAGCAAAACGCTCAGGGAGGTATACGATTACAGTCGGCCGGTACTACGAATTTGAATGGTCTGATTATCCGCAACAATACTTCAACCGGTGCAGGTGCTGGTATTTACACCAACAATCCGGGTAGCTGTATGATTACAAATTGCCTGATCACCAATAACAGTGGTAACAACACCGTGTATCTGAATAAAGGTACAATGGTTAACAATACGATCGCAAACAACGAAGGATTCGTGTACCTGGCATCGGCTACCAATATCGCCGAATTGTACAATAATATAATTGTAGGTAATGTTGCAAGAGGAGCTACGACTCCGGTGTCGATCAGTACTGCTGCAAATTATCCGGCCAACAAAGTGAAATATAATGCTACATGGCCCGATATTTCAACCCAGAGTTGGGGCGATGCTACCAACGCTATTCTCACTACCGATGCTGCAACTGCCTTTCAGCAAATTTCCTTTGTTGCACCCACTTCTTTTGTGGGTGGTACCACCGATGCCGGAAAGCTAACCGAAATTGAGCAGGCCAACTGGAAAACCGGAGCAGCATCTTTAGCCATCAATGCAGGCGACAATAGTTATTTGCCATCCACAATCACTACCGATTTAGCAGGTTTGGAACGGGTTGTAGGTACTAAAATTGATTTGGGAGCCTACGAATTGCCTCAGGGAACTACTGCACTCACTTCTTCGAAAACCTCTGCTTTACTGGTTGGGATCAATGGCCGAATGATGCAGGTTTCGGGCTTGACTGCCGGTGAGCAGTTAATGATATATACTGTAACTGGTACTTTGTTGAACTCGGTAAAAGCAGTATCGGAAAGTATGACGATAGAGTTAAATCAGGGTATATACATTATTAAAACTATGGATGGTATTCAAAAGATAGTGGTTCGTTAATTTAAATCGGGAATCAATTATTAAGCTGAAACTGTACTTCGTTGAAAATGAATGCGTTTCAGCTTTTTTTTACTCGAATTACAGAATGTGTACAAAAAAAGTACTATTCCGAATTATTTTGTCCCACCAATATCTGGTTAACGTTCTATTTTTGTATCGTTAATAAGCACAAGGTGCTCAATCATGAAATTATCAATCAACTTTAAATGTAAGTAACATGAAAAAATTAATTTTACTCCTTGTTTTAGGACTCTCGATGGTATCGTTGGCCGAATCGCACAACGGAGTGGTGTATGTAAAAGCCGGAGCAACCGGAACAGGAGCATCCTGGGAAGATGCTTTGGGTGACATCCAGTCGGCCATTACCCTGGCACGAACCGAAAATCCACAGGCACGTAAGGATGTGTGGGTTGCCGGTGGTGAATTTACCATCACTACTGCGATCGCAATTAACGATAGTGTAAATGTTTATGGAAGTTTTGCCGGAACCGAAACAGCAGTTTCGCAGCGCGCACGCATTGAAAATGGAAATCCATGGGATTTCAGTACTCCTACTATTCTACGGGGAAGTGGTGCACGACTGGTTCAGGCCGGAGGACACATGGATATGGAAACCATTTTCGATGGATTTGTGCTTACCGGTGGCAATGGTGTTGGTTCCACTTTAAGTGCATCGGGTGGTGCGGCTGTGGCCCGTGGAAACGTTGTGTATCAGAACCTGATTGTCAGAGGAAATACAGCAGTTGGTGCTGGAGGTGGATTTATAATGACCGGTGGGACAGTTCGTTATTGTCTTATAGAGTCGAATGTACATACTACTGGTGGTAATGGCGGTGGTGGAATTTTTTCTAATCCTCCGGCAGGGTATCCTTCGTATATCGAACATAATGTAATCCGTGCTAATTCAAGTACAATTCGCGGGGCAGGTATTGGTGTTCAGGGTGTCGAAATGACCTATGTATCCAATAACCGGATTTATAATAATACGGCAGCTGATGGTACTAGCTTAAAACCCGGTGGTGCTGTTTTTTCCAACAGTAGTAACAATCGAATTATAAATAATTTAATTTATAATAATACCGGAGCAACTGCTGTGTATATGAATGGAGGTAATCTTTACAATACTACGGTTGTGAAAAATGTGGGAGGTATTTACCTTGCCGGTAATGTGGTGAATATCGCCAATACAGTGGTGTGGGGATGTGCCACCGATGTTACCGGGACCACCCCTACCAGTATTTCAGGTGTTGCCAATTCGTCGTGGAATATTTCGAACAATGCGACCTATAATCCGATTCCTTCCGATAAAAGCTGGACTATCGAGAATAATATCCAACTCTCGTCGAATGTGTCGAATGGCAATATCCCCGAACCTGCACCCGGTACCGTGGGAAGCGGTCCCAAGTTTTTAAAGGTGACCAATTTTTATGGAGTAGCCCTCGACGATGCCCAGAAAGCTAATCTCGACAGTGCCAACTGGGAGTTGAACAGCACATCGCCTTTGGTAAATATGGGTAAGCCGATTGAATCGGTGATGGTCGATTTTGCTGGTTTAAATCGTCCGCAGGGTTTTCCGGAGGCCGAAGCTAAGTATGATATAGGTGCATACGAATTACCCTATTACACGGTAGTTGCAGGCGAAAAAGCAGGTGCTCAGGGTAAGATTTACAGCTCGCTGGGCGAACTTCTTCCCGAAAATTTCAGCTATGGTTATGCGAAAGGTACC
Organism: uncultured Paludibacter sp.; assembly: GCA_964559265.1. Classification (GTDB taxonomy): domain Bacteria; phylum Bacteroidota; class Bacteroidia; order Bacteroidales; family Paludibacteraceae; genus Paludibacter. The sequence continues at coordinate 45,153 of CAZLHC010000005.1, read as the reverse complement.
TTGCTTGAACTGTTTTTTGAACCACTCACCAGTAACGAAATTGCCCGCGCCTATTATACCGTTTCAACCGATGGAGGGTTGACTTTTACGGGAAAAGAAGTGGAATTTACGGATGAAATAGATACTGATGGGTTCTGGAGGACAAGTGTAAATGAGTCGTTTAAGGTGAGTGTGGTATGGATTGCCGGTACTTCGAATGCCCATTTAAACACCGGTTCACTACGCGTTCAGGGCGACCGGGGTACGATCCGAATTTCCGGTCTTGAAGCTGGTGAGCTGGTGGATGTGTATGCTTTTTCAGGCGTATTGGTAAAAACCATTAAAGCACCGTCGACCGAACTTCAACTTGAAGCAGAAGCCGGATTGTATCTGGTTCGTACTGCTTCCGGAGTTGCAAAAGCAATTGTTCGATAAACCGATAATTCATAGAAATGAACAAGCTAGTCAAGATGTTTTTGATGCTGGGGCTGGTCCTGATAAGTTCAGGACTGGCTGCCCAGATTACAGTTACGGGGACCGTTTTCGATGAAGCAGGAGAATCGCTGCCCGGTGTAAATATTATCCTGAAAGGACAAGATAAAGGCACAATTACCGATTTCGATGGTAAGTTTAGTTTATCGGTTCCCAATGCGAATTCTGTCCTGGTGTTTTCGTACCTGGGTTACCAGTCGGTGGAACAGAAAGTGGACCGGTCGAAACCGATGTCGGTGATTATGAAGGAAGAAACCAAAGCGCTCAACGAGGTGATGGTGATTGGTTATCAGGATGTTCGTAAGCGCGACCTTACCGGTTCGGTGGCCAAGGCCAATATCGACGACATGCTCAAGGCACCGGTAGCCAGTTTCGATCAGGCCCTGGCGGGTCGAATTGCAGGGGTGAATGTGAGTTCAGGCGAAGGTACCCCCGGTGGAGTGATGAAGATTGTAATTCGTGGAAATAACTCGCTTACTCAGGATAATACTCCGCTGTTTATTATCGATGGCTTTCCGGTAGAAGATCCTGCAGCAGGAAGTTCGGTGAATCCCAACGATATCGAATCGATTGATGTGTTGAAAGATGCTTCGGCAACAGCTATTTACGGAGCTCGTGGTGCCAATGGTGTAATTATTATTACCACTAAGAAAGGAAGCATTGGTGAACCACAGATCAGCTACGATGGTTCGGCAGGTGTACAGCGTATTACACGCAAAATTCCGATGATGGATGCCTACGAATTTGTACGGTTGCAAAACGAAATTGATCCTGCAAATATTATAGGTGAAAATGGCTATTTTAAAACCTATGATGGAAAAACCTATTCGCTCGAGGATTACCGGAATGTGCCTCAGTACGACTGGCAGGATCTGATTTTCCAGGATGCATTTCAGCAAAATCATAGTTTGTCGCTTACGGGTGGAATGGCGGGAAATCGCTACAATGCTTCGTTTTCGTATTACGATCAGGATGGAGTAGTTCTGGCTTCGAACTACAATCGAATACAGGGCCGGTTGGGTACAACCATCAAAAAGAAGAAATTAACAGTGAATCTTACTACCAATTATTCAAGGGCTACACAAACCGGAAGTTCACCCTCTCAATCGTCATTCAGTGGTATGAATAACCTTTTTTACAGTGTTTGGGGATATCGACCGGTAACTCAGCCCGGAATTCCATTGACTTCATTGTTGAATAATACGACCGATGAAGGCGTGGATCCTACCAACGATTACCGATTTAATCCTATTTTATCGCTCAACAACGAATACCGTAAAACCATTACTTCGTATACCCAATACAATGGTTTTCTGGAATATGAACTATCGAAAGGTCTTAAACTGAAAGTGTCGGGAGGTTACACCATTGATGGTCGCCGGGGTGAAACTTTCAATAATTCAAAAACCCGCTATGGTTCGCCGGTATCCAACGATAAAGTAAATGCCACCTTGTCGACTTCGGAACGGAAAACCTGGCTGAATGAGAATATACTAACTTATCAGGCCAATTTCGATAAAAAACACTTTATCAATGCATTGGCAGGGATGACCATGCAGGAGTCGATGTACGATTTCTACAGCATGAAAACTATCAATATCCCGAATGAATTGCTGGGTATGGCAGGTATGAGTCAGGGAACTCCGAACGATATAAATTCTACCTTGTCGGGTTGGGGTATGATGTCGTACCTGGGTCGGTTCAATTACAACTATTTATCGAAATATTATTTTACCGCTTCGTACCGTGTCGATGGATCGTCGAAGTTTGCCAAACAAAATCGCTACGGATATTTTCCATCGGCATCTCTGGCCTGGAATTTTACCGAAGAAGACTTTCTGAAAGAATACAGTTACTGGCTGAATTCAGGGAAGTTGCGGTTGAGTTGGGGTGAGACAGGTAATAACAGGGTTGGCGAATACGATACCTATGCTCAATTGCTGATGTTGCAGGGTGCACAGGGAAATTTTTCGGGTATCAATGATATTACGCATGGAATTTATCCATTCAACGACAATGTGAGTTCGATCGGTGCGGTACCGGGCAGTTTGCCCAACAAGGATCTGAAATGGGAAACAACTACCCAAACCAATATCGGTATTGATGTTTCGTTTTTGAAAGAAAAGCTGAGTCTGACCTTTGACTGGTACAATAAGGTAACTTCAGATTTATTGCTGGGTGCAGCTTTAGTTCCTTCGTCGGGACATGGTGCAGCGATGAAAAATATTGGAAAAGTGCAGAATCAGGGAATAGAATTTACGCTGAATACTACCAATATTCAAACAAAAAAATTCCGCTGGACTTCGAACTTCAATATCGGGATCAACAAAAATGTGGTGTTGGGATTGGCCGAAAATCAGTTGTCGATGCGTACCAATGCTTATTTTGATCAGAATTTTACCTCCCCGAATTATATCGCTAAGGTAGGCTATCCCATCGGGATGATGTATGGCTATATTTTTACCGGAACCTATAAACCGGAAGATTTTAATTCGGATGGAACAACTTATTCGTTGAAACCGGGAGTTGCCCGGTATACTGCCGAAAACAATACCCAGCCGGGATTTCCGAAATATGCCGATATCAATGAAGACGGAATTATTGACTCCAACGACCAAACCTTTATTGGTCGTGGCGATCCGAAACATATCGGCGGTTTTACCAATAATTTTGAATATGCAGGCTTCGATCTGAGTATTTTCTTTCAGTGGTCGTATGGTGCTGATTTGCTGAATGCAAATAAGCTGATGTTCGAGACGGGCTACAATCGCCGTCGCGATTTGAACCAGTATGCCAGTTTTGCCGACCGCTGGACACCCGATAATGCCGACAGTGACATTCCCCGGGTAAGTACATCACCTTCCAATAACTTATTTTCAAGCCGGTTGATTGAAGATGGTTCGTATCTGCGCTTAAAAACCTTGTCGTTGGGATATAACCTTTCGACAAAGGTACTCGATAAACTCAATCTGAAAAAAGCGAGGATCTATGTTTCGGGCCAGAACCTTTTTACATGGACCACTTATAGCGGCTACGATCCTGAAGTTTCCATCCGTAATTCAGCGCTGACGCCCGGTCTCGATTTTTCGTCGTACCCGCGTGCATTGTCAGTAAACCTGGGAGTAAACGTTAATTTTTAATCGGTAAACCAATGAAAACGAAAAATAAATATTTCAAACTGATACAGCCAACGCTGGTGCTTTCGGCCCTACTGCTGTTTGTCTCCTGTGAGCAATTGCTCGAAAAGGAGCCTTATACGCTCACTCCGGAAACCTATTTCAATAACGAATCCGAGTTGGAAACCTTTCTGACAGGTGTATACAGCCCCATCATGCAGGAGCATTTCTACGGTAATAATTATCCGTTGTATAATGCAGGAGGCGATGATCTCACCTTTTATCAGCGGGCATCACCTGCCAGCAGTATTTTGTGCGCGAATGCCAACAGCAGTAATACCTACATTACCACCTTCTGGCGAATTTTATACGAAGGCATCAACCGGGCGAATATCTTGTTGGAAAATATCGATAAAAACGAAGCCATACCGCCAACGTTTCGTAATCGGGTAAGAGCCGAAGCCTTGTTTTTACGCTCGTTTTACTATTTCAATCTGGTTCAGGGCTGGGGCGATGTGCCGCTGCGGCTTAAGTCTACTCAAAGCGTTTATGGATTAGATGCACCACGGGTTGATAAGGAAGTTATATACGATACACTAATCGCTGATATTGTTTCTGCGATACCTGACTTACACAAGTCAACCGAATTGTCGTATACCGGCAGGGTAACCCAATCGGCTGCAAAAGGAATTCTGGCACGCATCTACCTGTTCAGAGCCGGAGAGCATTTCCGCGATAATACAGCTCCCGATGCCAACCGACAGCAGTATTTTGCTGAAGCCAAACGATGGGCACTCGAAGTAAAAGAAAGTGGATTGCATGGTTTGGTATCACCCTATCAGCGAGTGTTTCTCGATCTCTCGGAAGATAAATACAATAGCACCGGCGTACGCGAAAGTATATGGGAAGCCGAAGAAGCGGGTAATCGCTCCACCGTGGAGCAGGCAGCCGGCAGGTTAGGAAATACCCTGGGTTTTGGAAGTTCTATCGATTTTTCATCTGCCGAAGGCTTGAAAGGCCTGATGGGACTTGCCAACCCGGGTTACAGCTATAAATTTGCCTACGCATCGCTTAAATTGTACGAAATGTACGAGTCGGAAGGCGATACAGCCCGTGGCGACTGGAATATAACCAATTACGAATATGTGTTCGAATCGGGAGGTGCACGAAAGGTATTGGGTCGTAAATATTATTATGGAAAAAAACGACCTGAATATAGTGAACCGGCAGGTTTTACCTTTACCGAAGAAACTGAAGTTGTAAGCAACCGTAATAAAACGCGATGTGCTGCCAAGTACCGACGCGAACACGAACTGGTGGGGCCCAAAAATAAGAATTATACCCCTATCAATTTCCCGATTCTTCGCTACAGCGATGTGTTGCTGATGATAGCCGAAGCCGATAATGAACTGACCCCCGAACCTTCGGCTCTTGCATACGAGTGTATTGATGCGGTGCGCAACAGGGCAGGTATTTTACCACTCAGCGGACAATCACTATCGAAAGCGCAGTTTCGCGATGCCATCAAAAAAGAACGGGCTATGGAGCTGTGCTTTGAAGCCAGCCGCCGCTGGGACCTTATTCGCTGGGGAGAATTCGGTACTTCCATGCGCAGTATGCAGGGCTATGTGAATCAGGAAAGTTGGGGCGGAAGTTTTAAATACGCTTCGGCCTACTACAACGTTCCGGATACTTATACTTATTTCCCGATTCCCGATTCGGAGATGTCGATTAATAAACTGATTACGGCAAATAATCCCGGTTGGTAATTTTTAAAAAATTGAAAACAGTATGAAATTAATTAAAATAGTAATGGTTGCAATGCTTTTCGGGGTACTTGCTTCCTGCGAGGATGAACTCAAACAGCCTGTTGATTTTTCGGTTGAACCGGAGCAGTCGTCGGGTTTGGTAATAGGCGATACTATGATAACCGCTCCCAAAGGCAGCAAAGTGACATTCCTGTTTACCGGCGATCCCGATGTTATCAATTTTTCGTATACGCGATTTGTTCCCACCAGTCCGGAGTTAACCTTCTCGACCCGGGCAGCGTGGGGATCGAGTGTCGCCAATTCGTTGAGCGTTTTTGTATCCGATGAATTTAAAGGGCTGCTTTTATCCGATTTTACAAAAGATTCGGTGAGTATTGCTTCACATTCGTGGAAAGATATAACAGCCGAATCCAATTTGCCGGTTACCACCAATAAAACGCAAGCTGCCACCCTCTCGCTTGATGAATACAGAGGAAAAGACCTGGTACTGGCGTTTCGTTACAAACCAACAGTTGTTCCCGACTGGCAACCTACCTGGGTAGTATCCGATCTGAAAATTACCAACCGGTTAAGTTCCGATGATTCCGTGGAATCAACCTATTTGGCAGCAACGCTGGGTTTCAAACCGTTCGATATGAACAACCGGAACGATGCTTACCGCGATACCCTGTTAGCAGGAGTTTGGTCGACAAAGAAACCGGCCGAACTTACCATTAACCGTACATCGTCCAATAACGCGCTCAATCACGATTGGTTGATTTCGCGTCCGGTGAGGGTTCCAATGGGAATGACGGAGAATTCAGCAGTTGTTGGATTGAAAAATATGGCTATAAGTGTCGATCGATATGAACATACTTTTACTCAACCGGGCGATTACCTGGTGAAATTCAAGGCCATCAACCAAAATTATTTGCACAGCGATTCGGCTGTTGTTACTATTCGGGTTAAAATCAATAATTAATTTTTCAATGAGGGGAATCTTTCTTTTTTGCATGATGATGCTGTTTGTGCCATTGAGTGCACAACAGTATGGTTTCGAACCCGGCTCGTCGCACCCATTCAGAGTGGGCGATGCCGGCAGTTCGGTGGCCCCTGTTACAGCACCCTGCAAAGAAGGAAGTTATTCGTTAAACTGGAGCTGGTCTGCTCCATCGATATTGATCTGCGATTTTGCCGTGTCGCATTCTAATTTCAGGGATGGTGTTATTTTTTGGGTTTACAACGAAAAAGCTATTGCATCTCCTTTGCGGGTGGAGTACCGCGATGCTTCCGATCGGGTTCAGTATGAGTTTGATTTTGGATTGAACTTTACAGGTTGGCGTATTTGTCGGATTGGAAGCAAGTTTATGAAGGGCCCGAAAACGGTTCGCACCGGTCTGAAACTGCGGTTGATAAGTCCCGCTGGAGTAGATAGCGGCCGGCTGTTTATCGATCGTTTTTCGTTTGTAGCCGATGTGAATTACCAGAATGCTCCGGATGCTCAACAGCCGTATAATACTGAAGAGAAGTATATTACGCATTGGAATTCGTTGTGGAAGTGGGAGAGTGAACTAAGGTACGCAACTACTGCTCCCGAATCACTCTCAGCACAGCAGCGCGCACAACTGGAAACAATTGCGACCAACCTGATTGGCTTATTGCCGTCTGTAGCCAACAGTTCGTTGATTAATTCGGCTAATGCGCTGTTTACTGCATCTTCATTTTCGGTGGTCGACGGATTTCTTACCGGCAAACCACTGGTGGTAAAACCCGATAAAACAGCGAGCGACCATTCGCTGGCCGAGCTGGGGACGATGATGATGGGCATGGCGCAGGATGCCTTGTTTAGTAAATCCAAACAGGCTGAAGATAGATTTATACTGCTTTGGAAATATGCGTTGGATCAGGGATTTGCGTGGGGAAGCGCGATGGGTAATAATCATCATTACGGGTACGAAACACGGCAAATATTTGCTGCTTCTTACCTGATGCGCGAAGTGCTTGCATCGTCAGGGCTCTTGCCGGAGGTGGCAACTGCGCTCGGATTTTGGAGCGGACTGGCTGAAACCAGAGCCAGCCTGGCAATTGGTCGCGACGGAGTGGTGGATTGCTGGAATACCCTGTTGCTCGAACGATTAATGGCAGCGCTGATGATTCCATCCGAGACCGAACGTTACCGGGCAGTAACCGCACTGGTCGACTGGACATCTTCGTCATTGTTATCAACTCCGGGGAATATGGGTGGTTTAAAACCCGATGGTTCGGTATTTCATCACGCGGGGCATTATCCGGCCTACGCTATCGGAGGTTTTGAAGGATTGACAGCTTTGTGGATGGCCTTAAGAAATTCAGGGATACACTTTTCCGAACCGGCTACTGCCAATCTGGCTCAGGCACTGAACGCGATGAAACGTTACACCAATACCTATGACTGGACCATCGGAGTGTCGGGAAGGCATCCCCATTCAGGTGCAATGACAGCAGAAGTACTGCAACGTGCGCTCACAGCAGGACTTATTAATAATACCAATCCGCAGGGATTTTTCGTGATGAATCATGCTGCCCTGGGTATTTATCGCACAGGAACTACCCTGGTAACGATGAAAGGATACAACCAGGATGTGTGGGGCTCGGAGATTTACACCGCCGATAATCGATATGGACGGTACCAGAGCCATGGAGCTGTTGAAATTCTGAATGCCGGTGATCCGGTAAGTCGTGCTGCGAGTCGTTTTTCCGAAAATGGGTGGGACTGGAACAAGCTTCCGGGGACAACCACAGTTCAGTTACCGCTTTCATTGCTCGAGAGTCCGCAAACAGGCACCCTGATGGCCCGTTCGCCCGAACGTTTTGCCGGAGCTTCGTCGTTGATGCAACAATCAGGAGTTTTTGCCATAAAACTCAATGAGAATAACGATATTAATACGACTAATTACACTGTCGACTTTACAGCCAGGAAATCGGTTTTTGCTTTCGGGAAACGGTTGATATGCCTGGGTACCGGAATTCAAACTTCCCGCGCACAGTATCCGGTTGAAACTACGCTTTTTCAACAGGCCATTCACTCGTCGGCCGATAGGGTATCGATCAATGGTTATTTTTCGTCGGCCGATGGTTTTACACACGACGTACAACCTGCTACCGTACAACTTGTAAGTGATATGACCGGAAATCAATACCGCGTTGCAGCCGGAAACCGATTAATTGTGGAAGGTAAACAGCAACAATCGCGACACAATAAAACCAGGGCCGAAACCTCGGGGAATTTTCTTACAGCCCGTATTCATCATGGTATTGCTCCATCGCAGGCTGCTTACGAGTACATGATTATGCTTAAACCTACGCCGGTGGAAACCCGTCGATGGACAACGGCTCCCGCTTACCGCGTAATACAGTCCGATCAGTCGGCACACGCCGTTTACGATTCTATTTCAGGTATTTCGGCATGGGTGAGTTTCGAAGAGCTAATGCCTTCCGAAGGAGTTATTCAAAAGATTGCAGCTGAAACGCTGGTGATGTATCAGTTGGCAGATAATCAGTTGATAATGAGTGTGTGTGATCCATCGCTGAATTTTCCTGAAAAAACAAAAAACAGCGATCCAACCTATCTTACCGGGAATCCTGTTTTTAAAACGGTGAAACTGCATGGAAACTGGGAATTGCACGATTCCGATGACAGAATTCAGCTTGAAAATACAAATTCAACTACCTTGCTTACTGTTAAATGTCTGTTGGGTCAACCTGTTGAGTTTTCGCTTAAACCGGTAGTCACTTCGCTTAAAACGAGTGAATTCTCCCTGAGTTTTCAGCCAATAACCGATGGTTTCAGGATTACAGGTTCCACCATTGATATTGCTGTATATCATACCAACGGTCAGTTGGTGAGTCGACAGTCTTTTTTTTCGGAAGAAAAGGTGTTTACACTTGCACCTCAGGTATATGTTGTTGTGGCTACCATACCCGATGAAAGCCATCAAATTTTTAAATTAGTAGTAGGATGAAATACGTACCCGATAGATTTTTTATTGTAATGAGGTTTACAGCCGGAAATTATATAGCTCATAAGGCAGTTGCACTACTCTTGTTGTTTTTTATTTCAGCAAACCTGGTTGCTCAAACTTTTCTTTTCGAGCAGGATGCTGTTCCTTCGGAATGGTCGCCGGTACAAGGTACATTGACGATATCCGACCGGCATTGGAAGGAAGGCACTAAAAGCCTTTGCTGGACTACTTCCGGGACTTCGGTATTGAACGTAACTGTACCTGCATTTACAGCTTCTACCGGTAATTCGGCGTTTTTGCAGCTTTATACTCCCGGGCAAACCAACGATACGCTGGTGGTAGAATTTCTTTCGCAAGCTGTGGTACGACGAACTGCTAATTATTTATTGAATTATAAAGGCTGGCGCGAATTCAACCGGGCTTATACGGAGTATAGCTCTAATGTATCGTTTTCGGTTACTTCGGTACGGATCACTTTGAAACCGGCCAGCGCAGGAATGCGTTCGATTTATTTCGATGAAGTGAAATTCAACCAGCCCACTGCATCGGTACGTATTACCGGTAGTCAGTGGTTGCTGGATCGTCAGTTTTTTAAAACAAATAACGATCAGCTAAATCTTTTTGCCAACCCGGTTGATATTGCGTTGCAAGATCCTACAGCTCTGGAACTGGCCGATTTGGAAGCGCTTCGGGTGAAATATCGGACTGTTCCTACTGCGGGGACTTTTGCTAACCTGGTAAGTGCTAAAAATTTTGTAGCTGGCATGTCGATCACCCGCAACGAGGATGGTACTGTTTCGGGGGCTATAATTCCAACGTCGGCAGCAGCGCTTACTTCGGCAACGGTAACCGATTATGTTACCCGCCTTGAAATATTGGCAGCCGAAGGATTGAAAGATACGGCGACTTTAACGATATTCCGAAATTTTCTCGACCACTTGTTGGAACAAGGTTTCGGTGAAGGGGCTAATTTTTTGATTAAATCCAATGATTATACTGCTTCGCGAAATATCCCCACCCGGTTGCTGAATGTACTTCCTGCCTGTACACAAGATCAGAAAACAGAAGTGTTGAAATTAGCCCGTTGGATTAGCTATTACGGAATGGTGTACGAATCGCAAGCTACCTATCTGGCGAACCTGAATTCGGATGTGGTGTATTTGTACCTGCCCTATATGGTGACTATCGCGTTGTTTCAATCCGACGATGCACAGGCTGTGCGCGAAATGAAAGCGGTTAAACGGTTTATCGACCGGAATACCGACTATACACCCGGTGGAAATGATATTCTGAAACCCGATGGGACCGGTTTTCATCACGGTACGCATTACAACAATTATATGTATTCGTACCAAACCTGGGCCGAAACAGTGATTAACCTGGCAGGGACTTCTTTTGCGATGAATCAGGATGCCTACCGGCGTTTTCGCAAAGCCGTGATTGCCAAGTACACGATGGCTACAAAGGATCTTGCCAACTCGCGCCATTATTCAAATGCCTTAGCAGGTCGCAATCCTTTTGCTTCCGGAATTCAGGTGTTTTTCAGTCGCACTTTGATGGAACAACTTATAGTGGCAGGTGGTGCTATTCTGGGTACCGGAATTGATGCCGAACTTGCTGCTGCCTACAATTATTTTTTTGATACCCCTAAATACGATGTGCCCGCAGTTTCGTACGATGGTTTCCATCAGTTTAATTACAGTCCGGCAGCTATTTTCAGAAAAGACAACTGGGTTGCTACCATGAGGGCACCTACCACGAAATTCTGGGGAGCCGAGATTTACAGCGGCGAAAACCGTTTTGGACGATACCAAAGTCATGGTGCCCTGGATATTACCTATAGGGGAACGCAGGCCAACAGTGGATATCCGGGAAGCTCCAACGGAGGAGGCTGGGATTGGAATGTTATACCCGGAACCACTACAGTGCATTATACCAACTGGACCGATATGATGCCCAATAAAACAACATCCGACCGGTTTGATCAATATACCAAAACCAAAAACTTTTCGGGAGCTCTGGCCTGGGGCGATTGCGGAATGTTTGCCACCGATTTTGATCAGATCGATAACTGGGGAAGTCAGAAATTTGTGCCCACCAACCTGCTATTCAAGAAAACCATGGTCGCTTTCGATGATTTAATTATCAGTTTGGGGTCGAATATTAGTTCGTCTGGCACCTATTCAACCACCATGATAACTGCTACAAATTTATTCCAGAATCTGATTTCGTCGCAAAGTAAAGCGCTGAATGTGAATGGCAATGAAGTAACTTCAGCCTATTCTGCAACTCTTTTGGCAACACAGGATAACTGGTTGATTTCTCCACAGGGAACCGGTTATTTTCTTCCTAAAGGACACGATGAATTAAAGGTTTTGTATGGAACACAAAAAACTCCCTATGAAACCGGAACCGATGCAGCATCACCTGTAACTTCGGCAACCGCAGCTAAGGCTTATCTTAATCATGGCGTTAAACCTACCGGAAAAAGTCATCATTTTGTAGTTGTGCCTGCCGCAACTCCTGAGCGAATGCTGCAATTGGCATCCAACCCGTCCGAAGTGTATCAGGTTGTATCACAATCATCTACCCTGCATGCCGTTCGGTACCTTCCCACGCAAACCACGGCTTACAGCTTCTTTGCCGCACAGTTTAATATTCCGGTTGGAATAGTGAAATCCTCAACTGCCGAGCACCTGCTTATGCACCGGCCCGATGCCGCAACCGGCTTACAATATTTTGCAGCCTCTAATCCAAATTTGAAGCCTGTGACCGATGCTTTGTATGGTTGGAAAGCCTCAACTTCGCAAACTACCCTGACCCTTGGGGGCGAATGGTATTTACTTAACGAAACAGCCGGTGTGAAAATATATCCACCCGAAGCGGGTCAAACTCAGCTTACCCTCACTTTTCAACAGGGCGAACCGGTATATTTTACCCTCAAGCCAGCGGGTTATACCAACATCAACCAACCTGATGCTGACGATTGGATTTCGGTGTCGAACCACCGGAAAAACTTGTCGGTGCAACTCAACGATCCTTCTATCCGGGAGCTTTATCTAAAAGTGATTTCTTCGGATGGTAAAGCTGTGCTGCAACGAACCTTACATTCGACGGATCAGCAGCTTACTTTACCACATCTTACTCCGGGTATTTATTTTGTGCAATTAGTTGCTTCCAACGGAAAAACAAAAATTTTAAAACTACAACAATAAACATGTTCACAATGAAACTCAAGACGTTTATCTATCTGGCAATGGCAGGATTCTTAGTTTCCTGCGCTTCGTCTGACCAATCGCCTGCATCCGATCCAATACAGGAAACTATTCAGGTGGCCGAACAACAAATCGGCTTTCAGACCGAATTAATCGAAAAAAGTGGTAAGGTGTTGATTCCCCGTACCATCAAAAACGATAAAATTCACTATGTACCCATCGACGACTGGACCAGTGGTTTTTTCGCGGGTACCATGTGGTATATGTACGATCTGACCGGTGACGAAAAATGGAAAACCCTGGGAGTGAAGTACACCGAACACCTCGACTCGGCCAAGTACCTGACCTGGCATCATGATGTTGGTTTTATGATTAATTGCAGTTACGGAAACGCCTTGCGCGTAACCGGCGATACAGCCTATAAATCGGTCATGATGGAGGCTGCCCGCTCTCTGGCAACCCGTTATCACCCTGTTCCGGGTGTTATTCAGTCGTGGGACGAGGATCGTGGTTGGCAGGGAAAACGGGGCTGGATGTGCCCGGTAATCATCGATAACATGATGAACCTGGAATTGTTTTTCGAAGCTACGCGTATCAGTGGCGATTCGTCGTTTTACAAAATGGCTGTAAGCCATGCCGATGTTACCATGGCGCACCATTTCCGCGACGATTTCAGCAGTTTCCACGTAGTGGATTATGATAAAATAAAAGGGGGTGTACGCAGCCGGGAAACCGCGCAGGGTTATGCCAACGAATCGGCATGGGCACGCGGACAAGCCTGGGCAATTTATGGCTACACGGTTTGCTACCGCGAAACCCGTGACGAACGCTATCTGAAAATGGCTGAAAATATTTATAACTACCTGGTAAACCATCCGAATATGCCTGCCGATTTGGTGCCCTATTGGGATTTCGATGCACCGAATATCCCTAACGAGCCACGTGATGCTTCGGCTGCTGCTATTATTGCTTCGGCCTTGTACGAATTAAGTACCTATAAACAAGCGGGATTCAAAGAAACAGCCGATAAAATTGTGGCTTCTTTGTCGTCGCCTGCTTACCGTGCCATCGTTGGTACCAACCAGCATTTCTTGTTAATGCACTCGGTTGGGAGTATACCACACGGACATGAAATAGATGTGCCGTTGAATTATGCCGATTATTATTTTCTTGAAGCGTTGGTTCGTAAGCAAAAAATCGAAAAAAACTAAAATTTAAGGATACAATCCTCCTGTACCGGAGATAATCTGATACAGGAGGTAATTTCGTATCTTCTCACTTTTAAATGTGCTATCTTATGAAGTACTGGCTTGCCGGTGTGTTGATGCTGTTCTTCGTCCTTACCAAGGCACAGGAATTCACGCATCCTACCATTTTGTCGTTCGAAGAATCGGTTCTGCCGGCGGTAGCGGGTGCTAATTCATTCCTGAGCAATTCCGGACTACATTATAAACATGGATCGAAAAGTCTGGAGTGGAAGTGGAGTAGCGATAGCGCCGAACTGATCATCCGTACGCCGATCGATTATATGTTTGCATCCGAAAATACGGAAGATAACGCAGTTTCCACGTTCGTGTTCTGGTTGTATTTGCCCGAATCGTTGCGTAATGCCCGTCTGAAGTTTGAGTTTCTCAAAGCTGGTCGGCGCTGTTCCTGGTTCGATTATGGATTGGATTTTAAGGGGTGGAGTGGAGCCTGGGTGGCCTTCGATCGTGATATGCAGGGCAAGCCGGAAAAAGGCATGGATGAGTTGAGAATCAGGATAGAAGGTGCGCGGCAGGGAAGACTGTTTCTGGATCATTTACTGCTTTCGTCGTTGCAGGATGTGAGGCATCATACCGCCGATTTCCAGGCGCCTTTTATCAATCAGGGTACCTCCAGTCACTGGCTTATTTTGCTGGAGTCGTGGAATCAGGAATTTGATATTCCTTTGCCTGTAAGTCTGAGTGTAAGCGAACGAAATGACCTGCAAACGGTAGAAGAACGGTTTCTGTCGCTGGTTAAAAACGGAGCTAAGCCCAAACCAATAGCATCACTTCGTAAACGATTTTCGCAGTACCAGATTCGATACAATGCCGAAGGTCGTATTGCCGGTTTGCCTGTATTCTTCGAACGCTACGGCGAAACGTATCAAAAACTGGGTGCTCCGCGGTATAATGAGTTATTTGCAACACCCTCGGGGTTGGCATCGTACAACGATTTGTTGTACGATCTGGCTATAGCCTGGAATATCACCAACGAAGCAGCTATCAAAAAGGAGCTGGCAACCATGTACGTAAATCTCACCCGACATATGCTCGATCAGGGTTTTCGTGCCGGAAGTGCTATGGGTACCCTTCACCACCTGGGCTACTCCATGCGTCAGTACTATCCGGCCATGTTGCTGATGAAAGATGTACTGTCCGGTGCCGGACTTCAACCGGAAGTTCAGCAGGCTATGGAATGGTTTGCCGGAACGGGAGAAGTGAAGCAAACACCGCTGGTGAAAGGAATGGATGTAGATGCGTTCAATACCTCCTTATCGGGGCGCATGGCTTCGGTACTAATGCTGCCCGAATCGCCCGAAAAGGTTCGCTACTTACGTGCACTGGTTCGCTGGGTGGATAATGGTTTGCTGTATTCCGACGGCACACAGGGTACTTTTAAGGTGGATGGCACGATGTTTCATCACCGCCACAATTATCCGGCCTACGCGGTAGGTGGACTAACCGGGGCCGTGAATACGGCCTGGATACTCAGTCGTACTTCCTTCGCACTGGCTTCCGTAGGACATGAAATATTGAAGCAGGCTCTGTTGTCGATGCGCTTTTACAGCAATTTACTTCATTGGCCGCTGTCGCTGTCAGGCCGTCACCCCGATGGGAAAGGGCGCATCGTTCCTGCACAATTTGCCCGTTTGGCGCTGGCCGGTTCACCCAATGGGCGCGACTCCATCGACAGCGACTTAACAGCTGCCTATCTTCGTCTGGCCAGAGGAAGGGCATCAACAGAACTTAACCCGTTTACCGATGAAAAATCGGTTCCGGAAGTACACACCCTGCATTCTTCAGGTATTCGTGCTGAAGAACATCCACAGGGAAACCGGGTGTTCCCGTATTCGTCGCTCACAGTGCACCGCCGTGATGGCTGGATGGCTACCGCAATGGGGCATAGCCGTTATCTCTGGGCTACCGAATCGTATATCGGTGCTAATCATTACGGACGCTACCTCACTCACGGGCAGTTGCAATTACTTACATCCGGAAACCCGGTTTCCAATGCCGGTTCCGGATTTCGACAGGAAGGCTGGGACTGGAACCATTTTCCGGGTACCACCGCTGCCGAGTTACCCATGCCGGACTTAAAAGCCGACATTCGTAATGTGGACGAAAACTCCGGCTTTGAAGAAATGCTGTTGTCGGATGAAGCGTTTGCAGGAGGCGTGTCGCTGGAGGGTACAAACGGAGTGTACGCGATGAAACTTCACGAACACGATAAATACAACGGCTCGCTGCGGGCCCGGAAATCCTATTTCTTTTTTGATAACCGGATTATTGCCCTCGGAACGGGAATTCGGTCGGCTTTAGCCGGTAGTGAAGTGCATACCACCCTCTTTCAGGTCGATGCAACCATCGAAAATGCCTTCCCGCAACTCAATAATAAAACGATTAAACAGCTTCCATTTCAAACCTCCCTTCGCCAATCGCGTGCAGAAGTAGCCGATGGATTAGGTAATTATTTTTTTGTACGCGATGCGGTGATTGACTTCCGTCGTTCGGTTCAACATTCCTTACACGAAGAAACCGATGAGCCGACTCAACATCCATTTTCAGTAGCGTATATCAATCATGGCGAAAAAGCGACGGTGTCGGATACCTATGAATACATGGTGGCTGTGCAGCCCACTGCCGTTCAGCTAAAATCGTTGCGACGCAATTTGCACCAATCGAAAGTTTACCGGCTGATCGCCCGCGATTCGCTGTTACATGCAGTTTACGACTATGCAACACGTACTTCAGCTTTTGTGTTTTTTGAGGCCGGGCAATCCGCGGGCGTAATTAGCGAAGTATCGAAACCCTGTATGGTTATGGTACGTGAAACTTCGAAAAACGAGCTGGTGCTGAGTGTGGCTGATCCCGATCTGCGATTCTACGATGGTCCCGCCGATGAAGAATACGATACCTCGGGTAAGCGGACCGAACGAAGTATTTATGCTCGTTCGTGGATTGATTCACCATCGAAAGAAAGTATAATTACCCTTACCATTCAAGGATACTGGAACCTACCGGAGTCAGATTACTTCAGCACAGAGGTTCAAACTGACGGGACTACAAAGATAATTGTAAAAACTAAGCATGGTTTATCGCGCGAAATTCGTTTAAGTCCTTAATAAGTTGTAAATTTGCGCCGTTAAACTAAAAAATTCATGACATGAGAGTAATTATCCACAACGATTATGCGTTAATTTCTAAATGGACGGCAAATCACATTGCCGAAAAAATCAACGAGGCTAAGCCTACTGCCGAAAAACCTTTTGTTCTCGGACTGCCAACCGGCTCCACTCCGATGGGAACCTACCGCGCTCTTATTGAATTGTACCAGGCTGGTAAGGTGTCTTTTAAGAACGTTGTTACCTTCAACATGGACGAATACGTAGGAATTCCACGCGATCACGAACAGAGTTATTATACATTTATGTGGACCAATTTTTTCAGTCATATCGACATTCTTCCCGAAAATGCGAATATTCTGAATGGGATTGCAGCTGACCTGGATGCTGAATGTGCTGCTTATGAAGCTAAAATTGAATCGTACGGAGGCATCGATTTGTTTATGGGCGGAATTGGAGCCGATGGCCATATTGCTTTCAATGAGCCGGCTTCGTCGCTTAATTCAAAAACCCGTCTGAAATCGCTTACTCAGGATACCATTATCGTTAACTCCCGTTTCTTCGATCACGATGTAAATCTGGTGCCTAAAATGGCCCTTACCGTAGGCGTTGGTACCGTAATGGCTGCCAAAGAAGTGCTTATTATAGTGAATGGACATAACAAAGCCCGCGCTCTTCGTCATGGTATCGAAGAAGGGGTGAACCACATGTGGACCATCAGTGCACTTCAATTACATCCGAAAGCAATTATTGTATGCGACGAGGCTGCCTGCGATGAGCTAAAAGTAAATACCTATAAGTATTTTAAAGATATTGAAAAAGATGCGATTGCGAGTGTGAATCATTAATCACTCGTAACGGATGATTTTGGCCGGGAGTATCTTGGTTATAAGGTACGACGGGCCAATCATCATTGCTATGGAGGCCAGTAAAGTGCCTGCATTCAGTAAGATAAACAGAGGCCAGTTGTAAAGCACAGGTACCGTGCTTACATAATAGGCTTCGGGATCTAAGGGGATGATGCCGGTGAAATATTGGAGGGTTATAAGTGCTAATCCGACAATATTTCCCCACATCATCCCTTTTCCAATTAAGAAAAGTGAATGGTAAAGAAAAATGCGTCGAACCGACCAGTTGGTAGTGCCTATCGATTTAAGTATCCCAATCATGGAGGTACGCTCTAAAATCAATATTAACAAGCCGGAGATCATATTAAAACCTGCCACCGCCAACATCAGGGCTAAAATTACCCATACGTTTACGTCGAGAAGATCGAGCCAGGCAAATATCTGTGGGTTGATGTCGCGGATGGTACGTGTAAAATACGAACTGCCATCGTCGAGAACAATCGGAGAGGTGATCGAATATACCTCGTCGTTGATGGCTTCTAACTGCCCGAAATCGGCTATCCTTAGTTCGTATCCTCCTACCTCGTTGGCAGCCCAGCCACTTAGTTGTTGCAATTGCCTGATATCGGTAAGTATAAAGAGTTTATCGTACTCAATAAAATTGGTCGAATAAATTCCCTTCACTGTAAATCGCCGGGCCCGAACCTGATCCTGAATGAAATAGGTGTAAAAGCTATCGCCGGTTTTTAGCTGAAATGCTTTTGCCATGTGTTGCGATATCACCGCTTCGTTGCGCAAGGTATCGCCGGGTTCAATAAATTCGCCTTCGGTAATATTGTTTTTGAAGAAACTGCCATCAAAATCGGTACCTATGCCTTTTAGTACAATGCCCTGAAAAGCATTGGCTGTTTTGATAATGCCTGGTTTGGTGGCAAAGGCCGATACGGTGCTGACGCCCGGGATGGACCGGAGCGAATCGAGCAGACTATCGGAAAGGCTCACCGGCAACATTTCGTAGGAATTGTTGGAGTCGAAATTGGTGAGCTGAATATGCCCGCCGAATCCTATGGTTTTGTTTCTGATTTCTTGTTTAAAACCAAATACGATACTGATTGCGAGCAACATCACTGCCAACCCTATCGCGATTCCGATAATCGCAATACGCACAGCAGGACGGGAAACGTTTTTCCTGTCCTGCCTGAAGTGAATGCGTTTGGCAATGAAGTATTCTACATTCATGATTTACTGTTTTCGCCCCGGATACACTTCCAACGCTTTTTGCAATACTACCAATGCTTTTTTTAAATCTTCCTTGTCGAGCACATAGGCAATACGAACTTCATCGCGGCCGATGCCCGGAGTGGTATAAAATCCGGAGGCAGGAGCCATCATAATGGTTTCGCCATTGTATTCGAAGTCGGAAAGTAACCAGGAGCAGAACCGATCGGTGTCGTCGACCGGCAGGCGGGCTACCGTGTAAAAGGCTCCCATGGGGATGGGCGAATATACACCGGGGATTCGGTTGAGCCCGTCGATAAGGTATTTACGGCGTTCCACATATTCGTTATACATCTCGAGCATGTATTCCTGAGGGGTGTCGATAGAGGCTTCGGCTACTATTTGTCCTAACAATGGTGGACTCAGGCGAGCCTGGCAAAATTTCATTACATTCTGACGGACGGCTTTGTTTTTGGTTACTAATGCGCCGATACGAATACCGCATTCGCTGTAGCGTTTGGATACCGAATCGACCAGCACCACATTTTCTTCAATTCCATCCAGGTGAAAGGCCGAAATATAAGGTGCTCCGGTATAACAAAATTCACGGTATACTTCATCCGAGAATAAGTACAGATCGTGTTTGCGTACCAGGTCGCGGATTTGGTTCATTTCCGAACGGGTATACAGGTAGCCGGTAGGGTTATTCGGGTTGCAAATCAGAATTCCTTTGGTGCGTGGAGTAATCAGTTCCTCAAATTTCTGAATGGGAGGGAGGGCAAACCCTTCTTCGATGCTCGAAAATACGGGTTTGATAACGGCTCCGGCAGCAATGGCAAAGGCGGTGTAGTTGGCGTATGCAGGCTCGGGAACAATGATTTCGTCGCCCGGATCGAGGCAGCTCATAAATGCAAAATTCACGGCTTCTGATCCACCGGTGGTGATGATGATATCTTCCTCGGTAACGTCGATATTAAAACGGTGGTAGTATCCTGCAAGTTTGGTGCGTAAGCTTTTTATACCATCGCTCGGACTGTATTCGAGAATTTCACGATCGATATTGTGTAGTGCATCCAGCGCTACTTGTGGGGTTTTCAAATCGGGCTGACCGATGTTGAGGTGATATACTTTGATGCCGCGTGCTTTGGCTTTATCGGCCAGCGGTACTAATTTACGAATAGGGGAGAGGGGCATTGCATCCCCGCGTTGTGAGGTATGAGGCATGTGTTTACTTAATTTGCGTGCAAAATTAGTGATTTTATTTAAAATCTACTATCAATCTGATATTAAATTGCCGCGATGTGAGATAATTCGGAACTGCTAGTTGCTGTCCGTAGATATCGGTGACCCAATAATAGGAATTCACATTTTTAAAATCGAGAAGATTGAGCACTTCCAGGTTGAGCCAAATGCTCTCGACCCCGCTCAGCCATGCTTTATTGAGCCATTGGTTGTTGCCGCGCACCAACACCCGCGATCCTCCGATATCCACCCGCTTGTAGGCCGGTGCACGAAAGGCTCCCCGGAACAAATTATTGCGGGGCGGACCAAAAGGCAATCCATCGGAATAGATAAATTTGAGCTGAACTTTATAATCGGGGTTGTTGGGAAGGTAATCCTGAAACATCATCGAAAATGCATAACGTTGCTCGTTGGGGCGCGATACCCATCCCGGGCTCACCACTTCGGTGCCGGTAATGGTGCGCTTGTCGTCGTAGGTGTTGCGGATATAACTATCGCCGATAATGTCTTCTTTCGAATTCATCAGCGAGAAGTTGATCCACGAATCGGTACCGGGTACCAGTTCTCCGAATAGTTTAAAATCGACTCCGGCAGTGTACGCTTTTGCATTATTTTCGCCCGAGTAGGTAATTTGAACATTCTCAATATCGTACACAATTACCCGGTCGGCCAGTTTCAGGTAAGCCTCCGTGGTAAATTTAAACGGCCTCCCGAATGCCCTGAAATAATGATCGCCTCCTAACACAAATTGCAGGGAACGTTGCGATTGGATGTTTTCGTTGAGCTTAATTTGAACATTTCCCGCTGCATCGCTCAGGGTATCGCGAATTTCTTTGTAAAACGGTGCCTGGTAATACACCCCCGTAGCAAACCGGAAGCTGAAATCTTTTTTCCAGTAGGGCACATAAGCAATCGAAGCCCGTGGGCTAACAATCAGTTCTTTGTTAAAGGTCCAGAAATGCGAACGAATTCCTCCGGTAAAGGTATAACTTCCTTTGCTGTCGCGCCATTTCCAGGTATCCTGCACATAAGCAGTAGTGCGCCAGCTGTCGAGCCGGTTGTTCGATTTCATAGTATAATACAGGTTCACTTCCTTATTATTGTAGGGCAACGAATAACCGGCCGAATCGCGCCATTCCCATTCATTAATGCGGTCGCGTATAATCTCGCGCTTCAACGACGCTCCCCATTTCAACTTGTGATTCAGGGAGTTGAATTCGCCCGAATGGGTTAGGTCGGCTACCGTGGCATTGAGCTGATTACGGGCATGTTCCTGGTATTTGCCGATGCCCAGTGTGGCTCCTTCGCGGTTGGCTTCTTTCAAATCCATTTTTACTTCACTCAGGATATACTCTCCCAGGATATCGAAATTTTCGCTTTCGTTGGTCTGAAATGCCGAAGCCATCAGACTCAGCCGTACATTTTGCTGCGGACGGTAATGGTAACTCAACGCTCCGAATCCGGTACGAAATACATCCTCTTCCTGTCCTTCGAAATAAACAGTAAGATTTCGGCCCATGTTGTACGTTCCGAAATTGGTCGAACGCGTTTGTGGCCTGAAATTAAACTTGTTCTGCGAGAGATTGGTCAATAGTGTTAACTCCGATTGGTCGTTCAGCTGGTAGGTGAAATAGCCCTGGTAATCGACAAACGACGGATCGTATTCGCCTTTCGTATCCAGAGTGCCCAACAAATACGAAGATGTTTTGTACCGCACGCCATGCAATTGGGTGAACCGCTTGCCGGTAGTTCCCAGATAGGCGGTGGCACCCAGTAAACTCACCGAAGCCGATGTCTCTGTTTTTTGTGGTTTTTTATAGGTAATATCGAGTACCGACGACATTTTATCGCCAAATTCGGCATTAAATGCACCCGATGAGAATCCTACCTTTTCAACCATGTCCTGATTGATAAAACTCAGGCCTTCCTGTTGTCCCGAACGTACCAACAACGGGCGATATACTTCAATTCCATTTACGTACACCAGGTTTTCGTCGTAACTACCTCCACGCACATTGTATTGCGAACTCAGTTCGTTGTTGGAGGTTACGCCCGCAAAGGTAATGAGCAGCGACTCAAAATTGCCCGATGCATTGGGCATTAGTCTGTATTTTGAAGGGTCGATATAGGTCATGGTGGAAGTTTGCCGACGCTGGGCCACTACTTCCAGGTCCTGCATTTCCTGGCTGGTGGGTTGCAGTTCGACCGAAATCTGAATTACTGCCTGCCGTGGATACAAGGTATGACGAATGGTTTTATAGCCAACCATTGAGTAAACCACAACTACAGAGTCCTGCACCGGAGCACTCAGTTCGTAATATCCGTTGGGATTCGTGGTTGTACCAATCTGAATATCTTCAAAATATACATTTGCCATTTCAATTCCCCGGTTCGATGGATCGATCACATACCCATACACCCTGAACCGGCCTTCCACAGGTTGGGGGGTGGCTGTAACCATCCATGTAATGAAAAGCGAGAGAATACTGAGTACGAAACGGTTCATTGGCAAAGAAATAAAATAAACACTTTGAGCTAAACGAAAAACCTTGGTCTTTATTATCTTTCAGAAGAAAAACAAGCTGACACCAATAATACTGATAATTGCTCCGATAACATGGTGAGGAGTGATTTTTTCCTTAAACATGATAGCCGAAGGTACAATGATGAGTACCGGCACCAATGCCATGAAGGTGGATGCTATACCGGTTTGGGTATGCTGGATGGCAAACAGTGAAAGGGTTATGCCCACAAATGGTCCGAAGAAGGCGCCAATTGATACCGATTCGACTCCTTTTTTATGTTTCAATGCTGAAAATATTGATGGCCATCTGCGCATAGCTGTAATCAGAATTATAAAGCTAATTAGCCCGAAGAAGATGCGGATTTGTGTCGCGGCAATAGCATCGTAATCGCCCAGTCCTTTTTTGCTGAGAATAAGTCCGATAGCTTGTCCCATTGCACCACCGAAGGCATACAGCAGTCCCTTTTTAGGAGCGTTAATTTTCAGGCGTTTGTCGGCAATTGCTATCACAATTCCGCTAATGCTCACTACGATCGCCAGTATGCTCATCGGTTCAAGGATTTCGTCGAGGAAAAACCAGCCGATGGTAGCAGTAAGCATGGGCACCGCACTCATAATGAGGGTTGAAGTCCGGGAGCCGATGATCAGATAGGATTTAAACAGGAATAAATCGCCGAGAAACAGTCCGACCACTCCCGATAATCCGAGCCAGAACCACTGCTCTGCAGTAGCGTCGGTAGGGATAAACATTTGTTTGGTTACCAGCAAAGTTAACCCCAGCAACACAAAAGCCCACACCAGTCGGATAATGTTTACCGAAAGCGAACCGATTTGCCGGCCGGCTTTTTCGAAAAACAAGGCGCTCATGGTCCAGCAAACTGCCACACCGATGGCTGCGATTTCGCCAATATAATTCATGTGAAAATGTATAATAATGTTGAACCTTGAAAAAGGAGTGCAAATATAGTGTTTTTTAATTGTAAATTATTAATTGTGAATTGTTAGGTGGATTGGGGCCGTGCGTTTTTTTCTGATTGCAATTATCCGCTGTTATCAATTCTGTAATTCTTTACATTTCTAAAATTTCTCGTATCTTTGTGCGCCTTTTTTTATAAGGCTATAAATTTATACTCCAGTATGGTACCACATTACAAAAACAAAGCTCGTCCTGAAAAGGACATGATTTTTGGCATCCGGGCGCTGATTGAAGCGATCGATGCCGGTAAGGAAATTGATAAAATTCTGTTGCGCAGGGATATGACCAGCGAACTTTCGCGCGACTTGTACAAACGCCTCGAAGGGCTGAATGTGCCGGTTCAAAAGGTTCCGATTGAAAAGCTGAACAAAATTACGATGAAAAATCACCAGGGGGTCATTGCCTTTATTGCTCCGGTGAGTTATCAGCATATCGAAGATATTATTCCGGGAATTTACGAGGAAGGTCGCACTCCATTTATTGTGGTGCTCGATGCCATTACCGATGTCCGCAATTTTGGTGCTATTGCCCGTAGTTGCGAATGTGCGGGAGTCGACGCCATCGTAGTTCCGGTAAAAGGGGGTGCCGCGCTGAATGCCGATGCGGTAAAAACTTCGGCCGGTGCGCTGATGAAAATTCCGATATGCCGCGAAGAAAATATTTCCAATGCACTGAAGTTTCTTTCTGCATCGGGTATAAAACTCGTAGCGGCTACCGAAAAGGGCGCCGATACCTATACTTCGGTTACGATGACCGAACCGGTAGCCATCGTAATGGGTTCAGAAGATGAGGGAATTGCCCCCGAACACCTGCGCCAATGCCACGAGCTGGTGAAAATCCCTATGCTGGGAACCATTGGTTCGCTCAATGTTTCCGTAGCAACCGGTGTGTTGCTGTATGAAGTTGTACGTCAACGTTCAAATTAATATTATATGGAAAAAAGAACCATTGGAATTCACGAGAAACTGCCTTTGATGCAGAGTTTACCTTTAAGTATTCAACACCTCACCGCCATGTTCGGGGCCACTATCCTGGTCCCGATTCTTGTGGGCGTCGATCCTGCCATCGCGTTGCTGATGAATGGTATCGGAACACTTATATATACCTGGATTACCAAAGGGGGTATTCCTGCCTACCTGGGTTCCAGCTTTGCATTTATTTCGCCAATCATTCTTATTTCCACCCAACATGGCGGCTTTAGCCATGCTCAATCGGGTTTTATTTTCTTCGGTTTATTCTTTATTGCCATCTCGTTTGTAGTGAAAAAATGGGGCATTCGCTGGATTGATGTGGTGATGCCGCCTGCCGTAATGGGTGCGGTTGTGGCCATTATCGGACTCGAACTTGCTCCGGTGGCGGTTCAGCAATCGGGTCTTGCTCCCTGGCCAACACAGGCGGGTTCGGTGGTAGCTCCGTTTACACCCGATAGCAATACCGTAATTGTTTCGATGTTCACCTTGCTGGTCGGGATTGTCGGTTCGGTAATGTTTCGTGGTTTTATGCAGATTATTCCCATCTTGTTTGCCGTGGT
Source organism: uncultured Paludibacter sp. (assembly GCA_964559265.1). Taxonomy (GTDB): domain Bacteria; phylum Bacteroidota; class Bacteroidia; order Bacteroidales; family Paludibacteraceae; genus Paludibacter. The sequence goes on along the minus strand of CAZLHC010000005.1, from coordinate 19,894 downwards.
AGTGGGGTATATTCTTGCTCTTTTTATGGGAATGGTGGATACTACCCGCATTATGGAAGCAAGTTGGCTGGCTTTGCCTACGTTCAGTGCTCCGGTGTATGATCCGAATGCGATTCTGATTATTGCTCCTGCCTGTATTGTGGTGTTGGCCGAACACATCAGTCACCTGATTGTTACCGGAAAAATTACCGGCGAGGACCTGATGAAAAAGCCCGGCCTGCACCGCTCCTTGCTGGGCGATGGGATTAGTAATGTGGTTTCGGGTTTTGCCGGTTCGCCTCCCAACACTACCTATGGCGAAAATATTGGGGTGATGGCGCTTACCCGGGTATATTCGGTATGGGTTATTCGCGGTGCTGCGATACTGGCTATTGCCTTCTCGTTTATTGGTAAAGTCTCGGCTGCCATTTCTACTATCCCTACTGCGGTAATGGGCGGTATTACCATGTTGCTCTACGGAGTAATTGCGGTACAGGGTTTCCGGATGTTTGTGGAGCAAAAAGTGGATTTCAGCGATAACCGGAACATGGTACTGGGTGCAGTTACTTTTGTTGTAGGGGTAGGTGGTGCTACGGTCCACCTGGGTTCGGTGGAGCTGAAAGGAATGGCACTGGCAGCTATTGTTGGTGTAGTTTTATCGCTGTTCTTCTGGCTTACTAAAAAGATTTCTAAAAACGGATAAATGACTGTTTTGTACGAAGATAATCACCTGATTGTGGTGAATAAGTCGTCGTCGGAGATTGTGCAGGGCGACAAAACCGGCGACGAACCGCTATCTGAGGTGGTGAAACGGTACATTAAAGCGAAATACAATAAACCGGGCGAGGTGTTTTTGGGGGTAACCCACCGACTCGATCGCCCGGTAAGTGGTGTCGTTGTGTTTGCACGTACTTCCAAAGCGCTGACGCGGATGAACGAACTCTTTCGTACTCATCAGGTTAAAAAGATTTACTGGGCCATCATAAAGGAAACGCCCTCACCGACCGAAGCGCGAATCACTCATCACCTGGTGCGCAACGAAAAGCAAAATAAATCCTATGCTTACGATAAACCGGTGCGCGATTCGAAAGAAGCAACTCTTTCGTACCGCTTGCTGGCGCATTCCGACCGGTATAATTTGCTGGAAGTAGAGCTGGAAACAGGTCGTCACCACCAGATTCGTTGCCAGCTTGCAAAAATCGGTTGTCCTATCAAAGGTGACCTTAAATACGGTTTTTCCCGCTCCAATCCCAACGGGGGCATTAGTCTCCATGCCCGCCGGGTGGAGTTTATTCATCCGGTTTCCAATCAGGTAATCGTTGTGGAAGCTCCGGTGCCGGAGGATGAACCGCTGTGGAAAGCGTTTGGGGTGTGATTAATTTTGTTAATTTTCAATTGTTCGTGTTTGCTTTATGGGCTGATTATGAGTGGTGTATCGACATGTTTTAGTTAATCAAAAAAAATATATTCGGAAAATTAGCTGTCTTTTATTAAATAAATTTACTATTAAATCTAGTATTATTTATATCTTTGCGGAAATGAATCTCAATTTCAATTCGCATAGCTAACATGAAAACCGTTAAACACATTTTGCAAACGCTGGCAGTCGTATTACTGCTTTCGTATCCTGTGTATGCACAACAAACGTCTGCATCAATCAACAAGGATTTAAAAGTATTCGAATCTCCTCTTGCCGACAGACTTAAGAAAAACGTGAGCAATGCCGCCATCAAAAAAATTAAAGATGAGCGCCTGAGAACTCTGGCTACCGCTCTTAAAGCAGGTACGTATCAAACTAATTACCGGGTGGCTGAATACAAGGCATTTTTAAGTCCTTCTATGTTGGGCAAACAGCTCCGCATCGGCAACGGCTATAGTAATTACGAAAATATTACCGGTATTTATCTCCCTAAAGGCAAGCACCTGGTGATGGTGGAAAATATCGCTGAAGGGAAAAAAGTGGAACTGTGGCTTCCAAACTGGAACCGACGTGCTCCCGAAGGCATGGATACTACCAAAGATCCGAATGGTTGGGGGATCATTAAAAAAACCTTTCCGCTGAAAAACGGGGTCAACGAAATTGAAGTGACCGATTGGGATGGACTGGTGTATATCAGTTATTATTCCGATGAACCTGAAAAGGAAAAGCCTCTGAAAGTTCACTTTGTAAATGGGATGGTTAACGGCTGTTTCGATATACGCAACAATAGCAATGAGGACTGGAAAAAGCTGATCGACAATGCGGTATATCCTGTGCTCGACGCCCGCGGCCGTCATATTCAGATTGCCTATCCGGTGGAAGCACTCAAAAAATATGCTTACGAGCGGGGTACCGACCTCATCAGTAATTACGACTCGCTGGTGTATCGTCAGCATCGGTTTATCGGTCTCGAGAAATACAACCGCGTACCCGAAAATCGAATTCTGGCGCGTGTTAACTACAACTACTACATGTTCCGCGATGGCGATGGAGTTGCTTACATGGGCACTCAGCCGGGCTATGCGATGGGTATGGTGACTAATCCCGACAAGGTAATCAGTGGCGATCCCTGCTGGGGCTTTAGTCATGAAGTGGGACATGTGCATCAGTTAAGTCCGTACCTGAACTGGGGCGGTTTGGGCGAAGTAAGTAATAATATCGTTACCCTGTACGTCACCACTTC
>CAZLHC010000005.1:0-17152 GCA_964559265.1 uncultured Paludibacter sp. | reverse complement strand
TATGTCGGAGAATTTGAAATGAACGATTATGGCAAGTATACCTATACCATGACTGCCGATATGGTGAATGCCTGTAAGCAAGAAATCAGCAGCATGAATCTGCCCAAGCCGGTTGTCGATATTACCACGCTGGAAGATTAACCGTTTATTCAAAAAGCTGCTTCGTAAATCGCTTTGCAAAGGCTTCCAGTCCCGGGTCGCGTGCACCCATCAGTAAGATGACGCAAGGCGACTGAATCCGGGAGCGAAGGGTGGCAGCCAGCATTTCTTTGTTTTCTTCAAAAAAAGCGGTTGCTCCTTTCTCCTTTAAATCGTTGATGAGGTCGGCTGCCGAAATATCTTTGACGGCTGTGCCTCCTGCATAAAAAATTTCACTCATCCAGATTTCATCGTCCGGTCGGAGTGCCTGCGCAATTTCTACAACAAAATCGGCACGTAAAAATCGGGTAGGGCCATAACCATGTGGTTGAAACCAGGCAATTACTTTAGGAGCTATGGGCTGACAGGCCCTGATAGATGCCGCACATTTCGCCGGGTTGTGGGCGTAATCGTCGATGATTACTATGCCGTCGCGTTGGGTAATAAGCTGATGACGGCGGTAAATACCTTCGTAGCGGGACAACGCTTCGGCACATTGCTGAGGGCTAACACCCAGAGTTTGTACTACAGCCAGCGTGGCCAGTGCATTTTCCATCGAGTGCTTGCCGGGAGCATTCATTTTGAATGCTGTGGTTGCGACCTCAAATTCGATGGAGAAGCCCTGCTGGCGGAAGTTACGGCCGATGAAGCCGGTAGTTGGTTGGTGTTCAGCACTTTCGATTTCCCTGGTCGCAACCTGGTTGTCCTCCCCCTCAATCTGGTTGTCCTCCGCCTCAATTTGGTTGCCCTCTGCCCCAATCTGGTTGTCCTCGACCCCGAAATCGTTCCGGCTGTCGACCGAAAGCCGGGCGGCCAGCGGATTGCTTTGGTTGGTAATAAAACGGGTTTTGGTGTGAGCACGAAATTCGCCAAATAAACGCATCAATTCGTCAATTTCCTGATGATCTTTGTCGATATTGAGTAACAGACCAATCTCCGGATGGTATTTCACAATCGAACCATCGCTCTCGTCGGCCTCAATTACCAGCCATTCACCTTTACCTGCAATTGCGTTCCCGATTTTATTCCGTTTAATCAGCGTGGTAAGTCCGGCGCCACTGATGATGGAAGGTTGCAGTCCGGCGTACTCCAGTACATCAAAAATCATGGCCGAGACCGTACTTTTACCGGAAGTTCCACCCACGGCAATCGTTTTCTTGCTTTCCGAAATCAGGGCCAGCACATCCGAGCGTTTCAGAATCGGTATACCCATTTCCTTCGCTTTTTTTACTTCGTATACCGTATCTTCAATAGCCGTGGAAACCACCACCAGATCGGTGAGGCCGGTAATTCCGCTTCCGTCCTGCAAAAAGCAGGAAATACCATCCGCTTCCAGCTTTTCACGGGTTTCGTTGGGCGTGTCGGGCGTAAAGTAGCGATCGCTGCCACTAACTGTTTTACCCACGCCAGCCAGGTATTGAGCAATAGCACTCATGCCGGTTCCGGCAATTCCGATGAAAAACGGATATTGAAAGTCGTTTAATTGCATGGAAAAATATTTTATACAAAAGTAAATTTTATCTGTCAAATGCACAACTCTCCTGCTTTGATATTGTAGGTGGGCGAGTTTGTTCTTCTATACTGCCGGGGGGGCAACTGGTTTGTTTTCAGTAGTTTTGAAAAAAGCAGGAATTTTACTTATTGTATATAAAACAATAATAAATGTTGAAGATATTGTACAATATACAATATATAAAACATTGATAATGTGTTTTATAACATAAAAAAAATGCATTATTTATTTCAGAAAAGTTTCTATTTTTGTGCCGTAATTCAATTAAAAGCTATGTCGGATCAAGTTTATAATCCTCATGTGTCGGTCGATTGTGTCGTATTCGGGTTCGATGGCGAGCAGTTGAAGGTGTTGTTACTGGAGCGTAACATCACCGAGCACAACACGGAGTTCAACGACAAGAAACTGCCGGGGAGTATTATTTTGGAAGAAGAAGACCTGGATGATGCGGCAACACGCATTTTAAACGATCTCACCGGAATGAAGAACATTTATTTGAGTCAGTTTCAAAGTTTTGGTAATCCATCGCGAACGAGTAATCCGCGGGATGTGCTTTGGCTCGAAAAGACGACGCAACTGAAGATTGGCCGGATTGTGACAGTGGCCTATGTAGCTCTGATAAAAATCGACCGGAAATTGCAGTTTGCTTCGGAAGTGTCGAAAGTAAAATGGTACGATGTGAAGCTGGTGAAAGATATGAACCTGGCATTCGACCACAAAGATATAATACTGAAAGGTCTGGAGCATATTCGTAGGAATACTGATTTGAATCCACATGCCTTGTTTGAATTACTGCCACGTAAGTTTACCATCAGTCAGTTGCGAACCCTGTACGATGTGGTACATCAAACCCGGTCGGATGTTCGTAATTTTCAGAAGAAAGTAGCACAATGGCCCTTTGTGGTTATGCTCGATGAGACTGAAAAAAACGTGGCACACCGGGCAGCGAGACTTTATAAGTTTGACAGGAAGTTCAATTATTAATTATTAATTATTAATTGTAAATTGTTATTTGCTGATTGAAAATAGATGAAGTATACAAAGCCACATTCATTGATAATTAATAATTGATAATTAACAATTAAAAAAAATGTTTTTACTCGGATTTGATTTAGGTAGTTCATCGGTTAAAGCCAGTTTGGTTGATGCCCGCACAGGAGCCTGTGTGGCCACCGATTTTTATCCCCGCGCGGAGATGCAGATTAAATCGCTGAAAGCTGGTTGGGCCGAACAGGATCCTGCCACCTGGTGGCTCAGCCTGAAAGCGGTTACCCAATCGGTGATGACCCAATCGGGTGTACAACCACAGGAAATCGGAGCCATTGGTATTTCGTACCAGATGCACGGATTGGTATTGGTCGATGAATCGATGCAGGTGTTGCGCGATTCGATTATCTGGTGCGACAGTCGCGCAGTTCCCTATGGCGAAAAAGCGATGAAAGAACTGGGAGAAGAAAAATGTTTATCGCATTTGTTGAATTCGCCGGGCAATTTCACGCTGGCAAAACTAGCCTGGGTAAAAGAAAATGAACCGGAGCTGTTCAAAAAGGTAAAATACTTTATGCTTCCCGGTGACTACATCGCTATGCGCTTGACGGGTAAAGCCTGTACCACCGCTTCCGGATTGTCGGAAGGAATTGCCTGGGATTTTCAACAGGAAGCACCGGCTGCTTTTCTGATGGATTATTTTGGGTTTGATACCTCGTTGATTCCTGAACTGGTGCCCACCTTTGGCATGCAGGGTACTCTTACTGCAGCGGTTGCTGAAGAACTTGGATTGGCTGCAGGAACACCGGTGACTTACCGTGCGGGCGATCAGCCCAATAACGCGTTGTCGCTCAATGTGCTGAATCCGGGTGAAGTAGCTGCAACTGCCGGAACTTCGGGAGTCGTATATGGTGTGAATGCCGATTCGAATTACGATCCGCAATCGCGGGTAAATTCATTTGCTCACGTAAATCATCAATCAGATGCCAAACGGGTAGGAGTGTTGCTGTGTATCAACGGTACAGCTATCCTGAATACCTGGATTAAAAATAATGTAGCTCCCGAGGGTATCAGTTATGCCGACATGAACGAATTGGCAGCTGCCGTGCCGGTTGGAAGCGAAGGGGTAACGATAATTCCCTTTGGAAATGGCGCCGAGCGGGTGCTGGGGAATGCAGAGCCGGGTTGTTCAGTTCATGGAATTAACTTCCTGCAACACAGTAAAGCGCACCTGATTCGTGCTGCCCACGAAGGAATTGCTTTTTCGTTTAAGTACGGGATGGATATTATGAACCAGATGGGCATTGAAATGAAAACCATTCGTGCCGGACATGCCAATTTGTTCCTGAGTCCTATTTTCCGTCAGACATTGGCCAATATCACCGGAGCTACCATCGAACTGTACAATACCGATGGTTCGGTAGGTGCAGCCCGGGGCGCAGGTATAGGTGCAGGAATTTATAAAGATGCGGCAGAAGCTTTTGCTACCCTTACGAAAGTGGCGGTGGTAAGGCCGGAGCCATCGGAGCTGGAGGCGACGAGGGAGGCGTATGAGCGGTTTGCGCTACGTGTTTCGCACTTCGCTAATTAGCGTTTCGCTTCGCTTCACTAACGGGGCGTTTCGCTTCGCTAATTAATAATTAACAATTAACAATTAACAATTAATAATTATGAGTAACAAGGTGTATTTTCCATCGGTGCAAAAAATTAAATTTGAAGGAAAGGAAAGCAAAAACCCAATGGCTTTCCGCTATTATGATGCCGAAAAAGTAGTGTATGGTCGCAAAATGAAGGACTGGTTCCGGTTCTCCATGGCTTGGTGGCACACCCTCTGCAGCGAATCCGATGATCCGTTTGGAGGTCCTACGAAATCATTTCCCTGGAAACAGGATGCCGATCCGGTTCAGGCTGCCAAAGATAAACTGGATGCCGGTTTTGAATTCATGCAGAAAATTGGAATTGGTTTCTATTGCTTTCACGATATCGACCTGGTTGATGAAGGTGATTCGATTGAAGAATACGAAGCCCGTCTGAAAGCGATCGTTGCGTATGCTAAACAAAAACAGGCTGAAACGGGTATCAAACTATTGTGGGGTACTGCCAATGTTTTCTCTCACAAACGCTACATGAACGGTGCTGCTACCAATCCCGATTTCGATGTTGTAACCCGCGCGGCTACTCAAATTAAAAATGCCATCGATGCTACCATCGAACTGGGTGGCGAAAACTATGTGTTCTGGGGTGGTCGCGAAGGCTATATGAGCCTGCTCAATACCGACATGAAACGCGAAAAGGAACACCTGGCCACGATGCTTAAAATTGCACGCGATTATGGTCGCTCCAAAGGTTTTAAAGGTAATTTCCTTATCGAACCGAAACCCATGGAACCTACCAAACATCAGTACGATGTGGATGCTGAAACTGTTATTGGTTTCCTTCGTCACCATGGTCTGGATCAGGATTTTAAATTGAATATCGAAGTAAACCACGCTACTCTCGCCGGACATACCTTTGAGCACGATCTTCAATGCGCGGTTGATGCCGGCATGCTGGGTTCGATGGATGCCAACCGGGGTGATTATCAGAATGGTTGGGATACCGACCAGTTCCCGATCGACCTTAACGAGCTTACCCAGGCTATGCTGGTGATTCTCAAAGGCGGTGGTTTGCAGGGCGGTGGTACTAATTTCGATGCAAAACCGCGTCGTAATTCTACCGATCTCGAAGATATCTTCATTGCTCATATCGCAGGTATGGATGCCTTTGCCCGTGCCCTCGAAGCTGCTGCCGGTATTCTGGAAGAATCGCCTATCCCAACGATGTTGAAAGATCGCTATGCTTCGTTTGATGCCGGTAAAGGCAAAGACTTCGAAGAAGGTAAACTGACCCTGGAAGATCTGCGTGCGCTTGCTGTTGCAAAAGCGGAGGAGCCTGCACAAATCAGTGGCAAACAGGAACTCTACGAAGCCATAGTAAATATGTATATTTAAACGGGTAAGTCATTTTTTTTTCTGACAACTAAGAGATTGACTTCAGCAGGAGTATAAAAGTGGAGTGGGGGAAATTTTCCTTCCTCCACTTTCACTTGTTTTAAAAACTACTATCCTTTTTTCAACAACCATCAACAACATGTCAAGTACTAAAAATGCTCTTTACCTCACGGGTATTACACTCGTGGCCACCCTGGGTGGTTTGCTTTTCGGCTACGATACCGCCGTAATTTCGGGTACCGTAAGTTCGCTTCGTACGTTTTTTGTCGACCCAATGGGCCTGTCGCCCGACCTGGCCAATGCCATGGAAGGTTTTATTGTCAGCAGTGCACTGATTGGTTGCGTGATTGGCGCTTCAATTGCCGGTTTCGTTAGCCAGAAATTTGGCCGCAAACCGTCGTTGCAGGTAGCAGCGGTGCTTTTCCTCCTCTCGGCTATCGGTTCGGCCTGGCCCGAAATGTTCCTGGGTATGCCGGGTAGTGGCGATCATACGTTTGCCAGTCTGTTTATTTTTTATCGCATTATCGGGGGCATTGGTGTGGGGATGGCTTCCATGGTATCGCCTATGTACATTGCCGAAGTAGCTCCGCACCAGCAACGGGGGGCGCTGGTTTCGTGGAATCAGTTTGCTATTATTTTCGGAATGCTGGTGGTGTATTTCGTAAACTATGCCATTTCGCTGCAGGGCGACGGTAGCTGGCTCGATACCATTGGCTGGCGCTGGATGTTTGCCTCTGAAATTATTCCGGCTACACTGTTTCTTGTCTTCTTGTTTGTGGTTCCCGAAACTCCCCGCTGGTTGGTAATGAACGCCAAAAAAGATAAAGCGCGTACCATCCTGGTGAAACTGGTGGGTTCGAAGGAAGCTGATGTTGAAATTGATGATATTCAGCGGAGTCTCGACCTCGACGCCACCCAATCGCTCAAGCCTTATTATCAGTTTCTGGTAACCTGGATCTTGTTGTTCTCTGCTGCTTTTATCGGACTGAAATATGCCGGCAACTCCAATGCGTTCGAAATTTCGCTCATCGGTAGTTTTGCGATCGCCCTCATTGCCCCCATTCGTTCGTTTGGGTTTAAAATCATTGCCGTAGGTGTTTTATTATCTGCTTTCCAGCAATTTGTAGGTATCAATGTGGTGTTGTACTATGCTCCTGAAATTTTCAAATCAATGGGTTCGGGTACCGATACTGCTCTTCTACAAACCATTATCGTAGGGGTGATTAATCTTTCGTTTACGGTGTTGGCTATTCTTACGGTTGATAAATTTGGTCGTCGGCCCTTGCTGATTATCGGAGCTTTGGTGATGGCAGTGGCTATGGCCGGACTCGGAACCGGTTTTGCCGGAAGCTGGTCGGGGGGTGTTAAATTATTTTTCATGCTGATGTACACCGCTGGTTTTGCGATGTCGTGGGGACCGGTTTGCTGGGTAATGCTGGCCGAAATCTTCCCGAATTCGGTTCGCTCGAGCGTAATGTCGATCGCAGTGGCTGCACAGTGGGTTTCCAACTTCCTGGTTTCGTGGACCTTCCCGATGATGAATAAAAATGAAGCGCTGGTGAATCAGTTCAATCATGGTTTCTCATATTGGGTATATGGCGTTATGGGTATTTTGGCTGCCGTTTTCATCTGGAAGATGGTGCCCGAAACCAAAGGCAAAACCCTGGAGGCGATGAACAAGCTCTGGAAGAAGGACTGATAGAATCCGGTTGCTGCGCAATGAGCTGGTGATTTGGAATGTGGATTCGTCGAATCATAGTAAGTGGAGGGCGCTTGTGATGTTTCAAAAAACAGAATCAGTTTTTCTTCGTATCTTTGCCAGCGTTTTTACGTAACAATGCACTATGCTATACCCGTCCAATTTTGAAACGAAAATAGATTTCAGCAGTATCCGAACCTTATTGCTCAATTACTGCATATCCACCCTCGGGAAAGATAAAGTAGGTGAAATCCGCTTTTCGTCCGATTACGATAAAGTACAACTGCATATCAGCCAAACCGATGAGCTGCTTCGCTTGTTGTCCGATGCGAATGAAACCCTTCCCGTTGGCGATTTTTTCGACCTGCGCGAAGGGCTTTCGCGTATCAGGGTGGAGGGTTTGTTTCTCGACGAACAGGAAGTATTTGAGCTGAAAAGGGCCCTGGAAGCGGTGCGGCGGGTGGTCGATTTTATTGCCAAAAAAGATGCAGAACAGTTTCCCCGCTTGCATGAACTGATTCAGGGCGTAGAGCTGTTTCCGGATATTCTGAGGCGTATCGATTCGATTCTGGACAAATTCGGAAAGATAAAAGATAATGCCTCTCACGAACTAGCCTCTATTCGCCGCCAGATGATTCAGGTACAATCGTCGGTTTCGCGTTCGCTCAATCAGATTCTGCGTCAGGCGCAGGCCGATGGGTATGTGGAAAAGGATGTGACTCCCACCCTGCGCGAGGGGCGGCTGGTAATACCGGTTTCTCCGGCCATTAAACGGAAACTTTCGGGGATTGTGCACGATGAGTCGGCCAGTGGAAAAACGGTGTATATTGAGCCGGCACAGGTGGTGGAGGCCAACAACCGCATCCGCGAGCTGGAAGGGGAGGAACGTAGGGAGATTATTCGTATTCTTTCCGAATTTACGGTTTTTGTTCGCCCGTATACTGAATCGATTATTGATTCGCAATATTTTCTGGGAGAAATTGATTTTCTGCGCTCCAAGGCCTTGCTGGCTCTGAAAATAAATGCCATCAAACCCAAAACCGATCCGGTATGTCAACTTGAATGGCGACAGGCGGTGCATCCGCTCTTGTTGTTGTCGCTCGAAAAACAGGGCAAACAAGTGGTGCCGCTCGATATCGAATTGAACGAAAAACAGCGCATACTGCTGATTTCTGGTCCGAATGCGGGCGGGAAATCGGTGTGCCTGAAAACGGTGGTGTTGTTGCAGTATATGCTGCAATGTGGATTACTGATTCCTGTGCATCCCGACAGTCGCTGCGGAATTTTCTCGCGCATTTTTATTGATATCGGCGACGAACAATCCATCGAAAACGATCTTTCGACCTATAGTTCACATCTTACCAATATGAAGTATTTTGTGCGCTACAGTACTGATTCAACGCTGATTCTGATTGATGAATTCGGGACGGGAACCGAGCCGATGATAGGAGGTGCAATCGCCGAAGCCACCCTGGATCGTTTCAATCGTAATAAAGCTTTTGGGGTAATTACTACCCACTATACTAATTTAAAGCATTTTGCCGAGGATGCCGAAGGAATTGTGAATGGCGCGATGCTGTACGACCGCCAACACCTGCAACCCTTGTTTATGCTGGAGATTGGCAATCCAGGTTCGTCGTTTGCTATCGAAATTGCCCGAAAAATTGGTCTGCCGGAAGATTTGATTGCCGAAGCTGCCGAAAAAGTGGGCGCTGAGCATCTCGATTACGACAAACACCTGCAGGATATTGTGCGCGACAAGCGTTACTGGGAGAAAAAACGTCAGCAGATCAGGCAAAAAGAAAAACGACTGGAAGAACTGGAAGCCCGGTACGAGGCCGATATGGCCGATATTAACCGTCAGCGTAAAGAAATTACAAATAAGGCAAAAACAGAAGCCCAGCAATTATTGGCCGAAGCCAATGCTCGTATCGAAAATACAATTCGTCACATAAAAGAGGCCCAGGCCGAAAAAGAAAAAACCAAAGAAGTACGCGGTGAATTACAGTCGTTTCGCGAGCGATTGGCTTCTATCGATATCGATAGCTCCACCACCGAAGAGTTCAACCGTACCGGCACCTCCAATGAGAAAAAGAAATCGTTGGGCGATACCAGCCAAACTGCCCGGTTAAATAAAGTGAAGCCGGTCGAAAAGCAGCCAAAACTGGCACAAACCCTTCAACTGGTTACAGGGATGGCGGTGCGCCTGAAAGACCAGACTGCTACCGGGATTGTTCTCGAGGTTCAGGATAAATTGGCAACAGTAGCCTTCGGGAGTCTTAAGTCGACCGTAAAAATCAATCGGTTGGAGCTGGTGAGCAATAATCAATTAAAAAAGGAAAAGAAGCAGGTGTATGCTCAATCAACTGTTACTGAAGAAGTTCGTAGTCGTAAACTGAATTTTAGTTCTGAAATCGATTTGCGTGGAATGCGGGCCGATGAAGCACTGCAGGCTGTAACTTATTTTATCGACGATGCGCTGATGGTAGGAGTAAGTAGTGTGCGCTTACTGCATGGTACCGGTACGGGTGCCTTGCGTCAGATAATCCGGCAATACCTTGCTACGGTCAATGGAGTGAAAAGTTTTCGCGATGAACATGTTCAGTTTGGAGGAGCAGGGGTTACTGTGGTGGAAATGGATGTGTAAAGGACTGAAATTGTTATCTGTTCTATTTTTTCTCAATATTCTGAAGTGTTGCTTTTTGTAGAATCAGGAATCCTGATCTATAACGAGTTTAGTGCTTGTTTTTTTATAGATTTAGTATATCTTTGTGTTCTTAACAATATTTCAGCTTGTATATATATATATGCAATCGTTCAATTCCGATAATTCTTTTGAGTTAATCGTTCACGATTCACCCGATGCTATTCTGATGATCGACCATCAGCTGATTGTATGTGAAATCAATCGTCGGTTTTGTGAGATATTCGAACAACCCAAAACGTTTTTTTCCGGTAAATCACTTAACGAACTGATTGAATATTTTTTTGAAGGTGAAGCTCTGGATGAGATTCGTACAGTATTACATCGCTTAACCGATGGATCTCCATTATCTTTAAAATACGATTTGAAATACCGGAATTCGCATTTTGATGTTCATTTGCTTACGAATACTAAATCGAAGTACATTTATTTGATATTTAAGGATGTAACCGATTATCACCGTGCTTTAAAAGATCTCCGGGCCAGCGAACACCGGTACCGGATGTTGTCGGGATTAACATTTGAGGGTATTCTGATACACAAAGATGTACGTTTGCTGGATTGCAACGCATCGTTTTTGGAGATGTTGGGGTACGAGAGAGTCGAAATTGAAGGTATGGACCTGCTGGAGCTGATCCCATTAGTAGAAGATCGAATGAGGGTTGTCGAAAATGTAGCTCAACGCATTCATCTACCCTACGAAATTACTATTCGCCGAAAAGATGGAACCGTTTTTCCTGCCGAATTGGAAGCTAAAAATGTTGTATATCAAGGGGAAGAAATGCGTATTGTGGCTGTTCGGGATGTCACGGAACGTAAAAAACTGATGGAGCGCAATGTGTTGCTTTCGCGTGCGGTGGAGCAAAGCCCGGTGAGTATTGTGCTTACCGATGCAAATGCATCCATCGAGTATGTAAATCCAATTTTTGAACAACGCACTGGTTATAGCTTCGAGGAGGCGGTAGGACAAAATCCCCGGATTCTGCAATCGGGCTATCATTCGAAGGCGTTTTACCAACAAATGTGGGAGGTGTTAGCCAACGGAAAGACCTGGCAGGGTGAGCTGAAAAACCGTACCAAGGCGGGTGAGGTGCTTTGGGAAAGTGTCAGTATCTCGCCAATTTTCAACGAAATGGGGAGTGTCGAACATTTTGTTGGAGTGAAAGAAGATATCACATCACGTATCGAAACACTCGAAGAGTTGCGCTTAGCTAAAGAAAAGGCCGAAGAAAGTAATCGTCTGAAATCGGCTTTTCTGGCAACTATGAGCCATGAGCTTCGTACTCCACTTAATCAAATTATTGGTTTTAGCGAAATTATTCCAAAGTTGACACAGGATGAATCTATCGTCGATTTTGCGAAGCAAATTAATAAGAGTGGAAATGAACTTTTTGCTTTAATTGAAGATATTTTCCAAATGGCGATGGTAGAGCATTCGCCTGTGCTACTTCGTAGAAACAAGGTGGAGATTGGTCAGATTATCCGTTTGTTGAACGAGAGTCTTCACGAAATAGTGCAGGTTTCAGGTAAACTCGAGTTTCTTGAAACCAGCGTGGAGGTAGAGCCCGGGTTGGAATCAAAAGTTATTGTCATCGATAAACCGAAAGTGATTCAGGCTGTAACACAGTTGATTCGAAACGCGGTTAAGTTCACTTCCAACGGATTTGTACGTATAAAGGTGAGCTTGTCGGATGATTTGCTTTTGTCGATTGCTGTTGCAGACTCAGGAATAGGAATACCTGAAAACAAGCTCGATATAATTTTTGACTTTTTCCGACAGGCTGACGAATCGCTGACCCGGGTATATGGTGGTGTGGGAATAGGTTTAGCCCTGAGTAAAAAAATTGCTGAAGCTCTGAATGCGAATATTTACGTTGAAACAAAAGTAAACGAAGGTTCCACTTTCACCTTTGTTGTGCCGGTGGAAAATGGAACCTCCGAATAGAATTGATTATTTCAGCACAATTTTCAGTACGGTGTCGTATTTTACAGGCTTTTCGGTACGGCGCACATCAATGAAAAGATTTCCTTCTCCGGTGTTTCCCCACCAGGTTGGGAAATAGTTGAGCTCGGCACCACTGTATTCGTACCATATTCCTTTTACCGATTTGTCGCTAATTCCCCGGGCATTAATATATCCTACATTAGGGTAAAGCCAATGGGCGTAAAGGGTGTTTCCTTTTTGAGTGTAGCGCCCCCAGTCGGGCTTAGCCAGGTTTGCTTTTCCGCAACCGTAAATGCTTTCGTGGTTTGTCGACATCCATTGGCCAACTTCTTTCAGGATTTTCACCGATTCTTCAGGGATATTACCACGAGCGTCCGGACCCACATTCAACAGCAGGTTCCCGTCTTTGCTTACACAGTTCACCAGCGTGTGAATCACCAGCTCCGACGATTTCCAATCATCGTCGAATTCGGAATATCCCCAATGATCGTTCAACGTAAGACAGGTTTCCCAGGGGATCGGATTCCCAAATTTGTCGGTAAGTGGTACATCAGGCACACCTTGTTCCGGTG
This sequence comes from uncultured Paludibacter sp., assembly GCA_964559265.1. GTDB lineage: Bacteria > Bacteroidota > Bacteroidia > Bacteroidales > Paludibacteraceae > Paludibacter. Next base: position 4,604 of record CAZLHC010000005.1, on the reverse strand, counting down.
TTTCAAAGTCGCCCAGTTTCGAAACCGTACGGCTGCGGTTTGCTGTGCCATCGTGAAGTTCCAGCCGGTTGTCGAGAATAATTCCCGGTTGATGCCTGCGTACCATTTCTACCAGTTCGTTGGCTTTCCATTTTTCGCCACTATAGCTTTCAAACGAATAATCGAACCACATGATGTCGAGCTTACCATACTGAGTTACCAACTCTTCCACCTGACCGTGCATGTATTTTAAATAATTATCCCAATTGAATTTACGTTTAGAATATTCCTTATCGTCGCGTTGCGGATGATTACCAACGTTAGGATAATCGGGGTGATGCCAGTCGATAATGGAGTAGTATAATCCAACTTTAATACCTTCGGCCCTGAAAGCGTCCAGAAATTCGCGTACCAGGTCGCGCCCCTGAAAACGGGGCGATAGTTTATAATCGGTAAGTTTGCTGTCGAACAGGCAATAGCCATCGTGGTGTTTGGAGGTCATTACGGCGTATTTCATACCGGCAGCCTTAGCCAAACGTGCCCACTTGCGAGCGTCGAAATCCACAGGATTGAAAGCATCAATATACTTTTGATACGCTTCGGTAGTAATACGCTCATTCGATTTAACCCATTCGCCCCGACCGGGCACAGCATAAGCCCCGAAATGGATAAACATCCCAAACCGGTCGTGCCGCCACCAGGCTGTTCGGTTCATTACCTGCTCATAGTTACTCATGTAGGCCGGTCCGGGTTTTTCTTGTTTTGCAGGAGTGGTGTTTTGCTGTGCAATAGCACTTAGTACAAAAGCTCCCGCCAATACCACAGTGATAAAAGGTGTTTTTTTCATGGTGTGTTATTAATAATTGATATGAAGAATACAAAAATATACATTTTGTTGATGTGTTCAAAACTTCGTAGCCTGAATTAGTGTTTTCGTTCCAACATGCAACCGCCCCCAATGCTTGTTTCCGAAATTTATTGTAATTTTGACGAATTCTTATACCCCGATAACAATGACGCTGTTAACTATACTCGATTTTACACTTCCACTTACCGATCCGGTGATGAAGTTTCTGATCATACTGATCATCATTCTTTTTGCACCACTGATATTGAATAAGTTGAAAATCCCTCATTTACTGGGGCTTATAATAGCCGGAGCCATTATTGGTCCGTTCGGATTTAACCTGATGGAACGCGATAGTAGCATTATTCTCTCCGGTACAGCCGGATTGCTGTACATCATGTTTTTGGCAGGCCTGGAAATCGACCTGAAAGACTTTAGAAAAAACAGTAAAAAAAGTTTGGTATTCGGGATGTACACCTTCATTGTTCCTATGATACTCGGAATTGTTGCAGGTTTATATGTGCTCAAATTTTCGTTAGCAACTTCGGTATTGCTGGCCAGTATGTTTGCTTCGCATACCCTCATCGCATATCCTATCATCAGCAAACTGGGGGTTGCCAAAAACAGGGCGGTAAGTATCAGCGCCGGTGGAACCCTGATTACCGATACCCTGGCGTTGCTGGTACTGGCAGTTATAGTTGCTTCAACCCAGGGTGAAGTGAATACTCTGTTCTGGATCAGAATGGTGGGCGAACTGATCCTGTTCGGACTAATAGTGATGCTCGTATTTCCGCTGATTGGTAAATGGTTTTTTAAACGATACAACGATAATGTTGGTCAGTATGTGTTTGTGCTGACGATGGTTTTTTTAGGAGCAGTGCTCGCCGAAATTGCAGGAATAGAGGCGATTATTGGTGCCTTTATGACCGGACTTTCGTTGAACAGACTCATACCGAATACTTCTCCGTTGATGAACAGGGTTGATTTTGTAGGGAATGCCATTTTTATCCCTTTTTTTCTGATAAGTGTCGGGATGCTTATCGATTACCGTGCGTTTTACAAAGATGTGGATACGCTGGTGGTGGCAGGTGTTATGATTGTGGTTGCTAATGTCGCGAAATACATTGCAGCCTGGCTGACTCAAAAAACATTCAGACTCACTGTTGACGAACGCCGGATAATTTTTGGCTTAAGCAATGCACAGGCTGCGGCAACTTTAGCAGCTGTGTTGGTAGGATACAATATTATAGTTGGATATACCGATAACGGCGACCCGATTCGTTTGCTCAACGATAGTGTGTTGAACGGTACGATTCTGATGATTTTAGTGACTTGCACAATAGCAACATTTGAAGCTCAAAAGGGTGCAAAGAATATTGCTATGCAGGAAATAGATCCCAGCCGGGAAACTACAAAAGAAATAAAAGAGCGTTTTTTGATTCCGATAAGTAATCCGGCATCGGTCGAAAATCATATCCGTACGGCTATGTTGCTCAGCTCGGTAAATCGTAATCAGCTCTTTGCGCTGAATGTAATGGATAACCAGCAGTCGGTACCGTCGCAAGAAGCCGGGGTGCAGGTGATGTTTGACAAGGGTAAAAAACTTGCGCAAGACGGAGGAATGCATTTGCAAAGCCTGTTGCGATATGATCTAAACATTGCCAACGGAATTTCGGCTGTTGTAAAGGAAAATGCGATAACCGACCTGATACTTGGCTTTCATATCCGGAAAGAAGAATCCGATTCGTTTACCGGTTATTTGCTCGATGGGGTGCTTTCAAAATGCAATACTTCCACGTTTATTGTACGCCCGGGTGTAGTTCCGCTACAATCGGTACAACGCCATCGGATTATTGTCCCTGAGCATGCCGAAAAAGAGTTGGGGTTCTTGTTTTGGTTGTTGAAGTTGTGGAATCTTTCGCGAAATACCGGTGCTCAACTCGAATTTTATGCCTCCAACACTACCCTGCAGGTAATCCGATCGATACATGCTAAACATCCGGTAAAGTCTGAATTTCGCGAATTTGCAGGCTGGGAGTATCTTCCTACCTTGTTGAAAACGCTTCAGCCCAACGATAATTTACTCGTGGTGATGAGTCGCCGCGATAAACCATCCTATCATCCTTACATGCAAAAAATTCCGTATTTGCTTGGGACTTCACTTCCCGAACATGGATTTTTATTGCTTTATCCGATGCAGGCTGGTATTGAGGATGCTACACAAATCGATTTAAAAGACCCGACCTTTATGGAGCCAATCGAAAAATTGGAAATGATTCGTAAGAAATTATTCAACTGGTATCAGCAAATTAATTTTAAAATAAATAATAAATAATGAACTGTCCAAACTGTGCTTCTGAAGTAGAAGATAATTTTGAAATTTGTTGGAATTGTAATTATAGTTTTGTAGATCAGAAAATAATCGATTTTGGCCCGGAGGATGAGCCGGATGGTCGCAGAAAAATTACTTGTTTACGGTGTTCCGGTGTGAAAATGGTATATACCGGTGTTTTTCGTTTCCACGAAGGTGTCAATTATGGAGTTCTGGGAAGTATCTTTGAGGCTTTCGAAAATAAGGAGACGTTTGAGATTTATTTATGTCCCCGATGTGGGAAAGCAGAGTTTTTTACCCCCTTATGATGTGAATATTTAAGGAGTATTGTTTTTGAGGTTTACTGCTTTTTTTGTACCTTTGTGGCCGGTTTCGGGAAACTGAAATTAAGTTGAAAACGAGAAACTATTTATTAATTTTCATAATCATCAGACATGAGTAAAATTGAAAAAATCGTTGCCCGCGAAGTACTTGACTCGCGTGGTAATCCTACTGTAGAAGTAGATGTGTTGTTGGAATCGGGTGTAATGGGCCGTGCTGCCGTTCCATCGGGTGCCTCAACCGGTGAAAACGAAGCTATTGAATTGCGCGACGGCGACAAAGGCCGCTATCTTGGTAAAGGTGTGTTGAAAGCTGTTGCTAACGTAAACGACGTAATCGCTCCTGCTTTGGTAGGTATGGATGCTATGCAGCAACGTGCTATCGACAAACTGATGATCGCCCTGGATGGTACTAAAACCAAATCGAAACTGGGTGCTAATGCTATTTTGGGTGTTTCGCTGGCAGTTGCTAAAGCTGCTGCTGAATACTTAGGATTGCCTTTGTATCGTTACATTGGTGGAACCAACGCTTTCACGCTTCCTGTACCGATGATGAACATCATCAACGGTGGTTCGCATTCCGATGCTCCTATCGCTTTCCAGGAATTCATGATTCGCCCGGTGGGCGCTCCTTCTTTCCGCGAAGGTCTGCGTATGGGTGCCGAAGTTTTCCACTCGTTGAAAAAAGTATTGCACGATCGTAATCTCAGCACTGCTGTAGGCGACGAAGGTGGTTTTGCTCCGAACCTTGCCGGTGGTACCGAAGATGCGTTGGAATCCATCCTGAAAGCAGTTGAATTAGCCGGTTACAAACCAGGTGTGGATGTAATGATTGGTCTCGACTGTGCTGCTTCTGAATTCTACAAAAACGGTATTTACGATTATTCGAAATTCGAAGGTCCTAACGGCAAAAAACGTACATCGGCCGAACAGGTTGAATACCTGGCCGAACTGATCGCAAAGTATCCTATCGATTCTATCGAAGATGGTATGGGTGAAGGCGATTGGGATGGTTGGAAACTGCTTACCGAAAAAATTGGTGACAAATGCCAGCTTGTAGGTGATGATTTGTTCGTAACCAATGTTGAATACCTGAAAAAAGGTATCGAACTGACTTGTGCCAACT